>NZ_OZ245012.1:3046250-3650000 GCF_965223715.1 Thalassobaculum sp. | reverse complement strand
GGCATCACGATCAACCTGTCCACCTTCGGGTCCAACGACGAGGCCGAGCAGAAGCTGAAAGCCGCCGGCGGCAAGGGCTTCGACGTGATCTTCCCGTCCGTCACCAACGGCCCGAACTACTATCCCGACGGCCTGTTGCAGCCGCTCGACGAGTCCAAGATCGAGATGGACAAGCTGATCCCGTCCATGGTCCGCGACAGCGTCTCCCTGGGCGCCACCTACCGCGGCGACCGCATGCTGCTGCCGTTTGACTGGGGCACCGAGGCGGTGACCTTCGACAGCAAGGCCATGCCGCTGGACGAGGTCTCCTACGGCTCGCTGTTCCAGGACGGTGCCAAGTCGGCCTTCCGCCAGAAGTCCGTGATCATGGGTGTCGGCCTGTATCTGGACGCCAAGGGCGAGATCAAGTCGAACCGCATGCTCGACGTCTACAAGTCCGAAGAGGACGCCCGTCGGGTGTGGGATGCGTGCGCGACCTACATCATCGCCAACAAGGACAAGGTCGCCGCGTTCTGGAACAACGCGACCGAGGCGACCAACGCCTTCAAGCAGGCCGGCGCCACCATCGGCCAGACCTGGGACACCACCGGCCTCCTGCTGAACCGCGAGGACGCCAAGTGGAAGTACCGGATGCCGACCGAAGGCGGCATCACCTGGATGGACTCCATGGGCATGCCGTCTGGTGCCGCGAATGTCGAGCAGGGCTACGCCTTCATCAACGCCATGCTGGATCCGCAGATGGCCGGCCTGTTCTCCAAGAACACCGGCTACAACTCGGCCGTCGCCGGTGCCGCCGACCATGCGGGCGACGAGTACAAGGCCCAGTTCAACGAGGTCTACAACCAGCAGAACCTCGCCAATCTGTGGTGGTGGCAGGCCGACACGCCGTGGTTCGCGCCGCTGCGCCAGGAATACGTCGACAAGATCACCAACGCCTGATCGCGTTGCATCTTCGCCCGGGGCCGCCAGACGGCCCCGGGTTTCCTCTTTGTGACGTCGTCAGCGGGGCCGGAGCGATGCACGGGCAGGACGTCGCCCTCAAGGGCGTGAGCATGACCTATCCGAACGGCTTCACCGCCGTTCACGAGACCGATCTCGACATTCATGCCGGCGAGTTCTTCTCGATCCTGGGGCCGTCCGGCTGCGGCAAGACGACGATCCTGCGGATGATCTCCGGCTTCATCGACCCGACCCGGGGCCGGGTGGCGATCGGCGGCCAGGAGATGAATGGCATCGGCCCGAACCGGCGCCCCACCGCCCTGATCTTCCAGAACCTCGCCCTGTTCCCGCTGATGAGTGTCTGGGAGAACGTCGCCTTCGGGCTGGAGGCGCGCGGCGTGGCCAAGGCCGCGCGGCGCAAGCGGGCCGAGGAGCTGCTCGACCTGGTGGCGCTGACAGGCCAGGCCGACAAGCGGCCGACCGAACTCTCCGGCGGCCAGCGCCAGCGCGTCGCCGTCGCCCGCGCGCTCGCGGTAGAGCCGGCGGTGCTGCTGCTGGACGAGCCGCTGTCGGCCCTGGACCTGAAGCTGCGCCAGCACATGCGCGCCGAGCTCAAGGCGATCCAGCGCAAGACCGGCGTCACCTTCATCTACATCACCCACGACCAGGGCGAGGCGCTGACCATGTCCGACCGGGTCGCGGTGATGAATCTCGGCCGGATCGAGCAGGTCGGGCCCGCCGCCGAAATCTACAACGCCCCGGCCACCCCCTTCGTCGCCACCTTCGTCGGCGAGCAGAACGTGCTGCGGGGGACGGTGGTCGGGCGCGAGAACGGCTATGCCTGCCTGGACACGCCCCTGGGCCGCCTGTTCGGTGTCGACAGCCGAGGGCTAAGCGACGGCACCGAGGCGATGATCTTCGTGCGGCCGGAACGGATGCGGATCGCCAACGGCACCGGCGGCCCGGCCAACCGGATCGAGGCCGAGGTCGAGCGCCGCGACCTGGAGGGGCCTTTCGTGAACCTGTTCGTGCGGGCCGGCGGCCACAGCCTGGCCCTGCACCTGACCAATTCCGGAACGGCCGGCCAGGAGTTCACCGGAACCCAGACGATCGGCTTCGACCATGGCGACGCGGTGGTGATGCCGGCGGGGGAGCTGGCCCGTGAATGAACTGGTCCGCAGCTATGGACGGGGTCTGACGGCGGTCTTCGTCGGCCTGGTGGTCGCCTGGATCGTCGGGCTGATCCTGGTGCCGCAGATCCGCATGATCGAGCGTGCCTTTATCTACGAGGACCGCGGCGGTGAGACCGCCATGCTCGCCCTGGAGATCGACCGGCTCTACACCGAGAAGTTCACGCTGGAGCAGCGCCTGAAAGCGGGCGAGGCGAGCGGCGCAGGAAGCGGGTTCCCATCGCCTTCCCTGACCCCGTCGCCCAGCCTGACGCCCTCGCCGAACGGTGCGGCCGCCGGAGGATTGTCGGCCGCCGAGCGGGCGAAGGCCGAGGCCAAGATCGCCGAGCTGACGACGCGGATCGCCGAGCTGGAGGCGAAGGAGGACACCTCCTCCGGCGAGGCCGGGATGAAGGAGCGCTACTCCCTCGACAACTTCACCACCATGAGCGCGGTGCATGTCCAGATCTTCGCGATGACGCTGATCTACGCGCTCTGCGTCACCGTGTTGTGTTTCCTGATCTGCTACCCGGTGGCCTATGCGGCGGCGACGATGCAGTCGGAGGAACGGCTGACCCTGCTGATGGTCGGCCTGGTCATCCCCTATGCCATCAACGAGCTGCTGCGGATCTTCTCCTGGGTGATGATCCTGGAGAAGCAGGGGATTCTGAACTGGCTGTTCGACGCGCTGGGGATCATCAGCATGGACGCCGGCGAGGGCTTCCGCTTCGTCGCCTCCAACGGCGCCGTCTTCACGGTGATGATCTACGCCTATGTGCTGTTCATGGTCTTCCCGATCTACAACACGATCGACACCCTGGACAGGAACCAGATCGAGGCGGCCCGCGACCTGGGCGCATCGGTCTGGAAGATCCATACCCGCGTGGTGATCCCGCATGCGAAGCCCGGCATCGCCGTCGGCTCGATCATGACCTTCATGCTGTCGGCCGGCTCGATCGCAGCGCCGGAGATCGTCGGCCGCGGTCTGCATCCCGACTGGTTCAGCCAGCTCATCTACCGCCGCTTCTTCGAGGCGGATAGCTGGAACCAGGGTTCCGCCTATTCGGTCGCCCTGCTGGTCGCCTGTGTCGCCTTCATCCTCGTCAACATGGCGATCTTCAAGGTCGGCATCCGGGACATCGCGAAATGACGGCGGCGGCGGAGAACACAACGATCGTGGCTCCGAGGCTGGCCCCGAAGCGCGAGACCGATTGGGCCGGCGCGGTGATGAGCGGCTATCTAGTGCTGTTCTTCGCCTACATGTTCCTGCCGCTGATCTTCATGGTCGCCGCCGCCTTCAACGCGGCCCCGACCCCCTCGGTCACCGACTGGCAGGGCTTCACCCTGCGCTGGTTCGTCGAACTGCCGGGCGACGCACGCTTCGTCCAGGGGCTTCTCAATTCGCTGTCCATCGCGCTCGGCGTGATCGTCTTCGCCATTCCGCTCGGCCTGTCGGGCGCCTTCATCCTGACCCGGTTGCAGTCGCGCGGCACGACGCTGCTCTACACCCTGCTGGTCTCGCCGATCCTGATGCCGGGGATCGTGCTGGGCGTGACGACGATGATCTTCTGGCGCGACTATTTCGGCGTCCAGGCCGGGCTGTTCACCGCCATGGTGGCGCAGACCACCTTCATCGCCTCATACTGCATGCTGCTGTTCATGGCCCGCCTGCAGCGCCAGGACCGGGTGCTGGAGGAGGCGGCCCTGGATCTCGGAGCCTCGCCCGTGATGGTGTTCCGCCGGATCACCCTGCCCTTCCTCATGCCGACCATCGCCACGGCCTGCGTGATCGCCTTCCTGCAGTCGATCGAGAACTACAACACCACCTTCTTCGCCATCGGCGGCGACTGGACCCTGGTCACCGAGATCGGCGCGCGGATGCGGTTCGGCCTGTCGCCGATGATCAACGCCATCGGCGTGATCTTCGTCGTCCTCACCATCGTGGCCGCCGTCACCCATGTGCTGCTGAAGCGGCGGGCCCGCTGAATGCGGATCGCCCTGCGCTGCCTGCCCGGATATTCCGACCACCTGCCGCAGCCGGTCCTGGCGCGGACCTCCCTGCCCGACTGGCTGCGCGCGATGCCGGCCGAGGCCGCCGCCCCGCTGCTCGCCGACGCGCCGGTACGCACGGTCAAGCAGTGCCCGCCCTTCGTCGACGCCATGCAGGGCGGCATCCTGTTCCCGCTCGCCGCGGATCTGACGATGACGGACGGCGCGCTGTCCTGGGATTGGGACCTGCCGCCCCACGCGCAGGCGCGTCCGAGCCGGGCGCCGGTCGGCGTGCATCTGCCGGAGCAGGCGACCGGGTTTCCCGGGCTGACCCATCCCGGTCAGTTCATCGTGAAGTTCACCAACTTCTGGACCGTCGAGCTTCCCGAGGGCTGGTCGATGCTGTTCCTGCATCCGGTCAACCGGCTCGAACTGCCGTTCCGCACGATCACCGGGCTGGTCGATTGCGACGCCTGGCGCGACGGGGCGGTGCATTTTCCGGCGGTGTGGAGCGATCCGGGCTTCGCCGGGAGGCTGCCGGCCGGCACACCGGTCGCCCAGGGGTTCCCGGTGCCGCGCGGGGCGCTCGAGCTGGAGATCGGCGAGATGTCGGGCGACCGACTGTCCAGCCATCTGGAGGTGCAGGACGCCCTGCAGGCGGAGCCGGGCCTGTACCGCAAACGCTACCGCGGCGGCGCGAAGAGCTGAGCCGGGTCGAGGCTGATCCGCCCGGCGGCCCCCTGGGTCATCAGCTTGAGCCGGGCCGCCTCCACCTCCGGGCCGTGGCCGTGGAGTCCGGCGAGCAACCGCCGGCACCCCTCCACATCCCCGCAATCCCGCAGCGCCTCCGCCCGGGCGAGCACAACGGCTGGATCGGTGCCGTCGATGCGGTTCAGGGTCTCCCGTGCCGCCTCCGCCCGGCCGAGGCGGAGCTGGAGGCGGCCCAGATTGAGCAGACCCTCGGGATCGTCGGGCGCCAGGGAGAGATAGGCGGCGAAGCCGTCCGCCGCTGCCGGGAGCTGCCCGAGGTCGACCAGGGTCGAGGCGCGTTCGAACCGGGCATTGGCGTGGGCCGGCTCGATCTCCAGCGCCGCGTCCAGGTCGGCCAGGGCGTCGGCCCGCTTTTCGAGGCGCTTGCGCACCAGGCCGCGGTTGTAGAGCAGGCTGGCCGACCGCGGGACCGCCTCCAGCAGTGCCGTCAGCGCCGTCTCGGCCGCCGGCCAGTCGGCCCGGCCCAGGGCGGCCTGAGCGCGGGACTGGAGGGCGGCGAGGGTCTGCGCGTCCGTCGGCATGAGGTCCTATCCTGATCGGGATCCGCCGCACTCTGCCTCGCGGCCGGCATCCCGATCAAGGGCGGGCCGCAGCGCCGCTCAGCTCTGCCCCGGATAGTCGGAATCGAGCACGAACGGGTGCGGGCCCGGATAGCGCTCCACATAGACCTGATGGGACACGAGGCCGGTGCCCTCGATCCAGGCATGGACCAGGAAGGCCGGCGGCTCCAGCACCAGCGCGCCTTCCGCGCCGGGATCCAGGCGGAACTCCACCTGATGGGCGACCGAAGGGGCGATCTGAGCGATGGTCCCGGCCCAACGGGTCTGGATGGGGCGGTGATGGTGGCCGGTCAGCACCCGCTCGACTTGGGGATTGGCGGCGACGATCCGCTGCAGCTCCTCGGCGCCGTCGAGCAGGCGGATCTTGTCCATGTGCTCGATCCCGCAGATGAAGGGCGGGTGGTGCAGGAAGACCAGGGTCGGCGTGTCGGGGGCCTGCGCCAGCGTGGTCTCCAGGCGCTGCAGGCGATGGGCGCACAGCGCGCCATGGCCATGGCCCGGCACCACGGTGTCGACGCCGACGACCCGCACCGGGCCGAGCCCGGCGGCGAAATCGATGAAGGTCGGGTCGTCGCCGAAGGTCGGCCAGTCGCCGAAGACCTCGCGCAGCGCCTCGCGCCGGTCATGGTTGCCGGGGATCAGATAGACCGGCATGTCGAGGCTTTCCAGCAGGCTGCGCAGCAGGGCGTATTCCTCGGCCAGACCGCAATCGGTCAGGTCGCCGGACAGCACCAGCGCGTCGGGGAGCGGGTCCAGGGACTTCAGGGTCGCCAGCGCGCGGGCGAGCATCATGTTGACTTCGACGACCCGGTAGGCGGGCTTGCCGCGCGGCCGGATATGCAGGTCGGTGAGGTGAGCGATTTGCATGGCGGTGTCCGAAAGGGGGCTTGCGGGAACGGACCGGCCCGGAGAAAGCCCCGGGCCGGTCGCTGGGTCGGTCGTGGTACCGGTCAGTGCATCAGGCGCAGGGCCGTCTGCTCCACATAGGGCCGCATGATCTCGTCGGCGTTCTTCTGCGCCTCGCTCAGCGCCTCGGCCGGGGCCTTCTTGCCGGCGAGAACCGCCTGGACCTCGTCCTCCAACGCCTTGCGCACGGCGACCGTGTTGTAGGTCGCGAACCAGGACTTGGCGTACTGGAGCTGGTCCAGGGCCACCTTGGCGTCCGGGTTCTGGGCGATGAACTGCTTCATTTCCGGCAGCTCGTAGGCGCCCTTGTTCGGCGCGAAATAGCCGGTGAAGCGGCTCCAGTGGCCGGCGATCTCCGGGCTGGTCAGCCAGTTGATCAGGGTCCAGGACGCCTTCTTCTGCTCGTCCGACAGGCCCTTCGGCATGATCAGCGAGGCGCCGCCGATGGCCACCGCGTTGCGCATGTTCCGCGGCACGAAGGCCACGCCGTAGTCGGTCTTCATGTTTTCGCGGATGAAGGAGAGCGAGCCCGTGGACAGCACCACCATGGACGTCTGGCCGGCGAAGAACGCGGTCGACACCGCCTTGCCGTCGGTCACACCCTCGGGCATCACCTTGTACTTATGGACCATGTCGTCCACCAGGGTCAGCGCGCCCAGCATGCTCGGGCTGTCGTAGTAGACCTCGCCGCCGAAGGCCGGGTTGTAGTACTGACCGCCGTTCGACATGGTCAGCGCGGTCATCACCCAGCCGAGATAGTCGTAGTTGCCCGGCAGCATCAGGCCGTAGCGCTTGATGGTGTCGCCGTCGCGCACCGTCAGCTTCTCGGCCGCCTCAACCCATTCGGCCCAGGTCGCCGGCGGGTTCTTGGGGTCGAGACCGACCTCCTTGAAATGGTCCGCGTTGAAGTACAGCAGCGGCGTGGAGTTGTGGAACGGCACCGCCCAGATCTTGTCGGCGAAACGGGCATTGCCGTGCAGCGCCGTCCAGTACTGGTCCATGAAGGCGTCCGGCGTCATGCCGTCGGCCTCGACCAGCGGGTCGAGCGGCTGGATCTCGCCGTTGATCTGGTACTCGAGCACGAAGTTCGCGCTCATGATCACCGCCGCCGGCGGCCGGCCGGCCTTGATCGCCGCGCGGGTCTTGATGTTGGTCTCGTCGTAGGAGCCGGTATAGACAGCGGTCGCCTGGATGTCCGGGTGCTCGCTGTTGAACCGGTCCATCAGGTTCTTCATTTCCTTGGCGAGCTTGCCCTCCACCGGGACCGGGAAGAACATCTCGATCTCGGTGGCGGCGGTCGCCGCGGTGGACCCCAGGCCCAGGGTCAGGGCCGCCGCCAGGGCGACGGATACTATGCGCGACATGGCTTACCTCCTACTTCACGCCAGAGAACAGGAACGAATTCACGAATTGCCGCTGGAACAGGGCGAATGCCGCCAGCAGCGGGGCCACCACCAGGAAGGTGCCGGCCGCCATCACGCCCCATTGCGAGGCGCTCTCCGCCCCCATGGTGAACGAGGCGAGTCCGATGGTGAGGGTCTGGTTGTCGGGCGAGGAGATCACCATCAGCGGCCACAGGAACTCGTTCCAGTGGCTCACCACCGACACGATGGCGAAGGCGATCATCCCCGGCCGCGCCAGGGGCACCAGCACCCGCCAGACGAGCTGCCACCAGGTGGCGCCGTCGACGATCGCCGCCTCCTCGAAGTCGCGCGGGATCGTCTTGAAGGTCTGACGCATCAGGAAGACGCCGAAGGCCGATGCGAAATACGGCACCATCACGCCGAGCAGACTGTCATAGAGCCCGAGCCGGGTGATGGTCACCAGGTTCGGCACGATCAGGATCGGCGGCACCAGCATGAGCTGGAGCAGGAAGGCGTAGAACAGCAGCTCCTTGCCCGGGAACCGCAGCCGGGCGAAGGCGTAGCCGGCCAGGGTGACGGTCACGAGCTGGACGCCGAGCGTCCCGGCGCAGACGATCGCGGTGTTGAGATAGAGCAGCGGGAACTCGGCGGAATCCAGCGCCTCGGCGAAATTCGCCCAGGTCGGCGAGAAGTCCGGCCAGAGCGACGCCATGTCGAGCCCGCCGAAATTCTGCGGTCGGAACGAGGCGATCGCCATCCAGATCAGCGGCGTCGACCAGATCAGGATCACCGCCGACAGGGTGGCGATCACGAGCATGGCCGCCGGGTTGGCCCCCTTGGTTCCCGCCCCCGTCATGTCAGGCCTCGTAATGGGTGCCGCGCTCCAGCGTGCGCAGCGACAGGAAGGAGAGGGCCAGCAGTCCGGCGACCGACAGCACGGTGGCTGCGGCGGCCTTGCCGTAGTCGTAGTTCTCGTGCGCCTGCTGGTAGATGTAGAACAGCAGCAGGTTGGTGGAATCGGACGGCCCGCCCTTGGTCAGCACCATGACGTGGTCGACCTGGGTGATGACGTTCACCAGCGCGATGATCAGCACGAAGGCCAGGGTCGGCCCGAGCAGCGGGAAGGTGATCCGCCGGAACCGCTGCCAGGCGTTCGCCCCCTCGATCCGCGCCGCCTCGTAGAGGTCCAGCGGGATCGCCTGCAGCCCGGCCAGGAAGAACAGCATGTAGTAGCCGGCGTTCTTCCACACCGTGAGGCCGATCAGCGAGGTGAGCGCGATGTCCGGATCACCGAGCCAGTTGGTCGTCCCGCCGCCGAGCTTGGCGATGTAGTAGTCGAGCAGGCCGATCCCCGGCAGGAAGACGAAGAGGAACAGGGCGGCGGCGGCCACCAGCGGCAGCAGCACCGGGAAGAAGACCACCGTGCGCAGCAGGGCGTTGAACCGGGTCGCCTCCTGCAGCCCGACCGCGAGCGCCAAGGCGATCCCGATCGACGGCACGATGGTGCCGAGCGCGTAAAGCAGGTTGTTCACCACCGCGCGCCCGAAGCTGTCGTCGGCCAGCAGACGCTCGAAATTGCCGAGCCCGTAGCTGACGGTGCTCGAGCCGAAGGTCTCGATCGTCAGCGCCTGGACCAGGGCCTGGCCGATCGGCCAGTAGGTGAACGCGGCGAGAAAGACCAGCGACGGCAGCAGGAGAAGGCCTGCGCGCCGGATCTCGGTTCGCCGTCGGACATATGCCCTGGCCGTCGGGCGGATGTGCAGAGCCTCGTCGGCCCCTGCCGCTAGTCCAGCCACCACAACCGTGTGCTCCAAGAAGTCGGAAAATCTTGGGCGCGACGCTATCGGCGCTTCGTGACAGTTGGGCGTTGCCGGCGTGACCGCGGCGTGAATGTTCGACGACAGAACCGCATGGGGCGGCTTCGTCGGCGCGGTAACATCATAGTGTCACGCAATCCGTCTAAGCAGGTCGCACACCGTATGGCGGGGCAGTGATGGCGCAGATCGAACTTACCGACATTCGCAAATCCTTCGACAGCCTGGAGGTGATCCACGGCGTCAATCTCTCGGTACCGGATGGGTGCTTCGTCGTGGTGGTCGGCCCGTCAGGCTGCGGAAAGTCGACCCTGCTGCGCATGGTCGCCGGCCTGGAGGATGTGAGTGCAGGGTCCATCGCCATCGGCGGGCGCGACGTCACCGCCCTGGAGCCGAAGGACCGGAACGTCGCGATGGTGTTCCAGAACTACGCGCTCTACCCCCATCTGACGGTGGCGCGGAACATCGCCTTTGGGCTTGAGCTGCGTGGCACATCCAAAACCGAGATCAGGCAGCGGGTGGAGCGGGCGGCGAGCATCCTGCACCTGGACGGGCTGCTGGAGCGCAAGCCGCGGCAGCTTTCCGGCGGCCAGCGTCAGCGCGTCGCCATGGGCCGAGCCATTGTGCGCGAGCCGGATGTGTTCCTGTTCGACGAGCCGCTGTCCAACCTGGACGCCAAGCTGCGGGTCACCATGCGGCTGGAGATCCGGCGCATCCACGAGGGTCTGGGCGCGACCTCGCTCTACGTCACCCACGACCAGGTCGAGGCGATGACGATGGGCGACATCCTGGTGGTGATGAATAACGGCCACGTGGAGCAGATCGGTGCCCCGCTCGACGTCTATGAGCGCCCGGCCTCCACCTTCGTGGCGTCGTTCATCGGCTCGCCGCCCATGAATTTCCTGACCGCCGATATCGAGGATCGCGAGGTGCGATTCGATGCGGGTCGGATGACGATGCATCACGCCGAGCTGCCGAGGGGCGCCGCAATTCTGGGCGTTCGTCCGGAACATCTCAGGATCGATCCGGAGGCGAAGGATTTCGAGATGTCCGTGCGCATGGTCGAGGCCCACGGCGCAGAGACCATCGTGCACGGGATCTCCGGGCGCCATGACGTCACCGTGCGGCTGGCCGGGAGTCACCGCATTCGTCCCCAGGAGGTCCTGCCCTTGGCCGCAGCGCGCGAGCATCTGCACCTGTTCGACATCAAGCGCGGCCATCGGATCGCGTGACACTGCGCAAGGTGCAGATGGGATGGTTGCCTCAGCCGACCGAAAACCGTCATTGAAGCCGCGGGTCAGAGCGGCGTTTGGACCGCCCGTCCCGAAGTGGCCGTGGCGCTTGTCTAGCTGCTCTAAATCTGGAGCAATCGCCGCCGGACCTGATCGGGCTGGGCCGCAGGGACCGACCAGAACGTGGCTCCCTTTTCCACGATATGGTAACGCAAGAGGGTGCTTGCGGCGTCGAGATTGCCTGCTTCCACGTGTGCAAGCAGGTCTCGATGTTCGGTACGAGATTTTGCGACGTGCTCGGGCGATAGCCCCAAGCGGTTCCGGATGGCAGCCAGTCGGGCGGCGAAAGGCCGGCGGGCGGTCTCCAGATACGGATTGTCGGCGAGTTCGAACAGGACATCGTGGAATTCCCCGTCGGCCGCGGAATAGGCCTTCGTGTCCCCGATTTCCGCGGCACCCTCCATCGTTGTCACCAAGGCACGCCAGCGCTCGACAAGCCGAGCATGGTTGCGGTCGAACGAGAGGCGGAGAGCGGCACATTCCAGGATCGACCGGGCCTCGCTGATCTGCTCGAACTGGTGCCGGTCGATGGTGAAAACGTATGTGCCGCTTTGTGGCTCTGTGTGGACGAGTTCTTCAAGCTCCAGCCGTGCGAAGGCCTCGCGCACCGGCGTGCGCGAAACCTCGTACCGATTGGCGATTTTGGCCTCCGACAGAGCCTGTCCGAGTTCGAACGCGCCTTCTACGATCTCTTGTCTGAGACGGTTGGTGACAAGCGTGGCGAGTGACGCTGGAAATCGAGCCGATGACATACACCGATCCTAGCCAAGCTCGTGCCGTCCACCAAACATCGGCTTTGACTGGCCAAGACCGGGTAGTTCCCAAATGCCCGCACCACCTGGATTGGACTCCGCGCCGATATTGGCATCGATCACGTAGGGGCGATTAGCGGCGACGGCCTGGCGGATCGCGTCTCCCAGGTCTTCCGGCCGGTCGATGGAGATGCCATCAACGCCACAGCTCCGGGCCATGGCGGCGAAGTCCGGGTTGTAAGGCTGGCCGGTCTCCGGGTGCTTGAAGTCCGTCGCCAGTTCGCGGCTGTCCAGATAGCCGCGCTGCAACCCGCGGATCGAGGCGTAGGCGTAGTTGTTCCAGACCACCCAGACGACCGGGATGTTGTACTCGACCGCGGTCCCGAGGACCGTGTTGTGCATGAAGAAGGCGCCATCACCAACCACGGCGACGCAGGGCCTGTCGGGTGCAGCCAGCTTGGCGCCGAGCACGCCGGCGACGCCGAAGCCCATGGGTCCGAACCCCATGCAGCCGATCAGGCTGTCGGGGCGCTTCGGCTTGCAGTACTGGATCAGCCAGTTGTGGTGGATGCCAATGTCGGAGACAAGAATGCCGTCATCCGGCATGGCGAGATCGATCTCCCGGGCCGCACGCTGGGGATTGATCGGCGAGGCGGGATCCTTGAAGCCGGGGGCGATGAAGGCATCCCACTCCGCCCGCCAGCCGTCGATCTGTCCGAGCCATCTGCGCCGCGCCTCGCTGGCGCCGGCCTCGTAGCTTTCCAGCTCGTGCAGAAGTTGGCCGAGGAAGGTCGTGGTATCGGCCATCAGTCCGAGCTCGACCGGATAATTGCGACCGATCTCTTCGGGGTCGATGTCGACATGGATCAGTTTGGTCGGCGGGATGTTGAACGAGTAGCCGGGGATCCAGCTTGAGCTGGTGCGGTCGTCGAACCGGACGCCCAGCGCCAGGATCAGATCGGCCTGCCGGGTCGCCTGGTTGGCCTGGTACATGCCGTTGCGGGCTACCAGACCCAGCGCCAGCTCGTGCTCGGCCGGCAGCGCGCCAAGACCGGAGGCGGAGGCGGCAACCGGGATCCGGTACTTCTCGGCCAGTTCGATCAGACGCTTGGAGGCCTCACCGAAGCGGCAGCCCGAACCGACGAAGATCACCGGCCGTTCGGCCGCCATCAGCATCCTGGCGGCCTTCTCGACTCCTTCGGGATCGGCACCGGGCCGGCAGTTGATCCCCGCGACCCAGGCCTCCGGATCCGGCGTCTCCGCCCCGGTGCTTTCCTTGAAGATGTCGAACGGGACGTCGAGAACGACCGGACCGGGACGGCCGGTCACCATGGTCTTCCAGGCCTCACGAATGGTGTGCGGCATCTGCTCGCCACGGGTCGGCTGGAAGACGCGCTTGCAATAGGCGCGCACGGTGGAGGGGAAGTCCGCCTGGTAGTGACGGTAGAGTTCCTGGAAGGCGCCGCGGTTGAACTGCGAGGTCGGCACGTTCCCGGTGACCGCCAGGAACGGCACACTGTCGAGGAAGGCATTTCCAAGGGCGATCGGCATGTTGGCGGAGCCGGGGCCGCAGGAGGTGAAGGTCGCCGTCGGCTGGCCGGAGACCCGGTAGTAGACGTCGGCCATGAAGCCGCAAACCGACTCATGATGGGTTGAGATCGTCTTGATGTCCGACTGGCGCTCGTACAGTGCGTCGATGAAGCCGATATTGCCGTGGCCGCAGAGCCCGAAGGCGTAAGGGACCTTATTGCGGATCAGGTAGTCGACGATCATCTGGCCGCCGTTCAGCGCGTTCGTCTCGGACATTGAGACTCCTCCCATGGATTGCTCGAACTCGCTGTTGTTCGGTGAACCGAACCAGCGATTTCTGAATGGTATGCTAGTATGCCAGTTCTTCGGGCATGCGGTCTACCACGTCAAATTCGCCGTAGGAGTGAGGGGGACCTCGCTGTGGATGACATTGCTTTCACCTCAGAGCGGCCGTGCCTCGGTCTGAGGTCCGTCTGATCAATGCGGTCGCTCGAGTCCTGAGCTTCCTATGACCCTAGTCGACTGCTGCCGATGCTTCGCCAGAACATCCAAAGCATCGATATCGATCTCAAAAGCCGACCGCGCATACAGCGTCAGAAACGCAAGGGATGCCGATGCGACGCGATAGGGGCATCCATCAAGATGGACGCCTCATAACCAAGCGGATCCATCGGGTGCTGGGATCGTCGAACTAGGCTCCGACCCGTTCCCGATCGGCATCCTCGCTCCGGTTCGACCGTTCTGGCGCCTTGGACGGGTCCTCCAGATAGGCATAGAAGGTGCTCTGCGGCTGCTGATGCGCGCGCGGCGGGCGCGCGGCGACCATCCGGCACGTCTTCTCGTCGCCGTCCCGGTTCACCAGCTTCAGACAGACGCTCGCCTCCCCGAGCAGCTGCAGCCGCTCCAGGAATTCGTTGGCGGCGGTTGTGTCGGCCTCGCCCGCATAGAACGCGTGCAGCGGTTTTCCCGCCAACTGGGCCGGCGCATATCCGAGGAGATCTTCGATCCCGTCGGAGAGAATGCCGATGCGGGGAACGCCGGCATCGTCGAGACTGATCGCGGCGAAGGCGACGTCGAACTTCGCCGCGATCCTCTGCCAGATCTCGATGTCGTAGCCGTTGAACTTGGCGCAGACCATGGCCACGCTGGCCGGCAGGCTCATTTCAGAGACCGGGTACTGATACACGGACGGCAACTGGTCGAACGGACCGCCGAACAGAGCGCCGGTAAAGAAGCTGGCCCCCTCCTGCCGCCACGTCCGGAGCGATTTCACCAGAACGACATTGCTGACGCCGAATCGCATGCCGCTGCGCTGCAGCGCGCCGATCATCTTGCGCATCGCGCTCATGGGAACGGACGTGCCCCAGTCCGGCAGACGCACGACCACGCAGCGGATCCCCGATGCCCTGAACCGGGCGAGCTGCCCGGCCGACGCCATCTGCATCCGGGTCAGGTCGATCAGCGCCACCACGTCTCGCGCATAGGCCCGGAGCGGCTTGATGATCTCGGCCAGCCTGCCCTCGGTCACACCTTCAGGGATGCCGACGACCTGGAGAAGCAGCGTCTCGCACAGTTCCCGCGGCGCCTTGTCCAGCAGGGCGATGACGTCATTGCGCAGCCGCGTGGTGCTCAGCGTCTCGAAATGCAGGTTGAAGGAGACCATCTGCCGGCCGCCCTGGGCCAGACGGCGGCTCTGCGCCAGCAGCGCCACCTCCATGGCGGCGAAATCGAGCTCGGCGATCTCCTCGCGTTCCGGGTCGGTGCCCAGGACCCGATAATCCTCGTAGGGTTCGCCTTCGATCAGACTGTCCTTGAGCGGCACGCAGTGAAACACCGCACTGCGTTCCATCTTCGGCTGCCAGACAGGGCGGAAGGCGAAGCGGATGGACCCGGCGGCAAGCGAGGTGAATTCCTGAAGCAGAGCCTCATGCACCGCTTCGGGTCGCGAGAATCTGTGGCCACCGCCGCGTACGACCTCGCTCTCATCCGCCGGCGGGTCGCCGGCTTCCGCCGTCTTCGAGACCTCGCCCATCGCGCAAGCCTGCCGCGGGTTTTCCGTCGACAGCGACAGGTGCCGCGCCTTGGTCAGCAGGGTCTCGATGATCGAGGCCGGGTTGCGGGCCTCGCCAGCCGCCAGCCCTTCCGAGGTCGCCACGACGTTCTGGACGCTGATGCCCTCTGCATCGTCCTCGCCGAACAACCGTCTGTTCACCAGCATCGCGATCCGCGCGGCCTTGGCTTCCGCCGCGACCGGATTGTCCGAACCGAAGACGATGAGATAGGAGCCGTCCCGGGCCCGCATGAAGGAATCGTCGGCCCCCAGGACTTCGTCGATCGCCGTCTCGGTCAGATGGGCGACCAGTTCCTCGGTCCGGCGCCAGCGTTGGTGGCCGACCCGTGCCTTGAGCTCCTCGAGACCAAGGCAGACGACCTGGCCCAAGGTCAGACTGTCTTTCGCCGGGTGGCTGGCGACCTTCGCCTGGACGTCCTCGATCGATTTCAGCCTCGCACCCATAGGGGCACCCTTCATGTCATCTTTTTCAGAATGACCATTCTATGACAGTGGCAATTAACGACAGTTTAAAGATGGCATTCAGAATAAAATCTGCGGAAATTGACTGATTAACCAAAAAATACTAGCATCATTGCAAACCATGGCCTCGATCAAAAAATTTAAAAATCCAATTATTTACAATAACATTTATTGGATAGCCATTTTCAGCCCAGTTCAGACAATAAACATTATGCTTTTTCGAAGTTTATATTGCCTTGACATGCTGTAACTAAGCCGCAAGCGCCACCTCGGGCCGCCGCGGTCAACCTGCCGAAGCCAGGCACGGACGGTCACCCGAGGTACAGTGTCGTGCAACACCACTGAACCTGAGCCTCCTCTTGGCAAAGGCGGGACCGGCTCTTCGCCAAGAGGGACCTTCACGCCAGGCAAGGTAGGTAACGATCAGTGCACGTTGCAGCTGCACCCACGTTCGCTGCTGGCCCATGTGGCGTTCACATTGCCATTTCTCTCGTAATAGGTCGCATACAGACAGACCGTGTGGGACGTCGTACCTGCCGGCTGTTTGCGCGCATCGATACCAATCCCACCCTGCAAGTTCGACATGCCGCCCGAGAACGACCTGACCGATGCCGGAACCAGGAAAACGATCGCGCACTTTTCGGTGGCGCAGGTTAGATAGGAGACACGTCCGGCCTCGACCAGCGCCTGGGAAGCCGACGAAATCCGCACGGCATCGGTTTCGTCATAGGCGTAGACCATTGCCGCCGGCACCGCATTGTCCTTCGGACAGAACTTCGCCGTGATCGTGGCCGCCGACGCGGAGCCAAACGGAGCCGCAACGGCCAGCGCGGCCAGAAGATGTATGAGACGCATGGTACCCTCCATTCGATTGGTTGGTCAGGGAGTTCGAGGGGAGAT
This sequence comes from Thalassobaculum sp., assembly GCF_965223715.1. Taxonomy (GTDB): domain Bacteria; phylum Pseudomonadota; class Alphaproteobacteria; order Thalassobaculales; family Thalassobaculaceae; genus Thalassobaculum. The sequence goes on along the minus strand of NZ_OZ245012.1, from coordinate 3,633,481 downwards.
CGATTGTTCGCCTCCTCTCACGTACCGGCCCGGAGCGCGTCGACCACGTTGAGCCGCGACGCCATCAGGGCAGGATAGAATCCGAAGAACACACCGACCGCGACGGACACGCCGGCGCCGAGCGGGATCGCCAGGGGAGCGACCACGAACTGCCAGCCGGTCTGTCCGGCGAACAGCCAGGACACGCCGATGCCGAGACCGCTGCCGAGCAGCCCGCCGATCACCGACAGCATTATGCTCTCGATCAGGAACAGGGATCGGATGTCGCGCCGCCTCGCGCCGACCGCCATCCGTATACCGATTTCCTGGCGACGCTCGGTCACGGAGACGAGCATCACATTCATGACGCCGACACCCCCGACGATCAGGGCGATCGACCCGATGGCGCCAAGCAGGACGGTGTACAGCCTCATCTGGGTCTGCATCTGCTCGATCAGCTGACGGGCGGTGCGAACATCAACCGAGGCTGCCGGCCGGAGCGTCCCGAGGAGCTCCGTGATCGCGGCATCCAGCGCGCCCGCGGCGGGTTCCCCGTTCAGGCGCAGCAGGACCTCGCTGATATCGACCCGGTCCGTCAGACGCCGGGTGGCATCGATCGGCACGAAGACGGCGAAATCCGAGTTGACCGGGACGAGCGGGTTGTGAGGAACCGGCTCCAGGATGCCGACGACCGTGAACCCGCGGCCGCCGATCCGGAGTTGGTCGCCCAGCTTCACCGCGGGGTCGCCCCGTCCTCCCGCCGCCGTCCTGGCACCGATCGTCGCGAATGTCTGAAACCCGTCCAGCGGATCGACCAGCCGACCCTCGCGGACCCGAATTCGGTTGATCGCGAAGAACTCCCTGGTCGTTCCGACGACCTGGCCGCGCAGCGGCGCCCCGGCGAGACTGACCTCGCCGCCGGCTTGTATCAGCGGGGCTGCGAGCCGGATCTCGGGGATCCGCCGCGCCAGCTCCCGCACGTCGTCCCGGGTGAGGGCGCTGTCCGAACCGCCGCGGGACGCCAGCACGGCGATTTCGGTGCCGAGCGACCGGAACCGACGCACCGACTCCTCCGAGACGATGGTGCCGATATTGATCATGGCGATCACCGACCCGGCGCCGATCACGATACCGATCAGAGCCAGCAAGGTGCGCTGGCGGGCCCCAAGCAGGTTGGCGAAGGCCTCGGACAGGTTCTGCCACAGCATCAGGACACCGCCATCCTCGGCGGAACCGTGTCCGGTTCGTACAGCAGGCCGTCGGCGATGTGGACCTGCCGCCGACAGCGCGCCGCGACCGAGGGATCGTGGGTGATGATCAGGATGGTACGGGCGCTCTCGGCGTTCAGGTCTTCGAAGAGCGTGAGAATCTCCTGGCTTGTCGTGGCGTCCAGCGCACCCGTGGGCTCGTCGCAGAGCAACAGGGGCGGGTCGCCGATCAGCGCCCGGGCAATCGCCACCCGCTGACGCTGCCCGCCCGACATGGCATTCGGATATTTTCCGGCCTGATCGCCGAGGCCGACCCGGTCCAGCAGCGCCCGAGCCCGCGGCTCCGAGCGCCGGCGAGACTCGCCGCGGTACAACAGCGGCAGCAGCACATTATCGAGCGCGGTAAGGCGGGCCAGGAGATAGTACGTCTGGAACACGAAGCCGATTTTCCGGTTCCGCAAGGCCGACTGCTCGTCATTGCGCGCCGACAGCACATCGACACCCTCGAACCGGTAGCTGCCGGCGCTCGGCTGGTCGAGCATGCCGATGATGTTCATCAAGGTGGATTTGCCGGACCCCGATTGCCCCATCATGGACACCATCTCTCCCGGATGAACGGTGAGATCGATTCCATGCAGGACGGGTATCTCGCCCGGGCCGACCTTGAAGGACTTTCGGATGCCGGAGAGTTCGATCAGTGCCATCGGCCTCTCCTACGGCAGCACGACCCTGTCGCCGGGCGACAGGCCGGAGAGGATCTCGATACCACCGGGCAATGGCCGGCCGAGTGTGATCGGCGTCGGCGAGGCATCGGACCGTTCATCGTTCCAGACCCGGACCGCCGCACCCTCCCCCGCGGCAATCACGGCGGATGTCGGGACCACAAGAGCGGCCGGATTCTCATAGACAATGATGTCGGCCGAGGCGGTCATGCCGACCCGCACCACCTGCCGCGCCTCCTCGGGCACGGACGGGATCGTCACCCGCACCCGGAAGCTCGCAAGTCCGCTCCGCCCGCCGGCCGAACCCGCTCGCGCCTGGGCTTCGACCGCGGCCACCTGCCCGGTGAGGACGACCCGCGGAAACGCCGCCCCGCTCACCTGGACGCGCTGACCGACAGCCACCTTCGCGACGTCGACCTCGTCGATCTGTCCGGCGACCGCCAGCTGCTCGATGTCCCCGATCGACAGCAATGTCCTGCCGTCCTCCACACGGGAGCCCACGGAGAGGTCGATGGGCTGCTCGTCCTTCTCGGTTACCGGGGCAAAAGGGATGCCGGAGGCCGGCGCCACGACAATGGCGTTATTCGCGCTGTTCTCGGCCTCTTCGAGGGAGCGGCGGGCGTTCTCAAGCTCCAGGGCGGCAATGCGCCGGCTCTCCTCGTCTCCGCGTTCGAGGGTGGACTGCAGCGCGGCCTCGGCCGAAGCAAGCGCATCGCGCTGGATGCGGACCAGTTGCTCCTGGCCCTCCAGTTCCTGCCGGGGGATGATGCCGCGCTCGAACAACCGGCGGGTGTCCTCCAGCTTCCCCTGCGCGTCAGCCAGGGCGTACTGGGCCTGTTCCAGCCGGCGCCGGCTCTCTCTGACCTCGGCCCCATTGCGCCAGTTCTCCAGGTCTTCGTAGCTGCGCCGCGCCTTGATATGGGCGGAGCGGGCATCGGCCAGCCTGGTCTGCTGCTCGGAGGACGACAAGGAGAGGAGCACCGACCCTTCTGAGATCGGAACCCCGTATTCGAACAGCTTCACATCGACCCGACCGCTGAAGGGGGCCGAGATGTTGACCACCGACCCCGGCACCAGGGATCCGGACATGGTCACCACGTCCCGCGCCGGCACGGGCGCGACGGTATACAGGTCCGGCATGGCACCGGCGGACGGGGCGCCCGACCCGTCGCCGGACAGGGACGCACCGCTGGGGGCAAGGCCGTCGGGCAGTCCGCCCAGGAAATTGAAAGCGCCGAGCCCGGCAAACAGGAGGAGGACGAACCCCGTCGCCCCAAGCCGGACGAGCTGCAGGCGTTTGCCGGTCTGCTCCAGCTCCTGCGATTTCCGGTCGAGATCGAGATAGGCCTGCTGCAGTTCCCCGTGCTGGACCTTGAGGCTCTCGGCCATCTCGCGGTCCCGGTGGCGCAGCGCCTCGATCTCGGTGATGTCCTGAAACACCACGACAATCCCGCCGCCGCCATCGCGCAGCCGCGATGTCTTCACCCTGAGGCTGCGCGCCCCTTCCCCCGTTCCGATGCCGACGATGCGGTCGATGACCGGCTTGTCGTCCTGGATCGCCTCGGTGATCGTGTCGATGAAGGCGTCGTTGCCTCCTCCTTCGGCGAACAGGCCGAACAGGGGCCCGTCGAGCACGTCCTCGGTCTCCACCCCCAGGATGTCGGCGGCCATCGGGTTGAAGCCGACCACAATGCCTTGGCGCGTCACCGCCATGACCCCATCCGACATATCGTCGAGAATGCGCTCGTACAGCCGAGCATGTTCCGTCGGCTGAGCGGTCATGGCTGAAGCGAGATCTGCCATGTTTCCAGCGTCGTGCCCAAGACCTGGTCCAGGTTGGTCAGGGCGTTCTCGTAGCTGATGATCGCGTCCAGCTCGGCGTTCTCCGCATCCACCAGCGTCTGGTCGAAGCTCAGGATCTGGAAGTTCGATGTCCGGCCCGCCTGAAGCTTCTCCTTCTCGATGGCGAGCTGGCGTTCGGCGAGTTCCCGTGCCCGCCGGGCAAGCTCCAGGCGACGCCAGCTCAACTCGACCTCGCGGACGGCATTGCGGACCTCTCCGCGGATCTGGGCTTCGAGCTGACGCTTGGAGATTTCCGCCTTGCGCCGGTCCACCCGAGCCGCGGTTTCGGCGAGCTCAAGCTCCTGGGTGCCAATGGTCGGCACCGAGAACGAGACCCGCGCACTCCATTCGGGCCGGCCATCGACCGTTCCGCTCAACGCGCTGCCGAGATCGCTCTCCGCCGCGGACCGGCGGCCGACGCCGAGCTCGACGTCGAGCTGCGGAAGGCGGCTGTTGCGGGCAATCATCAGACTTATGTCGACAAGCCGCAGCCGAAGCAGGCTTGTCTGCCAGTCGGCCCGGCTGTCGAAGGCGACGTCGTATGCTTGGTCGAGCTCGACATCGACCTGCCTCGGTTCCAAAGGCTCGGTCGGCGCGATCCGCGTCTCGACACCGAGATCCAGGATCTCGGAGAGGGCGATGCGCGCCTCCTCCGCATCGCCTTCCGCCCGGATGATGTTGAGTTCCTGAGAGGCGATGCGCTGCTCGGTCTGGACATTCTCCAGCGGGGCGAGCCTTCCGCTCTCGATCAGCAACCTGTTCACTTCAAGCTGGTTGCGCAGTTCCTCCAGACCGCGCCGGGCGATGGCCACCTGCCGGATGGCCTGCTGGTAATTCCGGTAGGCCGAAATGACCGCGGTGACGGTTCCGATGACGGTGTCCTTCAGGGACAGGACATTGATGCGTTCGCCGATCCTCGCCCGCTGGACTGGGGCCCAGGCGATCCCGGTCCCGGCGCCGCGCAGCAGGGGTTGCGTCAGCACCAGCCCGGTCCCCGAGCTGAAGTCGCGGTCGGCATCGGGGGCTTCGAAACTGGCGGCATCCCAGACGAAGGCGAGGGAGCCGCCGGTCGGCAGGTTCACGGAGACGGCCGAGGAGGCACCGGCGGCGTTGCTCTGACGCCCATCCTGGCCGCGGAGGAACTCGGCGTCGGCGCCGATGTCGAAGCGGGGCGTGAACTCTTCCTCGGCGACTTCCAGGGCCAGCCGCTGAACGATGCGGTCCAGGTAGACGCTTTGCAGCGACAGATTGTCCCGCAGCGCCACGGCCACCGCCCCCGGAAGCGTCAGCGGGATCTCCCCCGAAGCCGAGGCCGGTGCGTCATCCGCCGTCTGGCCTAGGGCGCCCGGAGCGGCCGAGACGAGCAGCCAGACGCTTACCGCGATCGAGAGCGCAGGGACGCCCGGCGGTCGTCCACACATTCTGCGAAACCATGCGACGGAAGACCGGACGGGTAGAAGCGCGGGGCTTCTCTCCGTCATCCGCCCGTCCTGCAGGAGCAGCGTCCGTAGGTGAGGTCAGGGAGAAGCGTCGGTGGCTGATTGGTGCCGGCCATCCCTTTCACGACGCGCGGACAGGCGAAGGAATCCTCCGTGGCGGTCGTATGCTTGTAGTGGTAGCGCGTCCCGCCATCGACCGACCGATAGGTGATGTTGAACAGGCACGTATCGGTCTCGCACGAGAGCACCCGATGGTCCTGGTAGCGGAGATTGTCTGCCCGCGCGGCCGGCACCCACTGGATCGTATCGGTGCCATTGTAGACGGAGATGCTGATCAGGAAGTCCTTTGCGCAGCTCGTGAATCCCAGCGTAGCGGCCGATACAGCCCCTGGCAGGAACACGAGCATCAGGACGACCGCCAATATCCGTTTCATGGCCTCTCCTTTATCGGCGGCAGCGCGACCGCGGGTTCGACGACCGGTCATCACGACACCGCCCATTTCTGAACCAAGTCCTTCGTCAACAAGCCTGATTCTTGCCTGACCTACCGGCCCCTGACGTCCGGAAAGATCGGAACTTCCGAAAAAGAAGATTGGCAGACGACGCTGCGTTCCGTGGGCGGCGTCTGGAGCGGGAATGGCTTGAGTTTGAACTTTCGTATTACAATTCAAAGTCATGAGCCGAAATTCGGCCCCGCCCCGAATGCAACAATCCCAGCGTTGAGATGCCGACGGATCCGACGATAGACCTCCCCCGGAAGCTCCGACTTGTCATGCGGACCTTCGCCGCCGCCACACACAAGGACCTGTATGCCCAGTTGAAGGCGGTGAATCCCTCCACTGCCTACAGTCCGGATCGTGCCTATAAATGGATTACCGGACGGTCGCTCCCTCGGGATCCTTCCATTTACGACGACCTTGCGGCCTTGGCGGACCTGCAGGCCAATGGCGCCCCTGTGGGCGGCGAGACGCTGCGCGCATTGGACTACGACGCCTTCCGCACCCTGATGATCGAGCGTCATGGCACCCGGGTGCCCGCCGAAGATGCCCTTGACGATACGGACAGTCGGATATCGGCGAGATCAGGCCAGAACCTGGTGCCGACCTACATCTCCGGTTCCTTCCTCATGTTCTCGCCATCCTGGTCGACCCAACGACGAAACTGCCTGGTCGCCAGCGAGATGAACTTTCACCGGCAGGCGAGCCGGCGAACGCTGCTGAGCTACACGGAGAGATTGCCCGGCGGGGATCTCGTCATGTCCGGCGAGGTGCGGCGGATCGGCCGCAATCTGCACATCGTCCTCAGCAATGACGACAGCGAACATGTTCTGGTGTTCACGATCTCGTCGCCCCCGCCACCAGCCGCGGTCCTTGGGGGTGTGATGAGCGGCAGTGCGGTCCATGACCCCGAATCCCGTCCGGCGGCGAGCAGCTTCGTCTGCCTGAATCTCTCGCTTCTGAACGGATCATCCGAGGACGGCGACGTCAGTGAGGAGCACACACCGGACGGTCTCCGCATCGGTGACGGCCCGACCTATCTCGTGGCAACCCACGAGGCGATCGTGGACCGCCTGGTCTCCGCCGGGTGTGAGCTGGCCAAGGCTGAGCAGATGGCGCCGGACATTCTGGATATCGTGCTGAGCGGAAACGCGGGTACGGTCGACATTACGGGCGCAAAGATTGATTCTTTGCTGCGGCATCTCCTGAAGTAGTTGAGGTGCCGGAGTTCATGTCGTCAATGAATTTGACCGATAGTCTTGCAAATTCCAAGATATTGAATCCAATGTCAATATTTAGAAAATAAAGATAAAGGGAAGAAATAGCTCGAGTAATACTGAATATATTGATTTGTGCTCCGGAAGGAAATTGCACGCGGATCCCGGCGTTCGATATTATTACAGTATCGACCCGATGCGGACGCTGGAGATCTAGCCGGCTGTTGAAGAAGTCGGTGGAGCGCCTGATGCCGACGTGATTCACTCGATTGGCTGGGTGGTCGAGGTGGATCGATGCGGGGCGGTGAACGTCAGCCGGGTGAGTTGTTCAGTCCCATCGACCCGGAGGCGCAGGTTCGCCGGGACCACCCGCTACGGGCGATCCGGGAGATCGCCAACGCGGCGCTGGAGGCGTTGAGTGGCGACTTCGCGGTGCTGTACGCGCGGCACGGGATCTGCCGAACTCCAGGACGATGCTACGCTCGAGCTCCAGTTCGCCTACCATCACGGCGACGAGGCCACCCTCAAGGCTGAACGCGCCACTTCTTCAACAGCCTGTTAGGCCACAAACGCTCTTGCCTGCCGACGTCAGATCCAGCGAATGAACAGCCAGACGGTTTGGGGCTCTACGCCAGGTCGCATTTCAATCAGCACCTTCCAAGGCCGAACCAGCGTGAAGACATAGCTGAACAGTTCGCTTTGAGACTTGCCGTCGAGGATTTCACGAAACCGGCCGTGGAAGGAATCGGTGAAGGTACAGGGTGCGACTTCCCGGAAAAAGTCACGCCCGATGACGCGCTCCGCCCTCATCTCCGAGAATTTCGACTCTGTTGCGTTGTATTTCAGGACCTTTCCGTCGCGGTTGAGCTGGATCGCTCCTATCGGCAGATCATCCAGCATTTGGTCGGACATCTCCAAGGCCGCCTGGGGCACCTCGACGCCGTCGATCTGGAAGAAGTCCTTCAATCCATCCACGGAGCTTTTCGACCGCGCCCCGGAGGGCTCCAGGACGCGATCGGCCGGCAGGACCATAAAGACGCTCGTCCCAACACCCGGCTGGCTGTTGATGAACAGCCGGCCATCATGCCGTTCGACCAGCGCCTTCGTAATCGGCAGGCCCAGACCCGCCCCTTGCGTGTCGGCAGAGAGTGCCGCGTCCACCCGGCCAAACGGAGCCAGCGCAACGGGAAGATCCTTCGCAGCGATCCCCCGGCCGGTATCCGTCACGACGTAGCAGAGCCGCCCGTCGTCCAGCATCTCCGTCCCGACATAGATCCGGCCGCCTGGCTTCGTGAACTTCTGCGCATTGGCGATCAGATTAACCAGCGCCTGGCGGATCAGCCGCCGATCGACCCGGATCCGCACATCCGACAGCAGACGGCCGGCCTCCACCGACGTTCTTCTCAGTGCCGGCTTCTCCTGGGAGAGAAGGATCGCCTTGTCGAGAATCCGGTTCGGATCGACCTCCTGTTCGTCCAACTCCACCTTGCCGCCCTCGATACGGGCAAGGTCGAGAATGTCGTTCACGATTTCCAGCAGATGCTTGCCGGCAAAAACGATGTCGCCCGCATAGTCGCGGTATTTGGCCACCCCGATCGGCCCGAGCAGCTCGCTCTGAAGCAACTCGGCGTAGCCAATAACCGCGTTCAGCGGCGTACGAAGCTCATGGCTCATGTTGGCCATGAAATTGGACTTTGCCGTGTTCGCCACCTCGGCGCGGTCGCGCGCGGTTGCAAGCTCGAGCTCAAGCTTGCGCCGGTCGGACAGGTTGATGCTTGTACCGATCAGCCTTACGACCCGACCCTGATCAGATAGCGGGGTTAGGACGGTGCGCGAAAAGAAGGGGCCGCTGGGGAGTTCGATCTCCTCATCGTACTCGTCCACCTCGCCGGTCTCGATACAGCGCCGATAATTCTCGGACACGTTGGCTGTTTGCTCGGCGGACAGGACGTCTTCCAGAGGCCGGCCAACGAGAGACGCACTCTCGACCCCAAACGTCGCCTCGTAATAGCGATTGATGAACTCGATCTCGAAGCCGCCATCGTCGCGGACACCGATCACGAAAACTGCGATCCCGATGGCATTCAGCAACGGGCCCACAGTTTCCAGGGAGCCGGTTGCCCAAAAGCCGCTCAATTCATGATCTTCTAACTGAAGCACCATCGACATTCCGAACTGCGCTGCCTAGCCAAAGCGTGGTCCCAATCGAACCACGCTTCTACGAAGCCGACAGCCTACCAAAACAGATTTTTCTAATCTCCCGGTCGTTCACTGAACGGGCGATGCTCGGCAACCCTCTTGGCGCACCAGTCGAAGGTGGGGGTGTCCGTGAAACTCCGTGGCGGCGCTTGTCAATCGCTCCCTCGGCGTGCCGGGGACCCTAAGCGGAGTCCCCCTGTCTTTGAGCCGTTCGACCAGAAGCGATCTCGGATTCTTCCGGATCGATTAGTCATCCGACCGACTGGACGGGCGCTGTTTCGGCAGATACAGGACGGTGAAGCCCACCGCCATGGCGCCTTATGGGAAGCCGAACCAGGTGGCTTGAAGGTCCGCGGTCTGGACGCCGATCAGGGTCAGCGTGTTGCCCCCGCCCAGGTCGAAGATCACGTTGCCGTCGAAATCCGTCGCCACCGCCTTCAGGTCTGCGAGGCTGTCGATCGTCGTGCCGTTCAGGTTGGCCGTGATCTCGATCCGGTCGCCGTCGGCACCGATGAAATCGGTGATGATGTCGGCCCCGTCGCCAGCACCGACCGAGAACGTATCCGCACCGGTGCCGCCGAACATCGTGTCGTCGCCCATGCCGCCGGACAGACGGTCGGCTCCAGAGTTCCCGTAGAGCAGGTCGGCGCCCTCGCTGCCGTTCACCGTATCGGCGCCGTCCCCGCCGTACAGGGTGTCCGCGCCCATATTGCCGTGCAGCACGTCGTCGCCCAGGTTGCCGTAGACGATGTCATCGTCCTGGCCGCCATAGACCGTGTCGTCGTGCTGGCCGCCATACAGCGTGTCGTTGGACTGGTTGCCGTAGACCACGTCGTTGTCGGTATTGCCGTACACCACGTCGTTCAGCGCACCGCCCCAGGTGGTGTCGTTGCCGCTGCCGCCGTTTACCGTGTCGAAGCCGTCGTCACCGAACAGCAGGTCGTTGCCGTCGGCCGAGCCGATCGTGTCGTCGCCGGCGCCGCCATACAGGGTGTCGTCGCCTTCGCCGAGCGAGATGAACTGATTGCCGTCATCGCCGACGGCGAAGTTGTTGCCGGACCCGCCGGTCACCGTCGCGCTGCCGATGATGGAGGCGAACTCGATGTTGTTCAGCTGCAGCGGCTTGCCCGGCAGGCTGCGCATGTCGATGACGAAGGCCTCCGACTGGCCGGTCTGGGACGTGCCGGTGATGACGATCGGATCGTTGCTGGTATTGGCCGCATTGAACCGCGGCACGATGGTGCGGATATCCAGCGACGAGGTGGTGGATAGGGTGTTCAGGAAGGTCTGGGCGCCGCCCTGCAGGGCCGTGGTCGCCGCCGAGTTCCGGGCGCCGATCGCCCCGGTCAGCGTGGTCAGGGCCTGGGTCCCGCTCTGGGCGGTGCTCGGCCCTTCGGCGGTGAGCGTGACCGAGGACGGCAGGGTCGCCGTCACCACATTGCCGTTGTTCGACGTGTTCTGGACGATCGGGGCCGTGCCCGCTGTGCTGCCCCGGTTGCTCAGGACCGTGGTCGTCTCACCCGTGCCGCCCGACCCGGCGGTGGTGGTGCTGGTCTGCGACTGGGTGAACGGCGGGCTGCTGCCGCTGTCATCGGAACTGACCGGAGGGGCGACCAGCTTGATCGTGGTATTGCCGTTCGCGAACACCGCGCTGAAGGTCCCGCTGGCCGCGGTGATGCCGGTCAGGGTGGTATCGATGCTGCCGCTGATCTCGATGGTTTCGCTGGCATCCTTTCCGTCCAGCGCCGAGAGATTCTTGCCGGTGACCACGATGCTGTCGCCGACCGCGAAGTCGGAGATCTTGTCGCCGTTGAAGTCGCCCGCCGAGCCGATGAAGGTGTCGCTGCCGGCGCCGCCTGCCAGGATGTCCTGATCGTCCCCGCCGCTCACCAGATCGTCGCCGTCGCCGCCGTTCAGGGAGTCGTCGCCCGCCCCGCCGCTCAAGGTATCGGCCGCGGCACCGCCGCTGAGCGTATCGGCACCGGATCCGCCGACCAGCAGATCGGCTCCGGCATTCCCGCGCAGCGTATCGGCGCCCGCCCCGCCGCTCAGGGTATCCGCACCGTCGCCACCGCTCAGGGCATCGCCGCCGTCGGCACCAAGAATCCAGTCCGAGCCGCTGCCGCCGAAAAGAAGATCGTTTCCGGTATTGCCGTTGAGCGTGTCGGCGTCCGCACCGCCCGACAGCGTGTCGCTGCCGTCGCCGCCGGAGACCGTATCCGCTCCAGCCCCGCCGAACAGCGCGTCGTCGCCGTCGCCGCCGCGCAGGAGATCGTTGTCCGCCTGACCGTACAGGTGATCGCCGCTGAGACCGCCGAACAGCGTGTCCGCACCCTCACCGCCATAGACCGTGTCGGCGCCGTCGGTGCCGGTGAACATGTTGTCCGTGGCATCGAGGGTTTCGGGTTGCGGGTTCGCATTTGACGACGGCTGGACGACAGTCGGGTTCGACGGCTGCACGACGGTCGGCTGCGTGACAGTTCCTGTTGGCTGCGGATCCATTTATTCGACCCCCCTGGTTCGATCACGCAACCGCCACTTGGCCGGAACGGCCGTGGCGTATTGTATTAGAGATCAGATGGTCTCTATGATGCCAATTTCCAGATTACAGTGCCGATAATTGGGTTAATTAAACGTAAATCCGATCCATTCAATCGCATCTCAGCGTTTTTATCCCATTGATTGAACAGGCGGGGCATCTAACTCGCCATGACCGGGAACTGCATCCCAGGTTCAGCCCTCGGAACGCCCCGGCTCCGCCTTAGCTGCTCCGCCGTACCACCCGTCCCCATCCGTGCAGCCTCGCGAATGGGTGTGTTTCCTCGTTTGACGCCGACGTTTGCGTCGCGCGTTGTTATCTGATTATCCGCGTATGATTCTGTTTGACGACGAAGCAACACGTCAATTGAACAACTGTGACAATATGTGTCGCGCGTAGTAACAGACTGATGTTTGAAGAACGCCGAGCATCCTGCCTGGCCTGAAGTATCTGTCAGCACTTGAACAGGCCTTGCATTGGCCGAGCCTTGGCCACCGCCTATTGCTTCCTATAATTCAGTACGCAAAAACAGTCTGATGGCTGTGACCGGTGACGACCCGACCGGTCAGATCCGGCGCAAGAGTGTTGTCGCGGTCACGCTATTGGGGGAGTTTTTCTCTGCGAAAGGAAGCAAGCGCCGAATGGTTTTACTTGCCGCCGATCGATCCGTCTGTCAGCCCCTATAGCAAGGCGACCATTCTGACCATGGCACCGCGATGACCGCGCCACTCACTCTCGGATATCTTCAGGCGTCAAGCGGGCCCCCCGCGTCGAGGGATAGCGAACGGGTCCGCGCGCTCGCGGCGGAGGCTGCGCTGCAGGGTGCAAGCCTCTGCCTGTTCGGCGCCTCCAATATCGATTTCGATGCCCAGACCGTCCAATACACACGACTGACCCCGACCGGCTGGGCCGGCTGGCGGGGGCCTCTGCCCGATGCGGTCCTGGGGCACGTCCCCCACCTGGATCAGTTCAACGGCACACCAGCCGCTCGCCTCGCACCCTTGGCGCCAGTCCTAAGGCAACCGCCTTTCGACAGGCTGGCGGCCTCGGCGGCCCTGCAGCAGTCCGACCTGGCCCCGCACGTCATTCCGTTCCGTCAGGTCGATGCGGAGGCGGCGGAAGAGACGATCGGGTCCTTTCTCGACATGCACCCGCGGGCGGTCCTGAAGCCCGCCCGGGAGAAGACGGGTACGCGTGCCGCGTTCATCGCCGCCGATGGGTACGATCTGGTGGTGCGTCAGCTCAACCGGCACTGGCGCAAGCCCAGAGCGAGCGCATTGGCCGAGCTTGCCGCCCTCATCGGGCCCGATCCTTGGATCATCCAGAAGATGATCGTCTCTCGCGTCGATGACGGCCGGACATTCGACGTCCGATGCCACACCCACAAGGACGGCAACGGGGATTGGGACCGCGTGCGCAGCCCGATCGGTCTGTCGGAAGCCGGCATGCTCTTCTCGAACGCGAGTCGGGGCGGATACCAGGGCGGGCTGGACAAGGCCCTCGCCAGGCTGACCGAGGATAGCGCAGCCCTGGCGGATCGGGTCCGCAATCTCGGTCTTCAGGCGTCGGAAGCCCTCGACGCCCACTACGGCGGGGAGCTCTTCGAGCTGGAAGTTGCCATCCTGATCGACCCTCAACACCAACCGTGGATCGCCGGGGTGACGTCCGACCCGATGACGCCATTCCACGAGTTCGAGCGCGCCCGACTGCACGTCGCCTATGCCCTGCATAGGGCCGACCGGTTCAGGTCGGAAGCGGGCCACGGCGCGTCGTCGCGTGCACCAACCCACAAGGCCACGCGATGACGGCGCCCATCCTACTCGGCCTGTTCCACGGTGCGGCGTCCCGGGCGACGGCGATGAAGAGCAGGCGCGTGCGGGCGATCGCTGGGGAGGCCCTGCTTCAAGGCGCGGATTTCGGCCTGTTCGGAGCCGCCGACATCGATTTCGACGCCGGGACCGTCGACTATCTGCGGCTGACCGGGGGCGACCTGGTGGAATGGCGGGGCCCGATGCCGGATGTGGTGCTGCAAGGCGAGACCGTGCCGAGCTACGACGGCTGTCCGACCGCCGCCCGCCTGCGCACCGTCGCTCCCTTTGTAAGCTGGCTCCTGCCGCACAAGTCGGAGGTCTCCGCCGTCCTGCGGACAACCGATCTGGCGCCCCACGTCATCCCCTATTGCGAGGTCGTGACCCCCGGTGCTGAGGCGGTGATCGCCTCGTTCCTCGACCAGCACGGCCGGGCGGTCCTCAAGCCGGGGTTCGAGCACGTGGCGAGCCGGATCTTCTTCGTCGCCACTGACGGAGGCGACATCGTGGTCCGACGCCGCGACCGCCGCTGGCGCCTGCCCCGGGAGAAGGGGCTGGCCGAACTCGCGCGTCTGATCGGAGACCGGCCCTGGACCCTCCAGAAAATGATCATCTCCCGCGCCAGCGACGGTCGGGCGTTCGATATCTTCATCCATGCCCACAAGGACGCAGCCGGCCGCTGGGAGCTGGTGCGCAGCTACGGCCGGGTGTCGGAGATCGGCGCGCTGGCCACGATCACGAGTTGGGGGGGCTATATCGGCGACCTGGACGCGGTCCTGGCCGGTCTCGGAGACCGGGGTGCGGCGCTGGCGGGGCGTGTCCAACAGCTCGGCCTTCAGATCGGCGAGACGCTGGACGCCCATTACGGCGGAAAGCTCGACGAGATCGGGGCCGATATCCTGGTCGATCCGCAGCACTGGCCCTGGATCGCGGAGGTCAATTCGGGGCCGGCGACCCGCTTCCACGAATTCGAGCGCGCCCGTCCGCACGTTGCCTTCGCCATCGACGTCGCACGTCGATTCAAGGCCGGAGAGGCGGTGCCGCAGTTCGACGCTCGGGGATAAACAACCGTCTCCCCGGTTCTGTCAGACGCCCCGAGCTCTGAGGCCTGTAGGGGCTTTGGGTCTGGCTCCGGGCCCAGGTCCGATCTCGTTATCGTCCTGACAGACCCTGCGTATCCAGATTGACGATCCCCGTCGCCGTTTCCACCCGAATGGGGCCGAGCTGCGCGTCCTCCAGTTCGGCATTCTCCATCAGGGCGTTGGTCAGGATGGCCCCCCGCAGATCGGCGCCTCTGAGGTTCGTCCCGTCGAGAATGGCAGACGACAGATCCGCCCTGGGCAGGTGCGCACCGGCGAGGTTGGTTGCGCTGAGATCCGTGCCGAACAGATCGGCCAGCGTGAGATCCACATTGGAGAGGTCCAGGCCCTTGAGTTCGGAATCCCGGAAGCTGGCGCGAATACCGGACCGCCCTCCCGACATCACCCATTGGACATGACGTTTCAGCTTCTCGCTGACCTTCTTGGGAAGCTTGTCCAGCCGGGACAGCCCGACGACCCCCGCCTCGGCGAGCGTATCGAGGTCAAGTCCATCCAGCTTCGCGTTGCGGACATCCGCTCCTTCAAGGCGCGCTCCGGTGATGTCGGCCCCGGTCAGGTCAGCGCCGACCAGGTTCGCACCCTTCAGATTGGCGCCTCTGAGGATCGCCCCCTGCAGATTGCATTCGAACAGGTTGGCCGACTGCAGATCGGCGCGGGTCAGGTTCGCGTTCTTGAGCGACGCTTTCTCGAGATCGGTTCCTCGAAGATCGCTCGGACGCTGATCTCCCCGGATGTTCAGCACGGCAGGGCTGATATCTGCGTCGGTTAGATCGGCGGATTTGAAACTGGTCGCTCGGGCACGGATACCCGTGAGGTTGGCCGATCGGAACATCGACCCGTCAAAGACACAGCCTTGAAAGCGGCTCTGTTCAAAGACGCTGGAGTTGAATTTTATTCGCCAGAATGCACAGTTTTCGACCGAGGAATTGAAAAGCTCAACGTTGCTCAGGTTGATCTCAACGGCTTTGACGCCGCGGATCGCGGCGCCTTGCACCGTCAGTCTTCCGCCGGCGCGAGAGTTCTTCAGGAAGAGGCCGTGCCTCTCCACCAGCTTGCCGAACTCGGCCTTATCGATAACCACACGGTTCATCGTCATGGGATCTGTGGATTGGGTCAGGTCAACGACAACAGGAAATGCGTATCAACCGACCTCGCCGGGGACACATCTATTGGAAGACGAGCCCGCCCGGCCAGGGGGAGGAACGGAAGGCGAGGCCTACCCGCTCCTTTCATACAGGGCTGTCAGGCTGCCGTGCTGCCGGCGATGACGACCTCGAACCAGGTCTCCATGCTCTTGGATCGGCCTGCAGCCTTCCACGATGCAGAGCCTGCCGTAGAAGTACTGTTGTTTTTCAGCATGTTGTCATCCCCCATTTCATCCATCCTGTTCGGCCAAGGGGCCTGAACACATGATCCGCGCCGCAGGAAGCTTGAGCCGCCAAGTATAAATATTTTGCTAAATTTCTGGAAAATCGTTTGGTCCGCTACGGCGGATCAGACTGGGCGACCCCTTCGTTGGAAATGGAATGGTTGCTCCGATGTCCGGCGGAGCTTTCCAATCAATCTGCCTTCCGTCACACTGCGGAAATGGGTCAAACGAATCCCAAAGGCCCCAATAATGTGGTCGGCCCGAAGCGGGTCGTCGTACTTGGCGCGACCGGAACGATCGGACGCGCGACCGTCAGAGCCCTTCTCGAACGAGGGCACCAGGTGATCTGCCTCGTACGCCCGGCAAGCTGCCATAAGGCGCGTATGGAACTCCCCGCGGCCGCCGACATCCGGCCCTGCGACATCACCGATCCCGAGGCCCTGGCCAGCGATGGCTTTCGCGGGGAAACCTTCGATGCGCTGGTCTCCTGTCTCGCCTCTCGCACAGGCACTCCACGGGACGCGTGGGCCATCGACTACGCGGCGCACGCGCGGGCCCTCGGTATCGCACGCGACGCCGGCATATCGCACATGGTGCTGCTCTCGGCGATCTGTGTGCAGCGACCACGGTTGGCGTTCCAGAAGGCCAAGCTTGCCTTCGAGGAGGAGCTGATCGCATCCGGGCTGACCTTCTCGATCGTGCGGCCGACCGCCTATTTCAAATCGCTGTCGGGTCAGATCGAGCGGGTGCGTCGCGGAAAGCCGTATCTCGTGTTCGGGGACGGCCGGCTCACGGCCTGCAAGCCGATCAGCGACAGGGACTTGGGAAACTATCTGGCAGACTGTCTGGCCGATGAGCGTCTCTGGAACCGGGTGCTGCCGATTGGAGGGCCCGGCCCCGCCATAACGCCCCTCGAGCAAGGTATGCGGCTCTTCGAGCTACTGAATGAGCCGCCGCGGATCCGGCGGGTGCCGATCGTCCTGCTGGACGGCATCATCGCGGCGCTGAGTACCCTGGGAACGGTCTCCCGGCGCCTGCGCGACAAGGCCGAACTGGCTCGTATCGGGAGATACTATGCGACCGAGTCGATGCTGGTTCTCGATACGGCGACCGGCCGCTACGACGCGGACGCGACACCGTCGGCGGGCACGGACACGCTCTTCGATTATTACGCGACGGTTCTGGCCGAAGACGTGTCGGTCGATCTCGGAGAACATGCGGTTTTCGGCAAGTAGACCTTAGGTCTCAAGGGTTGGCCGCCCCGTTGGTCGCAGCCCACTCGAGTCCACATGAGAAAGTGCCTGCGAAATCAGGGGCTGCTCACCTGGCCTGGCAACCAGATCCGCATTTTCAGACCGTTGAGCACATTGGTGGCCCGTATTGTTCCGCCGTGCTTATGGATGATCGTGCGCGCGATGGAGAGCCCGAGGCCCACATTCCCGGTCTCCGTATTTCTGCCCTCGTCGACCCGGAAGAATGGGTCGAAGATATCCTCGAGCATCTCATCCGGCACACCAGGACCCTCGTCGACGATTTCAATCGAAATGCCGCCGTCCTCCGAGTCGACGGCCAGATGTACGTTGCTTCCGTAGTTGACGGCGTTCTCGAGCACGTTTCGAATTGCGCGTCGTAAGGAGACCGGCCGGCATAGGTAGCCGTGGCTCCGCAGACCGGCCGAGAAGCCCACCCCCGGGAACTCTCTGGAAAGAGCGAGAAGGGTCTCGACGAGATCGACCGTTTCGCTTTTCTCTTCCTGAACTTCCTGTCTGGCAAAAGCCAGACTGCCTTCGACCATCGAGCCCATGTCCTTGAGGGTCTGGATCATCTCGGACTTTAGTTCTTGATCCTCAATGAACTCCGCTCGCAGCCTGAGGGACGTGATGGGGGTCCGCAGATCGTGGCTGACGGCCGCCAGCATTTTCGTTCGGTCTTCGACAAATCGGCTCAGGCGTTCCTGCATGGTGTTGAACGCGATCGTCGTGGATCTGAGCTCGTCCGGCCCTTCCACCTCGACGTAGCCGACGGCCTCTCCCTGGCCGAACCGCTCGGCGGCCAAAGACAGTTTCCGCAACGGCGCCGTGATGCGTTTGACGATGATCGCGACGATCAACAGGATTCCGACGAGCGTGAGGGCAGCCGAGAGAAATACCGGAAGAAGAATGACCAGTTCATCGACCGGCGATAACACCCTGGCGTTGAGCCATTCCTTCTCATTCAACTGTATCGAAACATAATCGATCGGACAGGCGCCGTCTTGGCTGGATTGCTCGTCGCCAATTAGGCAGTTCTCGAATCTTTCCGCGAACCAGAATTCCCAAATACTCAAGGACGACACCGCATTATCCGTGGCGAATATCGGCACGCCGGACAGAATTTTTGGTACGTGGGCTATACTGTCATCGGGAATTTCGAACCTGTTCTGTGTCAGCGGCACGTCATCGACATGGAACTGAATATCCGGATCGCTTGTCGCCCGTAGGAGCTTCTCGCGTTCGGCCCCGGAAGTTGTACGCCCAACCTCATAGGCGGTAGCCACTTCCTCGATGACCATGCGGATCTGCTGTTCCTGAATGCCTTCATCGGTCTTGAAATAGAAGACGACGAGAATGATGGCTTGCGACACCAGGACAGTCCCGCTGATCAGGAGCATCAATTGGCCCGCAACCGTGCTGTGAAGCTTTCTCATCGGCGGACCACGTCCAGGGTGAACATGTAACCGCCGCCCCAAACCGTTTTGACGATCTCTGGAGTCTTTGGGTCCGCTTCGATTTTCTTGCGAAGCCTGCTCACCTGATTATCGATGGACCGGTCGAACACGTTGGCGGCGCGACTGCTGACCATGTCGAGCAACTGATCGCGGGACAGAACCATCTTCGGATGGTCGAGAAAGGTCATCAGGAGCCTGAATTCTACGGTACTGAGAGCTGTTTCCTGGCCGCCGCTCTCCGGCCTTAGGACCTGGCGGTCCACGTCCAGGATCCAGGACCCGAAACCGATCTGGCCCGCTTCAATTCCAGAATACTGCTTGGGCAGGCTATGGACGCGTCGCAGCACGCCCTTGATCCGTGCCAGGAGTTCCCGCGGATTGAAGGGCTTGGTCACGTAATCGTCCGCGCCGATCTCCAGCCCGACAATTCGATCGGTCTCGTCGGCAACGGCTGTCAGGAGAATGATCGGTATGTCCCGTGTCTCCCGGATCCGCCTGCAGATCTCCAGCCCGCCCTCGCCGGGCATCAGGATGTCGAGAACGATCAGGTCGATCGACGCGGCTTTGACGACAGCGTCCATTTCCGCACCATTGGCAGCCATGGAAACCCGAAACCCGTTCTCGCCGAGATACTTCGCCAAGGGCTCCCGGATATTCCTGTGGTCGTCGACCACCAAGATGTGAGGATTCTTCGGCTGCATTGCGTTCGGAATCTCCACTCGTCTCAATGCGTCGCGCTATGGACAGTCGGATAATCAATTTCGCCGCGTCCAAGAAGCAGGAAACTGTATAAAAGTATGCCAAGACGCCGTCCTGGCACGTGTTGTTACAATTCGCCCAAACCCAAATATTCAATCAGACAACCAACCACCCGAACGCGGGCGTGACGTGTCGCCCGACGCCGGATCCTCGGGGGTCTGGTGGCGGCCGACGCGCAGACTCGCTGTCACACTTTTTTACAACTTTACGTTCTTTCTGACATACGGGTGTGAAATGTCCCTCCCAGACTGCTCGGCATCGAGACTTGAACGTCTAAAGCTGAACGAGGGGCTAGGACATGAACTACATGGTTTGTCGCAAGGGCGTCGCAGCGGGACTGCTGATGGCATTCGTTGCACTCCCCGGCACCGCGCTTGCGGCGGATGACTGGGAGTTCGTGATCGGAGCCGGCGTGGGATACGGCTCCAAGTATGAGGGCTCCGATGAGATGGAGGCCATGTTCCTTCCGGTCGCGGCCGTTACCTGGAGGGATACGCTCTACCTGTCGACCGAAGACGGATTGGGCGCCGTCGTTTACGACGACCACGATCTCACCGTGAATGTCAGCTTCAACTACGACTGGGGACGAGAGGAAAGCGACAGTTCCGACCTGAGGGGGCTGGGTGACGTCGATGGGGCGGTAACCGCAAACCTGAGCCTCGAATATGACATCGGCCCCGTGACCCCGTTCCTCGAACTGACCCGGCATCTCGGCGGGACCAACGGGATGGAAGCGTCCTTCGGCGTGGAAACCATGATTCCCGTGAGTGCCTTCATGGGCAGCGAGTCCGGGTCAGGTGGAACGGGATCTGACGACGGGGGCGACAATGGACCGGCGTTCCTGGCCGGTATCTCCTCGACCTGGTCGGATGACAAATACATGAAGAACTACTTCGGGGTTAACGCGACGCAGTCGGCGCGCTCCGGCCTCCGGCAGTACACCGCAAAATCCGGCCTCAAGTCGGTCACTGCGGAACTCGGCTTCCTGTATCCGGTCAACGAGAACTGGGAGGTCATGACCATGATCGAATACAGCCGACTGATCGGCGACGCGGCCGACAGCCCGATCAGCAAGGACGATGGCGTTGTGTTCGGCGGATTGACCGTTTCCTACAAATTCTGAGCGGTCGTTGCGGCTCGCAGGCGCGCCCAGCTCTGACGCAGTCTTGGGCGCTAAAAGCTAGCTGCCGCCGGCAGCGTTCATGTTCGCATCAACAGCGGAACGGCGGCGTCCCGACGCCGGCGTCCGCCGACCCGACCGACGTCCTTGGCAAGCAAGGGCTCCCCCCAATTGCGCAGCAAACACCGGAGCGGATACTGCTATGAAGCCGATCTTGAGGTCCCTGGAGCACATGATGATGGGGCGCCGCGACTTTCTCGGCGGCACGGCTGCACTGGGCGTCGGTGCCGGATTGTCCGCACCCGCCATCGTCTCCCGCGCGGCCGCGGCCGAGCCGTCGGTCATCGCGTTACGCGATAAGGATCTGCCGTTTATCGCCACGGAGGAGACCTATACCACCGACGAGTTGATCGCCCTGAACGCGATCAACGAGGATCACGTCGAGTACCTCAAGGAAACGGGTCTTGCCGAAATCGGTCCTGGCCGGATCGGCGCGATGGACGGGGCGGGGATCAACGTTCAGATCCTTTCCGCCCATACGCCAGGGGTGCAGAACCTCCCCGGCCAGGAAGGCATCGATTTCGCGTATCGTCTCAACAAGATGATCGCCGAGGGGCCGATGGCCACCTATCCGGGCCGCTTCCAGGCCTATGCGACCTTGCCGCTCCAGAATCCCGAGGCATCAGCGGACGAACTGGAACGCGCGGTTCGGGAAGATGGCTTTGTGGGCGCCATGACCAATGGGTTCATTGGCAGGAAGTTCCTCGACCACCCGGATTTTGAGCCGGTGCTGGCGCGTGCCGAGGCGCTTGGTGTGCCGATATATCTGCATCCGGGCTTCCCGCCCAATGACGTCTTCGAAATCTATTACCGCATTGATCGGCCGGACTATAACAAAGCGTATCAGGACTACATCTTCAGCGGTTCAGGCTATGGCTGGCATCAGGAAGTCATTACCCAATGCCTTCGCCTGATCCTGACCGGGGCGTTCGACAGATTCCCCAATCTCCAGATGATCATCGGCCACATGGGCGAGGGCCTTCCGTTCTTCTACGAGCGTATCGTGGGAGATATGGGCGATGTGACCGAAGACGCGCTGAACAAACCGCTCGGTCAATACTTCAACGACAATTTCTGGTACACGACCAGCGCATTCTTCCAAGATGAGCTTCTGCATCTTCTGCTGCGGTACATCAGTGTCGATCGGGTGATGTTCGGGACCGACTACCCGTTTGCGGACATGAAGCAGGGAACCGATTGGTTTCGGGCAGTCGATCTGCCCCGCGAGGCCAAGGAAAAGATCGCGTTCCGAAACGCGGAAAAGCTGTTCGGCATCAAGGTCTGACCCCTTCGCCCCGGGGGTGCCCGGCCTCGACGCGGGACCATGCCAGGTGGACGACGTCGCGCAGCCGGGAAGCTTCGCGGCCGTGGTCCCTGCGCCGAGCCGTGCTGTCTGAACTGAGGCCGACCATGAGATCTCTGCTCATCGAAGATGACGCGAAATCTGGCGCCTATATTGCCTCAAGCCTGCGCGCGATGGGGCACGTCGTCGACCATCTGGAGAACGGTCGCGACGGCCTTCTGCAGGCGACCGTGGGCGCATACGACGTTCTGATCGTTGACCGGATGCTGCCCGACCTGGACGGCCTGGCGCTGGTCCGCACGTTGCGCGGCGCCAGGATTCTCACCCCGGTCCTCTTTCTGACGGCGATGGACGGCGTCAACGACAGGGTGGAAGGCTTGAACGCCGGAGCTGATGATTATCTCGTCAAGCCGTTCTCGTTCGCCGAACTCTCCGCCCGTATCAACGCTCTCGCCCGACGGCCATGCCTGCGCGACGAGGTCAGCGTTCTGACCGTGGGGGATCTTCAAATGGACCTGATCCGCCGGGTCGTCACCCGGGCGGGTCAGCCCATCGATCTGCAGCGTCGCGAGTTCGTCCTGCTGGAGCACCTCATGCGCACCGCCGGCCGGGTCCAGACCAGGACGATGCTGCTGGAGGCCGTCTGGGACATTCAATTCGACCCGCAGACCAATGTCGTCGACAGCCATGTCAGCCGCCTGCGTGGCAAGATCGACAAGCCTTACCAGACGGACATGCTCCGAACGGTGCGCGGCGCAGGCTATGTGTTGCTGCCGGGCGGCAGCTCATGACCGGGAAAGGTCCGGCCCAATCCTTGCGCCGGCTGCGGATGCGGTTCGGCCTGGAGCGGGCCGGCCTGGAGCGGGCGGGCGCACCCGTGATGCGTCTGTTCCTGTTCGCCGGCGCGTCCGCCCGCCGGCTCGCCGGGCTCGCCACAGCTACGACCCCATCGGCTGTCGGCAGTATCCGGTTCCGCTCCCGACGCGATCGGCGGAGTGTTGCCCTTGGCAGGGCGCTGGATGCGGTAGCGGCGGGAGATCTGCGGCGAAGACTGCCGGTCGGATCCGCACGCGATGACCTCGATCGGGTCGCCCATGCCGTCAACACGATGCTCGACCAATTGGCCGAGACGATGGAAGGTCTGCGTCAGGTCTCGGCGACTATCGCCCACGACCTGCGCACCCCGCTGATACGATTGCGGGCCACACTGGACGGTTTGGCGGGATCGGCCGCCCCGTCGGACCGGTCGGCCGCCAAGGATGCGCTGGATCAGCTCGACTCCATCCTCCAGGTCTTTCACGCCATACTGCAGATTGCCCAGATTGAAGCCGGGTCGCCCCGCAGCCGCTTCGCTCCGATCGATCTCGCGGTCCTGTGCCGTACCGTTGCGGACCTCTACCGGCCGATCCTCGAAGACGCCGGGCGCCCGTTCAGTGTCGAGATCGGCGAAACCGCAGACACCTGGATCGCCGGCGACCGCGATCTGCTGATGCAGGCGATCGCGAACCTCCTCGATAACGCGCTTCGCCATACACCGCCCGAAACCGGGATCGCGATCCGTCTTGCGCGGGAGCCGGCCGGCCAGGTCCTGCTAGAGGTCGCGGACCGCGGGCCGGGCGTCCCGGAAGCGGAACGGGATAAGGTCTTTCGCCGGTTATACCGCTTGGAGCGCAGTCGCACCTCCGAAGGCCATGGCCTCGGATTGAGTATGGTAGCGGCCGTCGTTGCCCTACATCGTTCGACGATCCGGCTGTCCGACAACGCCCCGGGATTGACGGTGTCGATCGTCCTGCCGGCGATCGATCCGGATTGAGCCCTGGCGCGGGGCCGTCGCCGGTCGGAACGGACCCCGTGGACGCGGGGGGCCGATAGTCGGCGGCGAAGCGGAAGAGCAGTGCCGTCGCGGCCAACGCGGCCCACCAGGAATCCGTCGTCACCTCAAAGTTCACCGCGGAGACCACCAGCGCGCTGGCGAGCGCGGCGTTGGCGAACGGCTGGCTCTGTCTCGACATCCGGGAAACCCGGCGAACGATCAAGAGAACGAAGGTCAGTGCGATACAGACAGAGATCCCACCGCCATACACCCAGAGCTCGATCCACTGATTGTGCGGATAGATGCCCGCTTCGGACACCTGTGAGAACCCGGCCAACTCCGCCTCGGTCACCGGGATCTGCTTCGCGGTCGAGAAACCCCAACCGGCCCAAGGCCGCTCCAGTATCCGGGCACTCATGTAGTTCCAGATCTCCAGACGGTGCAGCCAGGACCGCTCAAGACCGATATTCGCCGAGACGGCATGCGGAAACGTCCAGCGGATCAGTGCCGGTCCCATCCAGGCAGCCACCGGCAGTCCGATCCAGAAGGCCTTTTTGACCAGATGCGGCCGCCACAGGGTGCCGACGAGCACCAAGGCCCCCGCGGCCAGCTCGAGCTTGGCTCCGGCGCTCTGCGAGAGGGACGTCACCACAACGAGGGGCAGCGCTGCGGCCACGGCGCCGGTCCAGCCGAAACGGTTGCGCACGGCCAGCAGGATGGGCCAGGCAAGCACCACCAGATAGGCGATACCCCGGTTATAGTCGCTCGGAGCCCATTCGGCGGCGGGAGCTGCGAGGAGGGCTAGGAGCCGGTGCTCCGTCGCCAGATCCACGGCGGCCAGAGCAGGACCAACCATCAGCGCCGTCGCGGCAACGAGAAGGGCGGTGCGGCGATGCGCTTCAGCGACCGTCCGATCGTCGCAACCGAAGGCCAGGAGTCCCAGCGTTCCAGCCGAAATCAACGCCATCTGCATGATGCCGTCCAACGACGCGACGGGATCGAGGCTCCACATCGTACTCGCTGCGGACCACAGCAGGAATGCTGTGCACAGCCAGGCGAGAGGAGGATCGACGCGGACCGGCGGTTCGACCGAGCGGGGCTGCACAATGGCCAGCACCGCCGCCAGCCCGAAGATGATCGGCGCATAGGCGGCGCCGTTGATAAGGCCCAATGTCGGCAGCAGGGCGCAAGCCAGGGCGACCGCAGAGGCGGAGATATGGCGCCTGCCGGTTATGCCGTTGCGCAAGAGCATCTTGGCCGCGCCGTATCAGTCGGCCGCCGACATCGCAGATCGCGCCGTCTCCGCGGTCCAGGTGCCGGAGGGATTGTCCAGCAGCCTCAGCAGACGGTCGCAGAACGTCGCGTCCCAGGCAGCCAAGGCCGCCCGGTCACCCTCGTCCAGGGTCGCGTCGAGCTGATCCGGATCGAGGACGAGAACCGTTCGACCCCAGCCGTGCGGGTCGACGAGCCGGCGCAGTCCCGAGAGCTCGATCAGGGCCGCGTCGCGCGCGAGCGAGGTGTCCTGTCCTTCGTAATATGTCCAATATGCGATGGCGGCGAGCACCGCCGCCGAGACCCGCCGGGGGTCTTCTCCCGGCGCGCTTTTCAGCATCTCCGCGGTCACCGCCGAGATCAGGCGAGCGTCGAGTTCCGCCACGTCGATCCGCGCCTGTCCGCCGCCGGCCACCCGCCGATAGATGGCCAGGAGGTCGTCCAGCACCCGCTCGCGGGAAAACTGTTCCACATACTTCCGGTATCCGGCTTCAACCAGCCGGGCCCCGAGGTCCCGGTCCTGCGACAGTCGGTCGACCGCAGATGCGAGTTCGGCGGGCCCGTCGAACGGCACGACCAGGGCGTCCTCTCCATCGACCACATATTGTCGGGGGCCGTCCGCCGGGGTCGTGATCAACGGGCGGCGCATCGACCAGGCCTCGGCGATCACGGTTCCGAATGGCTCGTACCGGCTCGGCAGAAGACAAATATCGCAGAGCGCCAGCAACGCCCGCCGATCGGTCCGCCAGCCGAGAAAACGGACCCGATCCGACACGCCCAGAGTGGTCGCCAGGCGCTGATACCGGTGCATCTCCGGCCCGTCGCCGGCGAGCAGCAGGACGGCCTCGGGAAGATGGCGAACGGCTTCGATCGCGGTATCGACACCCTTCTTGTGATGCACCCTGGACAGCATCAGCAGAACCGTCGCGGCCGGTTCGATCTTCAGATCTTCACGCCGCAGTGGGGCGTCGTCGCGCAAGGTGCCGAAGGTGTGGCAGAGGTGGGTGCGTCCGTGACCATCGCAGGTCGCGCGGATGTGCCGGCAGATGTCCGGAGTCACGCCGATAAAGGCGTCGCAATGTCCGAAATACTTTGCCGAATAGTATCCTCCCATCCATCCCAACACCGGACACGGCATCTCGGCGACCCCCATGCCGGACCGGGGCACGAACGACGCCGCTCGCGCCATCCAGGCATGGACGATGTCCGGGCCCCAGTCCTCCGCCACCGATCGGACCCTGGCTTGACCGCCGAGGTGCCGCGAGACCTGGGAAAACGACATGGTGACGCTCGGCAGACCCAATGCGGTCACCCGCTGCAAGGTCAGGTCATGCGGCCGGCAAATGATCTTCTGCTTCACACCCCGATCCGCGAGGGCCTCGATCGCGTCCAAGGCGAACGTCTCCGCTCCGCCAGTGGAGGCTCCCGCGATCACGTGCAGCACCCGCAAGTCCGTCACGTCGTGGGGGTGGCGATTGGGGACGGCACGAGACCGTGCCGGAGATCGGTAAGGCATCAAGGTGCTCTCCGCGGACCCGACTGAGACAGGGGTCCGGCCATCCCAGGCGACTGGTGGAGATCGGGGACGAGAAACCAGAGACACAGCATGACCGGACAGCCGCACTGTCTGCGGCCAACCTCACGGTCGTCTGGCTCCAGGATTACCGATTGGTATAGATCCCTGGCGCAGAAGCGCCGGGCTTGGGTCGGCCACGGATATGATGCAGCTCAGACCGGCCAATGGTGGCAGCGTGGCTGGCTCGACAAGCGGCTTTGCCGATCGCGGGCCTCGGGCCGATGGGACCGGCTTCCGGACGCGGTGTCAGCGGCTTGCGACGGCGACACCGTGATGATCGACAGCGCGTGCGTTCGCGCCCTAAGCCGGAACCGCTGACCCATCCCGCCGGGGGTCTGCCGCGCCGACCATCGCGCCGGTCTCTAGCACGAAGGACACCGCCTGCATGCCGCCACAGCTCATGGTCAACGGTGGCGCCAGTTCCACCGCATGGCCGCGCCTGCTCAACTCCTCGACCGTCGCCGCCGGAACCCGGCTTTCCAGCTCGACCCGTGCGCCGTCCCACAGGCGGGCCCGCGGCGCCTCGATCGCGGCCTGCAGGTCGAGGCCGTAATCGAGGTAATGCACATAGGCCTGGGTCTGGGTCTGCATGATGCCGTAGCTGCCCGGGGTGCCGAGGGCCAGGACGCCGGTGCCGTCGACGGTGCCGATGGACGGTGCCACGACAGAGGCCCAGGCCTTGCCCGGCTCCAGGTAGTTCGGCGAGTCCGGCTCAAGGTCACCCCAGTTCAGGTAGTTGGACATGCACACCCCCGTGCCCGGGATCACCACGCCGGAGCCGAAAATACCGCCCAGGGTCTGGGTCACGCAGATGAGGTTGCCCTCGGCGTCGGCGGCGGAGAACGAGGTGGTGTGCTGCTTGGTCCAGTCGGTCTCGCTCATCGGACCGGCACCCCACTGTTCGGTGCGGCCGATCACCGGCTTGCCGTCCATCAGGCGGGTGCGCAGCCGGTCCATCACATCGGCCTCAAACAGGCCCTCGATCTCGGCGCGCGGTCGCTTGTTGTAGGTCAGGCGCATTTCCGAGGCGATGCGGATCGAGCGGAACACGGTGTCCAGATGATCCGGGCCCAGATGGTCCATGGTGCCGATATCGGTGCCCGACAGCATCGCCAGGGACAGCAGCATCTGGAAGGATTCGGCGGGCGGCGGCACGGTGTGGATGGTCAGGCCGCGATAATCGACCTGCATCGGCTCCATGAACTGCGGGTCGACCCGCTCCAGATCCTCCATGGAGATCACGCCGCCGATCGACTGCAGGTGCTCGGTCATGGTCTTGCCGAGCGGGCCGCCATAGAGATAGCCGATGCCCTCCGACCCGATCGCCTCCAGGGTGTCGGCCAGCAGCGGCTGGCGCAGCACCCGGCCGGCTTCCTTCTTGCCGAGGGGATCGAGATAGGTTTCGCGCCAGAGGTCCGGGTAGTTGCGGTCCAGGCAGAAATCCATCAGCCGGGCGTAGAAGGCCGAGGCCGGCACGCCGACCCGGGCGAGGCGCACGGCCTCCTTGAACAGCACATCGAGCGACTTGGTGCCGTAGGTCTTGTTGATGGTGTTCCAGCCGGCCAGGTTGCCCGGCACGCCGGGGGCCTTCGGACCGGCCGCGATCTCGTCCTTGGTGGTGGAGGTCGGGTCGAACTTGATCGGCACCGGCGGGGTGAAGTCGAGGGAGCGGACCCGCTTCTCCTTGGCGATGTACATGGTGGCGAGACCGTTGCCGGCGAGGCCGGACATGAAGGGCTCGCAGACGTTCAGGGCCGCCGCGGTGGCCACGATCGCGTCGAAGGCGTTGCCCCCCTCGCGCAGGATCTGGGCGCCGGCGGCGGCTGCCGAGGGATGGGCCGCGGCGACCATGCCGCTCACGCCGCGAACAGGGGAGCGCCCCGCGATGTAGGTCACGTCAGCCATGTCGGTTTTTCCGTCTTCTTCTGCTGGAGGGCTACGCCGAGAAGCGCTTCACCACGTTGTCGATGATCTTGGAGATGTTGTTGCGGTAGCCGTTGTGGGACAGGCTGCCGCAGAAGGTGATGGAGCCGGTGGAGAACACCGCCCCGCCGTTCGGGGCCTCGAAATAGGTCATGTCGGCCCGGATCAGCGAGGCATGGGTCACGCCGGTCGCCGTATTGCGCTGGGAGAGCTGGTCCTCCAGTACCGGGATGAAGCTCTCCTGGTGGTTCTCCGACGAGGCGACGACGATCGCGTGCTCCGGCGTGCCCAGGCGGGTATCGGCGCGGTCCAGCTCGAACCCGGCGGCGCCGCCGCCCGACAGGCCGAAGTTGCCCAGCACCTCGTCGTCCACGCCCTCGAAGATCCAGGAGACGCGGGGATTGTCGCTGCCCGGCTTGCGCTTGAAGTAGGAGCTCTCGAAGGCGCCCTGGCTGGAGAAGCCGACGCCGGCCAGCTTCTGCGGCGGCCGGTCGTTGCGCCGCCACAGCCCGCCATAGCCGCCGTCGAGTTGGTTGAAGTACTCGCCCGGCTCAGCCGCCCAGGCGCGGATGCCGCCCTCGGCCCGGCGGATCTCGATCATGCCGGGGATGTCCGGGTGGCGGGCGACGCGCCAGTAGAAGCCGTTGCCGCCCATATACATGAACCGGCCGCCGCCATCGACGAAGGCCTGCAACCCGTCGAGCGTGCCGGGGGTGTGGTACTCCGGATGCGAGCCGGTAATCACCAGCTTGTAGGGCTTCAGGATGTCCACGCCCTCGTCGTCCAGATCCTCGTCGGTGACGATGTCGAAGTCGTGGCCCATCTCCTCCAGCCAGTCGATCAGGTGGGTGTCGGCCGGGAAGTGGCGAAGGCCGGAGCCGCGGCTGTCGCAGAAGGTCAGGTAGCCGGGCCGCATGGTCAGCAGCGGGCGCAGTCGGGAGGAGAAGCACACCCCGCTGTTGTCCGGATGGTAGTTGTAGGTCGAATGGGCGTAGTCCGGCACGTCCTCGGCGTTATGCGGATAGGCGCCCCAGTTCTTCATCCGGGTGCGGAAGGCGTGGTCGACATTGCCGCGGGCGTGGTTGCCGTAGACCTGGTAGGTGAAGGTGGAGGCCAGGAAGCAGATATCGGCTTGCCTGGTGCCGGTCTTCGGGCGGACATAGAACGGGATGATGTCCTCCGCCTCGCCGCAGCGCAGCCGCGCGCCGTACAGGCCGCTCTTGGCGTCGGCCGGAATCTCGATGGTGAAGTCGGTCTCCCAGCCGCAGTCGTAGAGATCGTCCTCATGGAAATGGATCGCGGCGTACTGGTCCGGAGCGTGGCGCCAGGACATCTCCTCGCCGGTCCAGGTGGACCCCTTCATCGCCCGGGTCGGCATGTTGACGGTGCTGCCGTGCAACCCGTGCGGGCCGGTGTCGACGATGCTCTGGCCGGAGATCTCCTGGCCGAAATCCCAGGCGGCGACCAGGCCGTCGACGGCTGTGCCGGCGAGGACGGAGACGACCTCGTCCGCGCTCAGGACCCGGGAGGCGACGAAGGGGGCCTCGATCTTGCCGTTGAAGTGGTTGCAGACTACGCGGCCCGGCTCGGCGGCGATCAGCAGAGGCTTGCTGCTGGTGATCACCGGAGATCCCGAGACCTGCAGGCTTGCGGAGCCGGTGTCGTCGCACATCACCTGAGGGCTCAACGGGGTCTGCGAGACCGACAGGGTGCCGGTGGCGGCGTCGAAACTGCCGAAGACCCGGTACCAGTAGCGCGAGCGCGGTGTCTTGCCGAGGGACAGGGTCTCCACCGTGCCGCCGCCCATGCCAATCCGCAGGGTGACACCGCTCGGCCCCATATCGAGCGAGAAGCCCTCGCCGGCGACGGCATCCAGGGTGGAGAGGACGGTCTGCACACCCTTGGCCGGCAGGGTCGGCCAGACGGTGGCGCCGATCGTGAAGGGGCCGCCCATCGTGCCGGATGGCGGATGACCCTCGACCCGGACATAGGAGCCGAGATGGACCGGCTGCAGGCGCGAGGGATAGGTGCCCGACGCCATCGGCACGTCGATCAGCTTCATGCCCGGGCCGGCCGGGTTCGGATCGCCGTGGCGGATGCGGACCACGTCCATCGTGTAGTCGTCCTCGAAGGTGGAGGACACCTTGAACTCGATGCGACCTCCGGGCGTGGCGGACAGGCGGTCCGGATAGCCGGTCAGCGGAAGCATGGCGGTCCCTCTGCAAGATGGAGCGGTCGGCGCGGGCGCGCCGGATGGTGTGGTCTCGTGGGCGCCGCGCAGGCCGTCGCCCACGGGAACCTCCGCATGGTGAGGTCGATCGCGATGCCTGGGAAGACACTCATCCAGTATAGGGCGAGCAAAAACGTCGGCCTTGCCCTCGGACAGGGTGCCGACCGCCTGGATCGGCGCGCCGTTCCCCGCCGGAGCGCCGTAGCTTGTGTCTTTCAGGCGATGGCGGTGGGCATGCCGAGGCTGGCCGCCTGGCGCTGCTCGAAGGCGCGGCGGGTCTCGTCGTAGCAATGGCCGCGGAAGCCGCCGCGTACGGTGCCGGGCTCGGTTGCCCGGAAATAGACCCGCCAGCTTTCGGGAAGCTGCACGGAATCCGGCGGCGCCAGCCACAGGCGGTGCAGCAGCCGCTTCTCCTCCGGTGCCTCGAAATCCTCGAACTCCGTGCGCGAATGCAGGGCGACGTGGTTGTTCATGATCTGCAGGTCGCCGGGCTCCAGCCACATGGTGAACATCAGCTCCGGCCGGCGCAGGATTGCATCCAGATAATCGGCGGTCTCGCGCTGGGCGTCGCTCATCGGCGGCACGCCCTCCAGGTCCTGGGCGGTGCGGACCCGGTTCCGGTTCCATTTGCAGAACAGCCGTCCGCCTTCGAAATCGAACAGCGGTTGGGGATAGAACGGCGCCTCGTCCGGCGCTTCCTCCTGATTGCGGCTGAAGTAGAACGGCTGAAGCGCGACCTCGGCCAGGTCCGGACGCTCGGCGGCGAGGGTCTGCCAGGCCGACACGCTGCTGGTCACCATGCTCTGGCCGCCGGCCTTGGCCTTGTTGTAGCAGCCGAGCGTGACCAGGTCGCAGCTGTCCACGTGGAAGTCGAGCTTGGCGTTGGAATTGTATCCTCGCCCGCCGGCCGACCGGTAGTCCATGCCGGCCGACTTCACCTCCGACAGGTAGTGGGTCGCCTTGCCCTGGGGCCGGGCGACGCCGAGATGCAGGCCGATGGCCCAGCTCAGCAGCCGGAACTCCTCGGGGCTCATGCCGGCGCGGGGCAGGCCCTTCACCAGGGAGAGTCCGAGGCCGAAATGGGCTTCCCGCGCGGCGGCCTTCACCGTCTCCAGACCGGGGCCGAGATCGAACTCCTCGCGGCGGTAATCGAGAAGGTCGCGGTCCGGCACATAGGCGGCCTTGACCGCCTCGGCCATCCGCGCCCGGTCGGCATCGGCCAGGGGAAAGACCCAGCGGCGGTCGCGGTCCAGATCCTCGGCCCGCCACGCGGCCGACGTGTCGAAGTCTTGCGGCATGTTCCTACCCGATTGTCTTGATTGTTATCGGGTGATGCTATCGGCCGCGAAAATGGCGGTAAAGGTACCGACTGCGTCCAGCCGGTGCCGTCGCATACTGCTCAGGCGGAGAGTGCCATGATATCCGGCACCGGGCGGGACCGGGCCGGGATCGTCGCCATATAGGCCTCCAGCGACGCCGAGATGCCAAGCAGCCGGTGGTCGCCATAGCGCTTGCCGGCGACCTGCAGGCCGAAGGGCGCGCCGGTCGGGTCAAGGCCGCAGGGCAGGGTGATCGCCGGGTGAGAGACGTTGGTGATCCCGTAGGACAGGCCGAGCCAGTGGAAGTAGCTGCGCAGCTTCTCGCCGTTGATATGGGTGGGATAGAGCTGCTCCACCGGGAACGGCGGCACCGCGGCCATGGGCGACAGCAGGATGTCGTAGTCCTGCATGAACGCGAGGTGGCGGCGGTACATGGCGGTCTGCTCGTTCTGCGCCCAGGCGGCGTCGGCAAAGCTGTAGCCGAGCGCCTCCTCGTAGTTCTCGATCGCGTTCGGGCCGAGCAGGTCGCGCTTGGTCTCGTAATGCGGCCGGAACCGGTCGAGGAACTGCAGGGAGCGCAGGATGGCGAAAACTTCGTCGGAATTCTGCAGCGGCGGATCGACCTCGACCACCTCGCCGAACGCGCCCTGCAGATCCTTGATCGCCGCCCGGAAGGTCTCGCGGATCTGGTCGTCCACCGGGGCGAAGCCGAGATCCTCGGACACCGCCACCCGGAGGCTGGAAAGGTCGACCTTCGGCAGATCGAGGAAGCTGGCCGGATCGACCGGCCAGGCCAGCGGATCGACCGGGTCGGAGCCGGCCAGCACCGACAGCAGCATGGCCATGTCGGCCACGTCGCGGCCCATCGGCCCCTGCACCGAGATGCAGCTCCAGCCCGACGCCCGGTTCGACATCGGCACCAGGCCCGGCGTCGGACGGTAGCCGACCACCCCGCAGTAGGCCGCCGGCGTGCGCAGGGAGCCGCCGGTGTCGGAGCCAAGCGCCACGGGCACCATGCCGGTGGCCAGCGCGACCGCCGAGCCGCCGGAGGAGCCGCCGCAGACCCGCTTGGGGTCGAACGGATTGCCGGTCGAGCCGAAGACCGGGTTGGTGGAATTGGCGCCAAGCCCGAACTCCGGGACGTTGGTCTTGCCGATGGCGACCGCGCCGGCCTGGCGGGCGACGGCGACCAGGCGCTCGTCCTTCGCCGGCACGTTGTCGGCGAAGATCGGCGAGCCGAAGGTGGTGCGCACACCGCCGCTCACCATGGTCTCCTTCACCCCCATGGGCAGGCCGTGCAGGGTCGGCAGGTCGTCGCCGCGCATCACCGCATCCTCGGCCGCCTTCGCCTCGCCCTCCGCCCGGTCCCAGCAGGTGGTGGGAACGGCGTTCAGGGTCGGGTTGACCGCCTCGATCCGAGCCCTGCAGGAGGCCAGGAGCTCCACCGGCGAGAGCTGCCTGGCGCCGATCAGGCGGCGCGCCTCCACGGCCGAGAGGTCACACGGCTCTGTCACGGTCGGTCTCCTTGATGCAGATGCGAGAGATGGTCGAGGGCGGGTCAGACGGTCACGGCGTCGTCGAACAGGTGGCATTCGACCAGGCCGCGGCCGTCGCGGATGGTCTTCGGCGCGGTGGTCTTGCACACACCACCCGCATGCACGCAGCGCGGATGGAAGACGCAGCCCGGGGGCGGGTCGATCGGGTTCGGGAAGGTGGTGCCGAGCTGGGCGTCCGGCACCCCGAGCCCGGCCTGGGGTGTGAGCACCGAGGCCAGCAAGGCTTCCGAATAGGGGTGGCGCTGCTTGGCGAAGAAGGCCTGTCCCTCCGCCTCCTCGACGATCCGGCCGAGATACATGACGGCGACCTTGGTGGCGATCAGCTCGACCACGGCGAGGTTGTGGCTGATCAGCACGTAGGTGAGCCCCAGCTCCTTCTGCAGGTCCAGCAGCAGGTTCAGGATCTGCGCCTGCACCGACACGTCCAGGGCGGAGGTCGGCTCGTCGCAGATCACGATCTCCGGCCGCATCACCAGGGCGCGGGCGATGGCGACGCGCTGGCGCTGGCCGCCGGAAAGCTGGCTTGGATACATGTCGTAGGCCCGCTTCGGCAGGCCGCAGAGGTCCATGATGTCCTCGACCTTGCGCCGCCAGTCGGCCTTGTCGCCCACGCTGTGGATGTAGAGCGGCAAGGTGATGATGCTGCCGATCGTCTTGCGCGGGTTGAGGGAGGAATAGGGGTCCTGGAAGATCGGCTGGACCCGCTTGGCGAGCTCCTTGCGGCCGATCTCCTCCAGCGGCTGACCGGCGATCGCCAGGGTGCCGGAGGTCGGCTCCTGCAGGCCGAGCAGCATGCGCGCGACCGTGGACTTGCCGCAGCCGGACTCGCCGACCAGGCCCAGCACGCCGCCCTTCTCGATGCTGAGCGACACGCCGTTGACGGCGCGCAGCGCGCGTTTCGGCTGGAACATGCCCTGGCGGACCTGGAAGGTGCAGTGCAGGTCGCGGGCTTCGAGGATCGGTGTGCTGGTCATGCCGGGCTCCCCGACTGGATGGACCCCGCCTGAAGCGTTCCTGCGGTCAGCGCCTGCACCTCCTCGGCGCGGGCGCAGCGCACAGCGTGTCCGGGCACGATGTCACGGGTTTCCAAGGGCTGCAGGCAGATGTCCTGGGCGTAGTCGCAGCGGTTGGCGAAGGCGCAGCCGGACATCTCGCCGATCATCGACGGCACGATGCCCGGGATGGTGCCGAGCCGCTCGCCCTGCCGTGTCTTGCCGGGGACCGGAATGCAGTTCAGCAGCCCCTGGGTATAGGGATGGGTCGGCCGGCTGAAGATCTCGCCGACGGCCCCGCTCTCGATGATCTCGCCGGCATACATCACCGCCACCCGGTCGGCGACGCGGGCGACGACGCCGAGATCGTGGGTGATCAGGATCACCGCCATGTCGAACTCGCGCTGCAGGTCCTTGATCAGGTGCAGGATCTGCGCCTGGATCGTCACGTCCAGGGCGGTGGTCGGCTCGTCGCAGATCAGCAGGTCGGGGCTGCACATCAGCGCCATGGCGATCATCACGCGCTGGCGCAGGCCGCCGGAGAGCTGGTGTGGGTACTGGCCGAGCCGGCTGGCGGCGGCGGTGATGCCGACCTTCTCCAGCAGGTAGATCGCCCGGTCCCGCGCTTCCTTCGCCGACACGCCCTTGTGCAGGCGGATGCCCTCTTCCAACTGGTTGCCGATGGTGTAGGCCGGGTTCAGCGAAGTCATCGGCTCCTGGAAGATCATCGCCATGGTGTTGCCGCGCACCTTGGCCATGCCGCGCTCGCCGAGCTTCAGCAGGTCGGAGCCGTCGAAGGCGATGCGGTCCGCCTCGCGCTTGGCGCGGCTGGGGAGCAGGTTCATCAGGGCGAGCGAGGTCAGCGACTTGCCGCAGCCGGACTCGCCGACCAGGCACAGGGTCTCGCCCCGGGCCACCTCGAAGCTGATGCCGCGCACCGCATGCAGGGTGCCGGCGGCGAGCGGGATGGAGACGCGCAGGTTCTCCACGCTGAGCGTAGTCGTCATCGTGCGTCTCCTAGGCCCGGTTTTCGGGAACGGTGACGTCGCGCACGCCGTCGCCCAGCAGGTTGACGGCCAGCAGCAGCAGGAACAGGGCGGTGCCGGGGATGGCGATCAGCCAGGGGTCGAACAGGATGTAGTTCCGACCCTCGGAGATCATCAGGCCCCAGGACGGCAGCGGTGGCTGAACGCCGAGGCCGAGGAAGCTCAAGGCCGCCTCCAGCAGAACCGCGTGGGCGAATTCCAGGGTCGCCACGACGATGAGCTGGTTCATCACGTTGGGCAGCAGTTCGCGGGCCAGGATGTACCAGGTGGAGCAGCCGGCGGCCTGGGCGGCGGCGATGTAGTCCAGCGAGCGGATCTGCTGAGTGCTGGAGCGCATGACCACGGCGTAGCGGTCCCACAGCAGCAGGCCGAGGACCAGGATCACCATCTCCAGCGAGCCGCCGACGATGGCGACCACCGCGAGGCTGACCAGGATCACCGGCAGGGACAGCCGGCAGGTGATCAGGAAGGTGACGACCATGTCGACCTTGCCGCCGAAATAGCCGGCGGCCACGCCCATGGCAGTGCCGATGATACCGGAGATCAGGGCCGCCATGACGCCGATCAGCAGCGAGATCCGAGCGCCGTAGATCAGTCGGCTGAGATAGTCGCGGCCGACCTGGTCGGTGCCCAGGATGTGGTCCCAGGTGCCGCGCTCCTGCCAGACCGGCGGCGCCATGCGGTGGATCAGGTCCTGGTGG
Organism: Thalassobaculum sp.; assembly: GCF_965223715.1. GTDB lineage: Bacteria > Pseudomonadota > Alphaproteobacteria > Thalassobaculales > Thalassobaculaceae > Thalassobaculum. The sequence continues at coordinate 3,597,185 of NZ_OZ245012.1, read as the reverse complement.
TAGGGGTCGTAGGGGGCCAGCAGCGGCGCCAGCAGGGCCATCGCCACGATGGTGAAGAAGATCCCGCCGCCGATGACGATGCCCCGGTGTCCGAAGATCCGGCGGCGCAGGATCTGGCCCGGTGTGGGGGCCAGGATCTGCTCGGCGCTGGGGGCGGTGGAGTTCATGACCGACATCTCAAGCCACCCGGATTCTGGGGTTGAGCCAGGCGTTCAGCAGATCCGCCAGGAAGGTGAGGATGATGTAGAACCACGAGAACAGCAGCAGCACCGCCTGCACCGTGGGGAAGTCCGACCGGGAGATCGACTCCCAGGCCAGGAAGCCGGCGCCATGCAGCGCGAAGACGGTCTCGATGATGATCGAGCCGGTGAGCATGAAGCCGAACTGCACCGCGGCCAGGCTGACCACCGGGATGATGGCATTGCGCAGGGCGTGCTTGAACAGCACCTTGGCCGGGCTCAGGCCCTTGGCGCGGGCGGTGCGGACGTAATCCGAGGACAGCACGTCGAGCAGGCCGGTGCGGGTCAGCCGCATGAAGGCCGGGGTCGCGTAGTAGCCGAGCACGATGGTCGGCAGCACGAAATGCTGCCAGGAATCCGAGCCGCTGGCCGGCAGGATCGGGACCCAGTAGGCGAAGAGCACGATCAGCATCAGGGCGAACCAGAAACTGGGCATCGCCTGCCCGACGACGGCCAGCAGCAGGGCGGCGCGGTCGATCAGGCTGTTCTGGTACATCGCCGCCAGCACGCCGAGCGGGATCGACAGCAGCAGCGCGAAGGTCATGGCGCTGACCCCGAGCATCATGGTCACCGGCAGGCGCTCCACGATCAGGTCGATCACCGGCATGCGGAAATAGACGGACTCGCCGAACTCGCCCTGCACCGCGCCGGCCAGCCACTTGAAATACTGGATATAGACCGGCTGATCGAAGCCGTAGGCCGCCTTGATCGCCTGGATGTCGGCCTCGTTGGCGCGCTCGCCGGCGAGCGCGGTCGCCGGATCGCCGCTGAGATACAGCAGGCTGAACACCAGGGCCGAGACCGTCAGGCTGACGAGCACGGCCAGGAGCAAGCGTTTTGCGGTGTAGACAAGCATCGCAGCGCCATCAGCTAGAGGATGTGAGGTGCGGCCGCCCCGGCCGGTCGGATGCCGGCGGGGCGGCCGCGGGTGCCTAGCTTACTTCCACTTGGCGAGGAAGAAGCGCGGGATCTCGTCCGCCGTCGGCGTCCAGTCGACCTCCTGGGAGATCGCGTAGTTGGTGTTGAAGGTCCACAGCGGCAGCCAGTAGGCCTCCGCGGCGATCTTCTTCAGCGCGGTCTTGTAGGCCTCGATGCGGACGTCCGTGTCCACGGTGCCGCCGCCCTTGGCCAGGGCCGCCTGCACTTCCGGATCCTGGGCCAGGTCGTCCGGGCCGCCGCCGAAGAACACCGGGGCGATGGCATCGACATCCGGCACGGAGCCGGAGCCCCATGTCATGAACGCCAGCGGCACCTTGCCGGACCGGATCGCGTCGCGGGTCGCGGCGTACTTGCCGTAGCGCAGGTCCGTCTCGATGCCCACCTGCTGCAGGAAGCCGAGCATCGGCTCCAGGTAGTCGCGGTTGCGATAGGCATAGAACTCGGTGCGGAAGCCGTCCGGATAGCCGGCCTCGGCCAGCAGCGCCTTCGCCTTCTCCGGATCGTACTCGTACTGGGTGACGTCCTGGGTGCAGCCGAACTGCTCCGGGAAGCAGGCCGAGTGGATCACTTCAGACGCGCCGCGCACGATGTTGTCGACGATCGCCTTGCGGTCGATGGCATGGGCCACCGCCTGACGGACGCGGACGTCCTGGAACGGATTGTCGCCCGACTTGCCGACGGCATCGAAGGTCAGATAGCCGACGCGCATGGTGCCGGCGGAGATGACGTTGAGGCTGGGCAGGGTGGCCAGCTTCTCGGCCTGGTCGGCCGGAACCTTCCAGATCCAGTCCAGCTTGCCGGAGGTCAGCTCGACGATCTGGGTGTTCACGTCGGGAATGGTCCGCTGGTGGATCTTGCCGATCGCCGGCTGACCCTTCGGGCTGCCTTCGTAGTAGTTCTCGTTGGCCTCGAACACGATCTCCTTGCCGGGAACCAGCTTGGTGACCTTGTACGGGCCGGTGCCGACCGGGGCCTCGCCCATGCCGCTCGGGCCGACCTCGGCGTAGTACTTCTCCGGATAGATCGGCACGTCGCCCGCCAGGTACAGGGTGGCCAGCGGGGTCGGCTCGAGCGCGTAGATCCGCACGGTGTAGTCGTCGATCGCCTCCGCACCCTTGATCCAGTCCACGCCCTGCTGGGCGAGCTTGCCGGTGTCGGGCTTCAGCAGGAAGTTGATGGTGGCGACCACGTCGCCGGAATCGAACTCCTCGCCGTTATGGAACACCACGCCCTTGCGCAGCTTGAACTCGAAGGTCGTGTCGTCGACGATCTCGAAGCTCTCGGCCAGCAGGCCGTGGAACTCGCCGGTGTTCGGGTCGCGGTAGATCAGGTTGTCCCAGATCAGCCGGTTGACGACGATGCCTTCGCGCGAGTTGTTGAAGTAGTAGTCGGCGTTCGGCAGCTCGCGGTCCCAGGCGATGTTCAGCGTGTCGTCCGCCTTGCCGGCCAGGGCCGGGGTCGGCAGCCACGCGGCCGTGCCGAGAGCGGCCAGGACAGCCAGCCCCTTCAAGCCGGCGCGTCGCGACGTCCTCTGTGTCATATCCGTTTACCTCCGTGTTTGGTCATGGCCCGCCATCTTAGGGGCGGGTGACTCTCGATGCCTGCGCCGACAGGGATGCCGGACAGGTATCGCCCCCGATCTGGGAGAAACGGTCGGTCTCGATCCGCGAAAATGGTAATGTCGATCCGGCTCTTGAGGCCGGTTGAGCGCGGCGTGGATGCGACCCGAATTCTCCCCTCAGGTGAAACGCTAACAGCCGCTTCCAACTGCAACAAATTACATTTCGCGCCCGCAGCATAACTAAATGGTTATGTGGACGGGTCAGTTGTCGAACAGGTCCCGGGCCGCCTGAACCAGACACTCGCGGAGAAGGGTCACCGTTTCGTCCGTCTGGCTCGACAGCCAGAAGCAGTTCGACTCCGACAGATAACCGCCGGTGCTGATCGACAGGATCGACAGCTCGCCCCGGGCGGAATGGTAGCGGGCCAGGCGCTCGGGGAACAGGGCGAGGCAGGGCATCAGCCGCATCATGCTGAGGCTGAGCACGATGGACGCGGCCTCGATCTGGCCCGGCATGGGGCCAAGACCCTTCTCCGCCAGGAACTCGTTCATGCCGTCCGCGGCGAGCGATCCGGATGCGGCCTTCAGCCAGGGCCATTCCAGGGCGGTCTCCCAGCTGATCTCCTTCTGCCGGGACAGCGGATGATCGGTGCCGGCCACCACCACCAGCGGTTCACGGCCGAGGGAGAGCTGCTCCACCCCCTCCACGGTGAACGGCTTCCAGATCCGCATGACCAGCAGGTCCAGGTCGCCGGCATAGAGAAGCGGCAGCATCTGGCCGAAATGCCCTTCCGACACGGTGACGACGCAGGACGGGGCGGCCTGGATCATCAGTCGGATCGCCTCCGGCACGATGGTCGGCATCAGGCTGGAGGCCACGCCGATCCGCACGTTGCCGCCCAGCCCCTTGCGCAGGGCCTCGATGTCGAACTCGGTACGCTGGATCCGCGACAGCACGTCCTTGGCATGGCGCACCAGCACCGTGCCGGCGGGGGTGAAGGCGACCGAATTGCCCTGGCGATGGATGATCGGGGTGCCCAGCTCACGCTCCAGCTCGGCGATCTGCTTGGAGATGGCCGGCTGGGTGACGTTGAAGGCGCGGGCGACCTTGGTGATCTGCCGCATCTGGTCGAGGGCGGCCAGGATCCGCAGGTGGCGGATCTTCAGCACGTCGCGGAACAGCCGGCTGGCGATGCCGTCGCGGTAGCCCGAGGGTGTGTCGCTGCTCATGGCCGGTCCCTCCATCCACTTCCATCGCCAGCACCATCAGGCCGGCCGGTCGAGCAGCAGCTCGCCCTGCCACACGCCGTCACGCACCATATCCGCGGTTTCCGCCCGAAGGGTATCGGCGAAGACCCGCACGGCCCGCGAGGCAGGCCGCACGATGGAGCGGGCCAGGATCAGCCGGCGGTCCAGGGTCGGGTTGGCGATCGGTGACGCCCGCAACGTCCCGGCCCTCAGTTCGGGGTGGATCGCCGGCAGCGGCAGCACCGTATGGGCGAGCCCGCGCACCGCCAGTTCCTTCAGGGTCTGCAGCGCCTCGGCCTCCACCGTCACCCGCAGGGCGACCCCCGCCTGCCGGGCGGCGTTCTCCAGCAGGATGCGCAGCCCGTGCCGGGGACCGGGCAGGACCAGCGGCAGATCGGCCAGCTTGGCGAAGTCGCTCGGGGTCTCCAGATCCAGCGCGGTCGACGCGGCGCCGACCAGGAACAGGGTCTCCTGGATCAGCGGTTCGCTTGGAATGTTCTGGATCGCGGCGGTCTGGTACATCACCGCCAGATCGATCTCGCCGCGCTGCAGCATCTCCGCCAGATAGCCGCTGAAGGCCGGGACGATGCGGAACGTCACCTGCGGATAGTCGCGCAGGAACCGCTCCACCAGCCGGCCCGACAGGACCTCGCCCGCCGTCGGCGAGACGCCCAGGCTCACCGCGCCGCTGACCGCGCCCAGCGAGGCGGTCAGCGCCTCGCGGGTATCCTCCACCATGCGCAGGATCGCCGTTGCCCGCTCCACCAGCAGCGCCCCGGTGTCGGTCAGGACCATGCCGCGGCCGTGGCGGGAGAACAGCGCGCCGCCCAGCTCCTCCTCCAGCAGCCGGATCTGCCGGCCGAGTGCCGGCTGGGCGGTGTGCAGCCGGTCCGCGGCGCGGCTCAGGCTGCCGAGCTCGGCCACATGCAGGAAGGTCTTCAGCTGCCGCAGATCCATAAGCTATTAAATCATGGCATATCTGATTAAGAAATATGCTTCTCGTATTCGGCTTTGTGTCTCGGTACCCCGTTACTCGCCGCTGATGAGCGATTTCTGGAGGCGAGATGACCGCGATGATGGCCGAGAGGGGCCAAACCCAGCCTGGAGAGACCTGGCAGGATCAGGTTCTGCCGATCCTGCGACGCTTCGATGTCCGACACGTGGTCTACGTGCCCGACGCCGGCCATGCCGCCGCGATCCGCTCGGCCGAGGCCGACAACGAGATCACCTCGCTCGCTCTGACCACCGAGGAGGAGGGGATTGGCTACCTCGCCGGTGCCTGGCTCGGCGGCGAGCGGGGCGCGCTGCTGATGCAGTCGAGCGGCGTCGGCAACTGCCTGAACACCCTGGCGCTGCAGGCGATGAGCAGGTTCCCGCTGCTGATGCTGGTGACCATGCGTGGCGACTGGGCGGAGTTCAATCCGTGGCAGAACCCGATGGGTCAGGCGACCGAAGCCGCCCTCAAGCTCATGGGCGTGCGCACCTGGCGCGCCGACCATCCCGAGGAGGTCGCCCCCCTGATCCAGGGTGCGGCGACCATGGCGTTCAACGGCGACGAGGCCTGTGCGGTCCTGCTCGGCCAGCGGCTGATCGGTGAGAAGAAGTGGGTGAAGTGAGATGACCGGATTGCTCGACCGCCGCGCCGTGACCGCGGAACTCCTAAAGGATCGCGGCGACCTGCTGGTCGTCACCGGCCTCGGCTCGCCCAGCTACGACGCCATGGCCGCCGGCGATCACGACCACAATTACTACCTCTGGGCCGCCATGGGCAGTGCCGCCACCGTCGGTTTCGGCCTGGCGATGAGCCAGCGCACCCGCCCGGTGCTGGTGCTGACCGGCGACGGCGAAATGCTGATGGGGCTGGGTGCCTTGGCGACCATCGGCCAGGTGCTGCCGCCGAACCTGACCTTCGCCGTCCTCGACAACGGCCATTACGGCGAGACCGGGATGCAGCAGAGCCACGCGGGCCGGGGCATCGAGCTGTCGCGCATGGCGGCGGCGGCGAACTTCCCCTGGACCAAGGTCGTCAGCGATATGGCCGGGGTGGCGGAGCTGCGCGAGCGCATGCATGCCCGGGCCGGTACCAGCTTCGCCACGGTGAAGATCGATGTCGGCGAGGTCGATCGCGTCTTGCCTCCGCGCGACGGGGTCTATGTAAAGAACCGCTTCCGTCACGCGCTCGGTCATCCGACACTCTGAGCGCAGCCGTAAAAAGACCAGACAGCTTCGGAGGAACAGGTGACGCCTGCTGACGACTACACCGACATTCGTGACGCCGTGCGCGCGCTCTGCGCCGAGTTTCCGCCGGAATATCACCGCGCGGTGGACGAGAAACGCGGCTATCCGGCGGAGTTCGTCGACGCGCTCACCAAGGCCGGCTGGCTGGCCGCCCTGATCCCGGAGGAGTACGGCGGGTCCGGTCTCGGCCTCACCGAAGCCTCCGTGATCATGGAGGAGATCAACCGGTCGGGCGGCAATTCCGGCGCCTGCCACGGCCAAATGTACAACATGGGCACGCTGCTGCGGCACGGCTCGGACGAACAGAAGCAGTATTATTTGCCGAAGATCGCATCCGGCGAGCTGCGGCTGCAGTCCATGGGCGTGACCGAGCCGACCACCGGCACCGACACGACCAAGATCAAGACCAAGGCCGAGCGCAAGGGCGACCGCTACGTCATCAACGGCCAGAAGGTCTGGATCTCGCGCATCCAGCATTCCGACCTGATGATCCTGCTGGCCCGCACCACCCCCCTGGAGGAGGTGGAGAAGAAGTCGCGCGGCATGTCGATCTTCATCGTCGACCTGAAGGACGCGATCGGCAACGGCCTGGAGGTCAAGCCGATCCAAAACATGGTCAACCACGAGACCAACGAGCTGTTCTTCGACAACCTGGAGATCCCGGCCGAGAACCTGATCGGCGAGGAGGGGATGGGCTTCAAGTACATCCTCGACGGCTTGAACGCCGAGCGGGCCCTGATTGCCGCCGAGTGCATCGGCGACGGCCACTGGTTCATCGACAAGGTTTCCGCCTATGCCAAGGAGCGCGTGGTGTTCGGCCGGCCGATCGGCCAGAACCAGGGCGTTCAGTTCCCGATCGCCGAAAGCTATATCGAGATCGAGGCGGCCAGCCTGATGCGCTTCGAGGCCTGCCGGCTGTTCGACGCCAACCAGCCCTGCGGCGCCCAGGCCAACATGGCCAAGTACCTGGCCGCCAAGGCGTCCTGGGAGGCGGCCAATGCCTGCATCCAGTTCCATGGCGGCTTCGGCTTTGCGACCGAATACGACGTGGAGCGCAAGTTCCGCGAGACCCGGCTCTACCAGGTGGCGCCGATCTCCACCAACCTGATCCTCAGCTACGTCGCCGAGCACATCCTCGGCCTGCCCCGGTCCTTCTGATGGTGTCGAAAAACCGTCCCCTGGAGGGTCTGACCGTCCTCGCCCTGGAGCAGGCGGTGGCGGCCCCGTTCTGCACCTCTCGGCTGGCCGATGCCGGCGCGCGGGTGATCAAGATCGAGCGGCCGGAGGGCGACTTCGCCCGCGGCTACGACGACGTGGCCAGGGGACAGAGCAGCTATTTCGTCTGGCTGAACCGGGGCAAGGAATCCCTGGTGGTCGACCTGGCAAGCGCCGAGGGCAAGCAGACCCTGGGCAAGCTGATCGCCGAGGCCGACGTGCTGGTGCAGAACCTGAAGCCCGGCGCCATCGGCCGTCTCGGCTTCCCGCTGGAGCAGATCCGCAAGGACCATCCCCGGTTGATCATGTGTTCGATCAGCGGCTATGGCGACAGCGGCCCGTTGGCCCAGCGCAAGGCCTACGACCTTCTCATTCAGGCGGAATCCGGCCTGTGTTCCATTACCGGCGGTTCGGACGGGCCGGCCCGGGTCGGCATCTCTGTGGTCGACATCGCGACCGGCGCGACGGCGCACGCCGCCATCCTGGAGGCGCTGATCGGCCGGGGGATCCATGGGGACGGGGCCGATATCCGGATCTCCATGTTCGACGTCATGGCCGATTGGGAGACCGTGCCGCTGCTGAACCACGAGGGTGGCAAGTCGCCCAAGCGGATCGGTCTCGCCCACCCCTCGATCTCGCCCTACGGCGCCTTCGCCTCGTCGGACGGGGTGCTGATCCTGATCTCGATCCAGAGCGAGCGGGAATGGGCCAACCTCGCCCGCCATGTCCTGGGCGACGAGGGGCTGACGGTGCACGAGCTTTACAAGACCAACGTGCTGCGGGTCCGCAACCGGCCGCAGACCGACGGTCTGGTCGCCGAGGTTTTTGCCAGGCACACCGCCGACGATCTGGAGGCGATGCTGGACAAGGCCGACGTGGCCTTCGCCCGGGTCAACGACATGGACGCGCTCTCGGCCCATCCGCATGTGCGCCGGGTGACGGTGGAGACCCCCAACGGTCCGGTCTCCTACCCGGCGCCGGCGGCTATCGTCGATGGCGAGACCCGTACCTATGGCCCGGTGCCGGCGGTGGGGGAGCATAAGACGCTGGATCTGGGGTAGGGCGGTCCGTCGAGGACTCCGCTCGCCCTTCGGCGCGACACGCCCCGCCCTTCGACATGCCCTAAACGAGTTCAGCCCCGGCGGGGAACCGGGGCTGACGGCAGGCTCAACGCCGAGCGACAGCTCAGAACTTCGCCTTGATCTGCGGATTGCGGCTCAGCAGGGTGGTGTCCGTCGACCATACGGTGACCTCGGTGGTGTCGCCGTAGCTGACCACCAGGGCCTCCAGCGCGTAGGTCACCGGATCGATGCCGCTCGGCCGGGCCGAGGCCTCGATCGGGCGCTCCAGCGGGGCACGCCAGGAGAGCAGCGCGTATTTGTTCCCGGCATTGTTCCAGCTCGACCCCGGCAACTCGCCACGCTCCCGCTTAGCGGGGCGGCCGAACTGCTGTTCGAGCTGGGCGACGATCTGCTCGCGCTGATCCTGGTCCACCGCCTGGTGCAGGATGGTCTGATAGACCCGCGGCGGATCACTCTCCACGGTCTGGGCCACCAGGCAGCGCTGGCCGGCGATCAGGCGGGTGCGGCTCTGCAGCCGGCCGACGCAATCCTCATCGCCCGCGACAAGCGCCTGCAGGTCGCGGCGATAGACCGGCTTGCCCGGGAAGTCGTCGCCGGCGGCATTGGAGGCCTCGGCCACCGTCATGCCCGTGCGCACCCCGCCCACGGCATCGCCGCCGAGCGACACGGTGCCGCTGCCGGTGGTGCCGGTGCTTCCGCCGGAGGCGCCGCTGCCGACGGTCGAGCCGGTGCCCGACGGGGCGGCGGCCAGCGCCTGGCTCGACTGCACCAGCCAGCGGGTGGGATCGCCGGCGGTGCCGCGGAACAGCACCTCGCCGGTCTGGCTGTCCTCGCCGGTTATGTTGAAGGCCGGGATCCGGGCGCATTCGAAGCCGAGGATCGCCCGGGTGCCGTCGACCACCCGCTGCATGCGGGCACTCTCCTTGCGGAACAGGTCGCGGTCGGACGAGCGCAGGGTCAGCTCGGTGATCTCGCCGCAGCCGACCTCCCGGTCGACCACGACCAGAAGGTCGGGCTCCTGGACCACCAGCCGCTCGGCGGCCGAGGCGGAGGCGAGAGTGGCCGGCACCAGCATCAGCGACAGGCCGGCGGCGCGGATCATCTGTGCGGGGTTCCGAGCCATTACACCAGCTCCCAGGTTCCGTCGGCGCGCTGACAGGCCTGCGCCTCGCGGGTCTCGGTGCGGCCGTTCGGTGCCTCCACCCGCTGGGTGATGATCGAGCACTCACGCGCGTTCACCTGGGTGGCGCCGGACTGCGGCCGCTCGGCGGTGTAGGTGCCGGTATCGGCCCGGCGCAGCAGGTCGCCGAAGACGAAGCCCTTACCGATGCCGTTGCGCGAGATCATGTACCAGTTCTCGTTCGCGACCTTGCCGACCACACGGACGGTCTCGCCCTTTTCGAGCTGATCCATGATCGCGTAGTTCGTGCTCGGGCCGCCGCGCACATTGGTCTTGGTCGTCGCGGCGTAGTCGGCACCCACGAGCTGCATGGTCGGCACCCGCCAGGCGAGCTTGCTGTTGTCATTGGTCGCGGTGGCCGAGGGCGCCGGGCGGTAGCTCACGTCCTGCACCTGGGCGGTGGTGGTCAGGCCGGTGTCCGGGTTGGTCCAGGTCTGGGTCTGGCCGGTGTTCAGCGCCTGCTGGGAGGTCTGGGCGATGCCCTGCTGGTCGCGCTCGGTCAGGTATTCGGCCACCTCGCCGCCAAGGAACAGCCCGCCCAGCGCGCCGGCCGCGACGGCGACCATCTTGCCGCTGCCGCCGCCGAACTGGGAGCCGATCAGCGCGCCGCCGATGCCGCCGATCACCCGGCCGATATTCTTGTTCGAGATGCCCAGGGTGCTGTTGCTGTTGGCGTCCTGCGCCAGGGCGGGAGCGGCGGCGAGCGGTTGCATCGCAAGGGCTCCGGCGAGGGCGAGAGCTGTGTATCGCAGTCGCATGTCGGCCTCCTTGTTTCGTTTCGCTTGGTAACGAACGAGTCAGACCGCAGTTCCCGTCGGTTTATTCGCCAGAGCTTTCATAAATGATTATTCCTCCAGCACGACGGAGTCCGGATCGGCGCCCAGGGCCTTCAGGTCCTCGGTCACGGCCTCGATCATCTTCGGCGGGCCGCAGACGTAGAATTCCTGGGCGAAATCATTCACATGCGTCTTCAGAAAGTCGCGGTCGACCAGGCCGCGGGCGAGCGGGCTGTCGTCCTGGTCGGTGACGGTGAACAGGCAGTCGAGTCCGTCCATCGCCTCGAACTCCTCGCGCAGGATGATGTCGCGCTCGGTATTGTTGGAGAAGATCAGCTTCTGGTCCTTCACTTCCCCCTTGCGCTGCAGGTCGCGCAGGATGGCGATGAACGGGGTGACCCCCGCGCCGCCGGCGACGAAGACGCCCGGGCCCTTATACTGGATCGCCCCCCAAGGGTCGTCGATCAGCAGCCGGTCGCCGGCTTTCAGCTTGCCGATCTGTTCGGTGACGCCGTCATGGTCGGGATAGACCTTGATGGTGAATTCCAGGTGATCGGCATCGGTCAGCGAGGTGAAGGTGAAGGGCCGCTGCTCGTCGCGCCAGTCGTCGCGGTCGAGGGCAACGTCCGTCGCCTGGCCCGGCTTGTAGTCATAGCCTTCCGGCTTCTCCACGGTCAGGCGAACGACGTTGTGGGTCACGTTCTCGGTGCTCAGGACGGCAACGCTGTGTGCCATGGGACAAATCTCCTTCTTCTTCGGTGCCGGGGATGTGAGGTGTGGGTCTTCCCGGCTTTAGCAACCCTCTTTCTGGCCAAATGGGCCGTTCTTTCAGGTGTTTCACAGGCCCCTGTGAATCTTGGGAACCGACCTCGGTCGTGGGACGTTTTGCTTCATTCCGTCACCGCCAGCAGGAGCCGTTCATGACAGCCGACGCCGCCACCCCGGACGCCCCCTGGCCGACGAGCGCCCAGCCCCACAGGCGGGTCCGGCTCGACTTCCAGCATCATTCCGAGGTCGATGCCGTGTTCGATCCGCTGCGCCAGGACCTGTCGGCGCTGGCGGTGCTGGGGCGCAGCATGTGGCTGGCCTGCGACGAGACGACGACGATCGAGCAGCTCACCCGCACCGGCGGCTCGCGCTGGTCCGACCACCAGACCCACAACCTGCACGAAGCCTTCGACCTGCACGGCGACGAGGGCGACGAGATCGATATCGAGGGGCTGGCGATCGACGACGGCTGGCTGTGGATCACCGGCTCCCACGGGCTGACCCGCAAGAAGCCGAAATGGCACGAGAACGACCCCTCGGTGGCGATGAGCCGGCTGACCGAGGTGAAGAGCAACGTGGCGCGCCGGGTGATCGGCCGCCTCCCCCTGGTCGATACCGGCAACGGCACCTGGGCCCCGTCGCTCACGGAGACCGAGGATGGGAGACGGCCGGCCAGTGTGCGGCTGCGCAAGGGCAGGACGCCGCTGACCAAGAGCCTGGCGAAGGACATCCATCTCGGCCGCTTCATGGAGATCCCCTGCAAGGAGAACGGCTTCGACATAGAGGGCATCGCCGCCCGGGGCGACCGGGTTCTGCTCGGCCTGCGCGGCCCGGTGTTGCGCGGCTGGGCGGTGATCCTGGAGTTGCGGATGAAGCTGACCAAGTCGGGGCACCTGAAGCCGCGCCGGATCGGGCCGGACGGGGAGCGCTATCGCAAATACTTCATCGACCTGGAGGGCCTCGGCATCCGCGACCTTCAGGCCGATGGCGACGACCTGCTGATCCTCGCCGGCCCGACCATGGACCTGGACGGCCCGGTGGCCCTGATCCGCTGGCCCGGTGCCTGGACCACCCAGGTGCAGAGGCAGAGCGTGGTTCCCTACCAGAAGCTGGAGCGGGTGATGGACCTGCCCTACGGCTACGGCACCGACCATGCCGAGGGGATCGCGCTCACCGAGCGCAGTGACGGCGGCCGCGAGCTGATGGTGGTCTATGACAGCCCGGCCGCCGCCCGGCTGTCGGAGGACACCGCGATCCGCGCCGACCTGTTCGCCATCGACTGAACCCGGGATGTCGGGGCGGAAATCTGTCGACAGTTTTCAGTTTTCACGTCTTGCCAATTGAACCGCACCCCGCCCAAGCTACTTCCCAAACGGCGCCGCAGCGACAAACAAGGCCAGGAAAACCGTGGCTGGCACATACAGGGAGGCGTGGCGCCACCGCAGTCTGGGACGAGCTTTAAGGGGGCTTTGAAAACCATGAACCAGTTTGAATTCACCCGGCGCCAGATGATGGCGATGATGGGAACCGCGGCGACTGCCGCGATGCTGCCGAGCGTCGCCCGCGCCGAGGAAGGTCTGAAGTTCTGGGCGCCGGGCATCGCCCGGGTCGGCGAGAAGGACTGGAGCTCGATGGAGAAGGAGGCCGGCATCAAGCTGGTCAACGTCGCCAAGAGCGCCCGCGCCGACGAGTCGATCCAGAAGATGGTGGTCGGCGACGGCAATGCCCTGTACGACGCCATGACCGACAATGGCGGGGGCATGGAGGATGCGCTGGCCGGCCAGAACGCGATCGCCGAGCTGGACGTCTCGAAGATCCCGAACTGGTCGATCATCGAGAAGCGCTACCTCGAGGGCGGGGACGCGGCGGATACCATCCGCTACGAGGGCAAGGTCTACGCCATCCCCTACATCTCCAACGCCGATGCGCTGGCCTTCAACTACGACGTCATCGGCGAGGAGCTGACCTCCTGGGAGGTGCTGTTCGACGAGCAGTTCAAGGGGCGCGCCGCCCTGCAGAACGATTTCGGGCCGACCCTGACCAACACCGCCATCTACCTCAAGCAGTCGGGCAAGCAGGACATCGACAACCCGTCCGACATGACCGAGGACGAGGTGAAGGGGGTCTGCCAGTTCCTGATCGACAAGAAGAAGGCCGGCCAGTTCCGCACCTTCTGGGACGGGTTCCAGAACGGCGTCGACCTGCTGGCGTCCGAAGAGGTGCTGGTCGCCTCTTGCTGGGAGCCGGTCCAGATCGTCGCCGGCAAGAAGGCCGGCAAGGACATCCGGTACGGCACGATGAAGGAGGGTCACCAGACCTGGAACAACATCGTCATGCTGACCCGCGGCGGTCGCGAGCGCGGCATGGACGAGACCTTCTACAAGCTGGCCAACCTGTATCTGTCGCCCTGGTTCGGCGCCCGCACCCTGGCGGGTCTCGGCTTCACGCCGCAGATGACGGGCGTGCTGGAGTACCTGGACGCCAATCCCGACACGTTCGACGCGGAGACCAAGGCGCTGATCACCGAGCGTCTGGCCCGGAAGAAGGAGCGGATCGCGGTGCCGGGCAACTCCTGGCAGAACGTGTTCCCGACCAACATGCGTGCCTATCAGGACTGGTGGTCCCGGGTTCAGGCTGCCTGATCCCCGATGACCGCCTCGACTGAGACCGGGCTCGACGGGCTTCCCCCCGTCGAGCCTTACCGGCCGAGTCCCCCTAAGACTCCGTGGCGTGAGCGGATGTCGGGCTGGGCGTTCTATATTCCGATCGTCTTCATGGTGCTGTTCTTCGCGCTGCCGATGGCGCTGACCGTCGTGTTCAGCGTGTTCGAGCGCACGATGTTCTGGATGGAGCCGGGGTTCAGCCTGCTGGCCTATGAGAACTTCTTCTTCTCTGCCCGGCTGCAGAACTTCCTGGCCTCCATGGGCTATTCGCTGATCTCGGTGGTGGTGTCGTTCTGCCTCGGCTTTCCGATCGCCGTGTTCGTGCGCAAGTCGGTGCCCCAGGCGGCCCAGCACCGGGTGGTGCTGCTGTTCATCCTGCCGTTCATGGTGTCGGAGATCATCCGGATCTTCGCCCTGCGCCCGGTGCTTCAGCGCAACGGCCTGGTGAACGAGACGCTGCTGAATCTGGGCCTGATCGACGAGCCGATCACCGCCCTGCTCTACACCCATACCGGCGTGATCATCGGCGAGGTGCTGTCCTTCATGCCGTTCATCGTCTTCTCCGGCTTCCTCGCCATGGAGGCGGTGCCGAAATACATCTTCGAGGTCTGCGATGACCTCGGCGCGGGACCCGTGCGGCGCTTCGTCGACGTGATCCTGCCGCTGGCCGCCCCGGGCATCTTCGCCGGTGCGGTGTTCATCTTCGTCAACGGCATCGGCGTGGCGCTGATCCCCAACATCATGGGCGGCCCGGGTGCGGTGAATGCCGGGCTGATCGCCACCCAGGCGATCACCGCGCTCGACTTCCCGCTGGCCATGGCGGTCAGCGCGATCATGATGGCCACGCTGATGGGGCTGCTCTACATCGGCCACAAGCTGTTCGACCTGACCAAGATCCTAGCACCGATGAACTGAGGGGGCGGGATCATGGACGATTACGCGAATATCTGGCTGCACCGCACCAAATGGGCCTATCTGCTGCTGATCGTGGCGACGCTGATGAGCCCGGTGTTCTACGTCATGTACATCTCGTTCAACGAGAACGGGTTCGGTGCTGCGGAGTACGACTTCACCACGCGCTGGTACGGGCTGATCTTCTCCGACGGCCAGCTCATGAGCGCGCTGCGCTGGACCCTGGGCCTGGCGGTGACGACAACGGTGCTGACCATCCCGATGGCGCTGCTGGCGGCCAAGTTCTACAAGGCGACCAGCGCCAAGGTGGCGGTGGTGTTCCTGCTGCTGGCCCCGCTCTTCGTCGCACCCGACATCCTCAGTGCCGCCCTGTTGGTGTTCTTCAAGAACGCCAATCTGAGCTTCCAGTGGCTCGGCGACGTGCTCGGCGTGTCGTTCATGGACGCCTGGTTCCGGCTGGGCTTCGCCACCACGGTGATCGGGCTGATCATCTACACGATCCCCTACGCCTTCGTGGTGATCCTGATCACCATGGGACGCTACAACAAGGAGCAGACCGAGGCGGCCCGCGCCTGCGGGGCCAGCGGCTGGCGGGCGTTCTGGGATATCGAGTTCCCGCAGATCCGCGCCGGCGTGTTCAGCGCCTCGGCCTTCACGGTGATCCTCTGCTTCAACGAATACACCCGCACCAGCCTGCTGAAGGGCGGGTTCGATACCTTCACCACCGTCCTGGTCAGCCAGATGCTGAACGAGGGCATGTCGGAGCAGTCCTACGCCATGTCCAGCTTCGTCAGCTTCATCGCCATCGCGCTGATCGGCGGGATAATCGTCTTCACCCTGCTGCGCTCGGAAGCCGCCGCCCGACGGGCGCAGCCGGTCGCCGAACCCAACACCGTGCCCGCGACCTCATGAGAGAATTGTCATGAACGCCACCGCCCCAGCCGTCCAGGTCCGGCAGCTCAGCAAGAACTACGGCAGCGTCCAGGCGCTGAAGGGCGTCGACCTGACCATCGCGGCCGGCGAGTATTTCGTGCTTCTCGGCCCGTCGGGCGGCGGCAAGACCACCCTGCTGCGCACCATCGGCGGATTCCATAAGCCGTCCAGCGGTCAGGTCTGGTTGAACGGCCAGGAGGTCTCCCACCTGCCGCCGGACAAGCGGCCGACCTCCATGGTGTTCCAGGCCTATGCCCTGTTCCCGCACATGACGGTGCTGGGCAATGTCGGCTACGGCCTCAGCCTTGCCAAGCTGCCGAAGGCCGAGGTGCGCGACAAGTCCATGGCCATGCTGGAGATGGTCGGGCTGACAGGCTTCGAGAACCGGAAGCCGCACGAGCTGTCCGGCGGTCAGCAGCAGCGCGTGCAGCTCGCCCGCGCCCTGGTGCTGGGCCGCAACATCCTGCTGCTGGACGAGCCGCTGGCCGCCCTCGACGCCCAGCTCCGCAAGGACATGTGCCTGGAGCTGAAGCACCTGCAGGAGAAGGTCGGCATCACCTTCATCCACGTCACCCACAACCAGGAGGAGGCGATGACGGTGGCCGACCGCATCGCCCTGATCGCCAATGGCGAGCTGGTGGAGCAGGGTGCGGCGCGGGACATCTACCGCACCCCGGAGCGCCGATTCACCGCGAGCTTCGTCGGCGAGAACAACCTGCTGTCCGGCACCGTCACGGCGGTGGAGCAGCAGAGCGTCACGGTGGAGGTCTGCGGCCAGCCACTTGCCGTCGAGCGGCGCGACCTGCCGGTGCGGGTGGGCGAGACCGTCGCCCTGTCGATCCGCTCGGAACTGGTGGAGATGGTCGCGGCTGAGGGGGCGCCGGCGGACGGCTGCGCGCTCGACGGAACCTATACCGAGAGCGTCTATCTCGGCCTCACCCTGTCCCATCGGGTGAAGCTGGCCGACGGAACGGAGATCGTGTCGCGGGTGGTCGGCGAATCCGATACGCCGGCCCCGGCCCCGGGCGCTCCCGTCCGTGTAAGCTGGAAGCCGGATGCCCTGCGCCTGCACGTGACCTGACCGCCGATTTGGAGGACTCCGCCATGTGGCCGAACCCGCGCATTCCCTTCGAGCTGGCGAACAAGCGTCGGAAGCTGGCGCCGCTCAACGGCAAGCCGCTGATCGTCCATGTGGCGATGAACATCGAGTACTGGCCGATCAACCGGCCGATGCCGCGCGGGATCATTCCGCCGCCGCACGGCGCCCAGATCGCCCCGCCGGACGTGCCGAACTTCTCCTGGGTCGAGTACGGGCTGCGGGTCGGCATGCCGCGGATCATGCGGATGCTGGCCGAGCGCGGCCTGCCCGCCTCCGCCCTGATCAACGCCCAGGTGGCCGACGCCTATCCCGCCCTAATGGACGCGGTGGTGGAAGCCGGCTGGGAGCTGGTCGGCCATGGCTGGTTCCAGCAATCCCTCAAACAGGCGGACGACGAGCGCGCGGTCATCCGTAAGAGCCTCGACCGGCTGAAGGCGGCGGACGGCAGACAAGTCCGCGCCTGGCTCGGCCCCGGCATCGGCGAGAGCTTCGATACGGTCGACATCCTGAAGGAGGAGGGGATCGAGTTCCTGCACGACTGGGTGGTCGACGACCTGCCGGTCTGGATGCGCACGATCCACGGCCCCATGGTCGGTCTGCCCTATACGATGGAGCTGAACGACGTGCCGATCTATGCGGTGCAGAACGGCTCCACCGACGAGTTCTTCAAGCGGGTGGAGGCGACGGTCGCCACCCTGGAGCCGGAGCTGGAGCAGAACCCGCGGGTCATCACGCTGGCCCTGCACCCGCACCTGATCGGCGTGCCCCATGTGGCGCATTTCTTCGAGAGGTCCCTCGACTTGCTCGTGAAGCGGAACGACACGGTGTTCGTGACCTCGTCGGTCATGGGCGACTGGTTCGTGGAGGCCGACGGGACCGGCGGGGCCGACCTGCCGAATGAGGCTCCACCCCTGCCGTAGCCTCCCTTAAGGTATCCGCAACGCCGCCCCGACGGCCCGGCCATCTGGCGCCGGGCGGGGAGCGGCGACGCGGAGGGATCCATGGCCAACGACCTGCTGTTCGGCATCCAGACCAACGGCATCAAGCACGCCGATGCCGACCCCATGCCGGATGTGCGCACGCGCTTCCGCATGGTGCAGGAGGCGGGTGTCTTCGATTACATCGACAAGACCCCGGACCCGGATCAGGTCGAGGACTTCAAGGCCGGCTCGGCGGAGACCGGCCTGCCGATCCGTGCCGGCGGCTGGTTCTACGAGCTGGGCGGCGACGAGGGGCTGCTGGAGCGCAACGTGAAGCTCGGCGCCGAGCTCGGCTCCCTGGTCCACAACACCCAGATCAAGCTGCGTCACGCCGACGGTCATGTGGTCACCGACGACGAGGTGATGGCCGCCTATCTCACAGCATCCGAGCTGGGCGACAAGTACGGCTGCGTGCCCTGCTTCGAGGTGCATGTGAACATGTGGTCGGAGGACTTCCCCCGGGTCGCCAAAGTCGCCCGGATGGTCGAGGCCCGCGGGGTCGAGTTCAACATGACCCTCGACCACAGCCATGTGATCTTCAAGATCGACAACCCGGACGAACAGAAGATCTTCGGCACCGACGCCAAGATCGCCTCGGGCGAGTTGGTGCTCGACCCGTACAAGCCGGGCAACGTGATCGAGGAATGGGTCACCTCGGGCTGGGTGAAGCACTGCCACGCCCGCGCCGCGATCCCCAATAACCCGAAGAACATTCTGGCCCACCATCCCGACGGCTCGGTCGGCCGCGGCATCCAGTACCCGTTCAAGCAGCCCGAGCCCGGCGAGTATCACGCCGAGTGGGACGAGACCCGGCTGGAGCCCTGGAAGGAGGGGCTGCGCATCCTGATGCGCCACCATGCAAGCGACCCCAAGGCCAAACTCGGCCAGATCTCGACCGAGTTCATCCCGAACCCGGACTATGGCGGAGGCTGCAAGTACTCCCTGTTCGAGCAGGCGATTGCCTGCGTCGGCTGGATGCGCGAGACCTGGGCGCAAATCCGGGCCGAGGCCGCCTGATCCTGAATACACCGCTTATTGCGAATCATTCGCATTGACGCTTTGCCGCAGGCTCGTTTAACTGCCGCCCGGCCCACCCTACATATCCGCTCGACGGGCGTCCTGCCCGGCCTGCCCGCGACTTCTCGCCAAAGGAAAACCACAATGCTCCGCAAGACCGATTTCTACATCAACGGCGCCTGGGTTCCGCCCACCACGCCCAAGGATTTCGACGTGATCAACCCGGCGGACGAGACCGCCTTCGGCGTGATCTCGCTCGGCTCCAAGGCCGATGTGGACAAGGCGGTCGCCGCCGCGAAGGCGGCCTTCGACGGCTGGAGCAAGACCCCGCTCGCCGAGCGCATCGCCAAGATCGAGAAGCTGGCCGAGATCTACGAGCGCCGTTCGGGCGAGATGGCCGAGGCGATCTCCACCGAGATGGGCGCGCCGATGAAGCTGGCGACCACCGCCCAGGCCGCCGCCGGGCTCGGCCATATCAAGGCGTTCATCCGTGCCCTGAAGGAGTTCAAGTTCGAGCACCAGCTCCGCGACGACACCCCGGACGAGTTCATCATCCACGAGGCGATCGGCGTCTGCGGCCTGATCACACCGTGGAACTGGCCGATGAACCAGGTGACCCTGAAGGTCGTCCCGGCCGTCGGCGTCGGCTGCACCGTCGTGCTGAAGCCGTCCGAGATCGCGCCGATGTCCTCGCTGCTCTTCGCCGAGTTCATGGACGAGGCCGGTTTCCCCAAGGGCGTGTTCAACCTGGTGAACGGCGACGGCCCGACCGTCGGCGAGGCGATGAGCCGCCATCCGGATATCGACATGATGAGCTTCACCGGCTCCACCCGGGCCGGCATCGCCGTGACCCAGGCCTCGGCCGAGACGGTCAAGCGCGTGGCGCTCGAGCTGGGCGGCAAGGGAGCGAACATCGTCTTCGCCGATGCCGATGTCGCCAAGGCGGTGAAGCGCGGTGCGATCCACTGCTTCAACAACACGGGCCAGTCCTGCAACGCCCCGACCCGCATGCTGGTCGAGCGCTCGGTCTATGACGAGGCGGTGGAAGTCGCCCGTGCGACGGCCGAGAGCACGGCGGTCGGCCTGCCGAGCGAGGACGGCAACCATATCGGCCCGCTCGTCTCCGAGCTGCAGTTCAACAAGGTGCAGGACCTGATCCAGGCCGGCATCGACGAGGGTGCCCGCCTGGTCGCCGGCGGAACCGGCCGTCCGGAAGGGTTCAACCGCGGCTATTTCGTGCGGCCGACGGTGTTCGCCGACGTGAACAACGACATGCGGATTGCGCGCGAGGAGATCTTCGGCCCGGTCCTGTCGATGATCCCGTTCGACGGCGAGGACGAGGCGGTGAAGATCTCCAACGACACCAGCTACGGCCTGACCGACTACGTGCAGAGCGGCGACAATGCCCGGGTCCAGCGCGTCGCCCGCCAGCTCCGCGCCGGCATGGTCGTCGCCAACGGCTCCCCGCGCGCTCCGGGCAGCCCGTTCGGCGGCTACAAGCAGTCCGGCAACGGCCGCGAGGGCGGCCAGTACGGCCTCACCGAGTTCCTGGAAGTGAAGGCCGTCTCCGGCTGGACCACCACGAGCTGAGGCTGCCTCTTTCGCCTCCCAACCCCGTCTCCCCGGCCTCGCGCCGGGGCCGAGGGTGACACTTGCTGGAGCGTTTCCGAGCTTTCACGAACGCTCCAGTGGCCCCTTTTCTGGATCCCGGCGCAATCCCGGATTAAATCCGGGACGGGACGATCGGTTTGGGGATGAACTCCGTCTCCACCCTCCCTTCACCCACTCCCCGGATTTATTCCGGGGCCTACGGTGGAGCCACCTTGAAAGCCAGAGAACCAAACGGAGGCGTTGAAGCACGCTGAAGGGTGGGCCCCGGAATAAATCCGGGGAGTGGGTGAAGGGTGAGATGTTTCCAGCCCCTCACCCCCGCCCGGCCAGATCCTCCAGGATCGGGCAGTCCGGCCGTGTGTCGCCGTGGCACCGGGTCACCAGATCCGACAGGGTCGCGTGCATCGTCTGCAACTCGGCGATCTTGCGTTCGATGTTGCCGAGATGCTCCTGCGCCACCTGCTTCACGTCCGCACTCGCCCGTCCCCGGTCCTCGTACAGCGCCAGCAGGGCGCGGCAGTCCTCGATGGTGAATCCCAGCGACCGCGCGCGGGCGAGAAACACCAGCTTGTGCACGTCATTCGCCCCGAACGCCCGGTAGCCGTTCTCCCCCCGCGCGGGGCGGACCAGCCCGATATCCTCGTAATAGCGGATCGTCTTGGCCGGCAGGCCGCTCTGTTCCGCCACCTCTCCGATGTTCATGGCACTCGTCCTTCTGCAGGGTACCGCCGGGTATAGGTAGACCTTCCCGTGACGGGAAGGTCAAGCGGGGCCACCGATTTCGGAACCCGACCCGCCGCGGCCCCGTTGGTCAGCAGAGGCCCCTCAACCGACGGAGAGCCCGATGACCGACCAGACCGCCCGCCTGTACCGCATGGTGATGCCCGACCACCTTTGCCCGTTCGGCCGGAAGTCGAAGTTCCTGCTGAAGCGCAAGGGCTACGAGGTCGAGGACCACCCTCTGACCAACCGGGACGAGGTCGACGCCTTCATGGACAAGCACGGGGTGGAGACCACGCCCCAGACCTTCATCGGCGGCGAGCGTATCGGCGGCTATGACGAGCTGCGCGTCCATTTCGGCCTGGACGACCCTGACAAGGAGACCACCTACCAGCCGATCATCGCGCTCTTCGCCGTCGCCGCGCTGATGGCGCTGGCCCTGACCTGGCTGCTGCGCGGCGAGGTCGTGATCCCGCGCACGGTGGAGTGGTTCGCGGCGATCTCGATGATCCTGCTCGGTCTGCAGAAGCTGAAGGACGTGGAGGGGTTCTCCACCATGTTCCTCAACTACGACCTCCTGGCCCAGAAATGGGTGCCCTATGGCTATATCTACCCCTATGCGGAGGCGGGGGCCGGCGTGCTCATGCTGGCCGGCGTGCTGACCTGGATCTCCGCCCCGGTGGCGCTGTTCATCGGCCTGGTCGGCGCGACGAGCGTGTTCAAGGCGGTCTATATCGACAAGCGCGAGCTGAAATGCGCCTGCGTCGGCGGCGACAGCTCGGTACCGCTGGGCTTCGTGTCGCTGACCGAGAACCTGATGATGATCGCCATGGGCCTGTGGATGGGGGCGAAGGCGCTCTTCCTGTAAGGCCTCTTGACCTTCCAGTGACGGGAAGGCCCATCTCTCAGCCTCCAGAATGACGAGGCAGAGATGAACGCGCATAGTCACGCGGGGGCCGAGATCACCCGCGACCCGGTCTGCGGCATGACGGTCGACCCCCAGGCGGGCAAGCCGACCCACGAGCATGCCGGGCACACCTATCACTTCTGCGCCACCCGCTGCCGCGACAAGTTCGCCGCCGAACCGGACGCCTATATCGAGGCGGAGGACCCGGTCTGCGGCATGACCGTGAACCGCAGCACCGCCGCGCACATGGCCAAGCACGCGGGCGAGCGGTTCTATTTCTGCTCCGCGCGCTGCCAGGAGAGGTTCGAGGCTGCTCCCGACGACTATCTCGGCGACCGGCCCGAGCCCGAGCCGATGCCGGCGGGCACCCAATACACCTGCCCGATGGACCCGGAGATCATCCGCGACGCGCCCGGTGACTGCCCGATCTGCGGCATGGCGCTGGAGCCGATGACGCCGAGCGCCGATGCCGGCCCGAACCCGGAGCTTGTGGATTTCCGCCGCCGCCTGTGGATCGGGGCCCCCCTGGCCGCCGGCGTCTTCGTGTTGGAGATGGGCAGCCATCTGGGCATTCCGTTCCATGTTTGGCTCGGCCCGACCCTGCATGTCTGGCTGCAGTTCGTGCTGGCCACCCCGGTGGTGGTCTGGCTGGCGCAGCCGTTCTTCAAGCGCGGCTGGTCCTCCATCGTGAACCGCAGTCCGAACATGTGGACGCTGATCGCGCTCGGCACCGGGGCGGCCTATCTGTTCAGCCTGGTCGGCCTGCTGGCGCCCGGCGTCTTCCCGCCGTCGATGCTGGATTCCCACGGCCGGGCGCCGGTCTATTTCGAAGCGGCGGCGGTGATCCTGATCCTGGTTCTGGTCGGCCAGGTCATGGAGTTGTCGGCCCGCGAGCGCACCGGCGATGCGATCCGCGCCCTGCTCAATTTGGCGCCGAAGACCGCCCGCAGGATCACCGACCAGGGCGAGTCCGACGTGCCGCTGGAGGAGCTCCGCACCGGCGACCGGCTGCGGGTGCGGCCGGGCGAGAGCGTGCCGGTGGACGGCGCGGTCGTGGAAGGGCGGTCCTCGGTCGATGAGAGCATGATCACCGGCGAGCCCGTGCCGGTGGAGAAGACGGTCGGCGATACGGTCACCGGCGGCACCCTGAACAAGACCGGCAGCTTCGTGATGACGGCGGAGAAGGTCGGCGCCGACACGGTGCTGTCGCGCATCGTCGACATGGTCGCCAAGGCCCAGCGCAGCCGCGCGCCGATCCAGGCCATGGCCGACCGGGTGGCGGGCTATTTCGTGCCCGCCGTGGTCGGGGTGGCGCTGATCGCGATGGCCGCCTGGCTGGCTTTCGGGCCGAGCCCGGCCCTGTCCTACGCTGTGGTGGCGGCGGTCAGCGTGCTGATCATCGCCTGCCCCTGCGCGCTCGGCCTCGCCACGCCGATGTCGATCATGGTGGCGACCGGACGGGGTGCGCAGGCGGGCGTTCTGATCCGCGATGCCGAGGCGCTGGAGCGCTTCGCCAAGGTCGACGTGCTGATCGTCGACAAGACCGGCACCCTGACCGAGGGCAAGCCGACCCTGACGGACGTGATCGCGTCCGACGGGATGGAGGAGGCCGAGTTGCTGTCCCTGGTCGCCTCCCTGGAGCGCGGCTCGGAGCACCCGCTGGCCGAGGCGATCGTCGCCGGGGCGCGGGACCGGGGCGCGTCCCTGTCGGACGCCTCGGACTTCGAGGCGGTCACCGGCAAGGGCGTCTCCGGCACCGTGCAGGGCCGCCGGGTGGCGCTTGGCAACCGGGCGATGATGGCGGATCTCGGCGTGGAGCCGGGCACCCTGTCCGAGACTGC
This sequence comes from Thalassobaculum sp., assembly GCF_965223715.1. Taxonomy (GTDB): domain Bacteria; phylum Pseudomonadota; class Alphaproteobacteria; order Thalassobaculales; family Thalassobaculaceae; genus Thalassobaculum. Next base: position 3,573,256 of record NZ_OZ245012.1, on the reverse strand, counting down.
CGAGAGGCTGCAGGGCGAAGGCCGCACGGCGATGTTCGTGGCGGTCGACGGCAGGGCGGCCGGGCTGGTCGCGGTGGCCGACCGGGTGAAGGAGACGACCCCGACCGCGATCCGCGCGCTGCATCAGGCGGGCCTGCGCATCGTCATGGCGACGGGCGACAGCCGCCGCACGGCCGAGGCGGTGGCCCGCGATCTCGGCATCGACGAGGTCCGCGCCGATGTCAGCCCCGAGGACAAGGGCGCGTTGGTGGAGGAGCTGCATGGCCAGGGGCTGCGTGTGGCGATGGCCGGCGACGGGGTGAACGACGCCCCGGCCCTGGCGGCGGCCGATGTGGGCATCGCCATGGGCACCGGCGCCGACGTGGCGGTGGAGAGCGCCGGCATCACCCTGGTGAAGGGCGACCTGACCGGCATCGTGCGCGCCCGCACCCTGGCCCAGGCGACCATGGCGAACATCCGCCAGAACCTGTTCTTCGCCTTCGTCTACAACGCGGCCGGCGTGCCGATCGCGGCGGGGGTGCTGTATCCGGTGCTCGGGGTTCTGCTCTCGCCGATCGTCGCCGCGGCGGCAATGAGCCTGTCCTCCGTCTCGGTGATCGGCAACGCCCTGCGGCTAAGGGCGGCGAAGCTGGACCGGTGAGGAGGCGCTTCTTCCACCCCCACATACTCCCCGGATTCATTCCGGGGCCTACGCTGGAGTAGGTCGGGTCCCCGGGGATTTGCGGCTGCCCCCTGCAGCGGCTCTGCCGTGGGCCCCGGAACAAGCCCGGGGAGTGAGAGAGGGAAAGTGTTGGAAAGGGATCAGCCCCCCTCCTTCTCCCCGTTCAGCGGCAGTCGGACCCGGAAGGTCGTGCCCTCCCCCGGGGTGCTCTCGACCAGGATCCGGCCCTTATGGCCCGCCAGGATCGCGGCGACGATCGCCAGGCCCTGGCCGGTGCCCTTGCCGGTCGGCTTCGTGGTGTAGAACATGTCGAAGATCCGGGCGCGCACCTCCGGCGGCATGCCGGGGCCGTCGTCCTGGACCCGGATCTCCGCCATGCCGTCCTCCACCAGGGTGCGGATCCGGATGGTTCCCACCGTCCCCGGCGCCCGCGCCTCGTCGATCGCGTCCACCGCGTTGGAGATCAGGTTCAGCAGCACCTGGTTGATCTCGCCCGGCTTGCAGGGCACCGGCGGCAGGCTCTCGTCCAGTTCCAGCTCCACCTTGGCCACCTGCTTCCACAGATTGCGCGACACGTTGGTGGTCACCCGAACCGACTCGTTGAGGTCGTTGGGCTCCGGTGCCAGCGGGTCGGGATGGGCGAAGCTGCGCATGGAGCCGACGATCTGGCCGACCCGGGCTACCCCGGCCAGGCTGTCGCGGATCGCCGACGGCGCCTCCTCGGCGAAGTCCTCCGGCAGCGCCTCGATCGGGGTGCGCAGCGCCAGAACCTCGTCCACCACCTCCTCCAGGAAGCGCAGGTTGTCGCCGATGAACTGCATCGGCGTGTTGATCTCGTGGGCGATGCCGGCGGCCAGCGTGCCGAGGCTCTCCATCTTCTGGCTCTGCATCAGCTCGAACTGCAGGGTGCGGCTCCGCTCCTGGGCGCGGGAGAGTTCGGTGACGTCCTTGGCGACGATCACCACGCCGCCAAGCCCGGTCGGCCGATGGTCGACCAGAAGCCGCCGTCCGTCGGACAGGGAGACCTGACGCGCGGTCGCCGCGGGGCCCTCCAGCTCCTTCATGCGCTCGTTGAGGGGATGGCCGTGCAGCTCCTCGGTGACCGACAGGATCTGACGCAGGGAGCCGTCGGCCAGGATCTGCTCCGTCACCGCCGGGTAGAACTGCCGGAAGGCGTCGTTCACCCGCAGCACCCGGCCACGGTCGTCGGCGATCAGGATCGCTTCCGCCATGCTGGCCACCGCGTCGGTCAGGATCGCCTCGGCCTCGTAGGACTTGCGTTCCGCGGCGTCGCGGGCGGCCCGCTGTTCGGCGGCGAACCCGGCCAGCGCCCGGGACATGGCGTTGAAGCTGCGCCCTGTCTGAGCCAGTTCGCCGTCGCCCTGGATGTGGATCTGATAGCCGAACTCGCCGCTCGCCACCCGCTGGGCGCCGTCCCGCAGGGAGCTGAACTGGCGCACCAGATAGCGGCTTAGCATCAGGCCGAGCAGGCCGACCAGCAGGAGCTCGATCAGGGCCACAGTGCCCATCCAGCGCACCGCCTCCTCGAACAGCTCGCCCGGGGCCTTGGTGGAGAGGCCCAGTTCGACCATGCCTGATCGGCGGCCGTCGACCACGATCGCCTGACCGATGTCGAGCCGGCCGTCGCCGGCGACCGGCGCCCCGATCTCGCCACGGAACGGGCCGGCCAGCGCCTCGGGATCGCCGCCCTCGGCCAACACCGCGCCGTCGGGCCCCCGCACCCGCAGATAGGCGATGTCCGGATCGGCGAGCGCCTGCTCGACCAGGGCGTCCAGGGCCGCCAGGTCGGTTGCGGCCACGCCGGCGCCGGTCATGGTGGCGATCAGGGTCGCGGTGGTCCGGGCGCGCACGTCGAGCTGCTGCTGGTTGGAGGCGCGCAGATAGGAGAGGCCGCTGACCAGGATGGCGGCAAGCAGCAGCGTCTGGATCAGGGCGACGCCCAGGATGGTCTTCAACCGGAAGGACACGGGCCCTCGCTGGTCAGAGGGACGACGCCGACTTTGTCCGGCCGGGGCGCCCGGGCCCCTGCACCGCCCATCGCCGGCATCGCGAAGGCGGCGACCAGAAGGATTTCGGTGCTGAGACGGTGAGGCTGCATGAACTCGTTTCCCTGGAGGCCTTGTGGCCGGTGTCCCCGCATAGGGCAGGACGGACTTGCCCGGATAGCCCTGTTTGCGGAGGGGCGCCTATTCCTCGTCCGACCGGACAACCGAGGCCGATGTGGTCAGGGCCTTCTGCACCAGCTCGGCCTGGCGGACCACGCCCATCTTCTGGAAGATCGCCTTCAGGTAGGTCCGCGCCGAGCTGATCTTCAGGCCGCACGCCTCGGCCGCCTCCTCCAGGCTCTGGCCGCGCACGAGCTGTTCCACCAGCCGGCTCTCCGACCCGGTCAGCGAGAAGAGCTGGGAGAGGGTGGCCGCTGTCGGGTAGCGCGTGAGGGCCGGGTCGCTGACGAACAGGGTGACGCCGTCGGTCCCAGGCCGCGCCGGATCGCCGCAGACCGTCACGTGCAGGGTGTTGCCGCCGGCGGTGTCGGGCAGGGCGACGAAGCCGGTCTCGCCGGTCTCCGCGGCAGTCCTGATCGCGGCGTCCAGGGCCCGGGCGCTCTCCGGGTTGCCGGTGCGCAGGCGGCGGGCGCCGTCCTGGGAGAGGGCACCGCTGCCGCCGAGGATCTTCAGCCCGATCTTGTTGACGAAGGACACTGCCTGGTCGGCGTCCAGCACCACCGTGCCGATGGACAGCCGGTCGGCCAGCAGGGATTCCGCGCCGCCCAGCGCCGGACCGTCGGCGGCCGGGGCGGCCCGGCGCTCGCGGGCATCGGCCAGGGCGGCGTCGACCGCCGACCCCAGCACCTCGGGCTCGCAGGGCTTCATGTAGTAGCGGAACACGGCGGCCTCGTTGATGAAGGCCATGGCGTCCTTCAGGCTCGCATTGCCGGTGAGCATGATGCAGCGGGTCTGCGCACCCGCCTCGCGCATGCGGGTGGCGAGGTCGAGGCCGGACCAGCCGGGCATCGTCAGATCGAGCACCGCCACGTCGGGCCAGTCGTCGCTGCGGACGTCCCAGAAGGCTTCGGCGGAGGGGAAGAAGATCATGTCCCAGTCCTTGGCCCGGGAGCGCAGGGAGCGCTTCAGGGCATTGAGGACCATCGGCTCGTCATCGACGAAGGCGACCAGCGGGCGTGTGGCAGAGGACATGCGCGCATCGAAACAGTGAGCCGATACACGCTCAATACGGCTTGAATGGACCTGGGGCAAGCGCGCACCCGTCTGCGGGGGAGCGTCGGGCGGACCGCGCCGGTCAGGCGACCTGTCGGACCCGCGGGTGGAAGACGTCGGCGGCATAGCTTTTCGGCATGGCCGGATTCAGGCCGGACACCACGCTCTGGTTCACGTCGATCAGGGCGCGCAGGGAGCCGATATCGCCGGCGGACGCCTTGGCGCAGGCCAGGACCATGTCCGAGGCCAGGTCGCGCATCGAGCGGCGCATCTCGTCGGGCATGGCGTGGGCGTCGTGGCAGGCGTTGACGCCGCAGCGGGTCCAGATCTGCCGGGTCTCCTCGATCGCCTCGGCGCGCTCATGGGCGGTCTCGGCATGGAGCAGGGCGACGGTGACGCGCGCGAGCTCGCTGGCGTCGCGATGGCGCGAGGCGCCGGTGTTGTTCAGCGTTTTGCGGTAGGCGTTGTAGTGCGCGTGCATTGTACCGGCACTCCCTCTCTGGATCGTCAAAGACGAGAGGGGCCGCGCCGGGAGGATCCGGCGCAGCCCCCTCGGTCGGGATCAGCGGAACAGCGAGATGATGTTCGTCGCCGAGGAGGAGGCTGTGCTGAGGGCCTGCACGGCGAGCTGCTGCTTCACCTGCAGGGCGGTCTGGCGCGAGGCCTCTTCGGCCAGATCGGCATCGACCAGGTTGCCCAGGCCCTTCTCGGTGGCGTCGCTCAGCTTGCCGACGAAGTCGCTGTGGGCGTCCAGGGCCTTGCCGTCGCTGCCCAGCGAGCTGATGGCGCTGTTCACCGCGCTCTCGAAGGTATCGAGGGCGGCGAGCGTGGTGCGGGCGTTGGCGGCGTCGGAGACGTCGACCGCCCCGTCCAGGGTTCCCTTCGCGGTCTCCAGGTCACTGGCCGAGACGGTCATGGTCGAGCCGTCGGCGGCGGCGACGAAGCTCAGGTCGGACGCACCGGTCTCCAGCAGGTTGGTGCCGTCGAAATTCGAGTTCGAGATGAACGAGTCGACCTGGGCGAGCATCGAGTTCAGGTCTTCGGTGTAGCTGGCGCGGGTCTCGGCACTGATGCTGTCGTCGGCGAGCTGGGTCACCTTTTCGCGGATCGAGCCGACCAGGTCGCTGACCGCGGTGGCGCCGGCCATGCCGACCTCGACCGCACCCTTCACGCCGTTGATCGACTGGTCGATCTTGTCGAAGGCCTGGATGTCCGCGCGCAGGCGCTGGGCGACGGCGAAGGTGGACGCGTCGTCGAAGCCGTCGGCGACCTTGAGGCCCGTGGAGATCCGCTTCTGAACCTGGGACAGGTCGTTGGAAGCGGAGTTGAACATCTGGACAGCGGCCATGGCGCTGGAGTTGGTGTTGATCGAAAGCATCGTGGTTCTCCTCGTGTGGACCAGTGTTCTCACTGGTGATGAGGAAGATGTACGTCACATTATGAAGAGAGAAAACGAAACAAATATAAACAAAACACAATCCTCATTGGGAATAACAATCTTCATTTACACAATTAGATAAAATAAAACCGCGCAGACTTTATCGGTCTACGCGGCTTTTTGTGGTTATTGGGCGTTGACGGCTGAGGCGAAGACATACCCGATGCCGCGCACCGTCTGGATCAGGCGCGGGTTGGACTGGTCCTCTTCGATCTTGCGCCGGATACGACCGATCAACACGTCGATCGACCGTTCGTATCCCTCGCACCGACCGCCGCGGGTCTCGTCCAGGATCTGCTGCCGGGTCAGCGGGCGCAGCGGGTTCTGGACGAAGCAGCGCAGGATGTCGAATTCGCCGCTGGTCATGTCGACCTCGCCCTCGGCCTCGTTGAACACCCGGCGGCGCACCACGTCGAGCGACCAGCGGCCGAAGCGCATGACGGTGGTCCCCTTCAGGGTGCCGGTGGGGCCGTCGGCGTTGCGGATGCGGCGCATGATGGCGCGGACCCGGGCGGAGACCTCGCGGGGGGAGATGTCGCGCTCGACCACGTCGTCGGCGCCCAGTTCCAGGGCGATGATACGGTCCACCGACTGGTTTGCCGCACTCAGCGCGATCATCGGCCGGTCGTCGCGGCTGCGGAACGCGCGGATATCCTCGAAGCCGCTCTCACCGGCCGGTGAAAGGGCCACGATCACGCAGTCCGGTCGGCCGCCGTCGAGCATGTCCAGGTCGGACATCGACGCCACGGCGTCGACCGAGAAGTGGTTGTCGCGGAGCTGGGCGGCCAGCGTATCGCGGGAGTGGGTATCGCCGTCGACGAGGGCGATGCAGGCTGTTGTCGCCATCGGAGTCCATCCTTCTGTCTGGGGTTCCGGTTCCTCTCGGCACGTCTTTCGGCGTGCTCCCGGAAACTGCCCAACCGGCCGGAAGGCTCGTATCCCCATTTAGGAGGGTCGTTCGGGTTTCGCGGATGTATTCTGCCGCCAGGGGGTGAGATGGACCGACCGCGCATCTTCTTCGTCGATGACGAACCGCATGTTCTCAATGGCTTGCGCCGCATGCTCCGCAGCCGCCGCGAGACCTGGGAGCTGATGTTCTTCGAGGAGGCCCGCCGCGCCCTGGTGGCCTGCGCCGCGGAGCCGGCGACGGTCGTGGTCTCCGACCTGCGGATGCCGGGGATGGATGGGGTGGCGTTGCTGGATGCGCTGCGCGACCAGTTTCCGCAGACCATCCGATTCGTGCTCTCCGGCCAGAGCGAGGCGGAGGCCGGTCTGCGGGCGGCGGGTGTCGCCCACCAGTTCCTGTCCAAGCCGACCGACGGCCCCACCTTGATCGCGGCGATCGAGAACGCCCTGCATCTGCGCGAGCGTCTCGGCGGTGCTGCTGTCGTGCGGTTGGTGGCGAGTCTGACGGCGATTCCGGCCCTGCCCGGGTCATACCGGGAGCTGACCGAGCAGCTGCGCCACGACACCCTGGACACCGAGGCGATCGCCGACACGGTGGCCCGCGACCCGGGCATCGCGGCCCGGCTGATCCAGGTCGCCAATTCCAGCTATTTCGGAGCACCCAAGCGGATCGCCACGGTGCGCGGCGCGGTCCAGTTCCTCGGCATGGAGACGCTGAAGTCGCTGGTCCTGACCTACGGCGTGCTCAGCCAGGTGGTGCATGACCGGATCGGCGGGGTGCCCGTGGCCCAGCAGGTGGTCGAGACCATGCTGCTGAAATCGGCCCTGTCCGCGCGGATCGCCCGCGACCTGGGCTGGGACCGGGCCGAACGCGAGCTGGTGGCGACCGTCGGCCTGCTGTCGGATGTCGGCCTGCTGGTGCTGATCGACAACTTCCCCGAGACCTTCGAGCCCCGGATCGTCGACGGGGTGCTGCAGATGGAGGGCCTGGCCCGGTTGGAGCGTCAGACCTTCGGCGTCGATCACGGGTTGGTCGGGGCGTATCTGCTGGGGACCTGGGGCCTGCCGGACTCGCTGACCGGCGGGGTGGCGGACCAGGCCACCGGCCAGTGCGGTGCGCTGACCACCGCCGGCCAGATCGTCGCGCTGGCCGGCCGGCTGATGCTGGGCGAGGACATGTCGCCCCTGGAGGTGCGGTGGCCGGTCTCGGCCTGGACCGCCGTGGCCCGGGAGGGTGCTCCTCCCTGAGCCGAAACGTGCCGGAACGGCTGCCAGGTTCAGGCGGCGGCCTGAACGTAGTAGCCGTCCTGGCCACAGCGGATGCGGACGCCGGCACCGGCGACGCTCGCCAGCTTCTTGTTCAGCATGCTGATATGGACGCGGATCGTCTCGTGGTTCGGCAGGCGGGCATCCTGCGCGCAGACCGCCTGATAGATCCGGCTCAGCGGGATCGGGTTGTGCTCCACGTGGCTGCGCAGCACCGACATGATCCGGACCTGGCGCGGCGTCAGACGAATCCGCTTGTCGTCCAGGACCAGGGCATGGCCGTCCTCATCGAACCGCATGCCGCAGATCGTCTTCGGCGCCGGCTCGTTCTGGTGACCGGTCCGTTCGGCGCGGCGCAGGGCGACGGCGACCCGCACCACCAGCTCCTCGACCGCCACGTCGCTCGCCACCGCATCGTCCGCGCACAGGCAGAGGGCGCGGGCCATGACCGCGCGGTCGTCGCTCACCGCGATCATCGGCGCCGTCTTCCAGCGCCGGCGGGAGGCCGAGTAGTCGGCGAGCTCGTCGCTCACCACGATCAGGGCGTCGGGTCCGCTGGTGCGGGACGGGCGGCCGGCGAAGCTGGCGGTGGGAATGCGCGCCACGTCGACGCCGACGCCGGACAGTGCCGCCGCGATGCGGTCCGCGGTGTCGGAAGAGCCGACCAGGCCGACCGTACGGTTCTCAACTGCGAAATTCATCTCATGCGCCTCCGTTCTGGGTGCCGTCCGTGGACGAGCTTCGTGGCGCTGATATGCGCGATCGGACTGAGCGGCGCTGTCCCCATTTGGAGAGGGTGATGCTTAAAACGTCTGGTTAGCGATTAACGGATTTTCAATCGAGAAGCGCCATTGTGGGGCCGTCCAGACAGGGGAATGGCTGGATGCATGGCATTTCAGATAAATCCGCGGAGAGACCCATGAAACTTTTCGGCCACGCGCTGATCGCCGTCACCCTGATGGCGGCGGCCCTGATGTCCTGCCCCCGCCCAGGGGAGGCGGAGACCCTGGCCGCGCCCACCGGCCGGGTCCTCCTCGTGGTCACCGGCGCGATCTCGACCACCAATGCCGGCGAGACGGCGGCCTTCGACCGGGACCAGCTCGAAGCGCTGGCGCCGCAGGTGTTGGAGACCAGCACGCCCTGGACCGAAGGGGTGCAACACTTCGACGGCTTCCCGCTCGCCGTCCTGCTCGACCGGGTCGGGGCCAAGGGCAAGACCCTGCGGGCGGTGGCGCTCAACGACTACGCTGTCACCATGCCGATCAGCGACCTGATCCAGGCCGGCGCCTTCGTCGCGATCCGCCAGAACGGCGAGGCGATGAAGATCCGCGAGCGCGGCCCGCTGTGGATCATCTTCCCCTATGACCGCGATCCGCGCCTGACCGGCGACGATTTCCTGAACTGGTCGATCTGGCAGCTGAAGTCGCTCGAGATCCAGTGAGATGCCGAACCGCGTTCCGCGCTTCAGACCCACACAGCTCAGCCTGCTCGCCCTGCTGGCCATCGTCACGGCCCTCGGGGCGGCGGTGCTGGCGCTGTCCATCTTTGCCTCGCTGGAACGCCAGATCCAACGGCCGACCGAGAACTGGCAATGGGCGGTCTACCAGCTTCAGGCCGAGCATCTGAAGCTGATGAAGGCGGCGCGCGACGCGGAGGCCGACCGGATCGACGACGACGCGCTGAGCGAGCGGTACGAACTCTTCGTCAGCCGCATCCTGACGGTGCAGCAGGGCGATGCCTATGCCGGGCTGCGGGACAGCCCGGCGCTGCAGACCCTGCTGCCGCGCCTGTCGGGAGAGGTGGAGGCGCTCGACGCGCTGATCGGCCGGGATGATCCGCCGGCACCCGAACTAGGCCGGGCGATCGAGAGAGTGCTGGGGCCCTACGCCGACCCGCTCCAGACCGCGGCCCTCACCGTGGTCAGCTACACGGCCGCCGTTCGGTCCGCCGAGCGGGATATGATGCATGACGAGATGCTCTACCTGCTGGTCTGCCTGTCGGTGATGTTGGTGGTCAGTGGCCTGCTGGCCGGGGTGACGATCAGGCAGATCGCCCAACTGGCCGGCAGCCGCATGCGGCTGACCGAGGCGCTGGAGCTGGCGGAGAAGTCGAGCCAGGCCAAAAGCCGCTTCGTCGCCAGCATGAGCCACGAGATGCGCACGCCGCTGAACGCCGTCTCCGGCCTGCTGCGCGAGATCCGTCACCTGACCCGCAATCCGGAGATCGCCCGCATGGTCGACGTGGCACAGTCCTCCGCCGCCATGCTGTGCGGACTGGTGGACGACGTCATCGACGCCGCCCGGGTCGAGGCGGGAAAGTTCCGGGTGAACCCGGTCTCCTTCGAGGTCGGCGCCCTGCTGCGCGAGACCATCGATCTGCTGGCCGAGCGCGCCCGCGACCGCAACAACACCCTGACCCTCGACCTGTCGGATACCGGCGACCGGCTGGTCCTGGCCGACCGCGCCCGGGTCAAGCAGGTGCTGGTCAACCTGATCGGCAACGCGGTGAAGTTCACCCGCGACGGTTCGGTCGACGTACATGCCCGCGTCGCCTTCGTCGGCCGGGGCGAGATGCGGCTGCGGGTCAGCGTCTGCGACACCGGTGTCGGCATCGCCGAGGACCAGCAGGAGCGGATCTTCCAGCGCTTCTACCAGGCCGGACGCTGCGAGAGTGAGGGCATCGGCCTCGGCCTGGCGATCAGCCGGGAGATCGTCGAGCGCCTCGGCGGGCGCATGGCGATGACCAGCCGGCCGGGCCAGGGCAGCATCTTCTGGTTCGAGGTTCCCGTGCAGGCCGGGCGACGCGAGGAGCAGCCTGCCGTCGCGACCAGGACGCGGCCGCTGAGCGGGCTGCATTTGCTGGTGGCCGAGGACAACGGCACCAACCGCCAGGTCATCCGGCTGCTGCTGGAGCGCCTGGGGGCTAGCTGCACCTTCGTCGTCGACGGCACCGAGGCGGTGGCCAAGGCCGGGCAGGAGCCCTTTGACGCCATTCTGATGGACATCAACATGCCGGAGATGGACGGCATGACCGCCTTCGGGGAGATCGGCCGCCAGCTCGGCGCCGACCGGCCGCCGGTGATCGCCCTGACCGCCAGCGCCATGCCGGAGGATGTGGAGGCCTTTACCCAGTCCGGCATGGCCGGCTGCGTCACCAAGCCGATCGCCGAGGCCGAACTGGTCCGGGTGATCGCCGGAGCGCTGGGCCGGGACGTGAGCGTCTCGACCGACACCGGTGACGGAGTGCAGACAGCCGGTACCCCGGAGCGCCGGGAGCCGGCCCCGCTGACCGAGCGTCAGCGCGCCGCGGTGCTGGGCCTGGTGGCCCAGCTTGACGACGATTGAGGATCGAGCGGCCATGACCCCCTCCTACGCCCATGACGACCTGTTCCAGGGTCTTTGCGCCCTGGTCATCGACGACAGCCCGCTGATGCGCCGGCTCGTGCGCTCCCTGCTGCGGCAGTTCGGCTTCTCCAGCGTCGACGAGGCGGAGAACGGCTCGGCCGCCCTGCGCCAGGTCGAGCGGCACCGCTACGACGTGGCGATCTGTGACTGGATGATGGAGCCGACCAACGGGCTGGAGTTCGTGCGCGCCCTGCGGCGCCATCCGGATCCGGCCTGCTGCGGTCTGCCGGTGATCATGGTCACCTCCGTCGCCAACAAGGCCCAGGTTCTGGCCGTGCGCGACCAGGGCGTGACCGAGTATCTGGTGAAACCGATCTCCGCTTCGAAGCTGGAAAAGCGGCTCGTCGCCGCCCTCTCGCGGCCGCGCAGCCTGATCATGACGGACCGCTATTCTGGTCCGGACCGTCGTCGTCCGCGGGAGCAGACCTATGGCGGCCCTCGGCGTCGGCTCGCGGATCGGGTGGCCGACCTGCCCTGGGAGGTCGAGGACGACGAGGCCGCGATCCGGCGCGCCACCGAGGGCATGCCGGACTACGCCGCAATCCTGCGCGAGGAGGTGGCGAAGCTGCGGGCGCTTCTGACGGAGGTCGAGGCCGGTGGGGCGGCGGCTGAGGAGGCCTGGCACCGGATCTTCCGCATCGCCCACGACATCTCGGGCCAGGCCCCGAGCTTCGGCCACGGGGCCGCCGCCGCCGTCGGGACCAGCCTGGAGCGTCTGCTGCAGCCGGTGCTGAGGACGCCGGCCATTCTCGCGCGGGCGCCGGAACGCCGGGTGCGTGCCGTGCGGACCCATGTGGAGGCCCTGGCCCTGCTGCTGGAGGAAGGGATTGCGGAGACCTCGCCGGAGACCGACATGCTGGTCGAACGGCTGCGGCTGGCGGTGGAGCGGGTGCGGCGGGAAGAAGCCGGGCCAGCGTAATCCACTCTGTGGGACGGCACTCCGGCGCGCAGCAACGTCATTCACCCATCCGAGGTCGCTGGTTATACTGTCGGCGGTCCCGTTACGAAGGGTGATGAACGTCATGATTCGTAAGATTCTTCTGGTCGCCTCCGAAGATCCAAAGACCTCAGGCCACGTGCGCGTGGCGCTCGATATCGCCCGTCGACATGGGGCTTCTGTCACCGGGTTCGTGGCGGTCGACAAGAAGCAGCTTTCCAATATCGGGCCCGCCCCACTCGGTGGATTTCACTACCACTACGAGATGGCGAAGAACCGGGTGGCCCGGGGTCTTAGCACGGCGAAGGAAGCGGTCGCAGGGCTGCGCCGGATCTGCGAAGACGCCGGGGTGCCCTTCATTTCGGAGGAGACGACGGGCAACCGCGACCAGGGCCTGGCCCAGACCTGGCGGTTTCAGGATTTCACCGTGCTGTCCAATCCGCTCTGGGAGCCCGGCTCGAACGAGGAGGGCGAGGCCGAGACGCTCCTGCATTTCGTGGCCATGGGATTGCGGCCGCTGCTCGTCGTGCCCCAGGGCTTCGAGGGAACGCCCTCCAAGGCCATGGTCGCGCTCTCAGGGTCGCTGGACAGCGCGAAGTCGTTCAAGCATTTCGTCCAGTTGCGGCCATTCGGGGAGATCCCGCTGCACATCGTGACGGTCGGAGACCCGAAATCCGGCGAAGCGCCGACCGATCTGCTGCGCGGGGCGGCCGACTACGCGAAGCTCCATGGCTTCGAGGTCACCACGGCCGCATTGCCCAAGGCCGACAAACGCGTTCAGGCGCTGCTGGACCATGGCGACAGGGTCGGCGCGGAACTGTTCCTCATCGGATCCTCCTACCACCAGTTCCTGACGCTGACGCGGTTCGGATCCCATGCCCTGGGCATGCTGAAACTGTCGAAATATCCGGTCTTCATTTCGCACTGACGGGGGAAGCCTCCGTGGAGGCGCTACCGGCTGCCTTCGCAAAACCAGAAGGCGTCTTTCGAATATCGCTCATTTCGGCAATGTTTGAATGCGATATCCTGTGCCGACCCGCCTGACGAAGCGCGGGAGCAAGAAGCGCACAGGGTAAAGGAAACAATGACCACCACGGAGAGCGACATTGGGGGCGCGGGTTCTGAAGCCGCGGCCTCCGGCGGGCCGCTGAGCGGGCTGCGCATTCTCGAACTCGGCCATTTCATCGCCGCCCCGTTCTGCACCCGGGTGCTGGCCGATCTGGGCGCCGACGTGATCAAGGTCGAACCGCCGGGCAAGGGCGATCCGGTGCGCTCCTGGGGCATGATCCCGGAGGGCGAGACCGACTCCGTCTGGTGGTCGGTCCATGGCCGCAACAAGCGCTCGATCACCGCCGACCTGAAGAAGCCCGAAGGCATCGCCCTGGTGAAGCGCCTGATCGACCGGGTCGACGCCGTGGTGGAGAACTTCAAGCCGGGCCAGCTCGCCTCCTGGGGCCTCGGCCCGCAGGACATGAGCGCGGTCAATCCCGACGTGATCCTCGTGCAGGTCTCGGGCTACGGCCAGACCGGGCCGGGCCATAACCGGGCCGCCTTCGGGGTGATCGGCGAGGCGGTGGGCGGCCTGAGACACCTGACCGGCTATCCCAAGGAGGTCAGCGACCTGCCGCCTGTGCGTACCGGCATCTCCATCGGCGACAGCGTGGCCGGGCTCTACGGCGCCATCGGCCTGCTCGCCGCTCTGTTCGAGAAGGGCCGGTTCGAAAAGGGCGGGGAGCGCGGCAGGCCCGGGCGACGGATCGACGTGGCCCTGACCGAGAGCATCCTCAGCCTGCTGGAGGGCTGCCTGCCGGAATACGGCGCCACCGGCAAGATCCGCCAGCCGACGGGCTCCACCATCCCGACCACGGCCCCGTCGAACGCCTATCCGACCGCCGATGGCCGCTGGTTTCTGATCGCCGCCAATTCCAACGCCCTGTTCCGTCGGCTCTGCGGCGCCATGGGCCGGCCGGAGCTGGCCGACGACCCGCGCTATATCGACAATCCCAGCCGGGTGAAGCATGCGGCCGAGGTCGACGCGGCGATCGCCCACTGGACCACCGGCCTGACCCTCGACGAGGTGGCGGCGAAGGTGGAGGCGGCGGACGTGCCCTGCTCGCGGATCTACGACGTGGCGGACATCGCGGCCGATCCCCAGTTCCTGGACCGGGGCATGGTGCGCCGGGTGGCCGATCCGCGCCTGGGCGAGGTGCTGCATCCCGGCATCGTGCCGGCCATGACCGGCGGGCCGACGGGCGACGTCCGCTGGCCGGGGCCCGAGGTCGGCGCCCATACCGACGAGGTGCTGTCCGAGCTGCTGGGCATGGCGCCCGACGAGATCGAGGCATTGAAGAAGGAAGGTGTGCTGTGAGCGAAGCTGTCGAGATTTGCGACGTCGCCCCGCGCGACGGATTCCAGGTGATCAAGGAGCCGATCCCGACCGCGACCAAGGTGCGGGTGGTCGAGCTGCTGGCCCAGGCCGGCCTGACCCGGATCGAGACCGGCGCCTTCGTCAGCCCGGTCCATGTGCCGCAGATGGCCGACACCGCCGAGGTGCACCGCCTGGCCAAGGTCGGCGACGGCGTGCGGCTGTCCACCCTGGTGCCGAACCTGCGCGGCGCCCAGGACGCCTTCGCCGCCGGGATCGCCGATATCGTCTACGTGTTCTCGATTTCCGAGAGCCACAACAACGCCAATGTCCGCCGCCCGGTGGAGGCCTCCATCGGCCAGCTCGGCGAGGTGATCGCCCGGGGCCGCGACGTGCCGGGCTTTAAGCTGCGGGCCAACCTGGCGACCGTGTTCGACTGCCCCTTCGAGGGCACCACGAAGCCCGACGCGGTCTATGGCGCCATCGAGACCGTGCTGGGATTCGGCGCGCCGGTGGAGTTCGGCCTGTGCGACACCACCGGCCGGGCGATCCCGGACCAGGTGGCGCAGGTCTGCTCCACCGTGCTGGAGCGCTTCTCCGGCGGCGGCATCGGCTGGGCCTATCACGGCCACGACACCTTCGGCCTGGGCGTGGCCAATGCGCTCTACGCCTATCAGGCCGGCATCCGGGTGTTCGACAGTGCGGCGGCCGGGCTCGGCGGCTGTCCGTTCGCGCCGGGCGCCACCGGCAACACGGCGACCGAGGATCTGGTCTTCACCTTCGAGAACATGGGCATCGCCACCGGCATCGACCTCGACCGGCTGCTGGACGCGGCCGAAATCGTGGCGGAGGTGCCGGGCGGAGAGACCGGCGGGCATCTGCGCAAGGTGCCGCGCCGACGCGCCCTGGCGGCGGCGTGATACGGCCGTGACATCCCGGTCGGATCTCGGTCTGACCTCCCTGCGCCTGTTCGAGGCGGCGGTCCGGCTCGGTTCGCTCTCCGCCGCCTCGGCCGAGGCCCATATCGCGATCTCCGCCGTCAGCCGGCGCATCGCCGACCTGGAGCACCAGTTCGGTACCCGCCTGCTCTACCGCGACATCCGCGGCGTGGAGCCGACCCCGGCCGGCCGGGTGCTGGCCGCCCATGCCGCCAATCTTCTGCGGCTGGCCGAGCGGGTGAGCGAGGACATGGCCGAGTTCTCCGACGGCGCGCGCGGGCTGGTGCGGGTGGCGGCCAACCCGTCCGCCGTGAACCAGTTTCTGCCCGACCTGTTCTCCCGCTTCCGCACGGCCGCGCCGGAGATCCGCTTCGAGGTGCGCGAGGGCGTGTCGGGCGACATCGTGCGCGACGTGCTGGAGGGCCATGTGGATATCGGCATCTTCGCCGCCTCCGTGGCCCATGAGGGTCTGCAGGCCTTCCCGTTCCGTACCGACTCCCTCTGCGTCGTCGTGCCCGCCGGACACCGGTTGGCCGATGCCGGGTCGCTCGCCCTGCGCGAGCTGTTCGACGAGCCGCATATCGGGCTGGAGGACGGCAGCTCGCTCTTCGCCCAGGTCTGCCAGCGGGCCGACGAGGCGGGCCATCCGCTGACCGTGGCCTTCCGGGTGCGCAGCTTCGAGGCGGTGCGACGGATGGCGGCGGCCGGGCTCGGAATCGGCATCCTGCCCCAGGCGGTCGCCGCCCCCTATGCCGAGGTGGACGGGATCGCCGTCATCCCCCTGTCGGAGGACTGGTCGCGCCGGCCGTTCCTGGTGGGCGTGCGCGAACGGGCCGCCCTGTCGACCTCGGCGGAGGCTTTCCTGTCGTACCTGATTGGCTGATGCGGCTATAGGTGGGGCGAACGGGCGGAAGCTTGGCCATGAACCTGCGTCAGATCGAGACCTTCGCGGCGGTGATGCGCTGCGGTACCGCCTCGCGGGCGGCGGAGACCCTGGGGGTCACCCAGCCGGCGGTCAGCCGCACCCTGGCGGAGCTGGAACGCTCCGTCGGCTTCGCCCTGTTCGCCCGCATCCGCAACCGGCTGGTGCCCACGCCCGAGGCGCGGCTGCTGTACCAGGACGTGGAGGCGGCGTTCCAGGGGATCGACACGATCCGCGCCTCGGCCGCCAGGATCCGCGACCGCGGGTCGGGGGAGCTGAGGGTCGCCTCGCTCTCGGCGCTGGGCGGCTCGCTGGTGCCGCGCGCCATCGCCGCCTTCCGCAAGACCCATCCGGCGGTGCGGGTGACCCTGCTTGTGCTGTCGTCGCGGGAGGTGCGCGACCTGGTCGCCTCCGGCCAGTTCGACCTGGGCCTCGCCGCCGACGAGATCGACGTGACCGGCGTCACCTCCCAGACCTTTCTCACGCGGGACGCGCTCTGCGCCATTCCGGTCGGCCATCCGCTGGCGGACAAGCCGGTGATCACGCCGGCCGATTTCCACGGCGTGCCGTTCGTCGCCTATGTGCCGGAGGATCGGGGGCGCCAGCGTCTCGATGCCCTGCTGGAGGCGGAGAAGGTGCTGCCGGAGATCGTGGTGGAGACGATCTACGCCTCCACCCTCCACGCACTGGTCGCCGAAGGGGTGGGGGTCGGCCTGATCAGCCCGGCGGCGGCCGAGGGGCTGGACGGGTCGCGGGTGGCGCTGCGGCCGTTCGCGCCGGCGGTGCCGATCCGCAGCCTGCTGATCCTGCCTTCCGACCGGCCGAAATCGGAGATCGTGCGTGACTTCATCGACGCGCTGATGGCGGCCCGGTAGCGGATACCATCAGCCTCGCGCATGAAGTCATGCGCTCCGGTCAGTGTACCCGACGGTTCCCGCGCGGTAGCACGGAGGGGATCCACCGAGGAGATCCCCATGCGCGACCAGACCCGCTGCGTCCAACACCCGCCCGCCAAGCTCGACGGCTATGCCAGCCTCGCCGTGCCGACCTACCGGGCGTCGACCATCGTCTATCCCGACGGCCAGTCCTTCCTGGACCGCAGCAAGCGCGGCTTCGACGACTACACCTACGGCATGCACGGCACGCCAACCACGCGCATCCTGGAGGCGCAGCTCACCGCGCTGCATGGCGGGGCGCGCACCATCCTGGTGCCGTCGGGCCAGGCGGCGATCAGCATGGTGATGCTGACGGTGCTGGAGCCGGGCGACCATGTGCTGATCCCCGACCATGCCTATGGCCCGGTCCGAAGCCTGTGCCGCAACTACCTCGCCCCGCGCGGTGTCGAGCACACGATCTACGACCCGATGATCGGCGGCGGTATCGACACGCTGATCCGGCCGGAGACCAAGCTGGTCTGGGTCGAGTCCCCCGGCTCCGGCACCATGGAGGTGCAGGACGTCCCGGCCATCGCCGCCGCGGCGAAGGCGAAGGGCGTGCTGGTCGGCTGCGACAACACCTGGGCCACGCCGCTGCTGTTCAAGCCGCTGGCCCATGGCGTGGATGTCGCGGTGGAGGCACTGACGAAATACGTGGGTGGCCATTCCGACCTGCTCATGGGCTCGATCACCGTGGCGGATGTGGCCCTGCGCGACCGGATCAAGCTGGTGATGCGCGATCTCGGCATCGGCGTGTCGCCGGACGAGGCGTCGCTCGCCCTGCGCGGGCTGGAGACGATGGCGGTTCGGCTGGCCCATATGGGCCGGGTGTCCGAGGACTTCGCCCGTCGTCTTGCCGCGCACCCGGCGGTGGAGACCGTGCTGCACCCGGCGCTGCCGTCCTGCCCGGGGCACGAGGTCTGGAAGCGGGACTTCGCCGGGTCGGCCAGCGTGTTCAGCATCGTGTTGAAGCCGGGGCTCGAGGCGCGGATGGAACCGGCCCTGTCGGCGCTCAAGGTCTTCGCCATCGGCGCGTCCTGGGGCGGCACCCGCAGCCTGATCGCGCCCGCCGCTGTGAAGGGCGACCGGGTGGCGGTTCCCTGGCCGTACGAGAGCGGCCTGATCCGCATCAATATCGGCCTGGAGGATCCCGACGATCTCTGGGCCGATATCGAGGCGATGCTGGCGGTGTTCGCCGGCTGAACGAAACCGGCTTCCCGGAGCGGGTCCGGGAAGCCAGTGGTGGGTGAGGGCTCAGTTGCTCTTCTTCATGCCGTGGCCGCCGTGATTGCCATGGCCGCCGTGGTCCTGGCCCTCCATGGCGCCGACGCCGCCGATCATGACATCGACCGTCACCTCGCCGGCCTTCTCGAAGATCAGGGTCAGCGGGAAGCTCTCACCCTCCTTCAGCGGCGCCTTCAGGCCCATCATCATGACGTGGTCGCCGCCCGGCTGCAGGGCGGCCTCGCCGCCGGCCGGCACCTCAACCGCCTCGATCTGGCGCATCTTCATCACGCCGTTCTCATGCAGGTGGGTGTGCAGCTCGACCCGGTCGGCGACCGGCGCCTTGGCGCCGACCAGACGGTCGGCTTCCACACCGGCATTCTTGACGGTCAGGAAGGCGGCGCCGTTCCTGGCCGGCCCGGCCGTGGCGCGGGCGAAGGGACTGTCGATGGTCAGATCGCCGGCCTGGGCCATCTGCATGGCGCCATGATTATGGCCGTGCCCGTGACCGGCCTTCTCGGCGGCGGCGACCACGGTCAGGGTCGGGGCCGGATGGGCGAGGTCATGCGGGTTCTGCCCCGGAGCCGCGATCTCGGTCCAGGCCACCTGCTGGCCTTCGGGGCAGAACTGGGTGGTCGGGAAGGCGACCGTCGTGTCCGCCAGGTCGCCGGTGATACGGGCGCGGAACACGAACTCGTCATAGAAATCGTCGGGCAGTTCGCCGCCCGACCAGCGGATCTGCGTCACGCCCTCGCTCATCGGCGTGCCGTAATAGTCATAGGTCTTGCCATAGGCGCCCCGCACGGTCTCGACCGTCCAGCCGGGCTTCGGCATCGGTTTGGCGGCGATCACGCCTTCCGGCAGGTCGATGGTGAGCGCGATGGTCGGCAGGCCCTTGCAGCCGTGCGGGATGCGCATCACCGCCTTGTAGGTGGAGCCGGCGGCAATCTGGCCGGTCTCCAGCGAGGCATGGGCCAGGGCCGGGGTGGCGGAGAAGGCGGCGCCCAGCAGGGCGAGGGAGAAGAGGGTCTTGGAGGTCATGGTCATGGCTTTCCGTCATTCGGCGCGCGTCGTCGCGGGCCGCTGAAACCTTGCGCGCGACAGGGGCCGCCCGCGGTCGGGGGTGTCAGGCGGAAAGCAGAGGCGGCGCGCGCGGATTGAGGGCGGTGATGCGCTCCAGCGGTGCCGGGATGTCGCTGTCCGCGACCGGCGGCATCGGCGTCCGGCAAATTGGCTCCGGCAGGTCGGCGACGGAGGTCTGCGGCGGGATCGGTCCGGCATGGGCGAACAGGCAGCCCGGACAGACCGGCGCACCCCGGCGCGGCGCGTCGTGGTCGTTCTCGCCGGTGGCCAGCAGGATCAGTCCGGCGGGGGAACAGATCTGCAGGGCGAGTGCGCCGGTATCGTCGCCGGCGGCCTGCTGCTCCCGGGCGATGGAGTCGCCGGCCAGCCCCGCGACGATGCCGAGACCGAGCTGCAGGACGATCGCATAGACCCCCAGCACGGCGGCGATGTCGCGCCATCCGTAACGCCGCTTCGCCCAGGGGCGGCGGCCCGATTTCGGGGTCCGTCCGATCATGGCCGGACCCTACTGCATCGCGCGAAAGGCTCCAAGGGTCAGGGCGCCGCACTCACGGGTGCGGAGAGGTCGAGCCCGGCCAGTTCCCAGCCGCGGCGGAAATCGACGATGTGCTTGCGCATCCACTCCTCGGCCGTGGCGGCGTCGCGGGCCTTCAGCGCATCGACGATCGCCCGGTGCGCGTCGAACATGCGGGAGCCTGCGTCCAGGTGCTGGAAGATCTGCTCGAAGGCCGGATAGAACAGGGCGCCCAGCGGCTGACGGGCAAGCTGGATCGCCCGGTTGCCGCTGGCCTCGGCGATCAGGTCGTGGAAGGCGAGGTCGAGGGCCGGGATGGCGGCCGGGTCGTGCACATGGCTTCGGGTCGCCGCGAGGTTCGCGTCCAGGGCGGAGAGCTGCGCCTCGGTGGCGTGCTGCGCCGCCAGCGCCGCCGTCCCCGGCTCCAGCACCAGCATGGAGCGCCACAGTTCCTCCACCGTGACCTTGTGCAGCACCATGGCGGTGGTCATCCGGTCGCTCAGCGTCTCAGGCGGAGGGGCGGTGACGAACAGCTTCTTGCCGCCTGGCCGCCGCGCCACCACCCCGGTCTCTTCCAGGGAACGGATCGCCTCGCGCACCGTGGAGCGGTTCACGCTCAGCAGCGCCGCCATCGCCATTTCGGAGGGCAGGGTGCTGCCGACGGCGATCTCACCGCTGACGATCTTCTCGCGCAGGGCGCGGGCGGCGATCCGGTAGGCCGGCTCGGTCTGGATCGGGTCGAGGGAGAAGATGCCCGCCATTCAGGGTGCCGCCTTGGCTTGGGCGCGGGCCTCGTCGCGCAGGGCGCGGCGCAGCACCTTGCCGGTATGGCCCTTCGGCAACTCGTCGCGGAACTCGATCCGGCGTGGATACTTGTAGGGCGAGGCGACCCGTTTGACGTGGTTCTGGATGTCGGCGACCAGGGCGTCGTCCGGTGTGACGCCCCGCTTCAGCACGATATAGGCCTTCACCACCTCGCCGCGCTCGGCGTCCGGCGCGCCGACCACGGCGCATTCCTGCACCGCCTCGTGCTCCAGCACCGCGTTCTCCACCTCGATCGGCCCGATGCGGTAGCCGGCGGAGTTGATCACGTCATCGGAGCGGCCCTCGTACCAGAAGTACCCATCCGCATCCCGGGAGGCGAGGTCGCCGGTGAGGAACCAGCGGCCCTCTGGACCGACCACATGGCTCTGCTCGGTGCGCTCCGCGTCGTTCCAGTAGCCGAGCATCATGGTCGGACACGGGGTGAGCAGGGCGACATGACCGACCTCGCCGTCCGGCAGGCGGTGGCCGTCATCGCCGATCACGGCCAGGGTGAGGCCGGGCGCGGCCCTGCCCATGGAGCCGAGCTTGGGCTCCACGTCGGTGGTGGTCAGGGCGGTCATCAGCGTCTCGGTCTGGCCGTAGGCCTCGGCCACCGGCACGCCGGTCGCCTTGGTCCATTTGGCGGCGACCACCGGGTTCATCGCCTCGCCCGCCGACACGGTGCGGCGCAGGGCCGAGAGGTCATGGGCGGCGATATCTTCCTGCACAACCCGGTACAGCTCCGTCGCCGGCGCGCAGTAGACGGTGATCCGGTGTTCCGCCAGCAGCCGCAGCCGCTCGGCCGGGTCGAACGGGCCGTCATAGTGGAAGCTGGTGGCGCCTTCCGACCAGGGGCCGATCAGGACGCTGGTGCCGGCCTTGGACCAGCCGGTATCCGCTCCGCACCAGATCCGCTCGCCCGGCCGTAGGTCGAGCCAGAACCGCGCCGCATAGCGCCAGCCGAAGACCGCGCGGGCGGCATGGACCACGCCCTTGGGATATCCGGTGGAGCCCGACGTGTAATACATCATCGCCGGCTCGTCGGCGGCGACGGTGGCGGCTTCGGCTTCCTCCGGCCGGTCATAGGCTTCGGTCATGTCCCGCCAGCCGGCGCGCGGGCCGGTGCTGAAGCGGATCGACACCCCTTCAAGGCCCGGCTCGATCTTCTCCGCATGCGCGGCGCGGCAGACCACGGCGACGGCGCCCGAATGCTCGGCGCGATAGGCGATCTCGCGGGCGGTCAGCATCTCGATGCAGGGGATCGGCACCGCCCCGATCCGCATGGCGGCGACCAGGGAGATCTGCCACTCCGGAATGCGCGGCATGACGATCAGCACCCGGTCGCCCTTGCCGATGCCGGCCTCGCGCATCGCGTGGGCGACCCGCTTGGTCAGACGGGAGATGTCGGAAAAGCGGAACCGGCGCTCGTCCCCGGCGGCGTTCTGCCAGATCAGCGCCAGCGGGTCGCCCTCGGCGGCCCAGCGGTCGACCACGTCGGTGGCGAAGTTGAACGTCTCCGGGATCGCCCAGTCGAACCTGTCGCCCTCTCGATCCCCCGGTGCTGCCTGTGCCATCGGTTTCCTCCTCTGCGCCCCGCTGCCGCCTTGCCGACGGTCTGGACGGGCCGGTTGGCCTCAGCCGTTGCGTGCCGCCGCCCGCTTCAGCGCCTTGCGGGCCAGCGACCACCGATGCACCTCGGACGGGCCGTCATAGATCCGGAAGCCGCGGACCTCGCGGAAGATCCGCTCCACCGGCAGATGGGCGCTGGTGCCAGCCCCGCCGAGCACCTGGACCGAGTTGTCGACGATCCGCCAGATCGCCTCCGAGCACTGGACCTTGGCCATGGAGCTTTCCTCCGCCGCCCGGTCGCCCTGGTCGAGCAGCCAGGAGGCCTGCTGCAGGGAGAGGCGGGCGGTGCGCATGTCCATCTCGTTGTCGGCCAGCATGAAGCCCACGCCCTCGTGCTTGCCGAGGACCTGGCCGAAGGCCATGCGGGTGTTGGCGTAGTCGCAGGCGGTGTCGTGGGCGCGCCGCGCGGATCCCAGCCAGCGCATGCAGTGGGTCAGCCGGGCCGGCGCCAGGCGGACCTGGGCGTAGCGGAACCCGGCCCCCGGCGCGCCGAGCACGGCGTCGCCGTCGACCCGCAGATCGTCGAAGCGCATGTTCCAGTGGCCGCCGGCGAAGCTGGTGTCCAGCGTGTCCATCTGGCTCTCCAGCACGATCGCCGGATCGTCCATGGGGGCGAGGAACATGGTGGCCTCGCCGTCATGGGGGCCGCCCTCGATCTTCGCCATGATGATGACGAAGGTGCTGTCCTTGGCCCCGGTGATGAACCACTTCCTGCCGTTGATGACGTAGCCATTGCCGTCGACCGTCGCGGTGGTGGCCAGCATGGTCGGGTCGGCGCCCGCACCGTCCGGCTCGGTCATCGCGAAACAGGAGCGGGCACCCTGGCACAGCGGCTTCAGGTACTTCTCGCGTTGCTCCGGGCTGGCGACCTCGTTCAGCAGGTGGATGTTGCCCTCGTCCGGCGCGCCGCAATGCATGGCGGACGGGCCGAGCAGGGAATACCCCGCCTCCTCGAACACCCAGGACCGCTCCAGGTGGGAGAGGCCGAGGCCGCCGAACTCCTTGGGCGCGTGCGGCGCGAACA
This sequence comes from Thalassobaculum sp., assembly GCF_965223715.1. Lineage (GTDB taxonomy): Bacteria > Pseudomonadota > Alphaproteobacteria > Thalassobaculales > Thalassobaculaceae > Thalassobaculum. Next base: position 3,549,967 of record NZ_OZ245012.1, on the reverse strand, counting down.
GGCTGGCCGCCTTGGCCTTTTCGTTCATCTCGGCGCGCAGGTCCTCGCTCGGGCCGTGCTCGCCCCAGCGCGGGTCCTTTTCGTACGGGATGATCTCATCGGCGATGAAGGTCCGGGTGCGCTTCACCAGGTCCTGGATATGGTCGGGTGTCGAGAAGTCCATCGGTTTCCATCCCTTATGGTACGGGCCTTATTTCGGCGGCCTTGTTGGCCGCATCAATCCGCCGCGCCCCGCGCGACGTCCCAGGTATGCGTCATCAGATCGAATCCCAGCCGTTCGAACCGGGCGTAGCGGTCATCCCCGATCGCACCCGATTTCCAGCGGGCGTGAAGCTGCAGGAAGATCGCCGACAGCTTGAACAGGCAGAGCACGTAGAGGTCGTCCAGCCCGTCGAGGCTGCGGCCGCTGGCCCTGGCATAGGCCTCCGCCATGTCCCGGCGCGACGGGAAACCGGGCAGGGCGGTCGGCATCTGGCCGAGGTCGCGCAGGCAGTCCGGGTCGCCCGGCTCCGACCAGTAGCTGAGCAGGGTGGCGAGGTCGAACAGCGGTTCGCCCCGCGTCGCCATGTCCCAGTCGACGATCCCCACCGGGGTCAGCCGGTCGGGGGCGAGGATCATGTTGTCGAGCTTGACGTCGCAATGCAGGAGCGAGACCTCGGCGCGGTCCCAACCGGCGAGCCTGTTGTTCAGCCACACGGCGATCTCGGCGGCGAGGGTCGCCTCCGCCCGGCCCTCGGCCAGTTCCGCGCCCCGGGCCGACCAGCGGGCGGCATTGCGGGCGACGAAGCCTTCGGGCCGGCCGAGATCGCCGAGGCCGCAGGCGTCCGGATCGACCGCGTGCAGGTCGGCGAGCGGCCGGGCCAGCAGGTCGCAGAGGGTGCCGGGCAGGTCCTCGCCGGGTGCCAGCACGCTCAGGTCGTCGCCGCGCACCGTGCGGCCCTGGCGGTATTCCAGAATCTGGAACGGCGCGCCCAGCACCTCCGGGTCCTCGCACAGCGCCAGGCTGTCCGGCGCCAGGGGGAAGGCCGGTGACAGGGCGGACAGTACCCGATGTTCGCGCGCCATGTCATGGGCGCCGGGCGGCAGCGGGCCGGAAGGCGCGCGCCGCAACACGGCCGGCTTGCCGTCGATGGAGATCCGGTAGTTCAGGTTGGCGAGCCCGCCCGAAAAGCGCTGCGCCGGGGCGTCCAGGTCGAGAGTCCGGCCCGAAACGGCCAGGAAGGCCGCCAGCGGCTCCGGCGCGAAGGGCCAGGGCTCCGCGCTGGAAGCAGCGTCATTTTTTTGTCCGACAATCATACCGAAAATCTGCGCAGATCAGGCCACCGACGCAAGCACGAATCCGTGCCGACAGGCGGCCGGTGCCGGGTATCCGGTCTGCGTTGGGTTATTCGGCGGGGGCGGCGGCCGGGGCGTCTGCCTTGGCGGGGGCCTCGTCGTGCTGGGCCGCCTTGCGGCGGGACAGCAGGGTATAGACCGCCGGGACCACGAACAGGGTCAGGACGGTGCCCAGGCTCATGCCGCCGACGATGACCCAGCCGATCTCCTGCCGGCTCTCGGCACCGGCCCCGTGGGCGAGTGCCAGTGGGATCGCGCCGGAGACCATCGCGCCCGTGGTCATCAGGATCGGCCGCAGCCGCAGCACGGCGGCTTCCACCACCGCCTCGTGCAGGGACTTGCCCTCGTCCTGGAGCTGGTTGGCGAACTGCACGATGAGGATGCCGTGCTTGCTGATCAGTCCGATGAGGGTGACCAGCCCGACCTGGCTGTAGATGTTCAGCGTGCCGCCGCTGAGTTCCAGCGCCAGCAGGGCGCCGGTCATCGACAGCGGCACCGTGACCATGATGATGATCGGGTCGATGAAGCTTTCGAACTGGGCGGCCAGCACCAGGAAGATGAAGCACAGCGCCAGGATGAAGACGAAGACCAGGTTGCTGCCGGTCTGCTTGAACTCCCGCGACTCGCCGGCGAAGTCGTAGCGCACGGTGGTCGGCAGCACGGTCTTCGCCGCCTCCTCCAGCACGTCCAGCCCCTCGCCGAGCGAATAGCCGGGTGCCAGGTTGCCGGTGATGGTGGCGGAGCGGAACTGGTTGAAGCGGTTCAGCTCCTTCGGCGCCACCGTCTCGCGCACGGTGACCAGGTTGGAGAGCTGGATGTCGGCGCCGCCGCGGCCATGGACGTAGATGTCGTTCAGGTCGCTGACCGTGCGCCGGTCGTCCGGGGCCATCTGGACGATGACGTCGTACTGTTCGCCGTTCTGGTTGAAGCGGGTGACCAGCCGGCCGCCCAGCAGGGTCTCCAGGGTGCGCCCGACGGTGAGCACGCCGGCACCGGTATCGGCTACCCGCTCGCGGTCCATCTCGACGGAGAGCTGCGGCTTGTTCAGGCGCAGGTCGCTGTCCAGGTTGATCAGGCCGGGGAACTTCTCCGCCTCGGCGATGACCTTGCCCACATACTCGTCGAGCTGCTCGTAGCTGTCGGAGGTCTGGATCACGAACTCGATCGGCTTGTTGCGCGCGCTCTGGCCGAAGGAGCCGGGGTTGTTGGCGAAGGCGCGCACGCCGGCGATCTGGCGGAGCTCCGGCTGGACGCCGCGCACGATCTCCATCTGGGTACGCTCGCGCTCCTCCCAGGGGGTGAGCTGGGAGAAGGAGATCAGCTCGGTCACCGCCCGGGAGCCGACGATCACGAAGTAATGCTCGACCTCCGGGATCTTGCCCAGCATGTCCTCGAACTGCTCGGCGTAACGGCTGGTGAAGGTGACGGTCGAGCCCTCGGGCGCGTTGCCGGCGGTGAACAGCACCCCGCGGTCCTCGATCGGCGCCAGCTCCGACTTCAGCCCGGTCAGCAGCACGTAGCTGCACCCGGCCACGCCCAGGGCCAGCAGGATCACCAGGGGCCGCGCCTTCAGGCTCAGGGTCAGGAGGCTGCGGTAGCCGTTGTTGAGCGCGTTCAGCCCGCGTTCCAGCACATTGTACAGGGTGCCGTGCTTCTCGTGGTTCTTCAGCAGCCGCGAGCACATCATCGGGCTCAGCGTCAGGGCGACGAAGCCGGAGACCAGAACCGATCCGGCCAGGGTCAGGGCGAACTCCGCAAACAGGGTGCCCGTGCGGCCGGGGGTGAAGGCCACGGGGATGTAGACGGCGGCCAGGGTCAGGGTCATGGCGACGACGGCGCCGGCGATCTCCTTGATGCCGATGATCGCCGCCCGGATCGGCTTCAGGCCGTTCTCCACATGGCGGTGGATGTTCTCCAGCACCACGATGGCGTCGTCCACCACCAGGCCGATGGCCAGCACCATGGCCAGCAGGGTCAGGGTGTTGATCGAGAAGCCCAGGATGCTCATCAGCGTGAAGGCGCCGATCAGCGAGACCGGGATGGTCACCAGCGGGATCAGCGTGGCGCGGAAGGAGCGCAGGAAGAAGAAGATGACGATGACCACCAGGCCGATGGCCTCCAGGATGGTCTCGTAGACCGCCTCGATGGAGCGGTCGATGAAGACCGACCTGTCATAGGCGATCTTGACCGCCATGCCCTGGGGCAGGCTGTCGGTCAGGGCCGGCATCACCTCGGCCATGGCGTTCGACACATCGAGCGGATTTGCGGTCGCCTGCTTGACGATGCCCAGGATCACGGCGTTGTCGCCGTTGAACCGGGTCACGCGCCGCTCGTCCTGCGGGCCGAGCTCCACCCGGGCGACGTCGCGCATGCGGACCGGGAACCCGTCCACATCCTTGATCACGATGCGCTCGAACTGCTCCGGGGTGACCAGCCCGGTCTCGGACAGGACGGTGAACTCCCGGTCGATGCTCTCGATCCGGCCGGCGGGCACCTCGACATTCTGCTGGCGCAGGGCGTCCTCGATGTCCTGGGTGGTCAGCCGGTAGGCGGCGAGCCGCTCGCGGTCGACCCAGATGCGCATGGCGTAGCGCCGTTCGCCGAAGATCCGCACCTCTGCCACGCCGGGCAGGTTCTGCAGGCCGTCGCGGACGTAGCGGTCGGCATAGTCGGAGATCTGGATCGGCGTGTGCCGGTCGCTGGTGAAGGCGAGGAAGATGATCGCCTGGGCGTCCGCCTCAACCTTGGCGATGACCGGCTCCTCCACCTCGTCCGGCAGCCGTCCGCGGACGCGGGCGACCCGGTCGCGCACGTCGCTGGCGGCCACGTCCGGATCCACGCCGAGGCGGAAGCGCACGGTGATCTGGCTCTGCTCGGGCTTGCTGGAGGAGGTCAGGATCTCGATGCCCTCGATGCCGGCGATCGAGCCTTCAAGCACCTGGGAGACCTGGGTCTCGATGATCTGCGCGCTCGCCCCCGGATAGTCGGTGCGCACGGAGACCACCGGCTCGTCGATGTTCGGGTATTCGCGGACCGTGAGCTGATTGTAGGAGACCAGCCCGACCAGGGCGACGATCAGGCTGACGACCGTGGCGAAGACCGGGCGGCGGATGAAGAACTCGAAGGCGCCCATCTCAGCTCGTGCCTCCGCTTGTCAGCACGTCGACGCTGCCCTTGTCGCGGGCCTTCTCGTGGCCGGCGGTGATCACCACGTCGCCGGCGTCGAGGCCTTCCAGGATCTCCACCTCGCCCGGCCGCCGCTGGCCGAGTTCCACCCGGGTCAGGGCCGCCTTGCCATCGATGACGCGGTAGACGTACTGGCCGCCGCCGCGGGCGAAGACCGAGGATTCCGGGACCAGCACGGCATTCTCGCGCCGGGCGGCCAGGATATGGACCCGGGCGAACAGGCCGGGGAACAGGATGCCGTCCGGGTTGGGGACCTCGGCGCGCATGCGGATGGCGCGGCCGTTCTCGTCCACCACCGGGTCGATGGCGTAGACCGTGCCGTCGAAGGTGGTTCCCGGGACGGCGTCGACCAGCACCCGGATGGTCTGGCCGCGGCGGATCTCGGACAACACCAGTTCCGGCACCCGGAAGTCGACCTTGATCGGGTCGATATCCGCCAGCTCCACCAGCGTGTCGCCGGGCGTCACATAGGCGCCGACGCTGACGGTGCGGAAGCCGAGGATGCCGGAGAAGGGGGCCTCGATCGTCGCCTTGCCGAGACGGGCTTGGGCCAGCTCGCGGTTGGCCTGGGCGACACGGTAGGCGGCGACCGCCTCGTCGCGGGCGCGCAGGGTGCCGGTCCCTTGCTTGGCCAGGGTCATGGCGCGGTCCCGGTTCGCCTCCGCCAGGGTCATGTCGGACTCGGCCTTGGCCAGCTCGGCGCGCAGGATCTCGGAATCCAGCTCGATCAGCACGTCACCCTGGTTGACCCGGTCGCCTTCGTTGAAGCCGATGCTGTCGATGCGGCCGGCGATCTCCGGCGACACGACGACCGCCTCGTTCGGGCGCAGGGTACCGACCGCGTGGATCGTGTCCTCGACCGTATCCACGATGACGGGGGCGGCCTCCACGGTCGTCGCCCGTTCGGGCGTCGCCGTCTGCGCCTTGGCGGGCGGGGCCGGCTCAAGGGCAAGCTGGCCGGTCTCGACCAGCCAATAGGTTCCGGCGCCGGCTGCGACAACGGCGATACTCAGCGCGATCCAGAACGATCGTCTACCCATTGCGGCAACCCGATTTCCGAGGAGAACCACGGAAAAAGGTACAGCCGAACCTCAAACACCCGCAAGCTGCCAAACGGACGGTCTCGTATTCGTCATCTGCCCGGGCAATGCCCCGGTTCGGCCGCGAACAACCTTTTGAATTCCTGAGAAAAATCCGTCAACACGGGGGAGGGGACGGCGTGGGGATATGCCCCCTCCCCCGGTCGACGGAGCAGGCGCCTAGGGATCGGACGCCGCCGGCCGTCTCGGTCGGGACCTGTCGGTCCGTCTGATCTCGGTGACCGGAACTGTGGGCGAGAGGCGGCCTGGCCGTCCTGATAGGCGTCCGAAAAAAAGCCGAAATATGCGGGTCGACGCCGTCCGTCCGCGCCATCCGGGTCCGAAAAGGATTCCGATGAACCCGGAAAGACAATAAGGTCATTGGGCTGTTGCGGTGCGATAGATCGGAATCGCCGTTGAGAGTCCGGTCCTTGGCGGTTCGACGCGGGTATCTGACGCGGCTTTGGCGGGGTTCGGGATGAGCGTGGACGTCATCTGGCTGGTGTTCTGCGCGGGACTCGTCTTCGTCATGCAGCCCGGCTTCGCCTGCCTGGAAAGCGGCCTCGCCCGGTCCAAGAACAGCATCAACGTCGCCACCAAGAACGTGGCCGATTTCATCATCTGTACGTTCTTCTACCTGGTGATCGGCTTCGGCCTGATGTTCGGCGACAGCCATTACGGGCTGTTTGGCGGCAGCCTGCTGTTCTTCAACGCCGACAGCGCCGAGCTCGTCGCCTTCTTCATGTTCCAGCTCATGTTCTGCGGAACGGCGGCGACGATCATCTCCGGGGCGGTGGCCGAGCGGATGCCGTTCAAGGCCTATCTCCTGGTCTCCGCCCTGGTGTCGCTGATCATCTATCCGATCTTCGGCCATTGGGCCTGGGCCGGGCTGATCGCCGACGGCCAGGGCTGGCTCGCGGAGATCGGATTCGTTGATTTCGCCGGTGGCACGGTGGTGCATTCGGTCGCGGGCTGGGTCAGCCTGGCCGCGGTCATCATCATCGGCCCCCGGATCGGCCGCCTGGGCCCGCACCGGGCCGCCTTCCGCAGCCACAGCCTGCCTCTGGCCACGCTCGGCATGTTCCTGATCTGGTTCGGCTGGATCGGCTTCAACGGCGGCAGCCTGCTGACCGCGGACGAGCGGGTGCCGCTGGTCATCCTGAACACCATGGTCGCCGGCTCCATGGGCGGCCTCGGCGCGATCATCGTTGGCTATTGGCGCGGCGGAAGGGTTGAGGTGGCCGATCTGATCAACGGCTGCCTTGCGGGCCTTGTGGCGATCACCCCGACGGCCCATTGCGTCAGCCTCGCCAGTGCGGCCGTGATCGGCCTGATCGGCGGGATCCTCTGCCTGTTCGCCTGCGAGGTGATCCGGAAGATGGGGATCGACGACGCGGTGAACGCCTTTCCGGTGCACGGCGTCTCCGGTGTCTGGGGCACGCTCTGCGTGGCGATCTTCGGCGACCTGGACCTGCTCGGCACCGGCCTCGGCCGGTTCGAGCAGTTCGGGGTCCAGTGCCTGGGCATCCTCGCCGCCATGGTCTGGGCCTTCGGCCTGGGCTACGTGCTGCTGCGGCTGGCGAACACGGTGGTGCATCTGCGGGTGCCGGAGGCGTGGGAGCGCGTCGGGCTCAACGTCTCCGAGCACGGGGAGTCGACCGACCAGCTCGACCTGCTGCGCCGGATGGACCACCACCGCCGCACCGGCGACTTCACCCGGCCCATCGAGGTCGAGGCGGATTCCGAGCTCGGCGACATCGCCCGGCAGTACAACCTGGTGCTGGAGCGGCTCTCCGCCGCCAAGGCCGAGGCGGAGCAGGCGAATGCCACCAAGTCCCGCTTCCTGGCCTCCATGAGCCACGAGCTGCGCACCCCGCTGAACGCCATCATCGGGTTCTCTGAGATGATGACGAAGAAGTATTTCGGCGAGCTGGGATCGGCGAAATACGACGACTATGCCGGCGAGATCTACCGCAGCAGCACCCATCTGCTGGATCTGGTGAACGAGATCCTGAACATCTCAACCATCGAGTCCGGCGGCTACAATCTGAGCAAGTCGCTGGTCGACCTGAAGGCCATCGCCCGGGAAAGCGCGCGGGTCGCGAGCCAGTCGGCGCGCGAGAAGAGTCTGAAGCTGGTGGTGATCGGCGACAACGACGCGCCGCCGCTGGAGGCCGACCCGCGCGCCATGCGGCAGATCGTGCTGAACCTCGTCTCCAATTCGATCAAGCACACCCCCAACGGCGGCTCCATCACCATCGAGGTGAGCATCGTCGGCGACCTGCATATCCTCTACGTGCGCGATACCGGCGAGGGCATCGCGCCGGACTGGCTGCCGCGCCTGACCGACGCCTTCGCCACCTCGGCGGTGAACCCCTATCTGGCGGAGGGCGGGGTCGGCCTCGGCCTGTCGATCGTGAAGATGCTGGTCGAACTCCATGGCGGCACCCTGGAGATCGACAGCACGCTCGGCGAGGGTACCGAGGTCAAGGTGACCATCCCCAATCCCTGGACCGGCCCGAAATCCTGATCGTGCTCTAGCGGCCGGCGGCGTAGCCCTGCATGCCGCGGGCATTGGCGGCGGCCTTGAGCACGTCGCCGTCCTTCGCCGCCGCGGTCAGCCGCCCCTCGCTCCAGTCGCCGCCGACCTGAACCTTGTGGCCCTGGGCCTTCAGGGTGTCGATGGTGTCGCTGCCGAACCGGGCCTCCAGGGCGAGCTTGCCTGGGAACCGGGCGCGCGGCCAGAACGAGCCGGGGAAATGCTCGGAATGGAAGGCCGGTGTGTCGATCGCCTCCTGCAGGTTCATGCCGTGCTCCACATGGTGCAGGAACAGCAGCAGCGACCACTGGTCCTGCTGGTCGCCGCCGGGCGTGCCCCAGACCATGTAGGGCTCGCCGTCCCGCATGGCGAGCGACGGGGACAGGGTGGTGCGCGGGCGCTTGCCCGGCTCCAGCGAGGTCGCCGCGTCGCCGTCGAGCCAGAACATCTGGCCGCGCACGCTCATGCAGAAGCCCAGCTCAGGCACCACCGGCGCGCTCTGCAGCCAGCCGCCCGACGGGGTGCAGGAGATCATGTTGCCGTCACGGTCGACCACGTCGATATGGACGGTGTCGCCCCGCGCCTCACCCATGGGCGTGACGGTCGGCTCGCCCAGGCTCCAGTAATGGCCGATCTCCCCCGGATCCCCGTCGGCGGCGAGTGCTGCGGCGATGTTCGGGTTACGGCCCAGCGGGCTGCCCGGCCGCAGGTCGAGGGACGCGGTGTCGCCCATCAGCGCGCGGCGCTCCTTGGCATAGGCGTCGGACAGCAGCACGTCGGCGGGCACGTCGGTGAAGTCGGGATCGCCGTACCAGGCCTCCCGATCGGCGAAGGCGAGCTTGGCGGCCTCCACCACGGTATGGACGAATTGCGGGCTGGTCGCCGCCATCTCGGACAGGCCCATGTCGCGCAGCAGGGCGAGTTGCTGCAGCAGGACCGGTCCCTGGCTCCAGAAACCGCATTTGCACACGGTGTAGCGGCCGTAATCGAGGGTCACCGGATCCTCGTAGCGCGCACTCCAGCGGGCGAGGTCGTCGCCGGTCATCAGCCCGCTATGGGCGCGGCCGGAGGAGTCGAGCAGGGTCTCGGTGCGGTAGAACCGGTCGATCGCGTCGGCGACCCAGCCCTTGTACCAGATGTCCCGGGCGGTCTCGATCTGCCGCAGCCGGTCGCCGGAGGAGGCTTCGGCCTCATCCAGGATGCGGCGGTAGGTGGCGGCCAGGGTGCGGTTGGTCATCCACTCGCCGACCGCTGGCGGGTTGCCCCCCTTCAGGTAGATCTCGGCCGAGGTCGGCCAGTGGTCGCGGAACAGCGGCGCCACCCGGCGGGCGAACTCGGCGATCTTCGGCAGCACCGGCACGCCGGCCTCGGCATACTCGATGGCGTAGGACAGCACCTCGCGCAGGCTCATGGTGCCGTAATCGGCCAACAGCTTCAGCCAGCCGTCGAAGGCGCCGGGCACCACCGCCGGCAGCAGGCCGGAGCCCGGGATCAGGTCGAGTCCAAGCTTCTTGAAGGCATCGATGGTCGCGCTGGCCGGGGCGGAGCCCTGGGCGCAGAGCACGCGGGGGCGGCCGTCCTTGTTGGCGAAGAACACCGCCGGAAGCTCGCCGCCCGGGCCGTTCAGGTGCGGTTCTGCGACCTGCAAGGTGAAGCCGGCGGCGATGGCCGCGTCGAAGGCGTTGCCGCCCTTCTCCAGCACCGCCATCCCGGCGGCCGAGGCCAGCCAGTGGGTGGTGGTCACCATGCCGAACTTGCCCTGGAGTTCCGGGCGGGTGGTGAAGGCGAGCTTGGCCATGGGCGCTCCGAAGGGTCGGTTCAGGTTATGAGGCGGTCCGCGCGGTCCGGCTGCGCCACCAGTTCCAGGCGGCCAGCGCGACCACCACGGCGAGGGAGATCAGCTCGATCTGGACGTCCCAGTACAGCAGCCCGATGGCGGCGACGGCCAGGACGATCCGCTCGACGATGGAGATCCGCTGGAAGATCCGGCCCTCCAGGGCGCAGTTCAGCGCGCCGGTGGCGACGATCGCCTGGGCGACCGCCAGGAGTTGCGCGCCGAACCCGCTGCCGATGCCGAGGATCTCCGGCTCGAACAGGAACAGGAACGGCATCAGGAAGCCCGGCAATGCCAGGCGGACGGCGTTGAAGGCCGTGCCCCAGAACTTCGCCTTGGCGATGTTCGCGCCCACCAGGGCGGCGACCGCGACCGGCGGTGTGACCGCCGACAGGTTGGCGAAGTAGAACACGAACATATGGGCGGCCAGCAGCGGCACGCCGGTCTCCACCAGCGCCGGCGCGCCGAACAGGGCGACGATGAAATACGACGCCGAGGTCGGCAGGCCGAGGCCGAAGACCAAGCAGGACACCGCCACGATGATCGACAGGGTGAAGAGCGAGCCGTCCGACAGGTCGAGCATGGCGAAGGAGAGCTTCTGGGCGAAGCCGGTGACCGTCAGCAGTTCGATCAGCACGCCGATCACCGCGATCACGGTGGCGACCGCGGCACCCGCGCGGGCACCCTCGACCAGGCCGTTGACCACCCGGCCGAGCGCCTCGCGGAAGGCGCCCAGGCCGAAGCGACCGAGGACGATGGTCATCAGCGCGTCGAGGCCGAGCAGCAGCACCACGGAGATCAGCGCCGCCGTGCCCGCCGGCATGCCGCCGACCAGCAGCCAGACCAGCACGAAGACCGACACCGCCAGGTGCCACTGGCGCTTCGCCGCTTCGGCCAGGGTGGGACCGCCGTCCAGCACGTCGGACTCCCGGGCGTCCAGGTCCAGGCTGACGGCGCGGAGCTGCACCGAGAACATCAGATAGGCGTAGTAGATCAGCGCCGGCGCGATGGCGGCGATCATGATCGAGTTGTAGGCGAGGCCGGTCATGCCGACGATCAGGAAGGCGGCGAGACCCATCACCGGCGGCATGAGCTGGCCGCCCGTGGAGGCGACCGCTTCCACCGCGCCGGCGAATTCGCCCTTGAAACCGTAGCGCTTCATCAGCGGGATCGTCAGCGCGCCGGTGGAGGCGACATTGGCGACCGTGGAGCCGGAGACCGTGCCCATCAGGCCGCTGGAGACCACCGCCACCAGGGCGGGGCCGGCCCGCGACTTGCGGCCGACGGTGAAGCCGAGCTGGACGATGAAGTCGACGGCCCCCGTGGCCTTCAGTGCGCCGCCGAACAGCATGAACATGAAGATCGTGCCGGCGGACAGGCTGGTCAGGCCGCCGAGCAGGCCCTGGAAATACGGAATGGACGTGTAGCCGAGCAGCCGCTTCGGGGCGATGCCGCCGTGGAAGAAGATCTCCCCGGGCATCAGGTAGCCCCACAATCCGTAGGCGATGCCGATCAGCGCCAGCGCCGGGATCGTCCAGCCCCACTGGAAGCCGGACAGGATCAGCGCGGCGACGAGCAGCAGCACGCCGACCGCGATGTCCTGGGCGTTCGGCAGGAAGCTGCGGACCTGAGTCAGCGCCTCGTATTCGACATGGATATAGGCCATGACGACCACGGTCAGGGCCGTCAGCCCCCAGAACAGCGCGCGCCGCAGCTTCTGTTCCGCTCCGCTCTGCTCGATCAGCGCCAGGAACCCGATCAGCATCGCGAAGCCGAGGTGGAAGTTCCGGAACTGGCCGGAAGGCAGGGTATAGGTCGCCATCTGCACGAAGTGGATAGCGAGCATGATGAGCGCGGCCACGAGCAGGAGGCCCGTGGCCGTGCGCGACCGCGTGTCGGCGGCACCGGCGATCTCTTCGAGGCGCCGGTGCGTCTGGTCTGATTGTGTCAAGTCGTCCCCGTCGGAGCCTGTGTCAGCCGTGGATCTTCAACTTGTCGTTCCACACGCCCTGTTCCTTGAAGTACTGCGCGGCACCGGCATTGACCGGATAGGCGGGCATCAGGAACTCGATGGCGAACTGCGGATTGATGTCCTTGAGCTGGACGCCGCCGCGCTGCTTCACGAACTCGGCGTTGTCGTAGATCGCCTTGGTGACGTTGTAGCCGACCTCCTCGGAGATGTCCGGGCTGGCCGCCAGCACGCCGCCGAAGGACACCATGCGGGTCGGCTCCTTGAGGCTCGCCCAGGTGTCCGGAGACACCATGGCGCTCTTCACGCCCGGGTTCATCTCGGCCGCCTTGTCGACCAACTCCTGGCTGATCGGCAGGATCTTCAGCTCGTGGGTGGTCTCCAGGCGCTGCATGACGCCCGACGGGTTGCCGGCGGTGAGCAGCGACGGGATGCAGTCGACCGCCCCGGAGGCCAGGGCGTCGTAGCTCTCGCTCCACGAACCGTAGGTCCACTCCACCTTGTCCTTGATGCCGGCGGCTTCGAACAGGGTATTCCACAGGCCAGTGGTGGCACCGCCCGCGGAGGCCGGCATGACGCGCTTGCCGACCAGATCCTCCAGGGTCTCGATGCCGCTGTCGGCGCGCACCATCGGGGTGCACTGCCACACCGTGTAGGAGAACATCTGCACGGCGTTGACCGGCTTGCCCTCGTAGCGGCCGAGACCGTTGATCGCCGGGTACCAGTCGGTGGTGGTGGACTGGCCGAAATCGAGGATGCCCTCGCCGATCAGGGCCATGTTCTCGGCACCGCCGGCGGTGGACAGGGAGGCGTGACGGCCGTCGGAGAATTTCGAGGCGGCCGCGGACAGCACGGTGATGATCTGGTAGCCGGTCGACCCCAGGCTCGAGGAGCCCCACTGGTAGATCTTGCCTGCGGCCTGGGCACCGCCGCCGAGGAGCGGCGTCATCGCCGCAGCGCCGGCCGCGCCGCTAATCCCCTGAAGAAGCGTTCTTCTGGTCAGAATGGACATGAATAACCCCCTGGTCACTGAAGTGATTAAATCGCCGCCAGGCAGCGACAGACGAGGGAGGTTAGTGGGCGGTGCACAATGCGACAACCCGCTGAAAGTCGCGTTCGGGCGAATTGGGAATGAATGGTTGAAAGGAGAAGAACATTATTCTTCTCCTTTCAGGTGTGACGTCGGGGTCAGTAGGCCCAGAGGGCGGCGACGCTCTCCGAGGCGCAGGCGATCTTCCCGACCGCGGCAGAGCCCGTGGCGGCGGGCGTCCGCGTCTCCTCCTCCTCGTCATTGTCCAGCGCCGGCTGGTAGTATCCGGTGAAGCGCCGGCGGGCGGCGAGCCAGGGAGTGAGGGCGCGTGTGTCCTCGACGGCGACGGCATCGAAGCCGCTGCGCTGCATGAACAGGAACAGGTCGCGCACGATATGGCCGGTCGCGCGGATCTCGCCGATGAAGCCGAGCCGCTCGCGCAGCAGCCGGGCCTGGGAGAAGGCGCGGCCGTCGTTGAACTTCGGGAAGGTCAGGGCGACCAGGTCCAGCTCGGGCAGGGCGTCGGCGATCTCTTCCACCGCATCGCTCGGCGCCAGGGCGATGCCGACCCGCTCGAACCGGGCGGATGCGGCATGGCCGACGTCCCGCCATTCCTCAAGGCTCAGCAGAACGCTCTCGTTCGGGCAGATCTCGGTCAGGTCGCGGCCGTTCAGCGGGCGCCAGACATCCTCGATCACGCAGTCATGCTTGACGATCGGCATAGAGAGCCTCCTTGAACGGGGTCAGGCCGGTGCGGCGGACCGTGGCGACGAAGGCCTCGCCGGTCTCGCGGACCTCCCGGTAGGTTTCGATGATGCGTTCGACGGTCTCGGTGACCCGGTCGAAGGGCACGGCCGGGCCGACGATGGAGCCGACCGCCGCGTCGTCGCCGGCGGAGCCGCCGAGGGTGATCTGGTAGAACTCCTCGCCCTTCTTATCGACGCCGAGGATGCCGATATTGCCGACATGGTGATGGCCGCAGGCGTTGATGCAGCCCGAGATGTTCAGGGTCAGCGGCCCGATCTCGTTGGCCAGCTCGCTGTCGGCGAAGCGCCGGCTCAGCGCCTGGGCCACGGGGATGGCGCGGGCGTTGGCCAGGTTGCAGTAGTCCAGGCCCGGGCAGGCGATGATGTCGGTGATCAGCCCGATATTGCCCTCGGCCAGCCCCTCGCCCTTCAGCAGGGTCCACAGCTCGAACAGGTCGGCCTCCCGCACATGGGGCAGCACCAGGTTCTGCTCGTGCGCCACCCGGATGTCGCCCAGCGAATAGCGCTCGGCCAGGTCGGCGATGGCGTCCATCTGTTCCGCCGTGGCGTCGCCCGGGATGCCGCCGGCCGGCTTCAGGGACACCGTCACCAGCACATGGCCCGGCACCTTGTGCGGGAACAGGTTGGTGCGGCACCAGCGGGCGAAGTCGCGATGCTCCAGCTTGGCGGCCGCGTAGCCGGCATCCGGCTTGGCCGGTTTCAGGGCCGGCGGCGCGAAATGCCGCTCGATCCGCCGGATCTCCGCGTCGGTCAGGGTCAGCGCCCCGTCGCGAATCCGCTCCCACTCCTCCTCGACCAGGCGGGTGAACTCCTCCACCCCGGTCTGGGCCAGCAGGATCTTGATCCGCGCCTTGTAGAGATTATCGCGCCGGCCCAGCAGGTTGTAGGTCCGCAGAATGGCTTCCAGATAGGAGAGCAGGTGCTCCTTGGGCAGGAACTCGCGGATCGTCTCGCCGACAATCGGGGTTCGGCCCTGGCCGCCGCCGACGATCACCTCGAAGCCGACGGCACCCTCCGCGTTGCGCCGCATGCGCAGGCCGATGTCGTGGAACTTCACCGCCGCCCGGTCGGTCTCCGCCCCGGTGATGGCGATCTTGAACTTGCGCGGCAGGAACGAGAATTCCGGGTGCAGGGTCGACCACTGCCGCATGATCTCGGCCCAGATGCGGGAATCCTCGATCTCGTCGGCGGCCGCGCCGGCGAACTGGTCAGCGGTGACGTTGCGGATGCAGTTGCCCGAGGTCTGGATCGCGTGCATCTCGACCTCGGCGAGCGAGTCGAGGATGTCTGGGACGTCCTCAAGCTTCGGCCAGTTGTACTGGATGTTCTGGCGGGTGGTGAAATGGCCGTAGCCGCGGTCCCAGCGCCGGGCGATCTCCGCCAGCTTGCGCATCTGCCGCGACGACAGGGTGCCGTAGGGGATGGCTACCCGGAGCATGTAGGCGTGGAGCTGCAGGTACAGGCCGTTCATCAGCCGCAGCGGCTTGAACTCCTCCTCGGTCAGCTCGCCGGCCAGACGCCGGGCCACCTGCTCGCGGAACTCCGCGGAGCGGGCGCGCACGAAGGCGTGGTCGAAATTGTTGTACTGGTACATGGCTCAGGCCACCTCGAAGGAAGCGGGGAGATCGGTGCCGACGGTCGGACCGGCGGAGCGGATGCGCTCGCGCTGGCCGAGCGGCACCAGGCTGCCGTCGCTCTGGATGGCGACCGGGAACAGGTAGGTGCCGACCACCACCCGGCCGCGCACGGCCTCCAGGGCGGTCGCCTCGAAGCCGGCAAGCTCCGTCGGCTCGGCACTGGCATGGGCGTCGGCGAAGCGGTCGGACCAGGTGTGGGCGAGGGTCAGATAGACGACCGCCCCGTCGCTCAGGCGGTTGGCGGTCATCACTTTGGGAACGTGGGTCGTGGCCATCGGTGGCTCCGGTCTCAGACGGCGAGCCGCTCGGGCACCAGATCCGGCGCCGGGCGGGAAAGTGGGAAGGGAAAGGCGTTAGCGGCGGCAGTGACCTCGCCGATCACCAGCAGGGCCGGGCCGCGCACCGCCTGCTCCTCGACCAAGCTGCCGAGACCGGCCAGCGTGCCGCGCAGGACACGCTGGTCCGGCTGGGTGGCGCGCTCGATGACGGCGACCGGGGTGGAGGCGGCACGGCCTGCGGCGATGGCCCGCTCGGCGATGCCGCCGGCGACCGACACGCCCATATAGACGACGATGGTGTTGCGGCCCTCGGCCAGAAGGGCGGGCTCGATATCGAGCGCACCGTCCTTGCCGTGACCGGTGATGAAGGTGACCGAGGAGGCGTGGCGCCGGTCGGTCAGCGGGATGGCGCAGCTCGCCGCCGCGCCCAGGGCGGCGGTCACGCCGGGGACGATCTCCACGGCGATGCCGTGGCGGCGCAGATAGGCCAGCTCCTCGCCGCCGCGGCCGAAGACGAACGGGTCGCCGCCCTTCAGACGCACGACGCGCCTGCCGGCGCGGGCATGCTCCAGAAGGATCTCGTTGATCTCGTCCTGCTTGACGCTGTGCTTGCCCTTGCGCTTGCCGACATCGATCCGGTCGGCGTCGCGGCGCACGCAGTCGAGGATGCCCTCGCCCAGCAGGGCGTCATGCACCACAACGTCGGCATCCTGCATCATCCGCAGGGCCTTGACGGTCAGCAGGTCCGGATCACCCGGCCCGGCGCCGATCAGGGCGACGGAACCGATCCGCTCGGCCCGGCGGTCGTCGTTGATCGCCCGCAGCATGGCCTCGCTGGCGCCGGTGTCGTCGCCAGCCAGGACCCGGTCGGCGATCGGCCCGTCGAAAAAGTTCTCCCAGAACAGGCGGCGGCCCTCGCCTTCGGAGATGGAGGCGGAGACCGCGCTGCGGAACCGTCCGGCGAACCGGGCAAGCGCGCCGAGCCGCGAGGGCAGCAGCGATTCGATCTTCTCGCGCAGCCGGCGGACCAGGACGGGGGCCGCGCCGCCGCTGCCGATGGCAACGAGGATCGGGTCGCGGTCCACGATCCCGGGCACGATCACGGTCGAACTGGCCGGGCTGTCGATGACGTTGATCGGGATGCCGGTGGCGCGGGAGGCGGCGAGGATCGGGTCGACCGGCTGGCTGCCGTCGTCGGAGACCACGAGCAGTGCCGCACCGTCCAGGTCCTCCGGATCGAACGGCCGGTTGACCAGCTCCAGGGCACCGGATGCGGCGGCCTCGACGATCTCGGTCTCCGCGCGCGGGGCGACGACCAGGATCCGCGCACCGGTCTTGCGGAGCAGGCGGATCTTGCGGGCCGCTTCCACGCCGCCGCCGATCACGACAACGCGGCGGGCTTCCAGATCAGCGAACAGCGGGAAATATCTCACGGGCGATCTCCATTCGGTCCGGCTGGGCCCACGGGCGATCACCCGTGGCGCTTTAGCGGTTGGTGACGCGGTCGCAAGCTGCCCTTCAAATCGCCGCGGCCCTGAGCGACGGCTCGCCTTCGGGCTGAGGCCTTGCCGGCCCCTTCATGGCCAAGATAAAAAGATCGTTCCCAATTGGATAGATGGGTGACTCCAAATAGAACGAGACGGTCTTAATGAGTTCTGATATGAAACGAACCGTTCCCAAACACGGTGGAGTGCGGAATGGATGATACAGACCGCCGGATCCTGCGGATCCTTCAGACCGACTGCAGCGCGCCGGTTTCGGAAGTAGCCCGGCAGGTCGGCCTGTCCGCGTCGCCCTGCTGGAAGCGGATCAACCGGCTGCAGGAGACCGGTGTCATCCGCGAGCAGGTGGCGGTGCTGGAACCGGAGGCGCTGGGCTTCGGGCTGACCGTGTTCATGTCGATCAGCACCGGCGAGCATTCGGGCGAGTGGCTGCGCAAGTTCGCCGAGTTCGTCAGCGCCATGCCGGAGGTGCAGGAGTTCCACCGCATGGCCGGCGAGATCGACTACATGCTGAAGGTGGTGGTGGCCGACATGAAGGCGTTCGATGCGTTCTACAAGCGGCTGGTGGACACCACGCCGCTGACGGAGGTGACCTCGCGCTTCTCCATGGAGACGATCAAGCAGACCACCGCCCTGCCGGTCTGACCGGCGGGGCCTCAGCAGACTTCCAGGCTGCTGTTCTCGTCGTTCCGCACGCGGTCGCGGGCGGGCAGCCAGATCGATGCCACCGTTCCGCCGTTCGGACCATTGGTGATCCGCAGTCGGCCGTTCTGCTTCTCGACCAGGCTCTTGGTGATCGCCAGGCCGAGGCCCGAGCCTTCGCCATTGGAGGTGAGCGGGTCGTCATGCCGCAGGAAGGGCTCGCCGACCCGTTCCAGAATGTCGCCCGGCACGCCCGAGCCCTGGTCCTCGATGGCGATGCAGGTTCCGCCATCCGCGGCAAACAGCCGGACGGTGATCCGGCTGCTCTCGGGCGAGAACTTCGCCGCGTTGGACAGCAGGTTCAGCAGGCACTGCAGCGTGAGGCGGCGGTCGCACAGGATCGGGCCGTTCTCCCGGAAGTCGGTCGCCGCGCCGATCCCCTTCTTCGCCAAGGCCGGGCCGACGGTCGTCAGCGCCTCTTCCAGCAGGGCGCGGGCGTCGGTATCGGCGATGGCCACGTCCACCAACCCGGCCTTGAGGCGGGACAGGTCCAGGATCTCGTTGATCAGGCTCAGCAGGTGTTCGCCGCTGCGCTTGATGTCGCCGACATACTCGCTGGCGCGCTCGGGGCTCAGGTTCTGCAGGCCGAGCGAGGAGATCAGTTCCGCGAAGCCGATGATGGCGTTCAGCGGCGTGCGCAGCTCGTGGCTCATATGGGCGAGGAAATGGTCCTTCGCCTCGTTGGCGCGGTAGGCCTCCTCGAGCTGGGCGCGGAGCTGGTCGGAGAGACGCAGCAACTCCTCGTTGGCCTCGACGATCTCCGACATGTCATGGGCGGTGGCGCTGACCATCGGCTGGCCGCCGACGAGATAGCGGGCGAGCGAGATCAGGGCGGGGAAGCTGCTGCCATCCTTGCGGCGGGCCTGCACGATCCGAAGGGCCGACATCGGACCGGGAGCCGAGTCGGGATCGGCGATGTAGTTGCGCACGAGGTCCACATGCGCCCTGCGGGCACCGACCGGCACCAGTTCATGGATCGAGCGGCCGATGATCTCGTCCTGGCGCCAGCCGAACAGACGGACCGCGGCGTCGTTGAAGCTGGTGATGCACTGACGGGAATCGACCGACAGGATGGCGTCCGGGGTTGCGGCGAGGACCGCCTCGAGCTGGTCGCGGCCGTCAGCGATGACCTGGCGGGCCGCAACCTGCTCGGTGACGTCGTCCTGGACGCCGATGAAATGGGTGATGTGGCCGTTGCGGTTGCGGATCGGCGACAGGTTGAGGGTGTTCCAGAAGGTCGCCCCGTCCTTGCGCCGGTTCGACAGGGTGACGGTGCAGGGGATGCCCCGGGCGAGCGACCGGCGGATGACCTCGAGCTCGGGCTGGTCGCCCAGACCCTGGTTCAGGAACCGGCAGTTCCTCCCCAGGATTTCGCGGGAGGTGTATCCGGTGATCGCGGTGAAGGCGCTGTTGACGTAGACGATCGGATAGTCGTCCTTCGCTTCGGCGATGATGACGCCGCAGACGGCGGAATCGAGGGCGGCGCTGTTCAGCTCGACCTGGGCCTGCAACTCGTGCTCGCGGGTGGCGTCGAAATTCACGCCGATCATCCGGGCCGGGCTGGACGAGCCGTCGGTACCGACGAAGTGGCCGTGACCGCGGATATGCCTGAGCTCCCCGTCGGGCGTCATGATCTGATAGTGGAGCTGGAACGGGGCCGACGCCGCCTTGGCCGCGCGGAGCTCCTCCTCGACCCGCGACCGGTCCGCCGGAACGACCCGGCGCATGAAGGCCTCGTGGGTGCCTTCGAAGGTGCCCGGCGGCAGGCCCATCACTTCATGCTGCACACTGTCCCAGGTGACATGTCCGCTGGAAAGATCGTGGGTCCACACGCCGATCCGAGCCGACTGGCGGGCGAGGGCGGAGGTCTGCAGACCGATCTGGTAGCGGTCGCGCTCGTCGGAGATCTCGAGCAGGAACTCGATGGTCAGACCGAGCAGCGGGATGCCGCCGACATTGCTGATGAGGATGATCGGCCAGAAATCGGAGAGGATCGCCAGGCCGTTCTGGAACGGATGGTTGATGAAGAAGGCGGGCAGGGAAGCAAGGGTCGACACGACAGCGAGGACCACGAACCCCAGGAACCCCTGGCGGCGCCGGTTCCTGCGCCGGCTGATCTCGGCGAAGACGGCTCCGGCCGCGGCATAGATGAAGACGCTGAGCATGCCGCTGAGCATGTAGGGGCCGCCGACCTCGTACCGGGCGACCGCCGCCAGGCTCGCCGCCACAACCCCACCCACGGGGCCGGCGAAATATCCGGCCAGGGCGAGAGGGGCGCCGCGGGTGTCGAAGGTGGAGCCGAACGGTCCGAAGATCGGCGAGGCGACGACCACGACCGAGATCACCCCGAGAACCAGACCGAACACCAGGTTACGCAGCTGTCCCGCAGCCAGGAAATTCACGTGCCGGGTCAGCAGCAGCATCATGAGGGCGCCGAGGCAGAGCAGCCCGAAGTTCTGAAGAATGGAATGGGCGACCGTCATGCCGTCGGCCCAGGATCGGTGCCCGCGCGCGTCGGACCATAGGCGTGACCATGGACGCGGTTGGGTTCCGTGCGGTTCGCGGCGGACCGAGCGGGGGACCGGGCGAGCAGCTTGGGGCTCAAATCAGGGAACGGTGCGACCATGGATCTCTTCGCCTCCGATTAACGGATGGACGCGCATAGGAAGCGTACTCGGCAACTTCTTTTCAATTGGTTAAAAAAGCCGGAAAAATTCGAGCAATGAACGGCACAACTGCAACCTATTGAGAGGCTCGCTGGCGGCGGCCGTCAATGTGAAGAAACTCACAGTTTTTGATTACTCAAGTGCTCAAATCGGAGGTTTCGGTGCCCGCGAGCCCAAAGAAAAAGACCGGGTCGTCGCCGACCCGGTCTTCCTCGTTTCGCCGATGAGCGTACCGCTTAGTAGCGGTAGGCCTCCGTCTTGAACGGACCGTTCGGGGTCACGCCGATATAGGCCGCCTGCTCTTCCGACAGCTTGGACAGGTTGGCGTTGATCTTCTTCAGGTGAAGCTCGGCCACCCGTTCGTCCAGCTTCTTCGGCAGAACGTAGACCTGCTTGTCGTACTTGCTGTGGTTCTTCCACAGCTCGATCTGCGCCAGGGTCTGGTTCGAGAACGAGGCGCTCATCACGAAGCTGGGATGGCCGGTGGCGCAGCCCAGGTTCACCAGCCGGCCCTCGGCCAGCAGGATGATGCGCTTGCCGTCCGGGAAGACGATCTCGTCCACCTGCGGCTTCACGTTCTCCCACTTCATGTTGCGGAGACCGCCGACCTGGATCTCGTTGTCGAAGTGGCCGATGTTGCAGACGATTGCCCGGTCCTTCATCGCCCGCATGTGGTCGACGGTGATGATGTCCTTGTTGCCCGTGGCGGTGACGAAGATGTCGGCGCGCGGGGCGGCCTCCTCCATCGTCACGACCTCGTAGCCTTCCATCGCCGCCTGCAGGGCGCAGATCGGGTCGACTTCAGTCACGACGACCCGGGCGCCGGCGTTGCGCAGCGACTGGGCGGAACCTTTGCCCACATCGCCGTAGCCGGCGACGCAGGCGACCTTGCCGGAGAACATCACGTCGGTGGCCCGGCGGATGCCGTCGGCCAGGCTCTCGCGGCAGCCGTACAGGTTGTCGAACTTCGACTTGGTGACGCTGTCGTTCACGTTGATGGCCGGGACCATCAGCTTACCCTTCTTGGCCATCTCATAGAGACGGTGCACGCCGGTGGTGGTCTCCTCCGACACGCCCTTCACGTCCTTCATGAGCTCGGGATACTCCTCGTGCATCATGATGGTGAGGTCGCCGCCGTCATCCAGCAGCATGTTCGGGCGCCAGCCGTCCGGACCCTCGATGGTCTGGCGGATGCACCACTCGTACTCCTCCTCGGTCTCGCCCTTCCAGGCGAAGACCGGGATGCCGGCGGCGGCGATGGCCGCGGCGGCCTGGTCCTGGGTCGAGAAGATGTTGCAGGACGACCAGCGGATCTCGGCGCCGAGCGTCGTCAGCGTCTCGATAAGCACGGCGGTCTGAATGGTCATGTGCAGGCAGCCGGTGATCCGCGCGCCCTTGAGCGGCTTCGACGGGCCGTACTCCTCGCGGATCGCCATCAGGCCCGGCATTTCGGTCTCGGCGATCGCGATCTCCCGCCGGCCCCAGTTGGCCAGGGAAATATCGGCGACCTTATAGTCGGTGAACTCGGCCATGAATGTCCTCGTCTCCTGTCTATTGGAGCGTGCTCAGGCGGCTTTGGTGCCCGCGCCCGAGCCTCACGCTCGCATCGATGTCGGCCTCGGCGCTGCGTATAACAAGCCCCGGCGGGATGGGCAAGGCGAGGGGCCCTTAGTTCCCACGTGGAGAGATCGGCTCAGACCGACTTTTCCAGGTCCATTGACGTCGGTTCGCTGAATCCAGGATGCGCCTTGCGGCCGGTCTCCGCGTAGCCGAGATGGCGGAACAAGGCGATGTTGTCGGTCAGCACGAGACGCACGCCGAGGGTGACCCGGTCATGGCCGGTCTCCCGCGCGAAGTCCTCCACCGCCGTCACCAACGCCCGGGCGATTCCCTGGCCCACGAGGGCCGGGTCGACAGCCAGGCGGTCGAGATAGATCGATCCGTCCGGCTTCGGGTCGGCGCAGACGGCACCCACGATCTTCCCGTCCAGACGCGCGACGAAGACCGTACCGCCCCCGTCGAACCGGGCGGCAAGGCTCTTTGCCGTCTCCGTCAGCGCGGCGGAGGGCGGGTCGATCCGGCCGGCCAGGGTGGCGAAGGCGCGGTGGATGACCGCGACGGCGTCGCAAAGGTCCTCGGGAGCCGCCGGGGCGACCCGGAGGGTCACACCGCCCCCCGCAGACGGTCGCCCAATTCGCCCATGCGCTCGGCTTCCAGGTTGGCGAAGGCGAGGCGCAGATACGGGTCCTGGCCGGGGCCGAACACCGTGCCCGGCAGGGCCAGCACGCCATGCTCCTGGGCCAGCCGCTTGGCGACCGCATGGGCGGTCTCGCCGTCGAAGGGATGGCGGACATAGGCGAAATAGGCGCCGGTGGAGACCAGGTCGAAGGCCAGATTGCCGGAATTGAACACAGCCAGCAGCGCCTGGCGCCGGCCGGCCATCATCTCGCGCTTCTCTGCCGCCCAGTTCCACAGGTGCTGCAGGGCGTAGAGCGCGCCGTCCTGGCCGATGCGGGCGGCGCAGATCGACATCGTGTCCATCAGCTTGGCCACCTGCTCGATGAACTGCGGACCGGCGATGATCGAGCCGACCCGGTAGCCGGTCAGGCTGAACACCTTGGAGAAGCTGTAGAGCTGGACCACCGTGTCGCCCCATTTAGGGTCGCTGAACAGGGTGTGGCGCGGCTCGGACGGATCGAGGAAATCCTTGTAGGTCTCGTCCAGCACCAGGGCGATGCCGCGCTCGGCGCAGAGGTCGCGGAACCGGGCGATCACCTCCGGCGGCACCACGGCCCCGGTCGGGTTGTTCGGGCTGACCAGCACCAGGGCGCGGGTGCGCTCGGTGATCAGGGTGGCGGCCTCCTCCGGATCCGGCACGCCGCCGCGGTCGGCGCGGAACGGCAGATGCACCCCGGTGACGCCCAGGGAATCGAGCCACATCTGGTGGTTAAAGTAATAGGGCAGTGGCAGGATCACCTCGTCGCCGCGCCGCGCCAGGGCCATGATCGCCAGGCAGTAGGCCTGGTTGCAGCCGGCCGTGATCTGGACGTTGGCCGGCGCCACACTGCCGCCGTAGAAGCCGCTCATATGCTCGGCCAGCGCGGTCTTGAGCGCCGGGGTGCCGGTGATCGGGGCGTATTGCGCCGCCTCGAAGGTCGTCGCCCGCTCCGCCAGATGGGCGCGCAGGGCCTCGTCCGGCGGGTAGCTCGGCACCGCCTGGCAGCAGTCGAGCAGCGGCTTGCCGGGGATCGGCGGGCGGCCGTCGACCCAGGCCCGGGCTTCGGCGATCGGCGGCTCGACGACGGAGACGACGTCGGGATTGACGGTGAAGGTCATGGCAGGGCGTCCGGAACAGCGATCCAGCCCGTTTAGCACGGCGGCGGGCTCAGTCGAAGAGGCCGGGTGAGCCGGCGATCAGGCGGCGGCGATCGGCTTGCCCCGGCAGCAGCAGGCGGCGGTCACCGGGAAGTCGGCGCGGGCCTGGGCGAGGGTCAGGCGCTGGCGCAGCATCTCCGCTTCCGCCGTCCCGCCGCGCCGCTCCACGCATTCCAGCAGGCCGTGCAGCGCCCAGACATTGTCGGGATGCCGGCACGGGCGCGGGACGGCGGGATCGAGGCCGAGATCGGCGCGGTAGACCGCCTCCGCCTCCTCGTGCCTGCCCTGCTCGGCCAGCAGCGCGCCGAGCGCATGGCGCGGCGGATGCATCCAGGCCCAGGGCTCGGTGTAGTTCAGGGCGTCGTTGCGCTCCACCGCCGCACGCAGATGGTCGAACGCCTCCTCGAAGGCGCCGCGGCGATAGGCGATCTCGCCGGCCAGCATCGCCGCTCCTACGCCGAGCGTGTCGCGCACCGTGTTGCTGAGGAAGATCGCATCCTCGGCAAAGCCGTCCCGGGCGGCGTGGAAGGCGTCGGCCTCGCGAACCGCCGCGTCCAGCTCGCCCAGGGCGGCATGGGCGACGCCCTTGGCGTAATGGAACATGGCCGTGCGGATCGGCGCCAGGTCGGGGTCGGGCGGCGGCGCCTCGCGGGTCAGTTCCCGCCACTTGCCGAACCGCACCTGCACGTGGCTGCGCATGCCGGAGTAGCCGTCGAGGATGGAGCGCATGAACGGCGCGCTGGCGGCCAGCAGGTCGCGATGGGCGATCGCCCGGATCTTCTCGGCTGCGTGCAGGGCCGTGCGGTACTGGCCCAGTAGCATGGCGGCGTAGATGTAGAGATGCAGATCGTGGCATCGGGCGGTGGTGTAGAAATTCGTCTCGCCCCCGACCGCCAGGTACTTGTCGTCCGCCGCGACCGCCCGACGGCTCTGCTCCACCGCCTCGCTGTAGCCGCCGCACAGCACGTAGATATGGGCCGGCATGTGTTCCAGGTGGCCGGCATCCGGCGCCAGGCCGCGCAGGGTGTCGGCGCTGGCCAGCGCGCGCTCCGGCTCGGCCGACATCTCCAGGGCGTGGATGTGCATGTGCAGGACGCCCGGATGGGTGATGCCGTCGCGGGCGCAGCGGGCGAGCGCGGTCTCCAGCACGGCCAGCGCCTCCACGGTCAGGCTCGCCGGGTTCGGCGCGCCGGTGCGCAGGTCGAACAGCATCCGCGGGGTGCAGGTGACCGCCGCCTCGGCGAACAGGGCGGCGATGTCGAGGTCGTCCGGATGGGCGGCATGCACCTGCCGCATCGCGTCGGTGAACTCCCGGTGCCAGCGGTTCAGCACCGCACGGTCCCGCTCCGACGGCGACTGGTAGCGCAGGGCGACGGCCTCGATCAGCGCCCGTTCCGCCGCGGTGCCCGGCGCCCACAGCTCCGCGGCCTTGAGCGCGGCGGCGTGGCAGACCGGCAGGGTGGCGGCGATCTCGGCGTCGGAGAAGCGGATCCAGGCGCGGTTGTAGAACGGGCCGCTGGCATAGGCGATGCCCCACCAGGCCATGGCGCAGCCGGGATCGGCGTCCAGCGCGCGGCCGAAGCAGGCGACCGCCTCCTCGTGGTTATAGGCGAACAGCCAGTTCAGGCCGCGGTCGAACCAGGTCTGCGCGTCGGGCGAGGTTGTGGTGACCGGGCGCGTCCAACCTCCGAGTTCGAACGGATAGGCCGGATCGATCTCGGTCATGGCGCTCAGAGTCCGTCGTTGAAATCGTCGAGCAGCACGGCGATCCGGCCCTCGTCGAGCTGGTCCATGATCGCCCGGGCGCGCTGGGTCGCCGGCGCGAAGGACAGGCGGCGGATGCGCTGCTTCACCCGGGGCAGGGCGGTGGCCGACATGGACAGCTCCTTCACCCCGAGCCCGACCAGCAGCGGGGCGTAGCGCGGGTCGCCGGCGATCTCACCGCAGATGCTGACCGGCAGGCCGCGCCGGTTGGCGGCGTCGACGGTGAACTGGATCAGCTTGAGCACCGCCGGGTGCAGCGGGTTGTAAAGATCCGCCACCTGCTCGTCGCCCCGGTCGATGGCGAGCGTGTACATGGTCAGGTCGTTGGTCCCGAGCGCCAGGAAATCGCATTCCATGGCGAGCGCGTCGGCGGACAGGGCGGCGGCCGGCACCTCGA
The DNA here is from genome assembly GCF_965223715.1 of Thalassobaculum sp. GTDB lineage: Bacteria > Pseudomonadota > Alphaproteobacteria > Thalassobaculales > Thalassobaculaceae > Thalassobaculum. The sequence goes on along the minus strand of NZ_OZ245012.1, from coordinate 3,523,907 downwards.
TCATCGCGCCGAGCGGGGGCAGCGGGTCGGCGATCCGCACCTTGCGGCGTTTCAGCCGGCGCACGACCTTGGTCAGGATCGCCCGCACCGCCCGGACCTGGGCGGTGGAGGAGATCATCGGCAGCAGGATGCGCACCGGCCCGTGGGCGCCGGCCCGCAGGATGGCGGAGAGCTGGGTCTCCAGCAGCTTGGGCTCGCGCAGGGACAGTCGGATGGCCCGCAGGCCCAGCGCCGGGTTGGCGCTGTCGGCGATGCGGTCGCCGAGCGCGGTCGCCAGCTTCTCGCCGCCGACATCCAGGGTGCGGATGGTGACCGGCTTGCCGGCCATCCCCTCCACCACCTGGCGCAGGGCGGCATACTGCTCGTCCTCGTCCGGCAGCACGTCGCGGTTCATGAACATGAACTCGGTGCGGAACAGGCCCACGCCCTCCGCCCCGCGGTCGGCGGCGATCTCCAGATCGCGCGGGAGCTCCATATTGGCCAGCAGCGAGATCGTCACCCCGTCCTGGGTGATCGCCGGCAGCGAGCGGAGCCGGGTCAGTTCCCGCTCCAGCCGCTCCCGGGCGGCGGCGCGGCGCCGGTACTCGGTCAGCGAGTCTTCGTCCGGGTCCAGCACGATGCGGCCGGTATCGCCGTCGACGATGATGGTCTCGCCGGAGCGGATCGCCTTGGGCGCCACCGTCGCCCCCAGCACCGCCGGCAGGCCCATGGAGCGGGCCATGATCGCGGTGTGGCTGTCGGTGCCGCCGAGCGCGGTGACGAAGCCGCCGATCTTTGCCGGGTCGAGCAGGGCGGTGTCGGCCGGGCTCAGCTCCTCTGCGATGATGATCGCGCCTTCCGGCACATGGGCGAAGGCGTGGTAGGGCGTCTCGGTGAGCTGGCGCAGGATGCGGTCGCCGACCTCGCGCACGTCCTGGGCCCGGGCGGCGAGATAGGCGTCGTTCACCGCCGACAGGCTGCGGACCATGTCGCTGACCACCGACTGCACGGCGGCCTCGGCATTGATGCGGCGCTCGCGGATCGTGGTGGCGACCCCGCCGGCGAGGCGGGAGGAGCCGAGCATGGCGGCATGGGCCTCCAGCAGCGGGCCGAGCTCGTCCAGCACCCCGGCGGGCAGGGCCTCAGCCTTGCGGCGCAGCTTGCGTACCTGCTTGTCGGCGCGGGCGAGGGCTGCCTCGAACCGTTCGACCTCGGTGACGAGCTGGCTGCTGGCAACCTGGTATTCCGGAACCTGGATCGCGCCGGCCTCCAGCACATGGGCGGGACCGATGGCGATGCCGGCGGAGACCCCGATCCCCTCCAGCAACCCGCGCTTGCCCCCCTTGTCCTGGCGCGCCCGTGCCCTTCGCTCAGTGGTCTTCATCGAACTTGGACTCCACCAGATGGGCGATGGCGTCCATCGCCTTCTCCGCATCCGAGCCCGTCGCGCGCACCAGGATCGAACAGCCCGGTGCCGCCGCCAGCATCATCAGACCCATGATGGACCGCCCGGAGACGGATTGCCCGTCCTTTTCCACCTCGATCTCCGCCTCGAAGGCGCCGGCGCATTTCACGAACTTCGCCGCCGCCCGGGCGTGCAAGCCGCGTTTGTTGGTGATCAGCAGCTTGCGTTGGTCCGTGGTCATCGCCTGCCCGTTCACGAGCCGGTCGCGCCCAGAACTTCCGAGGCGATCGAGATGTATTTCCGCCCCGCGTCCCGTGCCGCCACGCTTGCCTCCTTGAGCGAGGCGGTCGTCCGCACGCTGGCCAGCTTGATCAGCATCGGCAGGTTCACGCCTGCGATGACCTCCACTCCCGGCCGGTCGATGATCGAGATCGCTAGGTTGGAGGGGGTGCCGCCGAACATGTCGGTCAGGACGATCACACCGGCGCCGCCGTCCATCTCCTTGGCCCGGTCCATGATCTCGCCGCGCCGCTGTTCCATGTCGTCGTCCGGGCCGATGCAGACGGTCGCCAGACCGGTCTGCGGGCCGACAACGTGCTCCATCACCGCCTTGAGTTCGTCCGCGAGGCGCCCGTGGGTCACCAGAACAATACCGATCACGTTGTCTTCCGTGCTGTTTTGGTCACATGGACGGTGTGCCGCCCGCCTCGCGAGGCAAGTCGCGATGGCGGAGCGTGACAGGAGTCCCCGCACTCTTCAACCATTCGGCCAGCCGCTCGGCGACATGCACCGAGCGGTGCTTGCCGCCGGTGCAGCCGATGGCCACGGTCAGGTAGCTCTTCCCCTCGCGCTCGTAGCGCGGCAGCAGCGGGCCGATCAGCCCGGTGAGGGAGTCGAAGAACGGCCCGAAGCCCGGATCGCCGGCCACGAAGGCGCCGACCTCCGGATCTCGGCCGTCGCGCGGGCGCAGCTCCGGCACGTAGTGGGGATTGGCCAGGAAACGCACGTCGAACACCAGGTCGGCCTCGCGCGGCAGCCCGCTGCGGAAGGCGAAGGAGACGACGGTCACGGTCATTGCCCGGCCGACATCCAGGGAGAGGGACGAGATCAGGTTCTCGCGGAACTCGGCCAGGTTCGAGGAGCTGGTGTCGATCACCGCCGTCGCCAGCTCGCGCACCGGCTCCAGGATGCGGCGCTCGATGGCGATGCCGTCGGCGATCGGCCGGTCGGTGGCCAGCGGATGCCGCCGCCGGGTCTCGGTGAAGCGGCGGATCAGCACGTCGTCGTCGCATTCCAGGAACACGACCCGCAGCTTCACGTCCGGCCGCTTCTTCAGCTCGGCGATGGTGTCGGCGAGCGGGTCGGTGGCGAAGCCGCGGGTGCGCGGGTCGACGCCGACCGCGATCCGCCCGGCCGTCTCACGCGGTGCCAGAAGGGCCGGCATCAGGCTCAGCGGCACGTTGTCCACCGCCTCGTAGCCGAGATCCTCCAGCACCTTCAGGGTGGAGGTGCGGCCGGCTCCGCTCAGCCCGGTGACGAGGACGACGGAGAGCGGTGCGGTCATTGGGTGCTGACCTGACGGACGGCGATGCGGACCTTGGCCGCGGCCGAGGCTTCCAGGGCATGGAGCGAGATCACCGGCACGGAGACCCCGAGATGGGTCCATCGGCCCGGATCGGGCATGCGCGGGACCTGTTCCAGGGGGACGAGGTCGATGACGAGGACCAAGGAGACGCGCTGCACCGCCGGGACCGAGACGATGCCGATCCCGCGCACTTCCATGCGGCCCGACAGGGCTTCCGGGGCGCGGGCGATCAGGCTGTCGCCCTCGCGCACCAGCTCCACCCGGTCGTCGGCCACCAGCGACGCGCCGCCATCGATCAGCCGCAGCGCCAGGTCCGACTTGCCGATGCCCGACGGCCCGCGCAGCAGCACGCCGCGGCCATCGATCGACACCACATTCCCCCAGATCGTCTCCATGGCGCGGAGAATGGGTGCGTCCGGGCCCGCAGGCAATCCCCGATCCGTACCGCCTGTGCCGGAGATCGGATGTCGCGGGACACTTGAATCCCTTTGCGTCAGCCGATGTCAGCGATATAACGGCGCCAAACAAAGACGGGCGCCTGCCCGCATCGAGCCGACCGGGCCGAGGCGCACCTCGGACGGCCGCGCAGTCGAGAGACTTCTTATTAGTCGCGAGACTCCGCCGCCACTGGCTGCTGCCATAGAATCGAGGAGAGAGGATACAATGACTGCAGGCCTGGACAGCTTCAAAACCAAGGCGACCCTGGACGTCGCCGGGAAATCTTACACCTATTACGACCTCGCCAAGCTCGAGGCCGCGCACCCCGAGGTCGCGCGCCTGCCGTATTCGCTGAAGGTTCTGCTGGAGAACCTGCTGCGCTACGAGGACGGGGTCACCGTCACCGGCGAGGACATCACCGCGATGGCCGACTGGGCGAAGACCCGCAAGTCCGCCCGCGAGATCGCCTACCGCCCGGCCCGCGTGCTGATGCAGGACTTCACGGGCGTCCCGGCCGTGGTCGACCTCGCCGCCATGCGCGACGCCATGGAGGAGCTCGGCGGTGACGCCACCAAGATCAACCCGCTCTCCCCGGTCGATCTGGTCATCGACCACTCGGTGATGGTGGACGATTTCGGCAACCCCGAAAGCTTCAAGAAGAACGTCGAGCTGGAGTTCGAGCGCAACAAGGAGCGCTACGAGTTCCTGAAGTGGGGCCAGGAGGCGTTCTCCAACTTCCGCGTCGTGCCGCCGGGCACCGGCATCTGCCACCAGGTGAACCTGGAGTATCTGGCGCAGACCGTGTGGACCAAGGACGAGAACGGCGAGACCATCGCCTATCCGGACACCCTGGTCGGCACCGACAGCCACACCACCATGGTCAACGGCATGGCCGTGCTGGGCTGGGGCGTGGGCGGCATCGAGGCCGAGTCCTCCATGCTGGGCCAGCCGATCTCCATGCTCGTGCCGGAAGTCATCGGCTTCAAGCTGACCGGCAAGATGCCGGAAGGGGCGACCGCCACCGACCTGGTGCTGACCGTCACCCAGATGCTCCGCGCCAAGGGCGTGGTTGGCAAGTTCGTCGAGTTCTACGGCCCGGGTCTCGCCGACCTGCCGCTGGCCGACCGGGCGACGATCGCCAACATGGCCCCGGAATATGGCGCCACCTGCGGCTTCTTCCCGATCGACAAGGAAACCATCAACTACCTGCGTTTCACCGGCCGCGACGAGGACCGGGTGAAGCTGGTCGAGGCCTATGCCAAGGCCCAGGGCATGTGGCGCGAGAACGACACGCCGGATCCCGAGTTCACCGACACCCTGGAACTCGACATGTCGACGGTCGTCCCGTCGCTCGCCGGTCCGAAGCGTCCGCAGGACCGCGTGCTGGTGACCGAGGCCGCCGGCAACTTCCAGTCGGCCCTGAAGTCGACCCTGGGCGACGGTACCGGCACCAAGCGCTCGGCCCCGGTCGAGGACGCGAACTACGAGCTGAGCGACGGTGACGTCGTCATCGCCGCCATCACGAGCTGCACCAACACCTCGAACCCGAGCGTGCTGATCGCCGCCGGCCTGGTCGCCAAGAAGGCGGTCGAGAAGGGCCTGACGGTGAAGCCGTGGGTGAAGACCTCGCTCGCCCCGGGCTCCCAGGTCGTCACCGACTATCTGGAGGCCGCCGGCCTGCAGGACCCGCTCGACAAGCTCGGCTTCAACCTGGTCGGCTACGGTTGCACCACCTGCATCGGCAACTCGGGCCCGCTCAGCGATCCGATCGCCGCGGCGGTGGAAGCCGGCGACCTGGCGGTCTGCTCGGTGCTGTCGGGCAACCGCAACTTCGAAGGCCGCGTGAACCCGCATGTGAAGGCCAACTACCTGGCCTCCCCACCGCTGGTCGTCGCCTACGCCCTCGCCGGCTCGTTGTTCGTCGACATCAACAACGACCCGCTCGGCGAGGACAAGGATGGCAACCCGGTCTACCTGCGCGACATCTGGCCGTCGAACCACGAGATCGCCTCGACCATCCAGGCGAAGCTGACCCCGGAAATGTACCGCTCGCGCTATGCCAACGTGTTCCACGGCGGCAAGGAGTGGCAGAACGTCTCCGTGTCGGGCGGCCTGACCTACGACTGGGACGACGGGTCGACCTATGTGCAGAACCCGCCCTACTTCGTCGGCATGTCGAAGGAGCCGGGCGAGATCACCGACATCAAGGGTGCCCGTGCGCTGGCGATGCTGGGCGACTCGATCACGACCGACCACATCTCGCCGGCCGGTTCGATCAAGAAGGACAGCCCGGGCGGCGAATATCTGCTCGAGCATCAGATCCGCCCGATGGACTTCAACTCCTACGGTGCCCGTCGTGGCAACCACGAAGTCATGATGCGCGGCACCTTCGCCAACATCCGTCTGCAGAACGAGATGACCCCGGGCGTGTCCGGCGGCATGACCAAGCTGGTGACCACCGGCGAGCAGATGCCGATCTACGACGCCGCCATGAAATACGCCAAGGCCGGCACCCCGCTGGTCGTGATCGGCGGCAAGGAGTACGGCACCGGCTCGTCCCGCGACTGGGCGGCCAAGGGCACCCGTCTGCTGGGCGTGAAGGCGGTCATCGTCGAGAGCTTCGAGCGTATCCACCGCTCGAACCTGGTCGGCATGGGCGTCCTGCCGCTGCAGTTCCCGGAGGGCACCGACCGCAAGTCGCTCGGCCTGACCGGTGAGGAGACGTTCGACATCACCGGGATCGCCGCGGGCATCACCCCGCGCATGCCGGTGCCGATGACCATCACCTACAAGGACGGCACGACCAAGACGGTCGAGCTGCTCTGCCGGATCGATACCGCCAACGAGGTCGACTACTACAACCACGGCGGCATCCTGCACTACGTGCTGCGGACCCTGACCCAGGCCGCGTAAGCGGACTTGTCAGATCCCGAACGGGAACGGGCGCTCCTCGCGGAGCGCCCGTTTTCTTTTCGACCGGTCGGTCCGGTCAGAAGGTGTAGGTCAGGAACATCCCGCCGAAGGCCTGGGTGGCGCTGCCGCGGTCGTCGACGATCGGGCTGTCGGCGAAGTCGCCCATCAGCCGCGAGACGCCGGCCATCGCGCCGATGCCGATCGCCCGGGTGATGGCGTAGCGGGCGGAGACCCGCAGGCCGACATCGCGCAGGCCGTCCCCGGCGGTGTACGGCGACAGGCCGCTCGCGAGAGCACCGGGCACGTCGACCGAGTAGTAGGTGTCGGCATAGTCGGTGTCGGCATAGGTCGCCGAGGTGCCGATGGAGAGTTGCAGGCGCTGGGTTGCCTGCAGACCGTAGGTGACGCCGAGGGTCGCGGTCGAGCCGTTGTCGTCGCTCGCCGCCCACATCATCTCGATCTCCACCCCGAGGGAATCCCGGTCGCCGAAGATGCCCTTCTCCGTGTACCCGGCGAACAGGCCGACCCAGAACTCGTCGTCGATCTCCGGCAGCCGGTCGACCACGTCGTCCTCCACGTCGTCACGGCCTTCGCCGTATTTCACGATCGGGCCGAACTCGAACCCGCCATGGGGGATCACGTTCGCCTTGAGTCCCGGCCCCTCGGTCTCGACATAGAGGTTGTCGTACTCGACCTTGAGCACGGGAAAGGGCTGGATCTCGTACTCGTCAGACCCCAGGTAGTCGGGGTGGTAGATGGCGCCCGCCCCGACGGTCACCCGCCAGCGAGACTCCGCGGCGGTCTCCTTTGCGGCCGGATCCTTCGGTTTGTCGTCGGCCCGGGCCGCGGACGGGGCGAGGGCCAGGGCGATCGCCACCGGCGCGAAATAAAACGGCGCCTTCCAAGTCTTACCCATCGAAGCCTCTCCTGAAGGGATATTTACGTCGTCAATATTCTCCTTGGAGGGGGACGTCAACGATAAATTGACAGTGACAATATTCGGTCGATACGCTGCCGCATGGCGTATCATCACGGCAACCTGCGGCAGGCCCTCGTTCAGGCCGGATTGGACATCCTGGCGGAGGAAGGCCCCCAGGCGTTGACACTGCGCGGGTGTGCGGCGCGGGTCGGCGTCTCCCACTCGGCGCCGAAGAACCATTTCGAGAACCTGGAGCGGCTGACGGCCGCGATCTGCGCCGAGGGCCATCGCCGCCTGAGCGCCCGCATGCGGGAGATGATGGCGCACGCGGAGCCGACGCCCCGCGCCCAGCTCGTCGCCGCGGCCAAGGGGTATGTCGCCTTCGCCCTGGATCACCCGAACCTGTTCCGACTGACCTTCGCCCATCCGGCCGCGACCGAGTTCGATCCCGAACGGCGCGCGGCGGGCGAGGACGCCTACGCCATCCTGCGCAGCGTCTGCGCGCCGCTGGCCGCCCGGCTGAACGGCGCGCCGGTTCCCCGCTCGATCGTGGAGACGATGGTGTGGAGCTTCGTGCACGGCTATGCGGCACTGGCGGTCACCGACCGGCTGCGTCGGGTGGAAGCAGATATCGGGCATATTCCCCGGATCGAGGAGGTGATGCCGGATTTCGAGTTCGAGGAAGGCGTCTCCGGTGAATGACGGGCGTGTAGAGGTGGGATCGGCCGCATCGGGATGCTATCCTTGTCCCGGTTGTGCCGTTTCATGAGTTTCGACCGGATCTGAGAGGGCCACGCGACATGTTCCGCCATCTGCCGTGTCTTGCCGTCCTGGCCCTGTTGCTGCTCGTCGCCAGCCCCGCCGCGGCCCAATGGCGCGAGGAACCGCAGACCGTCTCACAAGCCCTGCAGATGCAGGCGCCGGCGGAGGAGGGTGACGGGATGCTGCCGGACCTGCGCGGCGACCTGCAGCCCTGGCAGCGGGCGCTCTACAAGACGATCACCTTCCAGGCGGTGGCGAATGCCACGGACCTGCTGGTCTTCGACGCCCTGATCGGCGGGCACCCGGTGCTGCTCGGCGGCTTCGTCGTCGCCAATGCGGCCACGGCGGCGGGGCTGTATTACGGCTTCGAATACCTGTGGCAGCAGGAAGGGCCGACCCTGGCCGAGACCAATGAGACCACCCTGGTGAAGAAGTCGCTGCTGTTCCAGTCGGTGAACAGCGGCCGGATCTTCCTGCTCGGCTACGGGCTGGGGGCGACCGCACCGGCGGCCGCGTTGCTCGCCGGGACCGTCTTCGTCACCGATATCGCCGTGTACTATGCCAACGAATATGTCTGGGACGTCATGCAGCCGCTCGGGATCGCCTCCACGCAGCAGCCGCCGATCACGGCCTCTTCAATTCCGGTGAGCTACCGCTAGCGGCTAGTCTTGTCGCCATGATCACGCGACGCTCCTTCACCGCCCTCGCCGCCACCGGTCTCGCCGCTGCAGCCCTGCCGCGCCCGGGTGCAGCCCTGGGCCTCGGCCCGCGCCCCGTGGTCGTGGAGCTCTTCACCAGCCAGGGCTGCCACTCCTGTCCACCGGCCGACGCCTATCTCGGGCGACTGGCGGCGCGCGACGACGTGGTCGCGCTGGCCTACCACATCGACTACTGGGACTATATCGGCTGGGCCGACCCCTTCGCCGACGCGGCCTACACCGCACGCCAGCGCGCCTACCAGCATGCCCTGGGCAACCGGACGCTCTACACGCCGCAGATGGTGATCGACGGCGCGGTGGACGCGGTCGGATCCGACAGCCGGGCGGTCGACCGGATCATCCGCGAGCGGCTGGCGGCGGGGTCGGACGACCGGCCCGTGGTGCAGGTTCAGGCCAGCCTGTCGAATGGCGAGCTGCGGGCCGAGATCGCTGATACCGGCATGCCCGGCCCGGCCGACGTTCTGGCGGTGGCCTATGACGCCCATCACAGGACCGAGATCCGCCGGGGCGAGAATACCGGGCTGAGCCTGGAGAACTTCAACGTGGTTCGGGCGATCCGCAAGATCGGCGAGTTCCACGGTCCGGGCCGGACCCTCGCGGTGCCGGCCAAGCCCTGGACCCAGGTGGAAGGCGGCATCGCCATCCTGGTGCAGGGTGCGGAGCACGGGCCGATCTGGGGCGCCACCAAGGTCCTGGTCGCCTAGTCCTCTTCGTCTTCCGGCAGCAGGATCGGTTCGCCGTGGGGCGCGCGTTGGGCGGCACGGTCCCAGGCGTTCCTGCGCTTGAGAAGCTGCTCCACCGTCAGGTCGGTCTTCGCCAGGACGAGGCCTTCCAGCGCCTTCAGCCAGTGCTGGTAGTAGGTGTCGCCCAGATCCGGGTCGCCGTCTTCCTGGGCTGCCTTGATCTCGTTGGACAGCGCCGTAGCCCACTCGTTCCAGGTATAGAGCCCGGTCTCGTGCAGCTTCACCGCGATGGCGAAGGCCTGGGCCTCCCACGGCTCGCGGAACACCGGGCCATCATGGTCGATGGGGATGCGCGGCAGGCTCTCGATGTTCATGGTCGCGGTCATGCCGGTTCCAGATAGGGCTCCCAGAGGTCGGCATGCACGCTGCCGCCCTGGCTCTGCGGTCCCCACAGCTCGTCCGCCGCGAAGGAGACGTTGTACAGGTGATGGGCGGTCTTGTGGTCGCCCGTGGCGCTGGTGTCGGCGAAGACATGGGCGCCGTGATGCATCACCACCGTGCCCACATGACCGCGCAGGTAGCGCGGCGCGCGGGTGTGGCCGGTCGGGTGGAAGGTCTTCACCCGCACCTTGGCGCCCACCGTGAACAGCGGCGCGTTCGGCACCTCGCGCACATAGGGCGAGCCCTGCTGCAAGGCCTTGAACACGCGGTCGGCGGGCAGGGCGGGCACCTTGCCCGGGCCGGCCGCCTTGCCGCTCGCCAGTTCCTCCGGCGTGATCAGGCCCTTCTCGACCAGCATGGTCTCCACGCCGTGCAGCCACTGCTCGTAGTAGGTGTTCTCCAGATACCGGGCCGGGGGCTGGCGCTCGCGGGCGTAGCGCGCCTCGTCGATCGACCATTGGCCAAGGCCGCCGCAGGCGAGCGTCAGGGCGAAGGCCTTTTTCTCCCAGTCGCCGTGGAAGATCGGGTGGACCGGCTCGTCCTCGACCGGACCGAAGCCGTGCATCCCGCCCATGTCATGCGCGCCGTTCATTGGGCCGCCTCCTGGCGGGGCGGATATTGGACGGTTTCCACCCCGATCATGGAATTGCGGGTGACCAGATCGGCCAGTGCCTCCTCGCTCAGGCCTTCGGTGCCGGCGGGGCGCTGGGGCAGGACGAGGTAGCGCATCTCGGCGGTGGAGTCCCAGACGCGGATCTCCACATCGTCGGGCAGGGAGGTGCCGAAATCGGCCAGCACGCCGCGCGGATCGTTGACCGCGCGCGACCGGTAGGGGGCCGACTTGTACCAGACCGGCGGCAGGCCGAGCACCGGCCACGGGTAGCAGGAGCATAGGGTGCAGACGACCAGGTTGTGGACCGTATCGGTGTTCTCCACGACCACCATGTGCTCGCCCTGTCGGCCCTCGAAGCCGAAGGACTTGATGGTGGTGGAGGGATCCTCCAGCAGCTTCTTCTTGAAGGCCGGATCGGTCCAGGCCTTGGCGACGACCTGGGCGCCGTTGCGCGGGCCGACCTTGGTCTCATAGGTATCGACGAACACGTCCAGGGCGGCGGGATCGACCAGCCCCTTCTCCACCAGCAGGGATTCAAGCGCCTTCACCCGGAGCTGAAGCTCGCTCAGCCGCGGATGCTCGTGGTCATGGTCGTGATCATGGTGGTCGTGATCGTGATGATGATGATGGTGGTCGTGGCCGCTCATGCCATCCTCCCGGACGTTTCGCAGGAGGGTAGAGCAGATCGCCGGGGGAGGAAACGGGGCGCGTGGTTTATGAGGGCTCCAGGCCGCTGGGTCCCGGCCCGCCCCCGGATCACGTCCGGGGTCGTCCGGGATGACGACCCACGTTTCGAATTCCCACTCTCTCCGTCATCCCGGTTTGGCCCGGGCTCGACCCGGGGCAAGACCGGGACCTTTACGCGACCGCGCAGGGGAGGCGGCTCCCCCCAAACACATCCGGCAAACGCAAAAAGCCGCCCGATCCGGGCGGCTCAGCGTCGGCATGGGGGGCGGCGCTTAAAGGCCGCCCGGCCGGAGACTAGTAGCCTTCACGCTCCATGCGCTTGCGCATGAGCTTGCGATAGCGACGCACCGCCTCGGCGCGCTCGCGGGCCTTCTTCTCAGACGGCTTCTCGTAATTGCGGCGCAGCTTCATCTCGCGGAAGACACCTTCGCGCTGCATCTTCTTCTTCAGCGCGCGCAGGGCCTGATCGACGTTGTTGTCGCGAACGGATACTTGCACGGGTTTCGCACTCCTTTCCTCGTTGCCTCGGCACAAATAAACGCCAGCACGACGGACCCGATACCGGATCAATCGGCCAGCACTTACGGTAAGTATACCTCAAAACGCCGTGCCGTTCCAGGGCCGCGTCCGCTGGACCGACCCCGATGGGCGCGCTATATGCCTGATCATGAGTGCGAAGTCCATAGTCCGTGCGGGTGACCCGGTGCTGCGCCGTGTGGCGGCCCCGGTCGCCGACCCGACCAGCCCCCGGATCGCCGATCTGCTGCGGGAGATGGAGGCCAGCCTGGCGGAAGCCGGCGGCATCGGCCTCGCCGCCCCGCAGATCGGCGTGTCGGAGCGGGTGATCCTGATCTCCGTGCCGGCGGCCCGGAAGACCGACGATCCCGAGGACGGCCCGCTGCCCCTGACCGCGCTGATCAATCCGGCGCTCGAGCCGGTGGGCGAGGACAGGGCGCTGGGCATGGAGGGCTGCCTGTCGATCCCCGGCCTGCGCGGCGAGGTGCCGCGCTGGACCCGGGTTCGGCTGACCGCCGTGACGCCGCAGGGCGAGCCGGTCGACACGGTGATGACCGGCATGCGCGCCCGGGTGCTGCAGCACGAGGTCGATCACCTGGACGGCATCCTGTACCTTGACCGGATGACCGATTTCACCCGGTTCGGCTATGTCGAGGAATTGATCGAGGCGGAGATGCGCGACGTTCCCGCCCCGCAGCCCGAGCAAGAATCCACACAGGAGCCGGTGACATGACGACCGCCAGTCCGATGGATGCCCTGCGCGACCGGATCCTGGACGCGTCCCTGCCCAATGTCCTGTTCGACGGCTGGACCCGCCGGAGCCTGACCGACGGCGCCCGGTCGGCCGGCCTGGTCGCCGCCGACGTGGACATCGCCTTTCCGGCCGGGGTGCGCGACGCGGTCGCCTACTGGCTGGCGCGGGCCGATGCGCGGATGGCCGCCGACATGGAGGCCCATGGGCTGGAGGGTCTCAAGATCCGCGAGAAGGTGGCGTTGGGCGTGCGCCTGCGCCTGGAGGCGGTGGAGCCGCACAAGGAGGCGGTGCGCCGAGCCCTCTCCTTCCTGGCGCTGCCGGGCAATACCGGTCTGGCGGCGCGCAGCCTGTTCAGCACGGTGGACACAATCTGGTGGACCTGCGGCGACAAATCGACCGACTTCAACTACTACACCAAGCGGGGCCTGCTGGCGGCGGTGTTCAGCTCGACCCTGCTGTACTGGCTCGACGACAGCTCCGAGGATCATGCGGAGACCTGGGCCTTCCTGGACCGCCGGATCGCCGACGTGATGAAGGTGCCCAAGGTCACGGCCCGGCTGAAATCCATTGGCGCCTATCTGCCGAATCCGCGCCGGTTCAGCCGGGCGTGGCGGGCGGCCCGGGGCTCTTCGGCCTGACCTCCGATCCGGCGTGACCGCGCCGGGAAATGCACCGATTGCGCTTGCCGACATCGGCCAGCCGGTTATGCTGCAAAATTATTGATTTGTTGCAGCGCAAAGGTGGGTTTTTTGCCGATCGCCGCCGAGGTCCAGACGCAGGGCCGTTCGTCCGCATCCTCTCCGCCGATGCTGGAGGTCACCGACCTTCACAAGCGATTCGGCTCCCTGGAAGTGCTCAAGGGCGTGTCCCTGTCGACCGCCAACGCCAACGTCATCTCGATGATCGGTGCCTCGGGGTCGGGCAAGTCGACCTTTCTGCGGTGCATCAACCTGCTGGAGATCCCCAATGCCGGGGAAGTCCGGGTCGACGGCGAGCTGATCAAGATGGTTCCGGGCCGCGGCGGCGTGCCGAAACCGGCCGACACAAGGCAGGTCGACCGCATCCGCTCCCGCCTCGCCATGGTGTTCCAGAGCTTCAACCTCTGGACCCACATGACCGTGCTGGAGAACGTGATCGAGGCACCGGTCCACGTCCTCGGCATGCCCAAATCCGAGGCCATCGAGAAGGCCGAGGAGCTGCTGGACAAGGTCGGCATCGCCGACAAGCGCGACCAGTATCCGGCCCATCTCTCCGGCGGCCAGCAGCAGCGCTGCGCCATCGCCCGCGCGCTGGCCATGGAGCCGCGCGTCATGCTGTTCGACGAGCCGACCTCCGCCCTCGACCCCGAACTGGTGGGCGAGGTGCTGCGGGTCATGCGCCAGCTCGCCGAGGAGGGGCGCACGATGATCATCGTCACCCACGAGATGCGCTTCGCCCGGGAGGTCTCGGACGAGGTCGTGTTCCTGCACCAGGGCCGGATCGAGGAGCAGGGTCCGCCTTCGCAGGTCTTCGGCAACCCCAACTCGGAGCGTTGCCGCCAATTCCTCGCGACCACCGAAGGGCTGGCCGTGGGGCAATAAACCCGCCAACCGGTCAAATCCGGATGGGGACGTGTTCAACCAGGAGGACTTCACATGAAAAAGCTGACAACGCTGCTGGCGGCCGCGGCACTCGCCACGGGCGTCGCCACCGCGGCTTCGGCCGCCGACTGGGGCAAGGGCTCGTCGGTGCGAATCGCCACCGAGGGCGCCTACGCGCCTTGGAACTATACCGATTCCTCGGGCAATCTCGTGGGCTTCGAGGTCGATCTCTACAACGATCTGTGCGCACGCCTCGAGCTCGAGTGCACCCTGCAGCAGCAGGCCTGGGAAGGCATCATCCCGGCGCTGCAGGCCGGCAAGTACGACGTGATCATGGCCGGCATGTCGATCACCGAGAAGCGCATGGAGGTCATCACCTTCTCGCGCGCCTATGCCGCCACCCCGGCGGTCTTCGTGGTCAAGGCCGACGGTCCGTTCGCCGATTTCTCCACCGACATCGACGCGGTGACCATGGCCGAGACCGATGACGCCGAGAAGGCCGCGATCGCCAAGGTGAAGGAAGCCTTCGCCGGCAAGACCATCGGCGTGCAGATCGCCACCACCCACGAGAACTTCCTGAACGAGTTCATCGCCGGCGACGTGACGGTGAAGACCTACGACACCCAGGAGAACCTGGACCTGGATCTGCAGGCGGGCCGCGTGGACGCCGCCCTGGCCGCCATGTCCTACTGGAAGCCGCTGCTGGAGAAGGACGAGGGCAAGGGCCTGAAGATCGTCGGTCCGGGCTTCACCGGGGGTCCGTTCGGTAACGGCGTGGGCGCCGGCATCCGTAAGGAGGACCAGGCGCTGGCCGACATGTTCTCCAAGGCGATCGGCGAGGCCGCCGCCGACGGCACGCTGAGCAAGCTGGCCATCGAGCATTTCGGCTTCGACGCCTCGGCGAAGGAATAATCCGCGCCGGATAGAACGCACAGGCGGGGACGGCCCACCGGTCGTCCCCGTCCGTTTTGAACGATCTGCGGCCAGATTTGAGGGGATGACGGGCGCATGCCGGAATGGTTGAGCCTGCTGGCCTGGGGCGACTCGGGCTGGGGCGACGAGATGGTCCGCGGCGCTGGCTGGACGCTGCTGGTGGCGGTGATGTCCTTCGCGCTCGGCATCGTGGTCGGCACCGGCGGGGCGGCGGTCAAGCTCTCCCGGATGCCCCTGGTGCCGCTGCTGGGCGACCTCTACACCACCCTGGTCCGCGGCGTTCCCGACCTGATCACCATCTACATCATCTTCTTCGGCGGCGGGCAGGCCGCCATGGCCGTCGCCAAGCTGTTCGGCTACAACGGCTATATCGAGTTCAACGCGCTGACCACCGGTGTCCTGGCGCTGGGCTTCATCTCCGGCGCCTATGCCACCGAGGTGATCCGCGGCGCCGTGCTGGCGGTGCCCAAGGGCCAGATCGAGGCCGCCAAGGCCTGCGGCATGAGCCGCTGGGTCCTGTTCCGCCGCATTCTGGTCCCCCAGGTCGCGCGCTACGCCCTGCCGGGTCTGGGCAATGTCTGGCAGCTCACCCTGAAGGACACCTCGCTGATCTCCGTGGTCGGCCTGACCGAGATCATGCGCCAGGCCTTCGTGGCGTCCGGCTCGACCAAGCAGCCGATGATCTTCTTCATCACCGCGGCGGTGCTCTACCTCGCCCTGACCTCGCTCTCCAACAAGGTGTTCGGCAAGGCGGAAGCCTTCGCCAACCGCGGCGTGCGGAGGGCCTGAGCGATGGTGACCCTGTTCGACAAACCCGGAAACACCTGGGAGCTGATCGCCAACGGTCTGCCCTGGACCCTGACGCTCGCCGGCTCGTCCCTGGCGATCGGGTTCTTCCTGGCGGTCGGTCTCGCGCTGGTGCGCCTGTCGCCCTACCGGCCGCTGCAGGCCATCGCCTATGTCTATGTCTACCTGTTCCGCTCGACCCCGCTGCTGGTGCAGATCTTCCTGATCTACTACGGCCTGGGACAGTTCGAGGCGGTGCAGCAGAGCTTCCTGTGGCCGCTCCTGCGCGAGGCACATTGGTGCGCCATCCTGGCCCTGACCCTGAACACCACCGCCTATACCTCGGAGATCATCCGCGGCGGGCTGCTGTCGGTGCCGTGGGGGCAGGTGGAGGCGGCCAAGGCCTGCGGCATGAGCACCTCGATGCGGTTCCGCCGGGTGATCTTCCCTCAGGCGATCCGCCAGGCCCTGCCGGGCTACGGCAACGAGATCGTGCTGATGATCAAGTCGACCTCGCTGGCCAGCACCATCACCATCCTGGACATGACCCTGATCGCCCGCAAGGAGACCTCGGCCACGTTCAGCATCGAGCCGCTGTTCATCGCCGCCGCCTTCTATCTGGTGATCAACTTCCTGGCGACGCGGGGCGTGATGTGGCTGGAATACCGGATGTCGCCGGACCTGCGCGAGGCCAAGACCGGCAGGACCCTGCCGGATCAGGACGTCGCCCGTGCCCATTGATCTGGTCCCCTATCCGGCCGGGGAGGTGGCGCGCCTGGAGGGCTGGCTCGACGCCCAGCATGTGAAGCGCTGGTGGAAGCCGCACTGGACCGCACCGGTGGTCGAGGCCTTTCGAGCCGGGACACCGGTGCCGGACTGGCTGCGGCCGTGGCGGATCGACCTGGACGGGCGCCCGATCGGCTATGCCCAGGACTATGACGTCATGCAGGACGGCGATGTCTGGCTGTCGGTCGACGGGGTCGGACCGGGTACCCGCGGCATCGACCTGCTGATCGGCGAGGAGGACGCGGTCAACCGCAAGCACGGCCGGGCCGCGATCCGCGCCCTGACCGCCCGGCTCTTTGCCGAGGAGGGCTGCGACCGGGTCGTCGCCGATCCCCATCCCGACCATTGGGGGGCGATCATCGCGTTCCAGAAGGCCGGCTACCGCGAGCGCGGCCGCCACCGCTTCCCGTCGGGCCAGGTCATGGTGCTGACCGCGGCGAAAGCGGTTTGGAAAGCTTGAACCGCGTCGGCTTTTGAGGAACGTTAACTCGCTGACGCCGTGCGCATCGCGACCGAGGGCTCTGTGGAAGATCTGGAAGAACTAAAACGCCGGCTCGCCGAACTGAAGACCGAACACCGTGATCTGGACGACGTGATCGCCCGCCTGATCGAGCATGCGCCGTTCGACCAGATCCAGCTCCAGCGGCTGAAGAAGCGCAAGCTCGCGCTGAAGGACCAGATGAGCCGGATCGAGAGCCAGCTTCTGCCGGACATCATCGCTTAGCCGACCCCGACTGAATCCCGCTCTGCGCAGGATGAGGTCGGTGGATCAGCCCGCCTTCTTCTCGTTGTACTTCAGGATCACCTTGCGCAGGCCGCCGCGGAGTTCGGCACCGACCGGGCCGCCGTCGCCCTTGATCTTGGCCTGGCTGATCGCCTTCAGCGCGTCGACATGCATGCCAAGCACCTCGGTCTCCGCCGGGCCGACCGTTTCCGACAGGTCGATGAACTTGCAGGCGCTGTCGCCGACCTGGCTGACCAGCGGGTAGCCGAAGGTCCCGGCCTGGCCGCGCAGGTCGTGCAGCATGCGCCGCACCTGGGCCAGCGCGTCCGTGTCGGTGCCGTCGCTCTTGCGGACGGTCTCCATCGCCTCGCCCAGGGCCGGAATGGTCGCGGCGAAGATCTCCTCGAACTCGCCGGACAGTTTCTGGACCTGCTTGTCGGCGCGGCGGATCAGGTTGGCCGGATCCACGCCCTGCTCGACCCGAACCTTCCTGCGGATCGGGTTCGGATTGTCGATGAACTCGACCTTGTGCTTGTCGTTCATCCCTGTCCCCTGAGACGCCGCTTGGGCGTCACGCCTGTCTCTTCACGTCGATATCGTCCACGTCGTCCATCGACCGGTCGTCCGCCCGGCGCTTGGGCCCCAGATAGCCGGGCTCGAATCGGCGGCGCCGGTCCGGCCCGAAATAGGACCCGGTGCGCACGAAACGGCGCGGGTTCTCGATGATCGAGACGATCCGCGCGTAGAGGGCGGCGGCCGAGACCGGCTTGGCCAGGAATTCGGTCATACCGGTATCCCGGGCCTGGAGTACGTTGCGGGCGATGGTGTTGGCCGAGACCACGATGACCGGGGTGAGCGGGTTCAGCCCACGTTTGCCGCTGCGCACGGTCTGCAGCAGCTTCGAGCCGTGCATGCCTTCCAGTTCCCAGTCCATCACGATGATGTCGGCGGCGGTGTTGCGAAGTTCTTCCAGGGCCTCTTGCCCGTCGCGCGCCTCCACGACATGGGTGACCCCGAGTCCTTTGATGACGTTAACCAATATAGACCGCATGAATCGGTTGTCCTCGACCACAAGGACCGAGATCGCATCCAATGCATAGGTCTTCATCGACATGGGCTACGCCTTTGATCACAAGCGTTTATTCTAACCCTCACGGCCCTCGATGTCAGCAAGGCTGGCTGTTCTTGAATGCGGCGGGTCCGGTTCGTATAGTCCGCGGCTTCGCGGCTGCAGGTGGCCGCGGGTACAAGTGACAACTTGGAGGCGAGTATGCCCTCACCCAAGGTCGGCGTGATCATGGGCAGCCAGTCCGACTGGTCAACCATGAAACACGTCTGCGACGTATTGGACGCGCTGGGGATCGCTTATGAGGCGCGGATCGTCTCGGCCCACCGCACGCCGAAGCGGATGGTTGAGTATGCCGAAGCGGCCAAGGATCGGGGGCTCCAGGTGATCGTGGCCGGCGCCGGCGGTGCCGCCCATCTGCCGGGGATGGTCGCCTCGATGACCACCCTGCCGGTGCTGGGCGTGCCGGTCGAAAGCAAGGCCCTGTCGGGTTGGGACAGCCTGCTCTCCATCGTGCAGATGCCGGGGGGCGTGCCGGTC
Source organism: Thalassobaculum sp. (assembly GCF_965223715.1). Taxonomy (GTDB): domain Bacteria; phylum Pseudomonadota; class Alphaproteobacteria; order Thalassobaculales; family Thalassobaculaceae; genus Thalassobaculum. The sequence goes on along the minus strand of NZ_OZ245012.1, from coordinate 3,505,078 downwards.
GGCACCCTTGCGATCGGCAAGGCCGGGGCGACCAATGCCGGGCTGATGGCGGGATCGATCGTCGCCCTTTCAGATCCCAAGGTCGACGAGGCGCTGGCCGCCTGGCGCAAGGCGCGGACCGAGTCCGTCGCCGAAATCCCGACCGACGAGGCGTGAGCATGGCCGCCACGCCTCTTCCCGCGAACGCCACCATCGGCATCCTCGGCGGCGGCCAGCTCGGCCGGATGACCGCCCTTGCCGCCGCCCCGCTCGGCTATCGCTGCCACATCTACGATCCCGACGCGGCCGGCGGCCCGGCGGCCCAGGTCTCCTTCGCGGCGACCTCGGCGGCCTGGGACGACTGGTCGGCCCTCGACGCCTTCGCCGAGGCGGTCGACGTGGTCACCTACGAGTTCGAGAACGTGCCGGTCGAGACGGTCGAATACCTGATGCGGCGCGTCCCGGTGCGCCCGGGGCCGAAGGCGCTGGAGGTGGCGCAGCACCGGGTGGTGGAGAAGAGCTTCGCCCGCGACCAGGGGCTGGAGACCGCGCAGTTCTGGGGCGTGACCACCCTGGACGAACTGATCGACGGCCTGTCGGCGGTCGGCGTGCCGGCGATCCTGAAGACCTGCCGACTCGGCTATGACGGCAAGGGACAGATCCGGGTCGATATGGAATCCAGCCTCGCCACGGTCTGGGAGGAGCTGGGCAGCGACGACGCCATCCTGGAGCGCATGGTGCGCTTCACTACCGAGGTCTCCGTCATCGCCGCCCGCGGCGTCGATGGCGAGATCGCCTGCTTCCCGGTCACCGAGAACAGCCATGTGGACGGCATCCTGCGGCGGTCCGTGGTGCCGGCCCGGGTGTCGGACGAGGTCGCCGCGGCCGCCCGCAAGGCGGCGGAGACGCTGATCGCCGCCCTCGACATGGTCGGCCTGCTGGCGGTGGAGATGTTCGTCACCGAGGAGGGCGAGGTGCTGATCAACGAGGTCGCGCCCCGGCCGCATAATTCCGGTCACTGGACCCAGAACGGCTGTGCCACATCCCAGTTCGAGCAGTTCGTGCGCGCGGTGGCCGGCCTGCCGCTGGGGCCGACCGATATCCTGATCGAGAGCGAGATGCTCAACCTGATCGGCGACGACGTGGAGAAGGTGCCGGGCTATCTGCGCGACCCGGAGGCCCATGTGCATCTGTACGGCAAGGCGGAGGCCCGCCCCGGCCGCAAGATGGGCCATGTGAACCGGCGGCTCAGCCCGCGCCGAGATTAGCCAGCCGCTGCTGGATCGCGTCGCGGATCGGCGAATCCTCCGGCAGGCGCTCCAGCAGCCGGGTCCACAGCTCCCGCGCGGTGTCGGCATCGCCTCGACGCTCGGCGATCATGCCGCCGAAGAACAGGCCTTCGGGATTGTCCGGCTCGATCTCGCGCACCCGGGCGACGGTGTCGATGAATGCCTGGGGCATCGCCCGGTTGCCGGCGCCCGGCGGGAACAGGGCGCGGGCATAGTCGAGCTGCACGTCGGCCCGCTCGGGCGCCCGATCCGCGGCTTCTTTGTAGGCCGCCACCGACTTCTCCGGCTCGCCCAGCACCTGCCAGGACCGGCCCAGCCGCAGCCAGCCGTCGATATCGCTCGGATCCTCCTGCAGCCGGGCCTCCAGCCCGTCGACCATGCCGCGGATCATCGCCAGACGGTCTTCCGGCGCCATGTCCCGGGCGGCGGCCACGTCCTCCTGGCTCGGCCCGCGCGGGCCCGAAGCCGTCGGCCGGTCGCCCAGGACCTCTTCGCGCAGAGCCGCGACATCGATGCCGTTCTCGGCGGCGACGTCCTCGATCCGCTGCATCAGTCCGGCCCGCCAGGGCGCGTCGGGCGGCGTGTCGGCGGCCAGGGCGACCCACTGCCGCAGGGCGGCGTCGGCGTCGCCCATCTGCAGCGCGCCCAGGGCCAGGTAATAGCGGGCGCGCGGGTCGGCCGGCGCGATCTCCAGGACCTCGCGGAACGCCCGGCGGGCGTCCGGCGTCACGATTCCCCGGTCGCGGCGGACCAGGGCCTCGGCCATCTCGCCGACCGCCTCGCTGCCGCCGCCGAGCTCGGCGGCACGCTGGAAGGCGAGGGCGGCCTGCTCGAAATCGCCGAGCGCCAGCCGCGAGCGGCCGAGCAGCATCCAGCCTTCCAGATCGTCCGGCTGGCTGCCGAGGCGCTGCTCCAGGTTCTGCACCATTTCCATGATGCCGCGCTGGCGCTGGGCCAGCTCGGCCATGCGGGCGCGCTCATCCGCCCGGGCGGAGAGCGGCAGGTCGGGCATGCCGGGGCTGCCGGCATGCAGATAGACCAGTGCGGTGGCGACCGGCATGCCGACGATGACCAGGGCGGCCACGGTGAACCGGCGCCAGCGGGTGGCGCTCGGATCGGCCGGGGCGGCGGTCTCGCCCCGGTCCGCTTCGGCCAGGATGCGGCGCTCCACCTCGATCCGGGCGGCGTCCGCCTCCGCGTCGGCCAGCCGGCCGGCGGCCCGGTCGCGCTCGATCTCGGCGAGCTGGTCCTTCAGCACCGCCAGGCCGTGCTCGGCGCGGGAACTCGACTGCGACCGCCCGCGGGCGAGCGGGGTGATCAGGGCGAGCACGGTGGCGAACAGCAGAATGCCGGCGACGGCCCAGAACATCACGCCGTCCTCCCGGTACCGTCGTCACCCTCGTCCAGCAGCGCGTCCAGGCGCCGGCGCTCCTCCGGCGTCAGCGGGGTAGGCGCGGCCGATTTCCGGCGCCGGGCCAGGGTGACAACCACCGCGATCGCCCCCAGGCCGAGCAGGACGGCGGGGCCGTACCACAGGATCAGCGTGCTCTCGGTCTTCGGCGGCTCCAGCAGCACGAAGGGGCCGTAGCGGGCCACCAGGTAGTCGAGGACCTCCTCGTTGCTGTCGCCGGCGACCAGCCGCTCGCGCACCAGCAGGCGCAGGTCGCGGGCCAGCTCGGCATTGCTGTCGTCGATCGACTGGTTCTGGCAGACGAGGCAGCGCACCTCCGCGCTCAGGGTGCGGGCACGGGCCTCCAGGGAGGGATCGTCGAGCACCTCGTCCGGCTGCACGGCGAGCGCCGGGGCGGTGCCGAGCGCCAGAACGGCGAGGAGGAGCAGGGTCCGTATCATTGCTCCAGTTCCTTCAGCAGCGGCACCAGGGTCGCCTCGGCCACCCGGTCGGTCACTTCGCCAACATGGCGGTGGCGGATCACGCCCTTGGCATCGATCACATAGGTCTCGGGCACCCCGTAGACGCCGAATTCGATCCCGGTACGGCCGTCGCGGTCGACCCCGATCCTTTCGTAGGGATTGCCGAGATCGGCCAGGAACCGGCGCGTCGCCACCGGATCGTCCTTGTAGGCGAGGCCGTAGACGGTGACCCCGTCGCCGGCCATGGCCTGCAGGCGGGGGATCTCGGCCCGGCAGGGGGCGCACCAGGAGGCGAAGACGTTGACCAGCACCGGCTTGCCGGCCAGGTCGGTGGACGCCAGCCCCGGCTCGCCGGGCTCCAGCCCGGGCAGGTCGAAGGCCGGCACCGGCTTGTCCAGCAGCACCGAGGGCAGTTCCTGCGGGTTGCGTCCCTCCAGGATCGGCCAGCCCAGGGCGACGACCAGGGCGACGGCGGCGAGCAGCGGGATCAGGGCGAACAGGCGGCGCACGGGCTCAGTGGTCTCCGCCAGCGGCGGCCATCGCCATCCGGTCGCGCCGCGGCGCCGGGACGCCGACGCGCAGGCGCCGGTCGGCCAGGGACACCAGCCCGCCCAGAGACATCAGGAAGCCGCCGACCCAGATCCACATGACCAGCGTCTTGTAGTAGACTCGGATGGTCCAGCGGTCGCCGTCGGCCGGCTCGCCCAGCACGGTGTAGAGGTCGCCCATCGGACGGACTCGGATCGCCGCCTCGGTGGTCTGCTGGCCCTCGGCCGGGAAGAAGCGCCGCTCGGATTCCAGGCGCTGACCGTCCTCCAGCACGAAGGTGCCGACCTGGGCGTTGAAGTTGGGACCCGCCCGCTCGGTCACCCCGTCGAAAGTCAGGGTGTGGCCGGCGATCTCCACCTTGTCGCCGCGCGCGGCATAGCGCACGACCTCGGCGCTGAAATAGGTCTCGCCCACCGCGCCGACGATGAACACCGCCAGCCCGAGATGGGCCAGGGTCATGCCGTAGGCAGCGCGGGGCAGGCCGGCGGCCCGGGACAGGGAGTTGGCGAGCGGCACCCGGAAGAGCCGCACCCGGTCGGCCCATTCGGTCAGCACGGCGATCGCCAGCCAGGCGGCCAGCGCCATGCCCAGGGCGGCCCCCACCGGCGCACCCTGCAGCCAGGCCAGCGCCAGGCCGAGCGAGATCGCGATGATGGCGGCGGCCCAGAGATTGTGCAGGGCGCCGGCCAGGTCGCCGCGTTTCCACGCCAGAAGCGGTCCGATGCCGACGGCGATGATCAGCGGCACCATCAGCGGCACGAAGGTCGCCTCGAAGAACGGCGGACCGACGGAGACCTTCTCGCCGGTCACGGTCTCCAGCGCCAGCGGATACAGGGTGCCGATCAGCACGGTCGCCGCGGCGGTGGCGGTCAGCAGGTTGTTCAGGACCAGCCCGCCCTCGCGGCTGATCGGGCGGAACACGCCGCCGCCCTCCATCGACGGCGCCCGCCAGGCGTAGAGTGCGAAGGACCCGACGATGGCGATGGCCAGCAGGACCAGGATGAACATGCCGCGCTCGGGATCGACGGCGAAGGCATGCACGCTGGTCAGCACGCCGGAGCGCACCAGGAAGGTGCCGAGCAGCGACAGGGCGAAGGCGATCAGGGCGAGCAGGATGGTCCAGCTCTTCAGGGCGTCCCGCTTCTCCACCACGATGGCCGAGTGCAGCAGGGCGGTCGCCGCCAGCCAGGGCATGAAGCTGGCATTCTCCACCGGGTCCCAGAACCACCAGCCGCCCCAGCCGAGCTCGTAATAGGCCCAGCCCGAGCCGAGGATGATGCCGGCGGTCAGGGCCACCCAGGCGGCCAGCGTCCACGGCCGCACCCAGCGCGCCCAGGACGGATCGACCCGGCCCTCCAGCAGGGCGGCGACGGCGAAGGAGAAGGTGGTGGAGAGGCCGACATAACCGAGATAGAGCATCGGCGGGTGCAGGGCGAGGCCGATATCCTGCAGCAGCGGGTTCAGCCCGCGGCCGTCGATCGGCGGCGGCACGACCCGCTCGAACGGGTTGGAGGTGAACAGGATGAAGGTCAGGAAGCCGATGCCGATCAGGCCCTGGATCGCGATGGTCCGCGCCCGCAGGCTCTCCGGCAGATTGCCGCCGAACGCCGCCACCGCCGCGCCGAACAGCGACAGTATCAGCACCCAGAGCAGCATCGAACCCTCGTGGTTCCCCCACACGCCGGAGACCTTGTAGATCATCGGCTTCAGCGAATGGGAATTCGCGGCCACGTTGGAGACCGAGAAGTCCGAGGTCACGAAGGCGTGGGTCAGCGCGCCGAAGGACAGGATCAGGGCGGCGAACTGAACCAGTGCTGCCGGCCGGGCCATCGCCATCAGCGTCGGGTCGCGCCGGGCGGCACCATAGAGCGGCACCACCGTCTGGAAGACGGCGACGACCAGGGCGGCGGCGAGCGCCAGATGGCCGAGTTCGGCGATCATGATCCGCCTCCGGCTTTCGGCGCCGCGCCGGACGGCATCTCACCCTCTTTCCAGTGGCCCTGCGCCTTCAGGGCGTCGGCGACTTCCTTGGGCATGTAGGTCTCGTCGTGCTTGGCCAGGACCTCGTCGGCCTGGAACACGGCGTTCTGCAGCCGGCCCTGGGCGACGATGCCCTGACCCTCGCGGAACAGGTCGGGCAGGATGCCGACATAACGCACGGTCAGGGTGGTGTTGCCGTCGGTGACGTTGAAGCGGATCTCCGCATCGGCCGGACCGCGCTCCACCGACCCGCTCTCCACCAGGCCGCCGACCCGGATCCGGCGCTCCGGATCGACCGGCTTGGCCTGCAGGTCGGTCGGGCTGAAGAAGAAGACGACGCTGTCCTCGAAGGCGGTCAGCACCAGCCCGGCGGCGATACCGAGGAAGGCGAGGCCGCCGACGATCAGGGCGATGCGCTGGTTCTTGCGGGTCATCGCCCACCTCCCGCCGTCTCGCCGGGGCGCCGGATATCGGCGCCGAGCTCCCGCAGCCGCGCCACCTCCGCCTCGCGGCGGCGCGCTCCGGTCCAGGAATTGACCAGAAGGCCGATCAGCACGAGTGCGGCGATTCCGTAGGACGGCCAGACATAGGCCGCGTATCCGCCCATCGAGAAATAGTCCACGCCCGGTTCTCCCCGGTCTGCATCGCGCGTGTTCCCGCGCGCCGTTGAGGACCAAACCTAAGGGTTCCGGTCCGCCTCGCCAAGCGCGACGACCGCCGTTCCCATGCGGCCAATCGCATCATGAAGACATTGGCAATGTGGTCTAGCGGGCCGCGGCGGCAAGTCTCATCTGGCGCAGGCGCCGGCCGGCATACAGACCGCGCAGCCGCAGGATCATCATCACCCCGAACAGGGCGAAATACGCCCCCGCCATCAGCAGCAGCGGCAGCAGCATCTCCGGCGCGATGGCGGGGCCGTCCATCCGCAGCACGCTGGCCGGCTGGTGCAGGGTGTTCCACCAGTCGACGGAGAACTTGATGATCGGCAGGTTCACCGCCCCGACCAGGGCCAGGACCGCGCCGGCCCTCCCGCCCCGGTCCGGGTCGTCGAAGGCGTTCACAAGCGCGATATAGCCGAGATACAGGAAGAACAGGATCAGCACCGAGGTCAGCCGCGCGTCCCAGACCCACCAGGTGCCCCACATGGGCTGGCCCCAGAGCGAGCCGGTGGCCAGCGAGATCAGGGTGAAGCCGGCGCCGATCGGGGCCGCGGCCCGGGCGGCGAGGTCGGCCAGCACATGCTTCCAGATCAGGAAGGACGCCCCGGCAAGCGCCATGGTGGCATAGCAGGCTAGGGCGGCCCAGGCGGCCGGCACATGGACGTACATGATCCGCACCGTCTCGCCCTGCTGGTAGTCGGCGGGGCTGTCGAACAGCGCGTAGTACAGGCCCGAGGCGAACAGGCCGGCGCATACCACCGCCAGTACCGGCAGGACGGCGTTGGCGATGCGGAAGAACCGGGTCGGATTGGCGAAGCGGTGCATGACGGGAAGGATATTGCTCAGTCGAGCGCCTGGCGCAAGGCGGCACCGGCGGCGAGCGGTGCCAGCGGGATCGACGCGGCCAGGATCGCGCCCAGGAACAGCAGGTGAACCCGGACCGTAAGCCCGGCCCCGGCGGCCTCGATCGCCGAGACGGCGAAGATCAGCACCGGGATCAGCAGGGGCAGGACGATCAGCGCCACCAGAACGCCGGCCCGCCGGGCGCCGACCACCAGGGCCGCCCCGACCGTGCCGAACAGGCTCACCACCGGCGTTCCCAGCGCCAGGGTGGCCACCAGGGCGAGGTAGGACTCCGCCGCCAGGTTCAGGCTGACCGCCAGCAGCGGGGCCAGCACCAGCATCGGCAGGCCGGTGGTCAGCCAGTGGGCGCAGGCCTTGGCCAGCGCCAGCACCGACAGCGGCAGGCCGGACAGGGCGAGCTGTTCCAGCCCGCCATCCTCGGAATCCTGCTGGAACAGCCGGTCGAAGGACAGCATGGCGGCGAGCAGGGCGGTGACCCAGAGCACCGCCGGCGCGATCCGGGCGAGCAGCTCCGGCGTGGGGCCCAGCCCGAGCGGGAAAAGGGCGACCACCACGACGAAGAACGCCAGGGTCATGGCGATGTCGGTGCCCTGACGCCGGGCCAGCCGCAGGTCGCGGGCGATGACGGCCAGGAACGCGCTCACAGCAGGGCCTCGTCGAGGGCGCTGAGCGACCAGGCGAAGCCGCCCGGATCGAGGGTCGCGTCGCCGGGGCCGAGGTCGAGGGCGATATGGGTGGCGGCGATCACCATGCCACCGGCCGCCCGATGCGCGGCGATGGCCCGTTCCAAGGCGGCGACCGAGGCGGTGTCCAGCCCGACCGTCGGCTCGTCCAGCAGCCAGAGCGGGCAGCCGGACGCGATCACCCGGGCGAGCGCCACCCTGCGGCGCTGTCCCGCCGACAGCCACCCGGCCGGCAGGTCCGCCAGCCGCTGCAGGTCGAGCAGGTCGAAGGCCCGGTCGAGCGCCTGCGGGTCCCGCCGTCCGGCGACAGAGAGCAGGGTCTGCGCGTTCTCGCGGGCGGTCAGGGCGGATTTCAGGGCGTCGGCATGACCGAGATAGGCGATGCGCCGGCCATGGGCGCCGGGATCCTCGGCGATCGGGTGGTCGTGCCAGCGGACCACGCCCTTCATCGGGGCGAGCAGGCCGGCCACCACCCGCAGGACCGTGCTCTTGCCGCCGCCGTTCGGGCCGGCTAGGCGCAGCGCGCCGCCGGGATCGACCGCCAGGGATAGGCCGGCGAAGACGGGGCGTCCGCCGCGGGCCACGGCGATGTCCGTGGCGGTCAGGCGGGCGGGCGCGGGGGAAAGCTCGGTCATCGTCCCTCTATAGCGCGGGACGATGGCGATTACACGGTTTGGAGAGGGAGAGGAAAAACCGGTGGAAGCGGCACCGCATCTGCGGGGGGAGGGGAGGGTGCGATGCCGCTTCCGAGGCAGTCCGGGAGTAATCTCCCGACCAGATCATGGCTCTTTGACTGGCCTTGAAAGTGATATAGGGACCCGGTGGTCCTGTTTCGAGGGGGCAGGCAGACTGCGACGCTTCGCCGCATGCCTTTCATTGTGAGGATTGGCGCACCTGCCGGGGTCGTCTAGTCTGCCCGCGCTCAATGGGAGGAACATAAATGCCGTTCACGCCAGCCTCCGACGCCCTGAAGCACATCAAGGTGTTGGACCTCACCCGGGTGCGTTCCGGGCCCACCTGTGTGCGCCAGCTCGCCGACTGGGGCGCCAATGTCATCAAGGTCGAGCTGCCCGAGGCGCTCGAGGGCGGCAACCAGCTCGGCGGCAAGCGTCACGGCTCGGATTTCCAGAACCTGCACCGCAACAAGCGGGCGATGTCGCTGAACCTGAAGGATCCCGACGGCGTCGCGGTCCTGAAGAAGCTGGTGGAGAGCGCCGACGTGGTGGTGGAGAATTTCCGCCCCGACGTGAAGACCCGGCTCGGCATCGATTACGAGACGCTGTCGGCGATCAACCCGCGCATCGTCTACGCCTCCATCTCCGGCTTCGGCCAGGACGGCCCCTACGAGAAGCGCCCGGGATTCGACCAGATCGCCCAGGGCATGGGCGGGCTGATGAGCATCACCGGCCTGGTCGGCCAGGGCCCCGTGCGCGCCGGCATCCCGGTCGCCGACCTGACCGCCGGACTGTTCGCCTCCATCGGCATCTTCGTCGCTCTGCTGGAGCGCGAGCAGAGCGGCAAGGGCCAATGGGTGCAGACCTCGCTGCTGCAGGCCATGACCTTCATGCTCGACTTCCAGGCTGCGCGCTGGACCATGGACGGCAACGTGCCGAAACAGGCGGGCAACGACCATCCGACCTCCATTCCGACCGGCGTGTTCACCACCACCGACGGTCATATCAACATCGCGGTGGCCGGTCAGGCGATCTGGAAACGGTTCTGCACGGCGATCGGCCGCGACGACCTGGCGGAGCATCCCGACTACGTCACGGGCGAGCTGCGCTCGGCCAACCGCCATGCGCTGAACGCCATCATCGACGAGGTCACCCGCACCAAGTCGTCCGAGGAATGGGTCGACCTGTTCAACGAGGCCGGCGTGCCGGCCGGGCCGATCAATACCATCGACAAGGTCTTCCAGGATCCGCAGATCCAGCATCTCGGCATGCAGCGCGGCGTCGACTCGCCGAATGTCGGCCGCCGGATCGATCTGGTCGCCCAGCCGATCAAGATGTCGCGGACCCCGAGCGAGATCGTCGTCTACCCGCCGGATCCCGGCGAGCAGACCGACGAGATCCTGGCCGAGCACGGCTACAGCGCGGCCGAGATCGCGGATCTGCGCGGCCGCAGCGTTATCTAAGTCATACGAACAGACAGAACTCAGGAGCCAGCAAGACCATGGCCACAGCCGAAGCTTCCGAAAACCGCCTTCTCGTCGAGCGCCGCGGGCGCGTCGGCGTGGTGACCTTCAACAACCCCGCCAAGCACAACGCCATGTCGCTCGACATGTGGCGCGAGGGCCGCGAGGCGGTCGCCACCTTCGCCGAGGATGACGAGATCCGCTGCGTCGTGCTGACCGGTGCCGGCGACAAGGCTTTCGTGGCCGGCGCCGACATCTCGAAGTTCGAGAACGAGCGCTCCTCGGTCGAGCATATCGAGGTCTACAACCAGGCGGTCGCCGATTTCCACGACACCGTCCAGAACCTGCGCAAGCCGACCATCGCGCGGATCAACGGCTACTGCATCGGTGGCGGCCTCGCCATCGCGCTGGATGCCGATATCCGCGTGTGCTCCGATGATTCGCGCTTTGCGGTCCCGGCCGCCAAGCTCGGCATCGGCTACGCCTTTGAGGGCGTGCGCCGGCTGTACGACATCGTCGGCCCGCAATTCGTGGCCGAGATCTTCTACACCGCCCGCCAGTTCGACGCCGAGGAGGCGCGGATCATGGGCCTGGTGAACCGGGTGGTGCCGAAGGCCGAGCTCGACGACGTGCTGTGGTCGATGGCCGACCGGATCGCCGGCAACGCGCCGCTCTCCGTCCAGGCGGTGAAGGCCTCGCTGATCGAGCTGGCCAAGCCCCAGGGCGAGTGGGACCTGTCCCAGCCGGACGCCGCCGTGCGCAAGTGCTTCGGCAGCAACGACTACAAGGAAGGCCGGACCGCCTTCATGGAGAAGCGCACCCCCAACTTCACGGCGACCTGACGCCGGAACCAGGGAGACGGGTGCGATGGCCGCATCCTTCGCCGACCTGCATGCCCGTGCCGCCGCCCGCAAGGGCGGCGACGCGGCGCTGGAAGCGCTGCTGACCAATCCGAAACCCGCCGCCGAGCTGGCGGCGATCCCGGACGACCGGTGGCTCTCCGACATGACCCGGCGGATCTTCCAGTCCGGGTTCAACTGGAAGGTCATCGACAGCAAGTGGGACGGGTTCGAGGCCGCGTTCTGGGGCTTCGATGTCGGCCGCTGCGCCCTGATGAGCGACGAGGATCTGGACGCCCTGGTGTCCGATTCCCGCATCGTGCGCAACGGCGCGAAGATCCGTTCGGTGCGCGAGAACGCCGCCTTCCTGCAGGATCTGGCAGCCGAATACGGATCGGCGGCCAAGTGCTTCGTCGAGTGGCCGGCCGAGGATTATGCCGGGCTGCTGGACATGCTGAAGAAGCGCGGCTCCCGCCTCGGCGGCCGGGTCGGGGCGATCACGATGCGCTTCATGGGCCGCGACGGCTACGTGCTGTCCGAGGACGTGGTCAAGGCGCTGATCCGCGAGGGCGTGGTCGACAAGGAGCCGAGTTCGCGTAAGGACATGGCGGCGGTTCAGGCGGCGTTCAACGCCTGGGCGGCGGAGTCAGAGCGCCCACTGTCGCATATCAGCCGGGTTCTGGCCTTCGGGGTGGGGTGATTCCCTTCCTCGCTCTCTTCCTCACTCCCCGGCCTTGTGCCGGGGCCTACGCCAGGATTGCAAGGGCGGAGGCGTTTCTTTGAGCCGGCCGCCGGGCGCGCTTTTCCGTAGGCCCCGGCACGAGGCCGGGGAATGGCTGATGCGAGGAGAGGGGGCGTTGCGCCTAGCTCACGCCGCCCGTGCGACCACGAAATCCATCACCCGCGGGTTCTCGCGCTGAAGCGGGCCGACGCCGAACAGTTCCTGCCACATCACCTCGTGGAAGAAGAACTTCGTCGTGTTGACCACCACCTGCAGGATCACCAGCACGCCGGCCGCGAAGGGCTGGCCGATGAAGACGTAGTCGATGCCGGCGTTGATCGTCGTCACCACGACCCGGTAGGTGAAGGCCTTGTACCCGGCGACGGTCGCGTAGGTCCACGCGTTCTCCGCTTTCGGCTCCACCTCGGCCTCGATGATCGCCTTCTGCCGGGCGTATTCCTCGAGGCTGACCGTGCCCGACTCCCGCAGCACTTCTAGTTGAGCAAGGCGTTGGGCCCGGTCGGTGGCCTTGCCGGTGAAGGCGATGTCGTCGAACGGGTTGGCGAAGCTCGTCCCCTCCGCCAGCGGGATGCGCAGCCCCTGCTCCACGGCGGGATAGATCGAGCTGGCCCAGGCGGCGACCGCCTGCACCTTGGCCAGCGGCTCCGGCGCATTGGCGATGCGGCTGGGCAGCCACGGCTCCAGCGCCGTGCCGGCCGCCGGCGCGCCCCGTTCCATGGCGGCGAACTGGTAGCGGACATTCACCGCGTCGTAGCGGTTGGCGACCCGGAACCCGGCCTCCACGAAGAGCTGCGGGACCGCGAGCCCGTTGGCGTCGGCATGGGTCTTCACCGCTTCGTCGATCGGGCGGACCGTGTCGCCGAGCCAGGTGGAGGAGGCCGGCAGCACCCACATGCAGGATACGTCCCAGCCGCTCTTGTAGCGGGTCAGGGTGGCGTAGATGTCGTCGCGGCTGCAGTCGCTGGCGATCCCCCAGCCGTCGGGATGGGCCAGGGTGTTGACCACGATCTCGACCGCGTCGGCGACGATGCCGTCCTCGGCGCGGACCAGGGTGATGTGGCGGATCGGCCCATAGTCTTCCGGATTGACCTGGGGGCCGTATTCCGGCTGGGAGATCCGCGCGAAGTCGACGGCGATGACCGTATGAGGGCCGGCGGGCAGGGGGATGTCCTTGCCCGAGACCCGCAGGACGTCGCTGACCGTGTCGCCGACGGAGATCGCCGAGGCCGGGGCCGGGAACAGGATCACGGCCGTCAGGGCGAGGCCGGCGAGGAGGGAGGCGAGACGGGCGCTCATGACCGCTTCTCCACCGGCTGGGCGATATAGCCGAACTCGACCAGTTCCGATCCGTCCCGGCGCTGGCCGGCGATGTAGGAATCCCAGGCCAGGTCGTTGGCGATCTGGGCCATCGAATGGGTGACGACGATCGCGGTGGTGATGTAGCCCGAGACCGCGGCGCTCACCGTCACGATGTAGGCGAGGAGGTAGTCGACCGAGACCCGGAACAGGTTGAACGAGATCATCTTGGCGACCAGGGTCTGGTAGTAGCTCTCCAGGGTCGGCGGCGGCGCGGTGTTGTCGACCGCGGCGAAATAGGCGGCGAGGTCGTCCTGGCGGATCACCCCGTCGGCGGCCAGATCCTCCAGCGCGCGCTTGCGGGCGGCCTTGCTGGCGCGGCCGATGGCGCCGGGATCCACGCTCCCGTCCTCCACCAGGGCCAGGGGCTGCGGCACGGACAGACCGTGCAGACGCTCGGACAGCCGGCCGCGCAGGCCCGCCTCGAACAGTTCGGAGGTCAGTCCGGCCCAGGCGTTGAGGTCGTTCACCACCGCGTATTTCTGCGGGTCGTCGACCACGGTCTCCGGCGTCCAGACGGAGATCGAGGGGGCGAGGGTGCCGAGTTCCAGCCCGTCGAAGTGGTAGCGGGCGTCGAGAATGTCGTGGCGGTTGGACAGCCGGAAGCCGACCGTCAGCCATTCCATCGGCAGGGCGTAGCCACCCTCGGCGGCGAAGGCCTTGGCCGCCTCCCAGGCCTCGGTGCCGCTAGCGGCGGGCCGGGAGGTCTCGGTCACGAAATAGCAGAAGCCGTCGACCGCGGTCCGGTACAGGTTCAGCTTGGCCAGGACCCCGTCGCGCAGGCAGGCATCCGTGGTGCCCCAGCCCTCGGTCACCGAGATGGCGTTGGTGTTGATCTCGACGATGCCGCGCACCTTGTCGCCGTTCAACTGCAGGAGCACGGCATTCTCGATGGTCCCGTACGCGCCGGCGACGCCGGACACGATGGTATTGTTGCCGAGGCCGGCGACGGTCCACGTACCTTCGGGCAGGGGAACCTGCCGGCCGCGCAGCTCGGCGAAGCCGGTCAGGGTCTCTCCAACCTCAAGCGCGTGCGTTTGCGTGGACCAGAAGGAGAGGCAGAGCGCGGCGAGAAGGATCGCGCGGCCCTGATGCCGCCAGTCGCCGAGAAGTACGCGGAGCATGCGTAAAACCCCACAAAGTTGTGCATTCGACTATGAAAAAGCCCATCGGACGGTGCGTCCGATGGGTCCTGGGATTACTGCTGGAGCATCACCACGGTGTTCGTCGTCTCCACCGGGCCGGTGGCCACCTCCTCGGCGGCCGGCTCGGAGAAGACGTACAGGCCGCTGATCAGGCCGATCGCCATGCCGCCGATGGCGCCGATCAGGCGCGGCTCCATCACCGTATAGGTGCCCGCCGTCGTCAGCGCGCCATCGATGGCGCCGGCCGTCGCGGTGTAGCCGGCCGCGACCGTGGCGGGTGCCGAGAAGATCGGGGTCAGGGCCCCGTTCACCGCGCCGGCGGTCGCCGCGTAGGCCGACCCGACGGTCGGCGCCACGGCCGGCAGCACATAGGGCAGCCCATAGGCGCCGATGATCGTTCCGGCCAGCGTCAGCGCAAAGGTCTGCGCCAGGGTGGTGGTGGTGTCGGCGGAAGCCGGCCGGGCGACACTCAGAAGCGCCACGAGCGCCAGGCTGGAAACAGTCAGAGTTCGCCGCATCATTCCCCTCGCATTTCTGGTAGGTCGGTGAGCGTAGTCAGGTTCATAACCCGCACTTACCATACGCTTGTTACAAGTATGCGCGGAAGCCACGGTGAGGGGCAATCTAATTCCATAAAGATTGAAGGATAAGCGACCGTTCCGGCGGTCAGTCCGGCGCCTCGAGAATGAGCCGTTCCAAAGCCTTCGGTGCGGTGACGGAATCGATCAGCGCCGGGGCCGCCGCCAGCAGCCGCTGGCGCAGGTCGGCCGCCCTGTCCCTGTCCCGGCCGAGCTGCACGACGCGCTCGACATAGGCGTCGGCGGACGTGGTCTCCAGTTCCGCGCGCATCCCCATCTGGGTCAGCGGCGCCAGGGTGACGCGGCCGCGCATCATGTCGGTGGGCAGGGTGACGATGGGCTGGCCGAGGACAAGGCTCTGCATCGTGGTGTTGCCGCCGTTGAAGTGGATCGTGTCGAGCACGACATCGGCCTCGCGCATGACGCCGAGATAGCGGTCCAACGGCAGGCGCGGCAGCAGCTTGATCCGCTCGAGCACCGCCGGCCGGTCGGCATTGGACCGGTGCAGACGCTCCAGAAGTCCAGTGGTCATGTGGCGGTAGATGCCGGGGGCGTCGAACAGCACGACGGTACCGGTCGGGTCCTGCTCCAGGATGTCGCCCAGGATACGGTCATAGGCGGGGTGCATCTTCACCGGCGTCTGGCCGCAGAGATACACCGCACCGCTCTCGGGCAGGCCGACCTCGCCGCGCGGTACCGGGACATGCCGGGTGCGCTCTTCGCCATAGGCGATCGCCAGGCCGTCGACCAGAACCGGGGTCTCCGAGTAGTGATCACTGCAGTCGTCCGGTTCCATCCAGGCCGAGGTGAAGAACCGGTCGACCGTGTCGATCCCGGTGGTGACCGGGTGTCCCGGCAGCACGATCTGCAGCGGGGCCAGACGGGCGAAGGGGAGGAAGTAGCTCATGGCCGTCATGCCGATATCGGCGAAGATCAGGACGTCGAGCTCCATCTCGGCGAGCCGCCGGCGCACGGTTTCCAGAACATGCGGGAGGGTGATCACCCGGTCGGCGATCAGGGCGATCTTGTCGTGCATCTCCTGGGGCAGCAGACCGATATGGACGACCAAGACCTCGATCTCGTCGCGGTCCATCATCCGCAGGTGTCCTTCGGTCATGTGGTAGACCGAGTGGTCGCGGAAGAACTCCGACACGAAGGCGACCCGCCGCTTTCCCGGCCGCCGCGCCCGGCCGATATGCGGGGCCGTCATGGTCAGCATCGGGCAGGTGCGCCGGTAGAAGGCGCAGAGCCTCTCCATCAGCGCCCGGTCGTTGACGCCGTGATAGGCCAGCGCGAAGGGAACCGTCCCCACCTCGTGAATCGGGTCGCGGATCGGATCGAAGCCGTCGCGTGCGCACAGGGTCTCGATCCGTTCCCGGATCTCGTGGATCTCGTCCTCCGAGGTCAGGATGTGCGGCAGCAGGGTCGCGGCCCTGGCGGCGTGACCGGCCTCGCGCGGCCGCAGGGTGGCTGCGGTGGCCGCCATGTCGCGGGCTTCCTCGAATTTGGACATGCGGTGCGCGCAGACCGCCCCGGTCACCCAGGCCTTCGGGTCCGCGGGGGCCGACGCGAGGGCGCGGCGGGCGAGTTTCAGGGCCCGGTCGGCGATCCCCTGGGAGCGGAACACCTCTGCCTGGACCAGGGTGGCCTCATGGGCCATGGGATTGATTACCGCGGCGCGCCGCGCCGTCTGTTCGGCGCGCGCGAGTAGGCCGAGGGCGAGCAGCCGCACCGCGGAGAGTACCAGATAGGCCGGGTCGGTCGGGACCAGGACGGCGGCACGCAAACCGTTGTCGGTCGCCTTGCCGTCAGACTGGGCGGCGAGCACCGCATAGCCTCGCGCCAGGTGCGGATGGGCGATCAGCGCCCGTCGGATCTGCCTTGCCGGGATGGCCGCTTCCGGCGGCAGGCCAAGCGCCTGGAGCACATGCTCCAGATTGCGCGGATCCAGTGCGAAGACCTGGCGGAAATGGCGACCGGCCTCATCATAGTGTCCGATTCGCCCCTCGACGCTCGCCAGCAGCTGGAGCGGGCCGACGGAATGGGGCATCGCCAGACCGAGCCGGCGCAGGTCGCCGGTCGCCTCGATCAGGCGCCCTTCACTCAGGCGGCTTTGCAGCCGTTTGGCGATGCTGGCGATGGGGAGCGCAGTTCCGGTCAAAAATCGGCTTCCTCTGAGATGCGATCCTTCATGGGGCAGACTGAAGAGAAACGGGCTAGATTACAGGATGTCGATCGGAGCGATCACGGTCTCTACCATGACAATGTTCCAAGGGCACGGCCATGACTTTGCGCTTTCCCGTCGCGCGTCCCAGTCTTCCGACTGCCGATGCGATCCTGCCTTATCTCCGGCAGATCGACGAGTATCAGTACTACTCGAACTTCGGTCCCCTGGTCGGTGAGGTCGAGCGTCGGCTGGCGGAGCGCTACGGTGTCGATCCGGCCTGCGTGACCACCGTCTCCAACGCCACCGCCGGGCTGACGGCCGCGTTGCAGGCGGAGGCCAAGGCGCGGCGGCGCAACGTAAATGACGGCCCGGCCTATTGCCTGCTGCCCGCCTGGACCTTCGTCGCCACCCTGCATGCGGTGTTGGCCGCCGGGCTGGAGCCCTATCTGGTCGATGTGGACGAGGACAGTTGGGCGCTGACGCCGCAGGGGGTGGAGAGCGCGCTGGAACGGGTGCCGGGCGAGCCCGTGGCGGTGGTGCCGGTATCGCCCTTCGGTCGGCCCTACGACATGGCCGCCTGGGACGATCTCTCCCACCGGACCGGCTTGGCGGTGGTGGTGGATGCGGCGGCCGCCTTCGACAAGGGGTCGGTCGGGCAGAGCCCGGCGGTGTTCAGCCTGCACGCCACCAAGGTCCTGGCGGCGGGCGAGGGCGGCTTCGCCGTGTCGACGGACACCGACCTGATCAACGAGATCCGCAAATGCATCAATTTCGGCTTCCTCGGCGACCGGGTGGCGCAGAGCCGAGCGATCAACGGCAAGATGAGCGAGTACCATGCCGCCGTGACCCTCGCCGCGCTCGACGCCTGGCCGCAGACCCGCAAGGTGTTCGACGACATCGCCCATGCCTATCGGGACAGCTTCTCCCAGGACAACCGGATCCGGCTGCTGCCGGGCGGCGCCGACGACTATGCGTCCTCGACCGTCATGCTGATGCGCGACGAGGCGCTGCCCGAGGGGTTCGACGAGGCGCTGGCCGACCGCGGCGTGGGCACCCGGCGCTGGTGGGGCGGCGGCGTCGCCAAGCAGGTCGCCTATCGCCGGTTCAGCTCCGACCTGCTGCCGGTCACCGACTGGCTGGCCCGGCGCTGCATCGGTCTGCCCTGCTATCCGGGTCTCAGCCGGGACGACATCGCCGAGATCGCCGCCATCGTCGGCGACACCCTGCGGGGCCGCTGACCCGCCGATGACGGCCGCGTTGCCCATCGGCGGTTTCTTCGGCCTGGAGCCGGCCGGCGAGCCGCTACGCGCCGGCAGCGTGCTGGAGCGCTGGACGCAGGGAAGCGGCTGGCTCGGGTTTCACAATGCCCGCAGCGCCGTCGCCCATCTGATCCGCAGCCTGGCGCCGGGGACCGTCTGGCTCCCGCGCTATCTCTGCGCCGATATGGACGCCGCTGCCGGAACCTCCGTTCGCGGCTACGGCGTCAACCTGGCGCTGGAGCTGGACGACCCGGCCTTCGAGACGGCATTGAGCCTGGGCGATCTGGTGGTGGCGGTGGCCTATTTCGGGGCGCCGGTCTGCCCGAGGCTGCGCGGGCTCGCCGCGCGGCGGACCGACGTGACCTGGCTCGAGGATCGCGCCCAGGCACTGGATCCGGGCGAGGGGGTGCCCGGCGCCTGGCGGCTCCACAGCCCGCGCAAGCTGCTCGGCGTCGCCGATGGCGGCGTGTTAGTGGGACCGGTCTCCACCCTGCCCGTGCCGCAACTCGCACCTGCGCCTGTCGGACATGACCGGGCCGCCAGGGCCCGGGCGGCCGCTTCGAACCTGGAGGAGGTGGCGAAGGCCTACCGGCTCTATGTGGAGGTCGAGCGGTCCCATACCGTCGCCGATTTCGCGTTGTCCGAGGCGACGCGGGATAGTCTCGCGGCATCGGCGGTCGACGAGTTGGCGGCGCGGCGGCGGGCGAATTTCTCCACCCTGGACGCCCGACTGGCGGCGCATGCGGCCCCCCTGGCCGGGCGGCTTCGCGATGCCCGCGCCCCGTTCGGCTATCCCCTGTCCCTCGCCGGGCGACGCGACGCCCTCGCCGCAGCACTTGCCGCCGAGGGCCTGTTCTGCGCCGTGCACTGGCGTGACCTAGGGCAGGCCGCGGCTGGGGATGCGGTCGCCTCGACGTTGCGCGCCGGCATGCTGACCCTGCCGGTCGATCACCGCTACGGTGCCGCCGAGATGGAACGGCTGGTCGACGGCGTGCGGCGGGCCCTGGCATGAGCGGACCCTATGGCAGACGGTCCTATGTCGAGAGCTTGGCCGGCGACGGCGACTGGGCGGCATCGCTCTGGGGCGGGCATGTGCTGCTGCGATCGGTCCCCGGGGGCGACGCGATCGATGCGGCCAGCGCCTATCCCATGGGTGGGTTTGATGCCCAGACCGACCCCGGCGCGGGGGTGGAGGCGATGCGCGCGGTGGGGGCCGTCTCCCTGTCGGTCGTCGCCGATCCGCTCAATGCGCCGGACGCGGCCTGGATGGCTCGGCATGCGGATGTCCACCGCCGCCTGAAGACCCACTACGTGCTCGACCGCGACGCCGGACCCTTCACTCCGTCGAAGCATCACCGCTACGAGATCCGCCGCGCCCGGCGACAGGTGACGGTGGATCGCGTCGACCTGGCGGAGGTCCTGCCCCGGTGGGAGCATCTCTACGGCCATCTTTCCGAGCGACACGAGATCGCGGCCGGTTCGCGCCTCGGCGCCCGGCATTTCGCTGCCCTCGCCGGCGATCCGCAGGCCCTGGTCTTCGCAGCGCGGGTCGCGGGTGAAATCGTGGCGATGTCGATCTGGCTGAGCGACGGCGAGGTGGCCCATAACCACCTCGGCGCGTCCAGCGAAGCGGGCTATGAAGCCGGTGCCAGCTACGCGCTCTATGCCGCGGCGATCGAGGCGCTGCCGGACTGCCGGGTGCTGGATCTGGGCGGCGCGCCTGGCTTCACCGACGACCCGTCCCATGGTCTCGCCCGTTTCAAGCGCGGCTTCGCCAATGCCGAGCGGGCGACCTGGCTGAGCGGCTTCATCCTGGACCGGGCCGCCTACGACGCGGCCGTGGCGGCCTCCGGCGTCGATCCGTCGACCGGCTACTTTCCGGCCTATCGCGGGCGGTGATCAGCCCGGGTCAGGGTCATGGCGATCGCGGCGACCGGTCCGTGTCGCTTCTCGACCTGGCGCCGGCCCGTCTCCACGAACCCGGCATCGGCATAGATCCGGCGGGCGGCGGCATTGTTCTCCAGCACCTCCAGCCGCACCGCCTCGGCGTCGAGCTCTTCGAACGCGATCCGGAGCGCGTCGGCCAGCGCCCGTCGTCCAAGCCCCTGGCCGCGCCGGGTGGCGGTGCCGATGAAGATGTGGAACTCCAGGGTGCCCGGCGCGTCGTCGGGGGCGAGCAGGTAGACGCAGCCCACCATCTCCCCCTCGACACACAGGGCGTAGCGGTGGTGGGGGCCCTGGGGCAGCCAGTGCCGGGCCATCCAGTCCCGCGCCTCGTCCCAGGCCACCTCGCGCCGCGCGCCGACCAGATGGTCGTAGAGTTCCGGATCGCGCTGCCAGTCGTAGATACGCCGGAGGTCCGCCTCCTCCAGCGGCCGCAGGGACACCGTCATTCCCGCTCAAGCACCACGAAGATGGAGGCCGTCAGGTCCGGATAGGTGAAGCCGAGCTGGAAGCAGCCCTCCAGATAGGCGTCGCTCATCACCTCGCTGCCGAACAGCTTGTCGAACTGGAAATTGGCCAGCGGCTTGAAGAAGATCCCGCCGCGATGGGCGATCTTCAGCCCGGCCTTGCGGGAATCGCTCTCCAGGGTGTCGAGCACATAGGTGCGGCGGTGGCCGTGCTTCACGTCGCTCGGCGTGAGCGCGGTACAATGCTCGATCAGCCCCATGGCGACGGCGATTCGGCGCGAGGCGGCATGGCCGTTGGGAACGACGATGAAGGCCCGCCCGCCGGGGGCGAGAAGCCGGCCGATGCTGGCCAGCGTCTCCACCGGATCGACCACATGCTCCAGCACATGGACCAGGAACACCGCGTCGTAGCGCTTCTCGGTGACGAAATCCTCGAACAGGGTCTGGTGGAACTCGCCGGGGTTCTTCAGCCGGCCCTTCGTGACCGCCAGGAACCGCTCGGCCGCGTCGACGACGTCCACCTGGCCGAACCGCTCCTCCAGCAGGACCGTCAGGTCGCCCTTGTAGCAGCCCATCTGCAGGCAGGCGCCAGCGGACGGCATCCACGGCTCCATCGCCCGCATCATCCAGCCGCGCATGCGCACATCGAACTCGCTCTCGTCGTACTCCTCGACGAGGTCGTTGACGTAGGCGAACTCGATGTCCTTGGCGTTGGCGTCGCTCATCTCGGATCCTCAGCGGTCTTCCCGGTAGAACCGGTGCTCGGGCGGATTGTACCAGTCGTCCAGCGATTCGGGCACGCGGGCGTACCAGCCCAGCCGGCGTTTCAGCACCTCGCTCGCCCCTGCCACCCGCTGTGTGCCGAGCTGCTTCACGTGGTCGATCTGCGGTTTGAAGAAGGGCGGTGTGAAGGTCAGGGTCAGCGCCCGGCGGATGCTGTCGGACCGGTTGGCCCCGGCGGCATGGAGCAGGCGCGAATCGAACAGCAGCACGCTGCCAGCCGGCGCCTGATAGATGGCGACCTGCCGGTCCCGCTCGGCGCGGTCGAGGACGCGGTGAGAGCCGATATCCAGCAGGGTCCCGCCATTCTCCTCCGTGAAGGGGTCGAGGGTGATCAGCATGTTGATCATCAGCCGCAGGTCGTCGCCGGCGGCGAAGGCGCGCAGGTCCCGGTGCCAGCGGTGCAGATAGGCGCCGCTGGCGGCCGGCCGGTTCATCAGCCCGCCGAACGAGTTGACGATGAAGCTGCCACCGAGGAACGCCTCCAGGACGTCGGCGGTGGGCAGGGTCTCGATCAGCGCGGGGAAGCTCTCGTGGCTGGCCAGGACGTGGTGGGCGATACCGGCATCCGATGTCGCCATGCCCTTGGTCCGCATCACCGCGGCGCAGTCCTCCACCGCCGCGTCCAGCCCCGTCCGCAGCGCCTCCACCCGGTCGGGCGCGAGAATGCCGGGGAAATCGACGGCGCCGTCGCGGGCCAGGATCGCCAGGGCGGCGACGGTGTCGCCGGTACGAACGGAGGTGATGGCAGCGGACACGGGCAACTCCATCGGTGTGATCGCGCCCAGGATATCCGCCCGGCGCGCGCTATGCACGGGTGGTGGCATCGACGCGAAAAATCCATCATAAACAAACCAGTAAGCGCCGCATCGAACTGGGAAGGTTTCCGGATGCCGATCACCTGGGCCGCGAGTCAGTCCGGCGATTTCCTTGTCTTCTGGTATTCCGGAGAGATCACCCGGGACGAGGTCGTGGACAGCCAGATCGCGTCGGGCACCGTGCTGCGCCGGGGCGGCGAATTCGCCACCCTGATCATCTTCGAGGCGGATCTGCGCGCACCCAACGCCACGCTGGAGAGCATGAAGGAACTCTATCTCAGCCGCGGCGAGCAGTTGAAGGCGATCGGCGCCCGGCGGCGGGCGGGAGCCACGTTGCTGTCCGATTCATCCTCCGCCCGGATGCTGATGCCGCTCTGGAACGCCCTGCGCGACCTGTCCGACGTCGATATCAGCTTCGCGATCTTCGAGAAACTCGAAGACGCGCTCGGCCATCTGGAGATCGATCCGGACTACGCCCGGGAGGTCATGGAGCGGCGGCAGCCGGTGCCTTCCACCCGCTGACCCGTGCGCGGTCAGCCGGCCGTGGAGGCCGAGTCCGTCAGGGTGGACGGCTCGATCGTCTTGAAGAACCCGGTCACGGTCTGCCCGTTGGCGGAGAGCGGCAGGATCAGCCGGACATAGCTCATCGGCGACCCGGCGATCGGCACGAAGGTCCGCCGGGCGAGGGTCGGCTTCCGGTTCTGGGCACAGCCGCGCAGGGCATCGGTGACGACCGCCGCGTCGCGCTCCTCGAAGAAGGCGCGCACCGTCATGCCCTGCGCCTTGAAGGCGGCCTTCTCGCCGATATAGGTGCCGACCATCCGCACCGCGGCGTCGCGCTCCGCCGGCAGGTAGTCGAGCAGCATGGTATAGTCGAGCACCGCCTCGGGCAGATCCGACACCTCGAGCGAGGCCGGCAGATCGTCCCCCTGCCGCTTGGCTTCCCAGGCCCGCAGGCAGGCGGCGAGCATCGGGAACGCGCCGATCTCGTCCAGCGCGAGCTCCTCCTGGGTGCTTGCGCTGCCGTGCACCGGGGACACCGTCTCCGCGTCGCCCATGGCGTCGTCCTCACTGCGATGGTCATTACGCATGATCGTCATCCCGGCGGGCCCCCTTCGTTGCTTCGGCCTCCTGCGGCCGGCTGACCCGACGCTGGCGGTAGATCGCCGGGTCGAAGTCGCTGAACCGGATGGTGATCAGCCGGTGCAGGTTCTCGATATCGCCTATTCTCAGATCGGCCGCAGCCTTCCCCATCTCGTTCCAGGCCCGCAGGATGGGCGCCAGATCCAGCGCCCAGGCCCGCAATTCGTTGATCGCCGGCCAGGTGCGTTCGGTAAGCTGGTCGCGGTCGGACATCGCACCCTTGATATCGTTCGCCAGCATGTCCAGGGCCATGGTGCGTTTCGTCGCCCAGACGATGACATGGCGCAGCTTCCGCGCCGCATCGCGCACCCGATCCTGCTCGGCGAAGGCCTCGCGTCGGACCGCCAGGGTCGCCATCTCGCCGACCATGCGCTGGCAGGCGGTCACGTCGTCGCTGAGCTGCATGGCGTAGACGGCGGCATCCAGATGGTCCCTGAGGACCTGGACGACCCGGGCATCCCGACGGGTATCCACACCGATGAGCTGGCGGGCGATCGTCTCGGCCGGATCGCCCTCGGCCTTGGCACCCTCGCCGGCGCTTTGGGCGCAGAGCGCTTCCAGGATCCGGCGCTCCACGCGCTTGGCCGTGCGCGGCTGTACCTGCCAGGAGGGCCGGCCGCTCAGGATCTCCGTCGGAACCGGATCGCCCGCCGATACCGTCTCGCGGTACAGCAGCGCCGGCTCCACAAGCCGCAGCAGGGCAATGTCCGGGTGCCCGGCCGACAGGTCCGCGGCCCCCGGCACCGTCGTCAGCGGCACAGTTGCCCGGTTGCCGCCGAAATCGACGCGCAGCACCGGCTGGCGGTCCGCGGTCCGCTCGAACACGGCGTCGCGTTGCCTCAGATATGTGGACGTGAAGCCGAACGTACCGCCCGTTTCGCTCGGGCTGCCCGTTTCCGACATATGCGGCATTGAACCCATGACCGTCTGGTCGCTCCGACCCTCTGTGAGCAGAAAGACATATTTTCCTTAGATTGATTTTAAAGAGTGTTACCGCCGCCGAGACTCCGTGGCCCCCATGGCGGCGTGCTGCCGCATCCGTCTATAGTCTCGCCCCTATGGTTAACCGGCACCGGCAGGAGGCGCGACGGCATGGCCACTTCCTATCCCCGTGACATGGTCGGCTACGGCCGCACGCCCGTGAACCCGAAATGGCCGGGCGGGGCCCGGGTCGCGCTGCAGATCGTGATGAACTACGAGGAGGGTGGGGAGAACGCGATCCTGCACGGGGACGCGGCCTCGGAAGCCTTCCTGTCGGAGATGATCGGCGCTGCCCCCTGGCCCGGGCAGCGCAACCTGAACATGGAATCGGTCTACGAGTTCGGCTCGCGCGCCGGCTTCTGGCGGATTCATCGGGAGTTCACCCGCCGCAACCTGCCGCTGACCGTCTATGCCGTCGGCATGGCGATGGAGCGCAACGCCGAGGTCGGGCCCGCCATGGTCGAGGCCGGCTGGGAGGTGGCGAGCCACGGCTACCGCTGGATCGACTATCTGAACGTGCCCGAAGCGGTCGAGCGCGAGCATGTCACCCGGGCGATCGCCGCGATCGAGACGGCGACCGGCCAGCGCCCGGTCGGCTGGTATACGGGACGGGGCAGCGCCAACACCCGCCGCCTCGTCGTTGAGCATGGCGGTTTCCTCTACGACAGCGACAGCTATGCCGACGAGCTGCCCTACTGGACCCGCGAGTTCGGGGCACCGCATCTGATCGTGCCCTACACGCTCGACGCCAACGACATGCGCTTCGCGGTCAACCAGGGCTTCAATTCCGGCGACCAGTTCTTCGCCTATCTGCGCGACAGCTTCGACGTGCTTTATGCCGAGGGGGCGGACCAGCCGAAGATGATGTCGGTCGGGCTGCATTGCCGGCTGGTCGGTCGGCCGGGGCGGTTCGCCGCCCTGCAGCGCTTCCTCGACCACGTTGAGAAGCACGACCGTGTCTGGATCTGCCGGCGCGACGCGATCGCCCGGCACTGGCACGACCACCACAAACCGGGAGATGCCTGATGGCGGGAGACTACAGGATCGACGTGATGACCGAGACCGACGTGGCGACGGCGGTCCACTGGGCGGCGGCGGAGGGCTGGAACCCGGGCAACCGGGACGCCGCCTGCTTCCGGGCGGTGGACCCGCAGGGCTTCCTCGGCGGCTATCTCGACGGCCGGCTGATCACGTCGATCTCGGTGGTGAACTACGATCCCGCCTTCTCCTTTCTCGGGTTCTACATCGCCCATCCCGATCACCGGGGGCAGGGTTACGGCTACCGGCTCTGGCAGGCCGGCATGAAGCATGCAGGCGACCGGCTGGTCGGGCTCGACGGGGTGGTAGCCGAGCAGGAGAACTACAAGCGCTCCGGCTTCGTCCTGGCCTATCGCAACATCCGCTACGGCGGCGCGGTGACCGTGATCCCGGACGCCGCACCGGGGATCGAGATCCAGGCGGTGACCGAGGCCGGTCCACAGGTCGCCGCATTGGACCGCACGGTGTTCCCGGCCGACCGCGTCTCGTTCCTGGAGGATTGGTTCTCCGCCCCCGGTCACCTGGCCCGGGCCGCCTATCGCGACGGCGCGCTGGCCGGCTTCGCGGTGGCGCGACCCTGCCGGTCGGGCTGGAAGATCGCCCCGCTGGTGGCGGCCGACCGGGCGGTGGCCGAGACCCTGCTGGCGGATCTGCTGCCGGCGGTGGGGATGGGCGCCGAGATCTATCTCGATACGCCGGAGCCGAACCCGCAGGCGACCGCCCTGGCCGAGGCGCTCGGCCTCGCGCCGGGCTTCGAGACCGCACGCATGTACACGGGCCCCGCCCCCGCGCTAGACATCCCCAGAATCTTTGGGGTGACAACGTTCGAGCTGGGCTGAGCCCGACCCGGCGCGCCAGGAGAAATGCCGCACCAGCAGGCCCCGGACGGGCCGGAGAAAGGATCATCATGTCGCTCGCCATGAATCGCGAGGTGTTCATCACCTGTGCTGTGACCGGGTCCGGTGGCACCCAGGACAAGAGCCCGCATGTGCCCCGCTCACCGCAGCAGATCGCCGAGAGCGCGATCGACGCGGCCAAGGCGGGGGCCGCGGTCGTCCACTGCCACGTCCGCGACCCGGAGACCGGCGCGCCGAGCCGCAAGCTCGAGCTCTATCGCGAGCTGACCGACCGGATCCGCCATGCGGAGGTGGACGTGGTGCTGAACCTGACCACCGGCATGGGCGGCGACCTGACCCACGGGCCTGTGGAGAGCCCGCTGCCGCTGAGCGAGAAGGGTACGGATCTGGCCGGCGCGTCGGAGCGCATGGCCCATATCCGCGAGTGCCTGCCGGAGATCTGCACCATCGACTGCGGCACCATGAACTTCGCCGAGGCCGACTACGTCATGATGAACACGCCCGGCACCCTGCGGGCCATGGGCGGCATGATGACCGAGCTTGGCGTGAAGCCGGAGATCGAGGCCTTCGACACCGGCCATCTCTGGCTCGCCAAACAGCTCGTCGCCGAAGGCGTGATCACCGGCCCGGCGCTGGTGCAGCTCTGCATGGGCGTGCCGTGGGGCGCGCCGAACGACCTGCACACCTTCCTCGCCATGGTCAATGCGATCCCCGAGGGCTGGAGCTTCTCCGCCTTCTCGCTCGGCCGCGACCAGATGCCCTATGCCGCCGCTTCGGTGCTGGCCGGCGGCCATGTCCGGGTCGGGCTGGAGGACAACCTGTACCTGGAGCGCGGCGTGCTGGCGACCAACGCCCAGCTCGTGGAGAAGGCCGTGACGGTGGTGGAGAACATGGGGGCGAAGGTGGTCGGCCCGGACGCGGTCCGCACTATGCTCGGCCTCACCAAGCGGGCGCCGAAGGGATGAGCGCGCTTCCCAGGAAGGCGGCGATCCTCGGCGCTGGGGTCATCGGCTCCGGTTGGCTCGCCCGGCTGATCGACAGCGGCGTGGACTGCGCCGTGTTCGATCCGGCCCCGAATGCCGAGGCGAAGATCGCCCCGGTGCTCGATAACGCGGAGCGGGCCGCCGCCGCCCTGATCGACGCGCCGCGCCCGGCCAAGGGCGCCTGGTCCATGGTCGGCTCCATCGCCGAGGCGGTGGCGGGGGCCGACCTGATCGTCGAGGCGGTGCCCGAGCGGCTGGACGTGAAGCACGCGGCCTACCGGGAGATCGAGGCGGTCAACAGCGACGGCCTGATCGCCTCGTCGACCAGCGGCTTCAAGCCGAGCGTGTTGCAGGAGGGCATGGCCCATCCGCAGCGGCTGATCGTCGCCCACCCGTTCAACCCGGTCTATCTGCTGCCGCTGGTGGAGATCGTCGGCGGGTCGGCGACGGACAAGGCGGTGATCGACCGGGCGATGGCGCTCTACACCGAGCTGGGCATGAAGCCGCTCCACCTGAAGGTGGAGATCGACGCTTTCGTCGCCGACCGGCTGATGGAGGCGCTGTGGCGCGAGGCCCTGTGGCTGGTGAAGGACGGGGTGGCGACGACCGAGGAGATCGACGACGCCATCCGCTACGGCTGCGGGCTGCGCTGGGCGCAGATGGGGACGTTCCAGACCTTCCACATCGCCGGCGGCGAGGCGGGGATGCGGCACTTCATGGAGCAGTTCGGCCCGGCCCTGGCCTGGCCCTGGACCAAGCTGATGGACGTGCCGGAGATGACCCCGGAGCTGGTCGACCGCATCGCCGAGCAGTCCGAGGCCCAGGCCGGCGGCCGCACGCCCCGCGACCTGGAGAAGATCCGCGACGACAACCTGGTGGCGATCCTCAAGGCCCTGCGCGGCACCGGCTGGGGGGCGGGGCAGGTGCTGGCCGAACACGAGGCGCGGCTGCGGGGGAAGTGAGGCGCGGACCTCACGTCAGTTTTCTCATCTTCGTCATCCCGGACGCTCCCGGACCCGATCCGGGGGCGGGCCGGGACCCAGCGGCAGCACCATCCCAAGGTCCCGGCCGACCCCCGGGTCGCGCCCGGGGTTCGCCGGGATGACGGTTGATTGGGTGGGTTCCCCCACTTTCCGCGACGCACAATTTGAAATCCGCGGCCATCTCTGTCAGCCTGTGGTCAGGTGTCGACGAGAGCCGAAACCATGGACCGAACCGACGCGTAAGCTCGATGCCTGGTCCGAACCCCCTACTGGAAGGGGATCCATATGAAGTTGACCACAGACCAGACGGCTGCCGTCCAGCGGCAGACCGGTGCCGACCCGTTGCCGGAAGACAATCCGACGATGGGCCAGCTCCGCGAGATCTTCGGCGAGCACACGTTCTACGTCGCCGAGCAGGGCCTGGTGGTTCCCGAGACCACACCGGAACCGGCGGCCGCCGAGGCCTCTGAAGACGGCTCGGTGGAGTTCATGCTCGTGGCCGTGTGGGCCGGCGAGGACAAGCAGTCGCTGCAGCCGATCGAGCCGCAGCCGACCGGCATCAAGCTGGAGCTGGCGACGGCCCACTAAGGGGCGTTTCCCGAAGAACGACGGCGGCGGCCTGCCGGGTCGCCGACCGGTGGCGTGTGTCCCGACGCTTCAGGCGGAGACGGACACGCGACAAATTCGTGCGTCCGGGTGAGAGAGGGAACGGGCAAGCGGCCCCACCCTCTCTCGTGCCCCGGGGGTTTCATTTTCCTGAACATCTCCCGCCCCATTTCTCTCCCCGGATTCATTCCGGGGCCCACGCAAGTGCGTGCGGCGGGCAACGGTGAGTAGTCGCCAACGCCGGTGCCGCATTACGGGTAGGCCCCGGAATAAATCCGGGGAGTGACAGGAGGAGGGTTTGGGAGGGGAGGTGAGCGCTGCCCCCTCTCACGTCCCGCAGAACGTCGCCTTGACCTCTTCCTCAGGCCGAGGCGGCTGCTCGTAGCGCTCCATTCCCGGCTGGGCAGCAAACGGCGTCTGCAGCACCGCGCGCAGGTCGTGCAGCGGCTCCACATTGCCCTCCTCCACCGCGGCGTCGAGGGCTGCCTCCACCTGGTGGTTGCGCGGGATATAGGCCGGGTTCACCGCCCGCATCGCCGCCTGCCGAGCGGCATCGTCGCGGCTCTCCGAGGCCAGCCGCGCCCGCCATGTGACGGCCCAGGCGTCGAACGCCGCCGGGTTCTCGAACAGCGCGCGAACCGGCCCGTCTTCGCCGCCCGCCCGGGTCAGGTCCGACAGCCGGCGGAAGGTGAGGGTGAAGTCCGCCTTGCCCTCCTCCATCGCCGTCAGCAGGCCGTCGATCACCTCGACATCGCCGTCCCGAACCGTCTCCAACCCGAGCTTGGCGGCGAAACGCGTCGTATGGGCGGCCCGGTAGCGGTCGGGGAAGGTGTTGATGATCTCCTGGGCGACGGCCAGGGCCTTCTCCTCGCTCTCGTCGATCAGCGGCAGCAGGCACTGGGCGAGGCAGGCGAGGTTCCAATGGGCGATGCCCGGCTGGTTGCCGTAGGCATACCGCCCGCCATGGTCGATAGAGCTGTACACCGTGCCGGGATGGTAGGTGTCCATGAAGGCGCAGGGCCCGTAGTCGATGGTATCGCCGGCCACCGACATGTTGTCGGTGTTCATCACCCCATGGATGAAGCCGACCGACATCCAGGCGGCGATCAGCTCGGCCTGCCGGCCCGCCACCGCGTCCAGCAGGGCGCTATACGGGTTCTCCGCCCCGCGCAGTTCCGGATAGTGGCGGTCGATCACATGGTCGGCCAACAGCTTCAGCGCCTCGGTGTCGCGGCGGGCGGCGAAGAACTGGAAGGTGCCCACGCGGATATGGCTGCGGGCGATCCGGGTCAGGATGCCGCCGGGCAGGGCGCGCTCCCGGAACACCGCCTCGCCGGTGGTCACCACGGCCAAAGAGCGCGTCGTCGGGATGCCGAAGGCGGCCATCGCCTCGCTGACGATATACTCGCGCAACACCGGTCCAAGGGCGGCGCGGCCGTCGCCCATGCGGGAATAGGGGGTCGGGCCGGAGCCCTTGAGCTGGATGTCGCGGCGCACGCCGGTGCGGTCGATGACCTCGCCCAGCAGGATCGCCCGGCCGTCGCCGAGTTGCGGGACCCAGCCGCCGAACTGGTGGCCGGCATAGGCCATGGCCAGCGGCTCGGCTCCTTGCGGAATCCGGTTGCCGCCGAGCACCTGCGCGCCTTCCGGGCTGCGCAGGAAGGCCGGATCGGGGCCCAGTTCGCGCGCCAGCTCCTCGTTCAGCAGCAGCAGCTTCGGTGCCTGGACCGGCGTGGGGTCGAGCTTGGTGAAGAACCGCTCCGGCAGGCGGGCATAGGTATTCTCGAAGGGGAACAGGGTCGCACCCCCGGTCGCGTCCTGCGGCGCCGCTTCGGCCATGGCATGCTCCTTGGGCTCGGTGATGCCCGATACTTGGCCCGTATCGCGCCGGACGCAAGGCCGTGGCTTCCGCCGGCTCTCCGCCACTCCTACACTACCCCGGTAACCAAGGAGGTCGGTCATGAAGATGAACAGCGCCGAACTGGATGCCCGCCGCGATGTCGCCGCCGCCCATCGCCTCGCCGTGCTGCACGGGCTGAACGAGGGGGTCTGGAACCATATCAGCCTGATCTCGCCCGACGATCCCGACGCCTTCCTCATTTCTCCAGGCCACATGCACTGGTCCCAGGTGACCGCGAGCAACCTCGCGCTGATGAACAGCAAGGGCGAGCTGCTCGGCGGCGGCCCGGCCCCGATCCGGGCCGGCTGGATCATCCACTACCCGGTGCACAAGGCGCGGCCGGACGCGAAATGCGTGATCCATGTCCACTCGCCCTACATCACCGCCATGTCGATCCGAAAGGACATGCGGTTCGAGCCGCGCAGCTCGCAGCAGGCGGCCCGGTTCCACGACGACGTGGTCTATTACGAGGTCTATGACGGCGTGCTGTCCGGCGAGGACGAGGGCGAGCGCATGGCCGAAACCCTGGGCGACAAGCGGCTGCTGATGCTGCGCAACCACGGCGCCCTGATCGCCACCGACAGCATCGCCAAGGCCTATCTCGACGTCTACCAGCTCGAGCGCGCCTGCATGTATCAGCTCCTGGCGACGGCCGGCGGTGGGGAGATGGCGCTGATCCCGGAGGATGTCTGCGCCGAAATGGGGAACCTCGCGCGCAAGGGCCAGAACCTCGCGCACTGGGAGGGCTTCAAGCGCTGGGTCGAGGCCGAGCAGCCGGATTACGCGCACTGACAGCGAGGAGAGAGGAGGGGCGGATGACCGCGTCCTGGTCGATCGGCGGCGAGTATATGGAGAGCTGCAACTGCGACTATCTCTGCCCCTGCATCTACACCAACCCGCAGAGTGAGGTGACCCACGACCACTGCATCGCCCTGATGGTCTACCGGATCGACAAGGGGAGCTACGGCGACGTCTCCCTGGCCGGACTGAAATTCGCGCTGGTGATCCATTCCAACAAGGTGATGGCCGATGGCGACTGGATCTTCGCCTGCGTCGCCGACGCGGGCGCCGACGCGGCCCAGCGGGCGGCCTTGACCGAGATCCTGTCCGGCCGGGCCGGCGGCCGTCCGGCGATGATCCACGACACTCTGGTGGGCGAGTTCCGCGGCATCGCCTTCGCGCCGATCTCGTTCCAGATGGACGGGCTCGACCGGTCGACCGATGCCGGGCTGTTCTCCTTCGCGATCAGTGGCGTGGCCTCGCGTGTCGGCAGCGGCGAAGTGATCTCCATCGACAACGTCTCCCACCCGGCGAATTCCCGCCTCGCGCTGGCCCGGACCAGAGAGATGCACCTGCACGGTTTCGGCCTGGACCTGGATCTCTCGGGCATGGGCAACAACGGCCATTTCGCGCCCTTCGCCTGGAGTAACTGACCTCCGATGACCGGGCCGCACTCCCTGGAGGCCGCGATCGCCCGCGATCGGCGGCTGGTCGTGTCCGCCATCCTCGGTCTGACGGCTCTGAGCTGGGCCTATCTGGTCTGGATGGCCGGGGACATGGCCGGCGATACGACGGGCGGCATGGGCAGCGGCATGCCCATGGCGATGTCGATGGGGCCGGCGGTCTGGACTCCGGTCTATGCCGTGCTGATGCTGGCCATGTGGGTGGTGATGATGGCCGGCATGATGCTGCCCAGCGCCCTGCCGATGATCCTGACCTTCGCGACCATCGGCCGGCGTCGGCGCGATCGGGATCAGCCCCATGTGGCGACGGCCGTCTTCGTCTGCGGCTATCTGATCGCCTGGGGCGGTTTCAGCGTGGCGGCGGTGGCGGCCCAGTGGGGGTTGGAACAGGCGGCCCTGCTGTCGCCGATGATGGTGTCCACCAGCCCGGCCTTCGGCGGCCTGCTGCTGATCGCCGCCGGGATCTACCAGCTCACGCCGCTCAAGCATGCCTGTCTGCGCCATTGCCGCTCGCCCTTCGACTTCGTGCTCAACCGCTGGAGAGACGGCGCGGCGGGGGCGCTGCGCATGGGCGCGGAGCACGGGCTCTACTGCCTGGGCTGCTGCTGGGTGGCCATGGCGCTGCTGTTCGTCTTCGGGGTGATGAACCTGCTGTGGATCGCGGCGCTGGCGATCCTGGTGCTGATGGAGAAGGTGGTGCCCGGTGGCCATCGGATCGCCCAGGGAGCGGGCATTTTCATGGTGGCCGGCGGCGTGTGCATGCTCGCGTCCTGACGCGGCGGCCGTTAGGCTGGCGCCGACGCACACCAACCAACGAGAGCCCCCATGGCCCAGAGCACGCCCCATAAGAGCACGCCCTATACCGGCATCTTCCCCATCGTCCCCACCCCGTTTCACGAAGACGGGTCGCTCGACCTGGAGGGGCAGAAGCGGGTGCTCGACTGCATGATCGACCAGGGCGTCGATGGGCTCTGCATCCTGGCGAACTATTCCGAGCAGTTCCTGCTCTCCGATGCCGAGCGCGAGACCCTGCAGACCCTGTGCATGGAGCATGTGGCCGGGCGTGTGCCGATGATCGCCACCTGCAGCCACTTCTCCACCCAGGTGGCGGTGGCGCGCTGCAAGCGGGCGCAGGAGCAGGGGGCGGCGATGGTGATGATGATGCCGCCCTATCACGGCGCGCTGCTGAAGGCCGGCGACCAGGGCGTATTCGAGCATTTCGCAGCACTCTCGCAGGCGATCGACATCCCCATCATGATCCAGGACGCGCCGCTGAGCGGCACGAACCTGTCGGTGCCGCTGCTGGCGCGGATCGCGAAGGAGCTGTCGAACGTCAGCTACTTCAAGATCGAGATGCCGGGCACGGCGGCCAAGCTGCGGGCGCTGATCGAGGCGGCGGGCGACCATATCGACGGGCCGTTCGACGGCGAGGAGGGCATCACCCTGATGGCCGATCTCGATGCCGGGGCGACCGGGACCATGACCAGCGGCCTCGCCTGCGAGCAGATCCGGCCGATCGTGATGGACTTCCTGGCCGGCGACCGCGCCAAGGCGGAGGCGCAGTACAACCGCATGCTGCCGCTGATCAATTTCGAGAACCGGCAATGCGGTCTGCGGGCCTGCAAGACGGTGATGCAGGCGGGCGGAGTGATCAAATCCGACGCCGTCCGCCACCCGCTGGAGCCGCTGCCGGCCCCGACGCGGGACGCACTGCTGACCATGGCGAAGGACCTGGACCTGATCGCGATGCGCTGGGGGAAGTAGCGCGTCAGCCTCTCTCAACCCGTCATCCCGGGAGACCCCGTCCCGGATTTAATCCGGGATTGATCCGGGGGCTGCCCGGGACCGAGCGTGTTCCGGCGGTCGAGTAACGGTCCCGGCCTCGCCCCGGGGCAGGCCCGGGGACGATCCGGGATGACGCCGGGGGAAAAGGTACCTCCATCGCGTCTCCCCGGCCTTGCGCCGGGGCCGAGGGTGACGCTTGCTGGAGCGGTGGAGAAATAACGCCAAGCGCTCCAGCGACCCCCTTTCTCGGTCCCGGCGCAAGGCCGGGAAGACGGGGAGGAAAATTAAGGCACCATCCCCAGCTCCCGCGCCTGGATCTGCAGGGCGAGGTACTTGGAATACACCCGGCACTGGGAGAGCGCGCCGCCGGTGAACCACAGGCCTGGCTGGCCGGTCGCCATCCACATGTTGCGCAGCTCCTGGGTCTCCGGGTCGAAGTTCCACACCGGTCCCGCCCGCTCGGCCACCGCCTCGCCAAACAGCAGCCGCACCATGTGGTCCTGGTTCTTGTAGCCGGTGGCCAGCACGATCAGCTCCGCCGGCCGTTCCTCGCCCGACGCCATCGCCACGCCGCCGGCGGTGAAACGGTCGATATCGGCATACTGGATCAGGGCGATCTTTCCCGACGCGATCAGCTCCGAGCAGCCGACGTTGAAGTAATACCCGCCGCCCCGCGTGCGGTATTTCAGCGGCCAGCCGGTCCCGCCCTCGCCGAAATCGAGCCGGAATCCGGCC
Organism: Thalassobaculum sp.; assembly: GCF_965223715.1. Taxonomy (GTDB): domain Bacteria; phylum Pseudomonadota; class Alphaproteobacteria; order Thalassobaculales; family Thalassobaculaceae; genus Thalassobaculum. The sequence goes on along the minus strand of NZ_OZ245012.1, from coordinate 3,470,497 downwards.
TTCTCCAACCCGTCGAGCAGCGGCTTGTCGAGCTCCCTCACGCGGTCGGTGATCTCCTTGTGCGCCACCTTCATCAGCGCGAGCGGGATCGACAGGACCGTGAGGTCGCGGTCGTCGCGCGACGGGCCGGGGCCGAGGAAGACGCCGTCATAGAGCTGGGCGCTCGGCTCGATGTTCACCACCAGGGTGGGGGTGCGCTGGACCATGGTGACCTTCGCGCCGTTGCCCTGGAGGTCCTGGGCGATGTCGTGGGCGCTGGTGCCGGTGCCGAAGACCATCACCGGCCGGTCGCGCCATTCCGCGCCGTCGCCGAACCGGCTGGAATGCAAGACCTTGCCCTTGAAGCTCTCCAGGGTCGGGATCTCCGGAAGGTGCGGCGTGCCGCTGACGCTGGTGGCCATGACGATGTGGCGCGGCCGCATCTCGCGGGTGCTGCCGTCGGCGAGGGTCAGCCGGGCGGTCCAGCATTGGGCGGCCTCGTCCCACTCCGCGCCGTCGAAGCTGGTGCGGGTCCAGAAGTTGATCGCCAGAACGTCGACGTAGAATTCGAGCCAGTTGGCGATCAGGTCCTTGGGGATGTAGGAGGGGAAGGTCTCGGGAAACGGCAGGTAGGGCAGGTGGTTGCTGTGCAGTGTGTTGTGCAGCTTCAGCCCGTGATAGCGCAGGCGCCAGTTGTCGCCGATCCGCGCCATCTTATCCACGATCAGGGTGTCGATGCCGAGCTGGCCGAGCCGGGCCGCCGCCGTGATCCCGCCATGGCCGCCGCCGACGACCAGCACCGCCGGGTCGCGATCGGAATACGCAGCCGCCTCCCGCCGCTTGTCCGCCCAGTTCGGGCCGTGGAAGGCGCGGGAGAAGGCCGGCTCGTCACGGGCGGCGCGCAAGGTCTCCTCCTCGTGGCCGCGGATCGCCTCCAGGGTGGTGAGCAGGGTCCAAGCCTTCTGCGAGCCGACCGCCATGCGCAGCAGGCCGGCGCCGCGCCCCACATCGGTCTGGAAAGTGAGAAAAGCCTCGACCACCTCCGCCCCGGCCCGGTGCATCTTGCGTGGCGGACAGCGATCCGGGTCGATGGCGACGTCGCGCAGACCCTTCTCCGCCGCCAGCCGGGCCAGGTCGGCGGCGATGACGTCGCGCCCGCTGGTGGTCTTGAGTGTCCAGGTCAGGGCCAGGGTGTCGCGCCAGTGGCTGTCGGCCTCGAACATCTCCGCCACCGCCTCGGCGGACCCTGTTGCCAGGGCGGCGTTGAAGTCCTCGACCCAGCGCAGGGAGGCGCGCTCAGGCGTGCGGTAGACGGCAGCCTCCATGTCAGCCGAGCTCCCCCAGGGCCGGGCGGCGCGAGATCTGTTCCACCGTCGGATCGCCGGTGCGGCCATAGGCCCACCAGACCCCGAAGCCGAGCAGGGCGCGGACCCGGTCCGAGGCCGCCTCGTACATCTCCTCGCTCAGCCCCACCGTGTAGTTCTCCTGGGGCCGGAACTGCGGGCCGCAGAAGGTGACCAGCAGGCCCCAGCGGTCGGTGTTGCCGGTATTGGCCCCGGTGCCGTGCCAGATCCTGCCGTCGGCGATCACCGCGGTACCGGCCGGTCCCTCGGCGGCGATGGTCTCCACGTCTCGGTCCAGCTCGGGGTCGGGATGGCGGCCCCAGAGATGGCTGCCCGGGACCAGACGGGTGCCGCCATTGGTCTCGGTGAAGTCGTTCAGCATGACGATCACCTGAGCGCAGGCGGCGGGTGCGATCATCGCCGGCACGTCGGTCGGTGCGAGGGCGGGATCGCGGTCGAAGGTGGTGCGGTTGGTCGAGCCGATCGGCAGCGGCCGGCGATCGGGGCGGTGCGGGACCGGGGCCCACCACTGGTCGGTATGCAGGTTCATCGGCACGCTGCCGGGCCGGGCGATGTTGGCGTTGTAGGCGGAGAGCTGGAACGCGTCGCCCAGGATATGGCCGACGAGATCCAGCACCGGCTCGCGCTCCAGCACCTCGTGATAGACACGGCCCTTGTTCGCCAGCATCCAGACCCGCTGGTTCACCCCGCCGTTGCGGGCCTTGAAGGCATCGGCGCGGATCCGGCCGTCGGCATCGCGGAAGGCGCCCCATTGCTGGTCGGCCCCGCCATCCTCGAAGGCGTGGTCGAGCTGCTTCTCCGCATCCGCCTGGGCCTGGGTTCGGGCGCGCACCCGTCCCAGCAGCGGCTCCGGCACGGCGTCCTGCAGCAGGCAGTATCCGAAGCGCTCGATATCGGCGCGGGCGCGATCCAGGTCCTTGGTGGGCCGGGGCAGATCCCGGCGATCGACGGACTTCGTGATCTCGACAGTCACGGCAGCCTCCCTCGGGTTCCGCCGGTCTTGTCTTTGGCCGGCGGATGGGCGGCGGGCTTGGCGACCGGTCGGTGTGCTGTATGGTGCGGCAAGCGTAGGGGCTGCGCGAACCGGACGGCAAGACGCCGAATACGGGCGCGGCCGATCAGAACCGTTGTCGTGCGGGACCCCAGGGGCTATGGGAGTGGCCCTGCAGCGCGCGACAGTCACGGGAGGACCAGACCATGACGGGCGACGGCTATGCCGGCGACGTAACCAGCGTCGAGGCGATGGAGATTCTGAGGAACGATATGGACGCGGTCCTGCTGGACGTGCGCACCGACGCGGAGTGGACCTTCGTCGGGCGCCCGGACCTGAGCAGCCTCGGCCGGGAGCCGGTGCTGATCTCGTGGCAGACCTTCCCGGGCATGGCGCCGAACGGCGGCTTCGTCGACGCGGTGCGCCGCTCGGTCCTGAACAAGGACGTGCCGGTGCTGATCCTGTGTCGCTCGGGCCAGCGGTCGAAGAGTGCCGCCATCGCCCTGACCGAGGCCGGATACGGTGACTGCCGCAACATCTCCGACGGGTTCGAAGGCCCGAAGGACGCGGACGGCCACCGCAACACCGTGTCCGGCTGGCGCGCCAGCGGCCTGCCCTGGCAGCAGGGCTGAGGAGCGTGCCATGGCCGACCGCAAGATCTACCGCCTGCTCACCGGGCCCGACGACGCCGCGTTCTGCGTGCGGGTCGGCGATGCGCTGAAGGAGGGCTATGTCCTCTACGGCTCCCCCGGAATCACCCACGGCCCGAACGGCGTGATCGTCTCCCAGGCGGTCGTGCTGCCGGAATACCTGCCGCCCCTGTCCAAGGAGACGTCCGCGTGACTTCCGCCGACAACAACTGGCGCCGGTCGACCCGGCTGGTGCGCACCGGCCTGGCGCGCAGCCCAAACAACGAGACGGCCGAGGCGCTCTACCTGAACTCCGGTTTCGTCTTCAACTCGGCCGCCGAGGCCGAGGCCGCGTTCAAGGGCGAGAACGACGTCTACATGTACTCGCGCTACGGCAACCCGACGGTCACCACCTTCGAGGAGCGGCTGGCCGCGCTGGAAGGGGCGGAGATGTGCCGGGCGACGGCGACCGGCATGGCGGCGATCTTTTCGGCCCTGGCCTGCCAGCTCAAGAGCGGCGACCGGGTCGTCGCCGCGCGCGAGCTGTTCGGCGCCTGCCACCACATCGTCGCCAAGATCCTGCCGAAATGGGGCGTGGAGACCCAGTTCGTGAAGGGCACGGACCTGGAGGCCTGGAAGGCCGCCCTGTCGAAGCCGGCCAATGCGGTGCTGCTGGAGAGCCCGTCGAACCCGATGCTCGACCTGGTGGACATCGCCGCCGTCTCCGAGCTGGCCCATGCGGCCGGGGCCAAGGTGATCGTCGACAACGTCTTCGCCACGCCGCTCTTCCAGAGCCCGCTGGAGCTCGGCGCCGACGTGGTCGTCTATTCGGCGACCAAGCATATCGACGGCCACGGCCGCTGCCTCGGCGGTGCCGTGCTCGGTTCGGCCGCCTGGATGAACGAGCATTTCATCCCGTTCTACCGTAACACCGGCCCGTCCATGAGCCCGTTCAACGCCTGGGTCATGGCCAAGTCGCTGGAGACCCTGGAACTGCGGGTCGAGCGGATGAGTGCGACGGCGGCCACGGTCGCCGACTGGCTCGCCGGGCAGAGCCAGGTGCTGAAGGTGCGCTATCCGGGCCGCACCGATCATCCGCAGCACGACCTGGCCAAGCGCCAGATGCGCGGCTTCGGCAGCCTGGTGGCCATGGAGGTCGCGGGCGGCAAGACGGCGGCCTTCACCGTGCTGGACAGCCTCAAGGTCATCGACCTGTCCAACAACCTGGGCGACGCCAAGTCGCTGGCCTGCCACCCGTTCACCACGACCCATGCCAAGGTGCCGCTCGAGGAGAAACTCGATTGCGGTATCACCGAGGGGGCGATCCGGTTGTCGGTCGGTCTTGAACACCCCGACGACCTGATCGAGGATCTGGCACAAGCCCTGGCGGCCGCGTCCTGACCGGAGCGGGCGCCCGAATGGGGCGCCCGGCACCGGAGGAAACCGCCATGATCGCATTGAAGAACCACGCCCTGGACAAACTGCGCGCCGGGGAGCTGTCGCTCGGGGTCGGCCTGCGCCAGGCGCGCACGGTCGATATCGGCAAGGCGATGAAGACCGCCGGTTTCGACTGGCTGTTCATCGACATGGAGCACAACTCCATGGACGTCGACACCGCGGTACAGATCAGCGTGGCCGCGCAGGATGCCGGCATCACGCCGATCGTGCGGGTGCCGGGTTTCCAGCATTTCCATGCCACCCGCGTCCTGGACGGCGGCGCCCAGGGCATCGTCGTGCCCCATGTGGACGACGCCGAGACCGCGGCGCAGATGGTGTCGAACATGCGCTATCCGCCGCTCGGTCACCGCTCGGTCACAGGGGCGTTGCCGCAGCTCGATTTCGAGGGCCATTCGGTGGCCGAGACCGCCGAGGTGGTCAACCGCGAGACGCTGCTGGTGGTCATGCTGGAGACCCCGACCGCCATCGCCAACGCCCATGAGATCGCCGCCGTGCCGGGGGTCGACGCCCTGCTGATCGGCACCAGCGACCTGACCATGGAGATGGGCATCCCGGGCCAGCCGGAGCATCCGGACGTGATCAAGGCCTACGAGACCATGCTCGACGCCTGCCGGACCCACGGCAAGTTTCCGGGCATGGGTGGGATCTACGACCCGCCGGTCATGCAGCGTTATGTGTCGATGGGGGTGCGGATAGTGCTGGCCGGGAGCGACCTGGCGTTCCTGATGGCCGGCGCGCGGGCGCGGGCGAAGGAAGTCGGGGCCCTGCTGTAGGACCGGTGAGGATGAGGCGGCCGACCGGAACCGGCCGCCTCCGCGATCTCAGAATTCCAGCATGATGCCGGTGACGACGGCCCAGCCCTCGTTGTCGGCGCCGCTGTCGGCCTCGAACTCGCTGCGGAAGATCGAGCCCAGCGCGGTCACGCCTGGGCCGAGGTCGTAGGCGCCGGACAGCATGATCGTGTTGTGGTCGCTGTCGCCGGCGGTGGCGACGCTGTCCTCCACCGAACCCTGGTAGTAGGACAGGGACACCGAGGCGTCGCCAAAGGCGTAGGCGATGCCGACGTCGAAGCCGTCGCCGTCGAAGGACGTCGCGGTATCGGTGCCGCCGCCCGGGTTGCCCTGGGTGTTGGCGTAGGAGCCGCCGATGGTGAAGCCGGCATAGCTGAAGTTGGCGCCGAAGCTGTAGCCCTCGGCGTCGTCGCCGGCGGCACCCACGCCATCCGGCTTTTCGGCGAACAGGTAGCCGGCGGCGATCGCCACATCGACCCCGCCGATCGTTTCGACGAAGTTCGCTCCGAACGCGATGCCATCGCTGTAGAGATCACCGGCCGGCTGGACGTTGTTGTCGCGCTCGAACTCGGGGATGTAGGAGACACCGAGCTGGAAGCCGGAGAAGCGCGGCGTGAAGTAGTTGATCTTCGACGCCTGGTCTTCGCCGAGATACAGGTAGGTGGACTGGAAGGCGGAATCCGCGTCGCCGCCGGACAGGTTCACGACCCAGTCGGCGATGTCGCTGTCATTGATGCCGTATCCGACATCCGGGGCCGAGTAGTGCATCAGGGCCGCGACCGTGTCGGTCTGGCCGATCTCCAGCCGCCCGGCGCTGCTCTCGACATACAGCATCGAGCCGTCGATCTGGTCAGAGCCGGAGGAGATCGCGTCCAGCCCGACCTCCATGCCGAAGGACAGACCGTTATCGAGGGTGATCTCGCCGCCGAAGGTCAGGGTCCCGTCGGTCTTGACGTCGAACCCCGTGAAGTCGCCGGTGTTGGTGTCGTTGTCGACATGCCCGAAATACTGCGTGTACTCGCCGCCGATGCCGACGGAGAGCTTTTCCGCGGCGCCGGCCGGCGCCGCCAGGGCGAATGTTGCAAACACCGAGGCAGCGAGGCCGACCGGCCGCCACCGTACCAAGCCGAGTGGTTGGTTCATGGGTCCCCCCTCCAGAGGGTCAATGAGAAGAGCGATGGAATCGCGGGGCTGCAGCTGCTTTTGACATTCAACTGCAACATGAATGTAGCCTGACTTTAGGTCAGTGTCTCTGTCTCTCTATATGTTATGTTATAACATTGCAATTGAAAAATCCACTGATACCGGGAGGTTGAGGCGCGTCAGTGTCCTCGGTCGCCGACCCGCTCGGTCCGGCGCCAGTGCCAGCAGCATAATGCGAATGATTCTCATTTTGTTGTTGCAATTGCGAATAGCTTGCAATAACAAGCTAACGCGACGGCCACGGACGTCCAAGTCAAATCAACCGATCGGCGGCCCAGCCGCTGGCGACCTGACCGACAGAGGGGAAAGATCGATGAAGCGTTGGATGATAGCGGGCGTTCTGGCCCTCGGCGTGGCGCCGCTCTCGGCCCAGGCCGCGGCTCCGTCGGCCGAGGCGGTCCTGACGACCTATGCCGATATCGCCCATGCCGCCTACGAGGATTCGCTGATCACGGCGAAGCAGCTTGAAAGCGCGGTCGACGCCCTGATCGCCTCACCCTCCGAAGAAACCCTCGACAAGGCGAAGCAGGCCTGGAAGGCCGCCCGGGTGCCGTATCAGCAGACCGAGGCCTACCGGTTCGGCAACCCGATCGTCGACGAGTGGGAAGGCAAGGTGAACGCCTGGCCGCTGGACGAGGGTCTGATCGACTATGTCGACACCGGCAGCTACGGCAAGTCGAGCGACGACAACCCGTATTACACCGCCAACGTCATCGCCAATCCGTCCCTGAAGCTCGGCGGCAGCACCCTGGAGACGCCGAAGATCACCACCGCGGTGATCCAGGAGCTGCATGAGCTGGACGCGGTCGAGGCGAACGTCACCACCGGCTACCACGCCATCGAGTTCCTGCTCTGGGGCCAGGACCTGAACGGCACAGGCCCGGGCGCCGGCGCACGGCCCTATACCGATTTCGATCCGAAGAACTGCACCAACGGCAACTGTGACCGGCGTGCCGCCTATCTGGAGGTCGCGACCGAGTTGCTGATCGCCGATCTGGAAGAGATGGTGGCCAACTGGGCCGAGGGCGGCGCCGCCCGGGCCGCGGTGATGGAGGCCGGCGACAAGGGCGGTCTGGCCATGATCCTGACCGGCATGGGCAGCCTGTCCTACGGCGAACTGGCCGGCGAGCGCATGAAGCTCGGCCTGCTGCTGCACGATCCGGAAGAGGAGCATGACTGCTTCTCCGACAACACCCACTGGTCCCACTACTACGACGCCCTGGGTGTGAAGAACGTCTATGAGGGCCGCTACGAGCGGGTCGATGGCAGCGTGGTCGAGGGGCCGAGCGTCTCCGACCTGGTCGCCGCCACCGATGCGGAGCTGGACAAGGCTCTGTCCGGCGCCCTGAACGACACCATGGCGAAGATGACCGACATGGCCGATGCCGCCGAGGCGGGCGAGGCCTACGACCAGCAGATCGGCGAAGGCAACGAGTCGGGCAATGCCCGGGTCGATGCCGCCATCACCGCCCTTCTGGTTCAGACACGTGAGATCGAGCGCGCGGTCGCGGCGCTCGGGCTGGACAATCTCTCCATCGAGGGGTCGGACAGTTTGGACAATCCTGCCGCTGTTTTTCAGTGACCGGGATTGACGCGATCACTCTCTAGTCGAAGCATGGCAACTTGGGCGGTCCGGCAACGGACCGCCCCTTTTCGCCGAAACCGACCAGGTATTTAGGTCATGCGACGCATACAGGTGACGGGCGCGTTCACCGCCGTTCTCCTCGCCGGCCTTAGCGTCTCGATGCTGCTGGGCACGGTCTGCGAGACGACCGCCGATCCGGCCGGCAGCCTGCCGGCGGGCGACGCCACCTCGCCCCATGCTCCAGACGGCAACGCCTTCTCCCATTCCTCGGCGACCCTGCCCTTCGAGAAGGAGCTCGACTTCAAGGTCGGCAACGGCATCTTCAAGAAGCTCTGGGTTACCGCCCCGGCCTCGACCAAGTCGTCGGACGGGTTGGGACCGCTCTACAACGCCCGCGCCTGCCAGCGCTGCCACCTGAAGGACGGGCGCGGCCACCCGCCCTCCGCCAATTTCCCCGAGGACAACGCCGTCTCCATGCTGATGCGGCTCGGCATCCCGATCGGACCCCGGGACACGAAGCCGGACCCGGTCTATGGCGGCCAGCTCCAGGACTTCGCCGTGGCCGGCGTGCCCATCGAGGGCCGCCCGCACGTCACCTGGACCGAAGAGCTGGTGGCCCTGGCCGACGGCACCGAGGTGTCCCTGCGCCGGCCGGACTGGACCATCGTCGATCTCGGCTACGGGCCGATGGATCCGCAGACCCGGTTCTCGGTCCGCATGGCGCCGCCGATGATCGGCCTCGGCCTGCTGGAGGCGGTGCCGGCCGAGCAGATCGCCGCCTATGCCGATCCCGAGGACGCCGATGGGGACGGGATCTCCGGCCGGGCGGCCGAGGTGACCAATGCCGAGACCGGCGAGCGCATGCTCGGCCGCTTCGGCTGGAAGGCCTCGCAGCCCGACCTGCGGCAGCAGACCCAGGCGGCCTTTCTGGGCGATATGGGCCTGTCGACCACCGCCTTCCCGTTCAGCCATGGCGACTGCACGGACAACCAGGCGATCTGCCGCGACGCACCCCATGGCGGCAGCGCGGCGACCGGCCTGGAGGTCAGCGAGACCATGCTGAAGCTGGTGGTCTTCTATTCGCGCCACCTCGCCGTGCCGGCCCGCCGCAACCTCACCGACCCCGCCGTCGTCCGCGGCGAGACCGTCTTCGCCGAGGCCGGCTGCGCCGGCTGCCACCGGCCCAGCCTGACCACCGCGGCGGATGCCGAGGACCCGGCCCTGGCCGGCCACACGATCTACGCCTTCACCGACCTGCTGCTGCATGACATGGGACCGGACCTGGCCGACGGCCTGCCGGAAGGCGATGCCGAGCAATCCGAATGGCGCACCCCGCCGCTCTGGGGGATTGGCCTCACCGAGACCGTCAACGGCCACACCAATTTCCTGCATGACGGCCGCGCCCGGTCGGTGCTGGAGGCGATCCTGTGGCATGGTGGCGAGGCCCGGGCGGCGCGCGACCATGTAATCGGCCTCGGCGCCGCCGATCGGGACGCCCTGATCGCCTATATCAACTCGCTCTAGGAGGCCGCGATGCGGGTCCTCGCCGTTCTGCTCACCGTGTTCTGGATCCTGCCGGCGCCGGGCGCGCGGGCGGACGTGTCGAAGGAACTGGTCGAGGATCTGGTCGACGGCAACGTGATCCCGGCCTACCGCCGCTTCGAGGAGAAGACCGGCGCCCTGTCCGAGGCGGTGGCCGCGGCCTGTGCCGGCGACACGCTGTCCACCGACGCGGTGACATCGGCCTTCACCGAGGCGTGGCTTGCCTGGGCCGGGGCGCGCCATGTGGTCAAGGGGCCGGTCACCTTCTTCGACCGCCAATTCCGCATCCAGTTCTGGCCGGACAGCCGCAACCGGATCGAGCGGGCGATACTCGACCTGCGCAAGGCGGGCGGGGTGCCGGATATCGCCGGGGCGACCGTGGGTGTCCAGGGCTTTCCGGCCCTGGAGCGGCTGATCTATGAGGGCGAGGGGGCGAGCGACTGTTTCATCGCCCGGCCGATCGCCGAGAACCTGCACGGCATGGCGGCTGCCATCCTGACCGAATGGACCGAGGGCGAGACCCCGTTCCGCAAGGCGATGGTGGCGCCGGGGAGCGGGGCCGGCGTCTACTTCACCTATGCGGAATCCCTGACCGCGCTGATGACCGGGGCGGTCGCTTCCCTGGAAGGCGTTCTGCGGCTGCGCCTGAAGCGGCCGCTGGGCGACGACAGCGGCCATGTGCGCCCGAACCTGGTCGAGGCCTGGCGCAGCCGGCTTTCCATGGAGCTGGTCCGGGCCGACCTCGCCGCGGTGGCCGATTTCTACCACGGTGGTGCCGCCGAGGGCGGAGAGCCCCGGGGGCTCGACGCGGCCCTGCGGCGGAGCGGGGAGACCGAGCTGGCCGACCTGATGACCAAGGCGTTCCGAATCACCCGGGAGACGGCGGCCAAGATCGACCGGCCGCTGCACGAGGCGGTGCTGGCCCCTGAAACCAAGCCCACGCTGGACGAACTGATCACTCAGGTCTCCGCCCTGAAGGCGCTCATCATCCAGAAGGTCGGCCCGGCGCTGGGCATCGCCGGCGGGTTCAACGCGATGGATGGAGACTGACCATGGCCGATGCCGTGCTGTCCCGCCGCAGCGTCCTGGCTGCGCTCGCCAGCCTGCCGGCTCTCGGGCCGCTGCCGGCGGCGGCGGTCCCGCGGCCGGTGGTGGTGACGACGGCCAAGCTGGCCGCCGGCGGCTTCGGCATCGTCGGCATCGACGCCGACGGACTGGCGAGTTTCGTGGAGCCGCTGCCTGATCGCGGCCATGGGGTGGTGCCGCGTCCCGGGGGCGATGATGTCGCGGTGGTCGCCCGCCGCCCCGGCCGGTTCGGCTATGTGGTCGCGGCCGAGACCGGCGCGGTCCGGGCCGAGCTCGACCTGCCGGATACCCGCCACTATTACGGCCACGCCGCGTATTCCGCCGACGGACGGCTGCTCTACACCACGGAGAACGCTTTCGACGAGGATCGCGGCGTGCTCGGCGTGTGGGACGCGACCGACGGCTACCGGCGGGTCGGCGAGATCGACAGCGCCGGCATCGGCCCCCATGAGGTGCGCCGCGCCGCCGAGGACGGATCGCTGTGGGTCGCCAATGGCGGCATCCTGACCCGCCCCGACAGCGGCCGGATCAAGCTGAACCTGCCGACCATGCAGCCGACCCTGGCCCGGGTAGCACCCGGCGGGACGGCGGCGGAGCGGGTGCTGGTTCTGCCGGCCGACCTGCATAAGCTCAGCATGCGCCACGTCGCCACGCACTGGGACACGGTCGCCGTCGCCATGCAGTACGAGGGGCCGGAAAGCGACATCGTCCCGCTGATCGCCCTGACCACTGCCGGCGGCACGGCCCTGCGCCTGCTCGACCTGCCGGAGATTCTGGCCATGCGCTCGCGCCAGTATACCGGGGACATCGCCTTCGATCCGACCGGGGCCATCGTCGGCGCCGGCCTGCCGCGGGGCGGATTCTTTGCCTTCTGGGCGGTGGATGGCGGCCGCTTCCTGGGGTCGGTGGAGGCCCCGGACGGTTGCGCCATCGCGACCGGCCGGGGGGCGGGCGGCTTCGTCATCTCCACCGGCATCGCCCGGATCGGCCATGTCACCGCCCGCCCGGACGGCGTCGACGTGCGCTGGACCCATGCCCCGGAGGTGACGGCCTTCGACAATCACCTCATGGCGGCCACCTGAGCGGTCGTCACGCCTTCCCGTACAACCGGTCGAGCCGCTCGTAGTAGTTCTCGCGGATCTTGTGCCGGCGGATCTTCAGGGTGGGGGTCATCATCCCGTTCTCGGTGGTGAAGGGCTCGGTCGCCACCTGGAAGCGCCGCACCTTCTCGATCTGGGCGAGGTCCTTGTTCACCCGGTCGATGGCGGCCGACAGCGCCTTGTGGAAGCCCTCGTCCTCCGCCAGGACGGCCAGGTTCGCGGTCTTGCCATTGGCGGAGGCCCACTCCTCCACGAAGCTCTCCTCCGGCACCACCAGGGCGACCAGATAGGGGCGCTTGTCGCCATAGACCATGGCCTGGAGGATCTCAGGCTGCAGGGTCAGCTTGCCCTCGATCCGGGCTGGCGAGATGTTGTCGCCGCCTGAATTGACGATGATGTCCTTCTTGCGGTCCGTTATGACGATGTAGCCGTCCTCGTCGATATGGCCGACATCGCCGGTGTACAGCCAGCCCTCCTTTATGGTGGCGGCGGTGGTGTCCGGGTCGTGCCAGTAGCCCTTCATCAGCAGGTCGCCGGCCACCAGGATCTCCCCGTCCTCGGCGATCTTGACCTGCACACCCTTCAGCGGCGGGCCGACCGTATGGATCTTGATCCGGCCCGGCGGGTTGGCGGAGACCACGGGCGAGGCTTCGGTCTGGCCGTAGCCCTGCAGCAGGTTGACGTGGAGGGCGAGGAAGAACTTCCCGATATCCGGGTTCAGCGGGCCGCCGCCGGAGACGAAGGCCTTGAGCCTGCCGCCGAAGCGCTGGGACACCTTCTTGCGGACCAGCTTGGTCAGTATCCAGTTGTAGATCGTCTCCCACAGGGAGAGGCTGGACGGATCCTCGTAGCGCTTGCGGCCGAGCCGGACGGCGTCGTGGAACAGGTCGGCCGACTTGCCGCCCTTGCGCTCGACCCCGCGCAGGATGCGGTCGTGCAGCACCTCGTAGAGCCGGGGCACGGCCGTCATGATGGTGGGGCGGACTTCCTGCAGGTTGGCCGCGAGCTGGTCCGGCCCCTCGCAGTAGTAGATCTGCGCGCCGATCGAGATCGGGAAGAACAGCCCGCAGGTATGCTCGTAGGAATGGGACAGCGGCAGCAGCGACAGGAAGATCTCGTCGCCCAGGTCGTATTCCTTGAGCAGGTGATAGGCGCCGTCGCAGTTCGCCAGCATCGAGCGGTGGGTCAGCATCACACCCTTCGGCCGGCCGCCGGTGCCCGAGGTGTAGATGAAGCAGGCGGTGTCGTCCTTGGGCAGGCCGGCGGCCAGCGCCGGAATGTCGGTGTCGTCGGCGCCGCCCAGCGCCATCACCTCGTGCCAGCCGTGCAGGTCGACCCCGCCGGCGGTGGTGTCGGCCGGCTCCTCGATGGTGATCACGATGCCGCAATTCTCGGAGCTGCGGGCCGCCGGTATCACCCGCCGCGCCAGGCGCGAGGTGCTGACGATCGCCGCCCGGGCCCCGGAATGGTCGAGGATGTAGAGGTGGTCGTCGGTGGTGTTGGTCGTATAGGCCGGGACCGTGACCGCGCCGATCGACATGATCGCCAGATCGGCCACCGCCCAGTCCGGCCGGTTGTCGGACACGACCACGACCCGGTCGCCGGCCTGGATGCCGATCTTCAGCAGCCCGCGGGCGAGGCGGATCACCTGGTCCCGGGCTTCGCCGTAGCTCCAGGATGTCCACTGGCCGTCATTCTTGGCCCACAGGAAGGGCTTGCTGCCGAGCGACTGGGCCTGGCCGAAGAACATGGTCGGCAGGTTGGTGATGGCGGCGTAATCCATGCGGTTTCCCCCGTTCGGCATACGGTGTGGCATTCTGTGCGTTCTTGGCGGCCGTTGTGTGACGGCTCTTGATCGGAATGCGCGTCCCTGTCCGGCCGGACGGTTGGCGCCGCCGGTCCGAACCTCTATATCGCGTTAAGGGGCGGCGATGCCAAGTCGCCGTCGACCAAATGTGTTGGAAACCCGCCCGAAGGACATGCCCGATGCCGGACGCCTCGACCCTCGGCCCCTTGCCGCAATGGGACCTCGCCGACCTCTACCCGAGCCCGGACGGGCCCGAGCTTTCCGGCGATCTTGAGCGCTCCACCGAGAAGGCCAAATCCTTCCGCGCGTCGCTGGAGGGCAAGGTCGCCGGGCTGACCGGCGCCGATCTGGCCGCTGCGATCGCCGAATACGAGGCGATCGAGGAAGTGCTGGGCCGGATCATGTCCTACGCCCATCTGCGCTATGCCGGCGACATGTCCGATCCGGAGATCGGCAAGTTCTATCAGTCGATGCAGGAGCGGGTGAACGCGATCTCCACCGAGCTGCTGTTCTTCACCCTGGAGATCAACCGCATCGCCGAGGCGGATCTCGCCGCCAAAATGCAGGACGCGGCACTGGCCCATTACGCGCCGTGGCTGCGCGAGGTGCGGGCGTTCCGCGACCACCAGCTCTCCGACGAGCTGGAGCAGATGCTGCATGAGAAATACGTCGCCGGCCGCGCCGCCTGGACCCGGCTGTTCGACGAGACCATGGCCCGGCTGCGCTTCCCGCTGGACGGCGAGACCCTGACCACCTCGGAGATCCTCGACAAGCTGAGCCACCGGGACGGCAAGGTGCGCAAGAAGGCGGCTGAGAGCCTGTCCACGGTGCTGAACGAGAATGTCGGCCTGTTCGCGCTGATCACCAACACGCTCGCCAAGGACAAGGCGATCGACGACAAGTGGCGCCATTACAAGCGCCCGATCTCCGCCCGCAACCTATCCAACGCGGTCGAGGACGAGGTCGTCTCCGCCCTGGTCGAGGCCGTGCGCACCGCCTATCCAAAACTGTCGCACCGCTACTACGCGATCAAGGCGAAGTGGTTCGGCCGCGACAAGCTGGACTATTGGGACCGCAACGCGCCGCTGCCCAACGACGACGACGCTTCAATTTCCTGGGACAAGGCGCGGGACACGGTGCTGGACGCCTATGCTGCGTTCTCGCCGGACCTGGCGGCCGTGGGGAAGAGGTTTTTCGACAACCCGTGGATCGATGCCCCGGCGCGGCCGGGCAAGGCGTCGGGCGCCTTCGCCCATCCCACGGTGCCGGCGGCGCATCCCTATCTGCTGCTGAACTACCAGGGCAAGACCCGGGACGTCATGACGCTCGCCCATGAGCTCGGCCACGGCGTGCACCAAGTGCTGGCGGGCCCGCAGGGACACCTGATGTCCGATACCCCGCTCACCCTGGCGGAGACCGCCAGCGTGTTCGGCGAGATGCTGACCTTCCGCTCCCTGCTCGCCCAGCGCAAGGACCCGGCCCAGCGCAAGGTGATGCTGGCCGGCAAGGTGGAGGACATGCTGAACACGGTGGTCCGCCAGATCGCCTTCCACACCTTCGAGGAGCGGGTGCACGACGTCCGCGCCGAGGGTGAGCTGACCCCGACCCAGCTCGGCGACATCTGGATGGAGGTGCAGCGCGAGAGCCTGGGCCCGGCGTTCAACTTCGAGGACAGCTACCGGGTCTTCTGGTCCTACATTCCGCACTTCATCCATTCGCCGTTCTACGTCTACGCCTACGCCTTCGGCGACTGCCTGGTGAACTCGCTCTACGCGGTCTATCAGGACGCCGAGCAGGGCTTCGCCGAGAAGTACCTGACCATGCTGAAGGCGGGCGGCACCCTGCGGCACAAGGAGCTGCTGGCCCCGTTCGGCCTCGACGCCTCCGACCCGGCCTTCTGGTCCAAGGGGCTGACGGTCATCGAGGGCATGATCGACGAGCTGGAGACGATGGACTGACAAATCACCGTGCGGCGGGCGGGCCAAGACCCGCACCTGCCGCATGGCTCGGTCCCGCGATTGGTGCTTTCGCAACGGTCTGACCGCAGGCATGGTGCGAAGGTCGTCGCGTCACCCGGTCGCGGCTGCCTTGCCGGACCGAGCCAATGCCGTCTGACGCCGTGCCTCCCAAGCCCGTTCAGCCCGTTACCGTGGATGGTGCGGCCGTGCGCGGCATCCTTCTGCAGATCGTCGCCGTCGCCGGGTTCTCGGTGATGGGCATGCTGATCAAGCTGCTGGACGGGCGCTATCCGACCTCCGAGGTCATCCTGTTCCGCTGCTGGCCGGCGCTGATCCCGCTGCTGTTCTACCTGCCGATGCAGGGCGGGTGGTCGGCGCTGAAGACCCGGCGGCCGGGCTGGCACGTGGTGCGGACGGTCTCCGGCTTGGTGTCGATGTTCGTCGGCTTCTACGCGCTGACGCTGATGCCGATGGCCGACTATGTGGCGATCTCCTTCACCGCCCCTCTGTTCGGGACCCTGCTGTCGATCCCGCTGCTGGGCGAGCGGGTCGGTGTGTGGCGGCTCGGCGCGGTGGCGGTCGGCTTCGTCGGGGCCGTCTTCACCCTGGGCCCGCTCTCCGGCTCGCTCGATCCGGTGGCGCTGTTCGCGGTCGGCTCGGCGCTCGGATATGGCGTGGCGATGATCTCCATGCGCAAGCTGGGGGCCACGGACAAGTCGGCGGCGACGGTGTTCTACTTCACGCTGGGCAGCGGCGTGGTCAGCCTGATCGTGCTGATCGCCCCCGGCCAGTGGGTGACGCCGACCGTCGACGACCTCGTCATCCTGATGACCATCGGTCTGCTCGGCGGGGTGGCGCAGATCTTCATGACCGAAGCCTTCCGTCTCGCCCCGCCTTCGGTGGTGGCACCGTTCGACTACACGGCGATGATCTGGGCCATGGGCTTCGGTTTCTTCGTCTTCGGAACGGTCCCCGGCTGGAACGTCTTCGTCGGCGCCGGCCTCATTGCCGCCTCCGGCCTCTACATCATCCACCGCGAGCGCGTGCGCGGCATCAAGCGCGGGAAGATCAAGGGCAGCAGTTTGTAGGTTGAGCTGTACTTGTTTCTTTCCGTCATCCCGGTGAGGCCCGGGCTTGACCCGGGGCTCGACCGGGACCCAGCGACAGGGACACGGTCCCGGTCGGCTCCCGGATCAAGTCCGGGCGCCACCGGGATGACGGACGGGCAGGAGATTTATGGCATCACCCGCAACGCCTTCTCGAAGAAGTCCGGCGCGCCGAAATTCCCCGACTTCAGTGCCAGGGCGATCGGCTCGGCCGTGCCAAGGGTCACCGTGCCCGGCACGCCCGGGTCGATCTGCGCGCCGATATGCAGGCCGGTGACGCCGAGCGCCGACACCACGGCACCGGAGGTCTCGCCGCCGGCCACCACCAGGCGGCGCACGCCGTCCTGCTCCACCAGCGCCTTGGCGATCTTCGCCATCGCGCCTTCCACCAGTTCCCCGGCCTCGGCCCGGCCGAGCTTTTCCTGGATCGCCTTCACCGTCTCCGGCGGGGCCGAGGCGTAGATCAGCACCGGGCCGTCCGCCATCTTCTTCCGGGCGAAGGCCAGGGCCTCGCCGACCACGTCCTCGCCGTTGGCCAGCTTCATCGGGTCGATGTTGAGGGCGGGATGCGCCTTCTCCCATTCGCCGATCTGCCCCAGGGTCGCGGCAGAGCAGGAGCCGGCGATCACCGCCGCCTTGCCGCTCACCGCCGGCACCTCGTTGGCGCCTTCCTCGGCGGCCAGCAGGCCGCGGCGTCGATAGGCCTCGGGCAGGCCGATGGCGATGCCGGAGCCGCCGGTGATCAGGTCGAGATCGGCCAGCGCCTCGCCGGCGGTGTGGAGCTGGGCGTCGTCCACCGAATCGAGAATGGCGTAGCCGTGCCCGTCGCCGCGCAGGCTCTCCACCTTGGCCCGGATTGCCTCAACGCCTCCCTGGATATCGCGGTGCTGGATCAGCCCGACCTTGCGGCTGGTCTGCCTCCCCAGCACCTGTACCAGGTTGCTGTCAGTCATCGGGGTCAGTGGGTGATGGCGCATGTGGGTGTCGGAGAGCAACTGGTCGCCGACGAAGAGATGGCCCTTGAAGATGGTCCGCCCGGTCTCCGGGAAGGCCGGGCAGGCGATGGTGAATTCCGCCCCCAGCCGGTCGAGCAGGGCGTCGGCCACCGGCCCGATATTGCCCTCGTCCGTGGAATCGAAGGTCGAGCAGTACTTGAACAGGAAGCGTTGGCACCCGGCCCGCTTCAGCCAGTCCAGCGCCGCCACCGACATCTCCACGGCTTCCGCGGCCGGGTTGGTGCGCGACTTCAGGGCGACGACGATGGCGTCCACGTCCGGCACCTCGGTGTCCGCCCCCGGCACGCCGATGAGCTGCACCGTGCGCATGCCGCCGCGCACCAGATTGTTGGCGAGGTCGGTCGCGCCGGTGAAGTCGTCGGCCACGCAGCCCAGGATTGGTGCCATTCGATCCTCCCGATCGTCGGATTGTTCAAGCGCTTGGTCGGGGCCTTGGCCGTGCCGTGCAGCCCGCGTATCGTTGGCGCAAATCATAAGGACACGGGATCGGGACGCCATGGTCAAATTCGCCGCCAATCTGTCGATGATGTTCAACGAGGTGGATTTCCTCGACCGGTTCGACGCCGCCCAGATGGCCGGCTTCGACGGGGTGGAGTTCCTGTTCCCCTATGAGCACGAGGCGGTGGAGATCCGCGCCAAGCTGGAGGCCGCCGGCCTGACCCAGGCGCTGTTCAATCTGCCGCCGGGCGACTGGACCAAGGGTGAGCGCGGGCTGGGCGCCATGCCGGGCCGCGAGGAGGAGTTCGACGCCGCCATCGACAAGGCGCTGGCCTATGCTGAGGTGATCGGCAACGAGCTGCTGCATGTGATGAGCGGGATCATGACCGACGGCATGACGCCGGAGGCCTGCACCGACACGCTGGTCTCCAACCTCAAGCGCGCGGCCCCCAAGGCGGCGGCGAAGGGCAAGACCTTGATCATCGAGCCGATCAACACCCGCGACATCCCCGGCTATTTCCTGAACTATCAGGAACAGGCCCGCACCATCATCGAGGCGGTGGGCGCCGACAATGTCGGGCTGCAGTTCGACTTCTACCACTGCCAGATCATGCAGGGCGACACGGCGAAGACCTTCGAGAAGCACCTGGACATCATCCGCCACGTGCAGATCGCCGGCGTGCCCGAACGCCACGAGCCGGATATCGGCGAGGTGAACTACCCCTACCTGTTCGAGACCATGGACCGGCTGGGCTACACCGGCTGGGTCGGCTGTGAGTACCGGCCGAAGGCGGGGACGATCGAGGGGTTGGGCTGGTTCAAGGCGCTGACCCGCTGAGCGGCGCCTGCCGATAGAACCGGCGACCCACAAAAGAACCTAGATCAGGGGACGGATACCATGAAGATCGCAATTACCGGCGGCGCCGGCTTCCTCGGCAAGAAACTCGCCCGCGCCTTGCTGGACGACAACGAACTCGGCGTGGAAGAGGTGGTCCTGGCCGACATGGTGGCGGCCTCCGACGACCTGGCCGAGGACGGCCGGGTGCGCTCGGTGGTCGGCGATGTCACCGACGAGGATCTGCTGGCCGACGCGATCCGCGCCGATACCGACAGCGTGTTCCACCTGGCTGCCGTGGTCAGCGCCGGGGCGGAGGCCGATTTCGACCTAGGCATGGCAGTCAACCTGGACGCCACCCGCACGATCCTGGAACTTGCCCGTAGGCACGGCAACAAGCCGAAGATGGTGTTCTCCAGCTCCTGCGCGGTCTATGGCGGCGACCTGCCGGACGTGGTGACCGACAACCAGCAGATCACCCCGCAGAACTCCTACGGCGTGCAGAAGGCGATCGGCGAGCTGCTGGTCAACGACTACTCCCGCAAGGGCTTTGTGGACGGCCGAAGCCTGCGCTACCCGACGGTGGTGGTGCGGCCGGGCAAGCCGAACAAGGCGGCCTCCACCTTCGCCAGCTCGATCATCCGCGAGCCGCTGCAGGGCGACGAGGCGATCTGTCCGGTCGCCCCGGAAACCGAGATGTGGCTGGCCAGCCCGCGCACCATCGTCGCCAATACCCGTCATGCCCATGACCTGGATGCCGGTGCCTTTGGGCCCTGGCGCACGGTGCCGCTGCCCGGCTTCACCGCCACGGTGAAGGGGATGGTCGATGCGCTGGAGGAGGTCGCCGGTGCCCAGGTGGCGGCCCGCGTGAAATGGCAGAAGGACCCGGCGATCGAGAAGATCGTCTATGGCTGGCCGGCCCGGCTGGAGACCAAGCGGGCCGACGCCATGGGCTTCAAGCGGGACACCGACATGCAGAGCATCATCCGCGCTTTCATCGAGGACGAGCTCGGCGGCAAGATCGCCTGACCCCTGGAAGGGTCAGGCGGGGCCCATACCCTTGTCGGCCAGTTCCCGTTTGGCGCTGTCGTTCTTCTCCAGATGCTCCAGGCCCATGCCGCGCAGAACGGCATCGGTCTTGGAGAACTGGATGTTGTCATAGGGGACGATCTCGATCCGGTTGCCCCAGGGATCGAGGAAGTCGAGGAAGCGTCCGGGCAGGACCCGGACGCCTTCGCGCGCCAGGGCCTCGCGCACCGCCTCGCGGTCGTCGACCACCAGGCCGAAATGCCGGCCGTCATCCGGCGACTGTCGCCGGTCCTGTTGCAGGGCGAGGAACTGGTCGCCCAGATCGATGAAGGCGGAGGTCTCGCTCTTGCTGCGGAGCGTGAAGTCGAACAGCTTTCCGTAAAAGGCCAGGGCTTCGTCGATATTCCCGACTTCCAGGGCCACATGGTTGACGCCGACGGCGCGGGCCTTGCGGGGGGCGGTCATTGCTCTCTCCTTTTAGCAAGATCACCCTTGATATATTGACCCGCCCGGGCAAGGACAAGGTGGGCCCGATCACCGCGCGTCAGGTGCCGCGGGCCGACGCCTTGGTCCGTCGGTAATGGCTGCGCGCCTTGGCCCGGTTGCCGCAGCTCTGCATGGAGCACCAGCGCCGGTTGCCGCCCCGGCTGTCGTCGACGAACAGCCAGCCGCAGCCCTCGCCGTGGCATTCCTTGACCCGGGCGAGGCGCGCCGGATCGACCAGCAGGTCGGCGGTATCGCGTGCCAGCTCGGCCTTCAGGGCGGCGAGACCGATGGACTGCTCCGCCGGCACCCATCGATAGTTCGTCGGCCCTCCGGTGAGACGTCCCCGGTCGCCGCCGCCGGCCAGTGCTTGGTTCAGGGCCGCCAGGTCGTCGCTGCGGGGGGCGCCGACGATCAGCCGGTACAGGGCCTCGCGCAGGTCGCGCAGCCCAGTGACGTCGGCGTCGCTCAGGTGCATCGGCGGCCGGTCGAGCGCCAGGGCGAGCCAGGCATCGACCGCCGCGCCGCCGGTCAGGAAGTCGGCCGGATGGTCCGATGTCCGCCAGTCCACCGTGTTGACGAAATCCAGACACAGGGACCCGCCGCCGGTGTAGTACCCGGCGAGCAGCGGATTGTCGGAGCGCTTCGTCACCTTCATGTTGCCTATAACTATATAACCGGTTAGATGGTTGTCCATGAAATCCGACCCCCCTTCCGTGATCTTCACCTGGGACGGCATCCGACGCGGCGCGCGGATCTGCATGCCGCTGGCCTTCGCGTCGTTCTTCGGCGGGATTGGCTTCGGCATCCTGGCCGGCGATACCGGGCTCAGCCTGGCCCAGGCGGTGGGGATGAGCGCGCTGGTCTTCGCCGGCGCCTCACAGATGGTGGCGATGGATGTCTGGACCTTCCCGCCGGCGGTGCTCGGCCTCGCCATCGCCGCCTTCGCCATCAACATCCGCCACGTGGTCATGGGCGCGGCCCTGCGGCCCTGGCTGAAGGGCCTGCCGATCCTGCGGTCGCACGCCGCCCTGCTGATGATGACCGACGCCAACTGGGCCCAGGCCATGGCCGACCGCCGCAAGGGCGAGATCGACGCCGCCATCCTCGTCGGCAGCGGCATGGTCATGTGGCTCGGCTGGGTCTCGGGTACCGGCGTCGGTCAGGCGGCCGGTACCGTGATCACCGATCCGAAGACCTTCGGCGTGGACATGATCGTGCCCGCCTTCTTCGCCCTGACCCTGCCGTCGCTCTGGCCGGGCGTGCGGCACCTGCATCCCTGGGTCGTCGCCGCGGCGGTCGCCCTGGTCGTCCACGCACTCCTGCCCCACGGGACTTGGCACGTGGTGGCCGGCGGCCTGATCGGCGCCGCGGTCGGAGGGTTGAGCCGTGAGTGAGGACGCGCTGGTCTGGCTGTCGATCCTGGCCATGGCGGTGGCGACCTGGATCACCCGGGTCTCCGGTTTCTGGCTGATGGGCCTGGTGCCCGAGGGCGGCTTCGTGCGCCGGGCGCTCAACCACCTGCCGGGCGCGCTGGTGGTGTCGATCCTGGCGCCCATCGTGCTCGACGGCGGCTGGGCGGCGGCGGTCGCCATCGCCGTGGCGGTCGCGATCCTGCGGGCCGGGATCACCGCCATGTTCGCCCTGTTCGGCGCGCTGGCCGCTGTCGCCCTGATCCGTCTGGTGGTGTAGCCTTCGGCGTCCCAACCTGACCCATGGAGCCGGGCCGATGGCCGACGAAATCGACTACGAGATCGAGGGTGACTTCTCGCCGATGCTGACCATCACGCTCGATCCGGGCGAGGCGGTCCAGGCCGAGGCCGGTGCGATGGTGATGATGGAGCCGGACATCACCATGTCGACCGAGATGCCCGGCGGCTTCTTCGGCAGCATCATGCGCAAGGTCTCCGGCGAGACCTTCTTCATGACCTTCTTCACCAACGAGGGTCGCCAGCGCCGCCGGGTCTCCTTCGCCTCGCCCATGCCGGGTCAGATCCGCCCGCTCGACCTCGCCAAGCAGGGCGGCGCCTTCTATTGCCAGCGCCGGGCCTATCTCGCCTCGGCCCGGGGTATCGAGATCACCGTGGCCCTGACCAAGCGGCTGACCTCCGGTCTGTTCGGCGGCGAGGGGCTGATCCTGCAGAAGCTGCAGGGCGACGGCTGGGCCTTCCTCGGCGCCGGCGGCACCCTGATCGAGCGCCAGCTCGGCAAGGGCGAGACCCTGACCGTGGATACCGGCTGCCTGGTGGGTTTCTCGGCGACCTGCGACTACGACATCGCGTTCCAGCGCGGGGTGAAGAACCTGGTGTTCGGCGGCGAGGGGCTGTTCGTCACCCACATCACCGGCCCCGGCACGGTGATCATCCAGACCCAGCCGATCGCCGAGCTGGCCCTGGCCCTGCACGACCTGGTCCCGAAGGAGCAGCGCTCGGGGGAGTAGGCGCGGGCACCTCAACCACTCTGTCCGTCATCCTGATGCAAATCAGGATCAAGCCGCTCCCGGCGCCGTTGGCTCGGTCCTGACTTCCGTCAGGACGACGGAGGAGCGGTGTTGAGGCGAGCCGCATGGTCCTGATTTGCATCAGGATGACGGAATGGGACGAATAACCCCGCTTACCCGCTCGCCTGCACGAAGCGCATGCGGTCGTTACGGATCTGGATGGCGGTGAGCACGCCGGTGAACACCGCGCCGGTGTCCAGGTTGATCCGGTGGCGCCGGATCGTCGGCTCCTCGAACGGCTCCTCCGGCGTGTGGCCGTGCACGACCACCACCTCGAAGGGCCAGCCGCCCTCAGGCTCCAGGAAGGCGTCGCGGATCCAGGTGACCACCTCCTCGGGCTGGTCCTCCAGCGGGCGGCGCGGGTCGAGGCCGGCATGGACGAAGACCCAATCGCCGATCCGGTGCATCGGCACCATGCGCTCCACCGCCTCGCTCACGATCTCCGGCATGTTCCGGCGCAGGGTGTCGACGATCCGGTCGGGCCGGTCGGAGGCGGCGACGGCGAAGTCGTGCCAGGTCTCAACCGCCCCGTTGGCGTACCAGACATGGAGTTCGTCCATGTGCAGCCGCTCCTCCAGCGCCGCCTTCAGCCAGACGTCGTGGTTGCCGAGCAGCAGGATGTCCTCCACCGGCACCCGACCGTCGCAGAACATGGCGAGGCCGCCGGCAGCGAGACCCAGCGTGTCCCGCACCGACGGGCCGCGGTCGATTAGGTCGCCCAGAAAGATGTTCGTCACCCGCTCGACCCCGGGGCCGCAGGTGTCCTCGGCCAGGGCTTCCAGCAACGGTTCCAGCAGGTCGGCGCGTCCATGGACGTCGCCGATGGCGCAGATCAGGTGATCGGCGGCGGCGGGCTTCGGCGCCTCGAGCCAGTCGCCGCGGGAAATCGAGACCATGGGCTAACTGAACACGCCGGACGCCGGAATGTGAAGCTTTCTTGATCTAGGTCACTGCGCGGTTGCGCCTGACATGTTGCGTTGCACAATGATCCGCGTTTCGCCGCGCGTACAACAGGGACCGATCCATGGGCACGTCACTGAGGGGAAAGAAGGGGCTTGTCGTCGGCATCGCCAACGACCAATCGATCGCCTATGGCTGCGCGCGCGCCTTCCGGGAGGCCGGCGCCGACCTCGCCGTGACCTATCTGAACGACAAGGCCCGGCCCCATACCGAGCCACTGAGCGAGGCACTCGGGGCGGAGCTGTTCCTGCCCTGCGACGTACGCGAGGAGGGGCAGGTGGAGGCCCTGTTCCAGGCGATCTCGGACCGCTGGGGCCGGCTCGACTTCCTGCTCCATTCCATCGCCTTCGCCCCGCGCGAGGATCTGCACGGGCGCGTCACCGACTGCTCGCGCGCGGGGTTCGACATGGCGATGAACGTGTCCTGCCATTCTTTCATTCGCATGGCCCGCCATGCCGAGCCGCTGATGACGGACGGCGGCGCGCTGATGACCATGAGCTATTACGGCGCCGAGAAGGTGGTCGACCGCTACAATCTCATGGGGCCGGTCAAGGCGGCGCTGGAGGCGAGCGTGCGCTATCTCGCGGTGGAACTGGGGCAGAAGAATATCCGGGTCTATGCGGTCTCCCCCGGCCCGCTGAAGACCCGGGCGGCCTCCGGCATCGACCGGTTCGACGAGCTGATGGACCAGGCGGCGTCCCGAGCGCCGAACCACGCGCTGGTCACCATCGAACAGGTCGGCAACGTCGCCGCGTTCCTGGCTTCCGGGGCGGCCGCCGGGATGACCGGCAATGTGGTCTATGTGGATAATGGCTACAACGTGGTGGGCTGAGGGCTCGAACGATGGCGTATGACAGCGACCTCGCCGCAAAGACCGTCTCCGCGCGGGATGCGGCGGACAGCCTTGAGGACAATGGCAACCTGGTGCTGGGCATGGGTGTGGCCATGCCGCCGGCCTTCATGGGCGCGCTTGCCGAGCGGGCGCGGGAGCGCCGGGGCCTGAGCCGTCTCAACCTCTACTACATGCACGGCAGCCGGGCGGCGACGGAGACCATCCTGAAGCCGGAGCTGATGGACGTGCTCAGGCTCAACGTCCTGTTTATGAGCGGTCACGACCGCGCCTTCGCCGAGGAGGGGCGCAAGCGAGGCGAGGTCTGGGTGCATTTCGTGCCCTCGATGTTCCACCAGGTCGGCCGCCTGCTCACCGAGCAGATCCGGCCGGACACCTTCGTGACCACGGTCTCGCCCATGGACCGCTCGGGCCATTTCAGCCTGGGCACCAATCCGGACTACGCGGCCGAACTGGTGCGCAAGGCGCGCCGGGTGATCGTCGAGGTCAACCGCCACATGCCGCGTACCTTCGGCGAGAACCTGCTGCATATCAGCCAGGTCGACTCGGTGATCGAGCATGACGCGCCGCTGATGGAACTGCCGTCCCACGCGCCGGGGCCGGAGGATCTGGTGATCGGCAAGTCGATCGCCGCGCTGATCCCGGACGCGGCGACCCTGCAGATGGGGGTCGGCGGCGTGCCGGAGGCGGTGCTGGCGGAGCTGCGCGGGCATCGGCGGCTCGGCCTGCATTCGGAGCTGCTGTCGCCGCCGATGATCGACCTGATGCGCCGGGGCGTGCTGACCGGCGAGGCCAAGACGATCATGCGCTACAAGCACGTGTTCACCTTGGCGCTCGGCGATGCCGACATGTACGACTTCATGGACGACAACCCGTCCATCGTCGGCTATCCCGCGACCTGGGTGAACAATCCGGCGGTGATCCGCAAGAACCGCGACATGATCTCGGTCAACGCCGCCCTTCAGGTCGATCTGACCGGGCAGGTGAATTCCGAGGCGCTGAACGGCCACCAGTTCAGCGGGACCGGCGGCCAGCTCGACTTCGTGCGCGGCGCCTATCTGGCGCCGAACGGCAAATCCTTCATCGCCCTGCACGCCACGGCCAAGGGCGGCACGGTCAGCCGGATCGTCCCCCAGCTCGCCAATGCCACGATCACCGACCCCCGGGTGGACACCCAGTATGTCGTCACCGAGTACGGGATGGCGGACATGAAGGGTCGCTCGCTCAGCGAACGCGCCCAGGCCCTGATCGCCATCGCGCATCCGGACTTTCGCGACACGCTCGCGGCGGAGGCGAAGGCAATCGGGCTGGTGTAGCGCCCGTCGTCCTGACGAAAGTCAGGGCCGAGCCGCTGACTGACGATCCATTCCCGTCGTCCTGACGCAAATCAGGACCAAGCCTCCGCCCCCCTTCGCCCCGCCCGTCATCCTGACGCACGTCAGGATCGAGAGTCCGGCGCCGGCCATCTGGCGCAAAAGGGAGGCCTTGGTGTCAGCGGCTTGATCCTGATTTACATCAGGATGACGGAAGCGGGGACACCGCGGCATGGTCCTGATTTGCATCAGGACGACGGGAACGTCACTTCCCCATCCCGTCGCTCAGCGCCCGCAGCAGGGCCAGCATCGCGCTGTTCATCGGCGTGGGAATCCCGTGCCTCGCCCCGGCCCGGACCACCGCTCCGGTCAGCGCCTCGGCCTCCAGCCGGCGGCCGGCGAGCGCGTCGAAATACATCGACGATCCGGCATCGTGCGGGAAGGTGAGGACCAGGCGCTGGGTGTCCGCCGCGACACTCGGCGGCAGGCCGGCACCCTCGGCCTCGGCGACGGCGGCCGCCTCCTCCAGCAGGGCGGTGGTCAGCGCCTGGATGTCCGCGCGCTGCAGCACCCCCTGGCGCATCCGGGTCAGGGCCGTGACCGGGTTCACCACGATGTTGATCAGCAGCTTCTGCCACTGGCGGGCGGTGAAGTCCGGTGCGCGGACGGCCTGGATCGGCGTGCCGGCCAGCAGGTCGATGAAGGCCTGGGCGGTGTCGGTGTCCGGCAGGGCGATGTCCGCCTCGCTGATATGGCGCATGCGCACATGGTCGTCGGCGATCCGCTCGCCGTTGTAGTAGACGATCACCGGCAGGGCGGTCGCGTCGCCGGCATAGGGGGCGATCCGCTCCGCGTGGTCGATGCCGTTCTGCATGACGGCCACGATCGTCTGCGGGCCGCAGAGCGCGCGCAGCCAGTCGCCGGCCCCGTCGGTGTCCTGGGCCTTGGTGGTCAGCAGCACCCAGTCGACCGGCGCGGCATCGCCCGGGTCGGTCAGCACAGTCATCGCCACCTCGACGCTCTCGTCCGGCAGGTCGACCCGCATCCGCTCCAGCGGGCGGCGGCCGCAGGCGATCACGTCGTGGCGACCGGCATGGGTCAGCGCGCCGGCGGCGGCCCCGCCGATGCCGCCGAGGCCGATGACGGCGACACGCTGGCGCGCGGGAGCGTTGGAAGTCATGGGCGGTCCTGGGGTCCGGTTGCGGTGGGGGCAGTTGACGGCAAGGCACCCGCCCGGCGCAACCCGCTTTTCGCGGTTGCACAATCGCAGGTCGGCGATCGGACAGCGATCCGGGGGCTTTCGCGGCGACCCGCCTGCGCTACTCTCGCGACGGCACTCGCCAAGACCGCGATCCAGGAGGAAACCATCATGCTGTTTGACGTGCGCAAATACACCTGCCGTCCCGGCACCATCGCCAAGCATCTCGAGCTGTACGAGCGCATGGGCAAGGCGCCCCAGGCCAAGCATCTGGGCCAGCCTGTGCTCTATGCCAAATGCGAGACCGGCGACCCGAACTGCTACATCCACATCTGGGCCTATGAGAGTGCGGGCGACCGCGAGGCCAAGCGCGCCGCCATGTGGAAGGATCCGGACTGGATCGCCTATACCCAGGAAAGCGCGAAGCTCGGCGCCTTGGAGAAGCAGGAGAACAGCCTGTTCAACGACGTGAGCTTCTATCCGTACAAGCGCTGAGTGGGTTTACCTCTTTTCGTCATCCCGGGGCCGCCCGGACTAGATCCGGGTGGCGCCCGGGACCCTGCATCCGTCGCCTGGGCTGGGTCCCGGCCGACCTCCGGGTCGAGCCCGGAGGTCGCCGGGATGACGATGAGGGACTACAAGAGCGCCCCCTCCCGCGCCGTCACCCTTCCGTCCTTGACCACCACCGAGCGCACCGGCCGGTCGACCACCGCTTCGGCCAGGGTTTCGGCGGCCACCGCGACGAAATCGCCCCGCGCGCCGATCTCCAGTCCGTAGGGCCCGTACCCGATCGCCTGGGCCGCCGCTCCGGTGCACAGGTCGACGGCCAGCGCGATGCCGTCATCGCTGCGCAGTCCCGCCCGGTAGGCCACCAGCATCGCGCGTTCCAGCATGTCGCCGTTGCCGAAGGGCGACCAGGCGTCGCGCACGTTGTCCGATCCGGCGAAGACCCGCACCCCGGCCTCGCGCAGCCGGACCACCGGGATCAGGTTTCCCGTTCCCGGCGCACTGGTCAGGATGGCGACGTCGGCGTCGCGCAGGTCGGCGATGGTCAGGTCCAGGGTGCGGTCGTCCACCGTGGCAAGCGCGAAGGCATGGCTGACCGTCACCTTGCCCTGCATCCCCAGGGCCGCGGTGCGCTGGGCGATGGCCCGCAGCTCCAGCGAGCCGCGGTGCCCCGGGTCGTGCAAGTGGATGTCGACCCCGACCCCGTGCTTCTCGGCGAGGCCGAAGATCAGGTCCAGATGACCCTCCATATCGCTTTCGATACCGACGGGGTCGATGCCGCCGATCAGCTCCGCGCCTTCCGCCAGGGCGGCGTCCAGCAGATCGGCCACGCCCGGCGAGATCAGCACGCCCGATTGCGGGAAGGCGACGAGCTGCACGTCGACGATTCCGGCGAAGGCCTCGCGCGCGGCCATCACCTGATGCAGGTGGTCGAGCCCGCTGTCCGGGTCGATGTCCACATGGCTGCGCAGGGCGACCGTGCCGTTGACCGCCTCGCGGGCCAGGAAGTTCTTCGCGCGCGCCTCCACCGACAGAGGCAGCTCCCCTCGCCCCGCCTTCTCGGCGGCGATCCGGTGCGGCACGCTCGGCCCCGCCCGGTGCGGCCGCCAGGGCAGGCCGAGGAAGGTCTTGTCCAGGTGGATATGCCCGTCGATCAGCCCCGGCAGCACCAGCTTGCCGCCCAGATCCTCACCGTCTCCATCGCCGGCCGCATCGAAGGCGGCGAACAGCCCGTCGCGGATTGTGATGTCGACGCGGCGGCCGTCGGGCAGGCGGGCGTTGCGGAAGCGGGTCTCGGTCATCCGGCGGATCCTTGGCTGTCGGTGGAGGTCTTCAGGTACCGGGTCGGCGGGGCCCCCAGCGTGCGGCGGAACATGGCGATGAAGGCGCTCGGGCTGGCATAGCCGAGGTCGAGGGCGACCGCCGTCACCGGCTCGCCCGCGGCCAGCCGCTCCAATGCGGCGAGCAGCCGGCGGCGCTGGCGCCAGCGGCCGAAGGACAGGCCGGTCTCGCTCTGGAACAGCCGGGCGAGCGTCCGGGTGCTGGCCCCGACTTCCCGGCCCCAGTCGGCCAGCTCGCGCCCGTCGGCCGGATCGGCAATCAGCGCCTCGGCGACGGCGAGCGCCCGGCGGTCGCGCGGCAGGGGCAGGTCGAGCGGGGCTGAGGGCAGGTC
Source organism: Thalassobaculum sp. (assembly GCF_965223715.1). Classification (GTDB taxonomy): domain Bacteria; phylum Pseudomonadota; class Alphaproteobacteria; order Thalassobaculales; family Thalassobaculaceae; genus Thalassobaculum. The sequence goes on along the minus strand of NZ_OZ245012.1, from coordinate 3,441,097 downwards.
GGCCAGCTCGTCCGCCAGCACGGCGACCAGCCGGGCCTCCGGCCCCGCTTCGGGATAGTCCCGGGGCAGGGCGACCACCCGGGCGATCAGTTCGCGCACCAGGGTCGGTACCGCCACCACCCGGCAGCGCGGCCCGAGGGGCACGCCGGCATCCTGGCGCAGGTACAGGGTGCGCATGGCGACGGCCGAGGCGGCCCGGACCTCATGCACCACGCCGGCGGGGACCCACACCGCATAGCCCGGCGGCACGATCCAGGCGCCGTCGTCGGTGCGCACCGTCATCACCCCGCGCTCGCCATGGACGAGCTGGTCGCGGTCGTGGTGGTGCCAGCCGGTGGAATGGCCGGGAACATAGTCCACCGCATAGCCGACGATCGCCTTCGGCCAGTGCTGGCGGTCGCGCACATCGGGGCTGCCGCCGCCGGGCGTGGCCCGGTCCCTGCTGTCTTGTCCTGTTTGCAACATCGATTGTCAGTCTGTCGAAGGACGGCAAATCGGACAAGGTGGAGGATGAAGCGTCATCGCACTCGGGAGGATTGCATGCGCCTCGACACACGGTTCCTGTTCCTCAATGTCGGCCACGCGGTCGACCATCTCATGATGCTCCTGTTCCCCGCCGTGGCGGTGATCATGGCGGCGGAGATGGGGGCCAGCTATGCCGAGATCCTGGTGCTCTCCACCGGCGGGTTCATCGCCTTCGGGGCGTTTTCCCTGCCGGCCGGCTGGCTCGCCGACCGCTGGAGCCGGGAGACGATGATCGCGGTGTTCTTCATCGGCATCGGCACGGTGACCGCTCTGACCGGTTTCGCCCAGGAGCGGTGGCAGATCGCGGGCTGCCTGTTCCTGATCGGCATGTTCGCGGCGATCTACCACCCGGTGGGCATCGCCATGGTCAGCCAGGGCGCGGCGGCCGCCGGCGGCAAGGTCGGCCGGCGGCTCGGCGTGAACGGGGTGTGGGGCAACATGGGCGTGGCGGCCTCCGCCCTTGTCGCTGGTGCGCTGGCCGACCTGGCTGGTTGGCGTTCGGCCTTCGTGGTGCCGGGCGTGCTGGCGGTGGCGATCGGCGTGCTGTGGCTGGTGCATTGCCGCTCGGCGGCGGGCCAGGCGGCGACCCATGCCGGGACGGCGGCGCGCAAGGCGGGGGCCCAGCCCTCGGTCGACTGGAAGACGGTGCTGGCGGTGGTCTTCGTCGCCACGGCCTTCGGCGGCTTCATCTTCAACGCCACGACGATCTCCCTGCCCAAGGTGTTCGACGACAAGCAGGTGGCGTCGCTCGCGGTGAGCGGGACCGAGGCCGGGTCGCTGATCGCCCTGGTCTACGCGGTCGCCGCCTTCACCCAGATCGCGGTCGGGCACCTGATTGACCGGTATTCGGCCAAGCTGGTGTTCCTGCTGCTGGCGATCGGCGACGTCGCGATCTTCCTGGTGGCGGCCCAGGCGACCGGGTCGGTGATGCTGGCGGTGTCCCTGGCGATGATGATGCTGGTCTTCGGCCAGATCCCAATCACCGACACCCTGATCGCCCGCAACACCCCGGAGCACTGGCGCGGCCGGGTCTATGCCATCAAGTACGTGCTGTCCTTCGCCATCGCGGCGACGGCGGTGCCGGCGATCTCCGCCCTGCATGCCTTCGGGGCCGGGTTCTCGGCGCTGTTCCTGATCTGCGCGGGCTGTGCGGCGGTGATCACCGTGGCGGTGGCGTTCCTCCCCCGCACCCGGCCGCTGGCGGTGCCGCAGCCGGGGGAGTGAGGGGCGGCACAAACCATCACCCCCGTCTTCCCGGCCTCGCGCCGGGATCCAGGGTGACGCTCGCTGGAGCGCGTCGGCCTAAACCTCGAACGCTCCAGCTGCTCTTATTCTAGGTCCCGGCGCAAGGCCGGGAAGACGGGGAGAGTGAGAGAGGGAAGAGCTGAACAGCCCTCCTAGAAGATCTTCCCCGGGTTCATCACGCCGTCCGGATCGATCGCCGCCTTGATGGCCTGCATCAGGGCGATCCGGCTCTGCGGGGTGTAGCGGCGGAAGTCCTCGCGCTTGAGGCCGCCGATTCCGTGCTCGGCCGAGAAGCTGCCGCCGAACTCGGCGCAGAGCGCGCTAATCCTGTCGGACATGTCGCCCTTGCGCTGGGTCCAGGCGTCGTCGCTCATGCCCTGGGGCTTGCGGATGCCGTAATGGATGTTGCCGTCACCCATATGCCCGAAGGTGTTGAGCTGCACGCCCTCCAGCTCGCGCTCGCACATCTCCCGGGCCTGGGCCAGGAACTCGGCGACCCGGCTGACCGGCACCGACACGTCGCAGGAGATCGACCCACCCTCGCGCCGGCCGGCCTCCGCCTGTTCCTCGCGGATGCGCCAGATCTGGGCACGCTGGGTCTCGCTCTCGGCGATCACGCCGTCGGTCACCAGCCCGCGCTCCATCGCCTCGCCGAAGATCGCCTCCAGCTTGCCGCGCAGGTCGTCGATCTCCGACGAGGTGGCCATCTCGACCAGCACGTACCAGGGCGACGGCGTGGCGATCGGGTCGACGATGCCCTCGATATGCTTGAGGGCGAGGTCGAAGCAGCGCCGGGGCATCAGCTCGAAGGCGATGACCGTGTCGCCCGACAGCTCCCGGGCGCGCGACAGCAGGGTCTGGGCGGCCTCCGGGTTCGGCACCGACAGCATGGCCGTCTCGCGCAGCTTCGGCCCCGGCATCAGGCGCATGGCGGCGGCCGTGATGATGCCGAGCGTACCCTCCGCCCCGATGAAGAGCTGCTTGAGATCATAGCCGGTGTTGTTCTTGCGTAGGGTGTTCAGCCCCTCGAACACCGTGCCGTCGGGCAGCACCACCTCAAGGCCCAGCACCTGCTCGCGGGCGTTGCCGAACTTGATCGTGTTGTTGCCGCCGGCATTGGTCGACAGCGTCCCGCCGACCGTGGAGGAGCCTTCAGAGGCGAGCGACAGCGGGTACAGACGTCCGACCTCGGACGCGGCCTTCTGCAGGGTCTGAATCACGCAACCGGCCTCGGCGACGACGGCGAAATTGTCGGCATCCAGCGAACGGATCTTCGTCATGCGGTCGAGGGAGACGACGATGGAAGGCTGCGGCTCGGTCGGGATCGAGCCCAGAACGAGGCCCGTGTTGCCGCCCTGGGCGGTGACCGCGATGCCGGCGTCATGGCAGATCCGCACGACCTTGGAGACCTGGTCGGTGCTGTCCGGGCGGGCGACCAGCAGGGCCTCGCCGACGGCGCCGCCGCGCCAGTCGGTGCGGTATTTCAGGGTGTCGGAGGGCTCCTCCAGCCACCCCTTCTCGCCGAGAACCTGCTTGATCTGGGTGATCGCCTCGGCAATCGCCTTGGCCGGAACGGACGACGGCGCGTCGACGTTCATCTGCTTCCTCCGGGTATGATCTTGTTTGTTTGCGCGATCATGCGGCGGCGGCAGCGTGGGAACAAGCCCGCGTCCGCATCCCGGCCACGCGGGGAGCGGTGGTGGCACGGGAAGCGGGCGCAGGCTCCGCCGGTAGGAGTCAGGTCGGCGGAAAGGCGGAAGTCAGTCTCGGGTCAGCCCAGGGCGCCGTGGCAGTGCTTGTACTTCTTGCCGGAGCCGCAGGGGCAGGGGGCGTTGCGCTGAACCTTGCCCCAGGTGGACGGATCGTTCGGATCCAACGCGACCCGCGAGGCGGCGGACCCGCGCTGGGGCGGGGGCACACCGTCGGTACCGGTGGCGCGCAGCTCCTGGTCGTCCTCGACGGTGCCGATCACGTCGCTGGCGAGTGCCGGATCGGCCCGGGTCTCGTGCATCTCGTGGGCCAGCCGTTCGGCGGCCATGCGCGCCTCGATCTCCTCCGGAGACTGGGTGCGGATCTCCAGATGCGACAGCATCGCGGTCACCTGGCCGCGCAGGTCGGCCAGCATCGCCTCGAACAGGGCGAACGCCTCGCGCTTGTACTCGTTCAGCGGATCCTTCTGGGCATAGGCCCGCAGGTTGATGCCCTGGCGCAGGTGGTCGAGCGACAGCAGGTGGTCCTTCCACTGCTGGTCCAGAAGCTGCAGCAGGAGCTGCTTCTCGGCCATGCGCATCAGGTCGCGGCCGAAATTGACGGTCTTCTCGGCCATGCGGCGGTTGGAGGCGTCGCGCACCCGCTCCAGGATCTCGCGCTCGGCGATGCCCTCTTCCTTGCCCCAGTCCTGGACCGGCAGGTTCAGGCCGAGCAGGCGCAGGATCTCGGCATGCAGGCCGTCGAGATCCCACTGCTCCGAATAGGTGCCTTCCGGGATCGCCCGGGCGACCATGTCCTCGATCACCTCCTGGCGCATGTCGGTGACCATCTCGTGGACGTCCGGCAGGCGCATGATCTCGCGGCGCTGCTCGTAGACGACCTTGCGCTGGTCGTTCATGACGTCGTCGAACTTCAGGAGCTGCTTGCGGATCTCGAAGTTGCGCGCCTCGACCTTCTGCTGCGCCTTCTCCAGGGCCTTGTTGATCCAGGGGTGGACGATCGCCTCGCCGTCCTGCAGGCCAAGCTTCTTCAGCATGCCGTCCATGCGGTCGGAGCCGAAGATCCGCATCAGGTCGTCTTCCAGGGACAGGAAGAACTTCGAGCGGCCCGGGTCGCCCTGACGGCCGGAGCGGCCGCGGAGCTGGTTGTCGATGCGGCGGCTCTCGTGACGCTCGGTGGCGATCACGCAGAGGCCGCCCTCCTCCAGCGCTTTCTTCTTGCCGGCCTCGACGTCGGCGGTGATCTCGGCGGTGATCTGGGCGCGCTTGGCCTCGTCCTCGACGCCCTCCAGGGCCTGGGCGAGGCGCATCTCGATATTGCCGCCGAGCTGGATGTCAGTACCGCGGCCGGCCATGTTGGTGGCGATGGTGACCGAGCCGGGACGGCCGGCCTGGGCGATGATGCGGGCTTCCTGCTCGTGGAAGCGCGCGTTCAGCACCTCGTGCGGGATCTTGCGCTGCTTCAGGACCTCGGAGACGGCCTCCGACTTCTCGATGGAGACGGTGCCGACCAGGACCGGTTGACCGCGCAGGCGGCATTCCTCGATCATCTCGACGACCGCGTCGTACTTCTCCCGCGCGGAGCGGTACACTTCGTCGTCATCGTCCTTGCGGGCGACCGGGACGTTGGTCGGGATCTCGACGACTTCCAGCTCGTAGATTTCCTGGAACTCGGCCGCCTCGGTCAGCGCGGTGCCGGTCATGCCGGCCAGCTTGGGATAGAGGCGGAAGTAGTTCTGGAAGGTGATCGAGGCCAGCGTCTGGTTCTCGTTCTGGACGGTGACCCGTTCCTTGGCCTCCAGCGCCTGGTGCAGGCCGTCGGAATAGCGCCGGCCTTCCATCGCGCGGCCGGTGAACTCGTCGATGATGACGACCTTGTCGTCCTTCACGATGTAGTCGGTGTCGAGCGAGAACAGCTTGTGGGCGCGCAGGGCCTGGTTGGCGTGGTGCACCAGGCTGACGTTGTGGACGTCGTAGAGGGCGCCGGTCTGCAGGATGCCGGCCTCGACCAGCAGGCGCTCGATCTCCTCGGTACCCTCGTCGGTCAGGGCGACGGTGCGCTGCTTCTCGTCCTTCTCGTAATGCTCTTCCTTGAGGCTCGGGATCAGCGCGTCGATCTTGCGGTACAGCTCGGAGCTGTCGTCGGCCGGGCCGGAGATGATCAGCGGCGTGCGCGCCTCGTCGATCAGGATGGAGTCCACCTCGTCGACGATGGCGTAGTGGAATTCCCGCTGGGCCATGTCCTCCAGCCGGAACTTCATGTTGTCGCGCAGGTAGTCGAAGCCGAACTCGTTGTTGGTGCCGTAGGTCACGTCGCAGGCGTAGGCCGCCTTGCGCTGGCTGTCGTCCAGGCCGTGGACGATGCAGCCGACCGTGAGGCCGAGGAAGTTGTAGATCCGCCCCATCCAGGCGGCGTCGCGCTTGGCCAGGTAGTCGTTCACCGTGACCACATGCACGCCCTTGCCGGGCAGCGCGTTCAGGTAGACCGGCAGCGTGGCGACGAGCGTCTTGCCTTCGCCGGTCTTCATCTCGGAGATCTTGCCCTGGTGCAGCACCATGCCGCCGAGCAACTGGACGTCGAAATGGCGCTGGCCGAGGACCCGCTTGGCCGCCTCGCGGACCACCGCGAAGGCTTCCACCATCAGATCGTCGACCGTTTCTCCGGCGGCCAGCCGCTCCCGGAAGGCCGCGGTCTTGGCCTGGAGCGCCTCGTCCGACAGCGCGGCCATCTCGCCCTCGAGGCCGTTGATGGCCTCGATGTGCTTTCGCAAGCCTTTGAGAATACGATCGTTTTGCGAGCCGAATATGGCTCTGGCAATGCCGCCGAACATGGATGGTCCCCGAAAAGTGCGCGCGCCAGCCGACGCGGCGGTTCGAGCAGCAGATTTAGGGGGCGAGCCCTGCCCTGTCAACGCAAGCAGGGTCGCGGGAAAATTCGCCGGAAGCGGGCGGATTTATTGCCTTTGGGTCAATGTTAACCCATTCTTAACCTATCATGGTGGACGCGATCATCCCTACGACGCCTACGATTGCCGTGGCCGTACAGAACGCTGCGGGTGCGGCGGGTGTGCGCGTGCGCCGTCGGGGCGAGCGGCCGGAGGACCCGCCGGGACGGGTCGAGGGTGAGGCCGAGGACGCTGCCAGTACCGACGACGCCCCGGTGACGATGACGCCGGCCCGTCGGGCGGCGATGCTGCGGGCCAACCGGGCCTATGGCGGCGCCGGAGCTGCGGTCGGCCAGCCCGAGGTCGTCATGTCCCGGGCGGCGGCGATCCTGGGCGGCGGCGATCTGCAGGCGATCCTGCGCCGGGCCGGCCAGGCCCTGCGCCAGATGGCGGAGACGTTGCTGGGCGTGCCGCCCGAGCGCACCGCCGGTCTCGCCGAAGCCTTTGCGGCCGAGGCGCTGGAATGGGTCCGCGTCGCCATCGCCCAGTACCGGACCTATGCCGCCGATCACGAGGAACTGCCGGTCGGCATCTCGTTCGAGGACGTGCGGCTGACCGTCGATGCCGGCCATGGCGGCCTCTCCATCGAGGTGGGCGGCGTGCATTTTCGCCGGGTCTTCACCTTCCGCACCAAGGGCGTGGTCTTCGACATCAGGGCCTCGGGCGCCGTGCACGACCCGAGCCCGGGCTTCTTCGTCGATTCAGGTGAGACCGAGGGCCAGGCCACCACGGCCAACGCCATCGTCGACAAGGCCCGCCGCGACCTGCCGCGCTTCGGCATCAGCAAGGACACCGAGGGGGTCTGCGTGCTGATCCGGGCCGAGGGCAGCGATTTCGACCCGGCGCGCGACGGCGGCTGGGTGATGGACCTCGACGTCCATGTCCCCTTCGACCCGACCTGGAGCGGCTGATGGATGCCATGGGCATCTTGCCGCGGCCGGAAATCGTCTCATCGTTGTGTCATGGCTCTGGGTGTACCAGGGCTTTCTTGTGGCCCACCGGGCGATCTGATACGCCTGCCGGCCATCGACGTCGGGCACCGACCCGTCGGACCGAGCCAGGCTGATCCGAGACGGGCACACAGACCCGTAATGAAAGTTTCGAAAGGACGTTCCATGCTCTCCCTGCGCCACGCGACCGCCGCCGCTTCGGTGGCGCTCAGCCTCGTACTCTGCGGACCGGTGGTCGCGCAGACGCCGGCTCCCGCCGCGGACGCCTCCGCCAACGACATGTCCACCGTGGTCGCCCGCGTCGGCGACAAGGAAGTGACCCTGGGCGAGCTGATGGTGATGCGCAGCCAGCTGCCGGCCCAGTACCAGCAGGTTCCGCTGGAGGCGATCTACGAGCCGATGCTGAACCGGGCGATCGACCAGATCCTGATCACCCGCGCGGCCCGTGCCAGCGGCATCGCAGACCAGGATGAGGTGAAGGCGAAGATCGAGGAGGCGGCCGACCAGGTGATCGCCGAGGCCTATCTGACTCAGACCATCGCGTCGGAGGTGACCGAGGACGCCCTGCGCAAGCGCTATGAGGAGGCGGTCGCCGGCCAGACCGGCGAGGAAGAGGCCAAGGCCCGCCACATCCTGCTCGACAGCGAGGAAGACGCCCAGGCGGTGATCGCCGAACTCGACGGCGGCGCCGACTTCGCCGAGCTGGCCGCCGAGAAGTCCACCGGCCCGTCGGCCGCCCAGGGCGGCGATCTCGGCTGGTTCCAGGCCGGCCAGATGGTCCCGGAATTCTCCTCCGCCGCCTTCGCGCTGGAGCCGGGTACCTATACCAAGGAGCCGGTGAAGAGCCAGTTCGGCTGGCACGTGATCCTGCTGGAGGAGAAGCGCACTGCCGACGCGCCGAGCTTCGAGGAGATGCACGACCAGCTCACCGCCGAGATGACCCGCGAGCTGATACAGACCCGTCTGGAAAAGCTCCGTGGCGAGGCCAAGATCGAGCGCTTCGGTCCGACCGGCCAGCCGCTCAATCCGGCCCAGTGACCGCCGGATCATCACCGCTGTCCCAACCTGCCCGCTAACCTCACGGAAGAACGACCATGAAGCCGCTGCCGGTTTCCCCTCTGGCGCCGACCAAGAAACAGACCCTGCCGCCGATCGCCGGCTGCCGCATGGCGGCCCGGGAGGCCGGGGTCCGGTACAAGGGACGCCGCGACGTGCTTCTCATGGCGTTCGATCCGGGGACCACGGTCGCCGGCGTGCTGACCCGCAACCAGATGCCCGGCGCGCCGGTCGACTGGTGCCGTCAGCACCTGCCCGCCGGCACCGCCCGCGGGCTGGTGGTGAATGCCGGCAACGCCAATGTCTTCACCGGCGCCCACGGGGCGATGGCCTGTGCGGAGACGGCGAAGGCGGCGGCGGCGGCCTTGGGCTGCACGCCCGAGGAGATCCTGCTGTCGTCGACCGGCGTGATCGGCGAGCCGATCCGGTATGAGCGGATCGTCGAGCATCTGCCGGCCGCCGAGGCCGAACTGACGGAGGACGCCTGGGAGACCGCGGCGGCCACCATCATGACCACCGACACCTTCGCCAAGACGGCGTCGCGCACCGCGAACATCCGCGGCGTGCCGGTGACCATCAACGGCATCGCCAAGGGCTCGGGCATGATCGCCCCCGACATGGCGACGATGCTGTCCTTCATCGTCACCGATGCCGCCCTGCCGGCCCCGGTGCTGAAGGCCCTGCTGACCCGCGGCGTGAACCGCAGCTTCAACGCGGTGACCGTGGACAGCGACCAGTCGACCAGCGACACGGTGCTGCTCTTCGCCACCGGCAAGGGCGAGACGCATGTGACCGTGGACGGGCCGGGCGATCCGGCCCTGCGCGATTTCCGCGCCAAGCTGGAGGACCTGCTGCACGACCTGGCCATGCAGGTGGTGCGCGACGGCGAGGGGGCGAGCAAGCTTGTCCGGATCGCCGTCACCGGTGCCGCCTCCGAGCGGGCGGCCAAGCGGATCGCCATGGTCATCGCCGACTCGCCCCTGGTGAAGACCGCCATCGCCGGCGAGGACGCCAACTGGGGCCGGATCGTCATGGCGGTCGGCAAGTCCGGCCAGAAGGCGGATCGGGACAAGCTGGCGATCTCCATCGGCGGCGTCGCGGTGGCCCGCGACGGCGTGCGCGTCGAAGGCTATGACGAGGCGCCGGTGACCGCCCACATGAAGGGCCGGGAGATCGATATCGAGGTGGATGTCGGCGTCGGCCGCGGCCGGGCCACCGTGTGGACCTGCGACCTGACCCACGGCTATATCGACATCAACGCCGATTACCGCAGCTAGGCGCGTCCATGGCCGAGAACAGCCTTCCGATCGTCCTGGTCGTGGCGGTGGCGCTGGTCGATGCCGACGGGCGCGTGCTGATCGCCAAGCGGCCGGAAGGCAAGAAGCTGGCCGGGCTGTGGGAGTTCCCCGGCGGCAAGGTCGATCCCGGCGAGACGCCGGAGGCGGCGCTGATCCGCGAGCTGCGCGAGGAGCTGGGCATCGACACCCACGAGAGCTGCCTTGCCCCGCTCACCTTTGCCAGCCACGCGTATGACGACTTCCACCTGCTCATGCCGCTCTATGTCTGCCGGCGGTGGAAGGGCGAGGTGGTCCGGCACGAGCATGCCGACCTGGCCTGGGTGCGGCCGATGCGGCTTCGGGACTACCCGATGCCGCCGGCCGACGCCCCGTTGGTGGCGATGATCCAGGACATTCTCGGCTGATCCCTCTCCCGGCGGACGGGAGCGATCAGAACAGGCCCAGGATGCGGCGGCGGCCATTGCGGCGGCCGTCGGCCGGATGGGTGTGGTCGGCGGGACGACGGTGGGTCGCCTCGTGATGCTGCCGGATCAGACGCTCGATCTGGTCTCCGGCACCGCCGGTTGCGGCATGGGCGAGAAGCAGAAGATGATTGCCGGTCATTTTATCTCTCCTTTCAGGAAAACGAGGCTTCGTTCCCGTTTGATGACTTGAATTTGGTCTGGATCGCGGGTTATCTCAAACGATGCTTTCTCACCTTATGTGTTAGAAAAAGTACCGTATGTCTGGACGCCGTCTCCCGCCGCTCAACGCCCTGCGCGCCTTCGAGGCCGCCGCCCGCCTGGAGAGCATGAGCCGGGCGGCCGACGAGCTGTCGGTCACCCACGCGGCGGTGAGCCATCAGGTGAAGGCGCTGGAGGAATGGGTCGGCCTGCCGTTGTTCCGGCGCGAGCATCGGCGCATCCGGCTGACCGAGGCCGGGGCGGACCTGCTACCGGTTCTGGGCCAGGCCTTCGACGCCATCGATACCCGTCTCGCCGACATCAGCGCGACGGGCGGACGCCGGATGCTGACGATCACCGCGGCGCCGTCGGTCGCCTATCGCTGGATCGTGCCGCGGCTGCCGGCCTTCAGCGCGCGCCACCCGGAGATTGACGTGCGCATCGAGCACTCCACCCGGCTGGTCGATCTGCGCCGGGAGCGGGCGATCGATGTGGGGTTGCGTTACGGCCGCGGCGGCTGGGACGGGTTGGAGCAGCACTGGCTGATCAGCGGCCATGCCCGGCCGATCGCCTCTCCCGGCCTGCTGGCGAAATACGGGCTCTCGGCGGCCGACTTGCCCCTCCCGGTGGAGGAGATCGCGAAACTGCCGCTGCACCACGAGGAGACGCGGCTGTGGTGGCGTCGCTGGTTCGAGAATAACGGGTTTCCCGAGGCCGACGTCTCGTCCGGCGCGGTGCTGTACGACGCCGGGTCGATCCTCGACCTGGCCCTGGCCGGGCATGGCGCGGTGCTCGGCCGGTTCGCCCTGGCGCGGGAGGCGATGAGCGCCGGTCTGCTGCTGCCGCTGCATGACTCGTATCTGGACGAGGATGCGGGCTACTGGTTCGTCTATGACCGGACCCGGGCCGACGAGCCCCATATCGCCGCCTTCCGGGAGTTCATCCTGGAGCAGATCGGCGAGGAGACCTGGCAGGACTGGCAGGTCTCCGACCGGGGCGGGGGTTAGCCGCCGGGCGTCTCGCCGGTGCCGGTCTCCGTGCCGCCGAGGGCGGAGGCCAGCCGGCTGGTGGCCGAGCCCGGGCGCAGCGGCTTGGGCTGGCTTGCCGCCGGCGCCCAGCCGGTCAGGTACAGGATCTGGAAGCGGGCCGGTATCCGGCCGTCCTCGCCGCCGAAGCGCTCGGCATAGGCCTGCGCCACGCCGCCGAGCAGGGCGCGCGTCATCGGCGCCTTGTGGCGCTCCAGCACCAGGTTGGTCTCGCCCATGCCGCGCAGGTCGCGCATCAGGTGCAGGGCGCTGTCGTAGGTCACGGTGATCGTGTCAGCGTCGACCACCGGCAGGGCGAAGCCGGCGCGCTGTAGCAGCCCGCCCGCGTCGCGCAGGTCGGCGAAGGGCGACACCCGGGGGCTGAGGCCCCCGGTCACCGCCACCTCCGCCTCGGCGAAGGCGTCGCGCAGCTCCACCAGGGTCTCGCCGCCGAGCAGAGCCACCAGCAGCAAGCCGTCCGGCTTCAGCGCCCGTCGGATCTGCGCCAGGGCGCCGGGCAGGTCGTTGACCCAGTGCAGCGACAGCGCGCCGAACACCGCGTCGAGCGAGCCGTCGGCGATCGGCAGGAACTCCTCGTCGAGGGCCAGGGCCGAACCCTCGGCGGCGCGGGCTGCCGCCCAGGAGGGGGCGAGGTCGCTCTGGATCAAGGTGTCGACCTTGCCGCTGGCGCGCAGCGCCCGGCCAAGCGCGCCGGACCGGGCGCCGATCTCCAGGGCCAGCGGAAAGCGCCGGCGGATATCCTCCAGCCGCTCGGCCAGCCGGTCGGCGACCTCCTCCTCCAGAAAGGCGAAGTCCCCATAGCCGCCCTGGGCGCGCTCGCGGCGCCGGCGCAGCAGGGAGCGGTCGAAGACACGCATCGTGTCGGGGAGCGATGATGGGGTCATGGCCGCCATATGGCGCAGGCGAGGGGGCAGGGGAAGAGAAAACAGGGGAAGAGAAAACAGGGGAAGAGAAAACCCGTCTGGACCTTCCATGGCCGCTTCATGGCCGTGCTCTCCCCCGTGGCGCCGCTGGCGCGCCGTCTGCTCGACCTGCTGCTGCCGCCGCGCTGCGGGCGCTGCGGGGTGGACGTGCCGGCCGACGCGACCCTGTGCCTGGACTGCTGGCGTGCGGTCACCTTCATCGGCGCCCCGTTCTGCGAGGTCTGCGGCATTCCGTTCGAGATCCGGCCCTTCGGCCGGGCGCTCTGCGGCGCCTGCCTCGCATCGCCGCCGGTCTTCGACCGGGCACGCTCGGCGGTGGTCTACGACGACGCCACCCGGTCCCTGATCCTCGCCTTCAAGCATGGCGACCGGCTGACGCTGGCCCCGCTCTTCGCCGCCTGGATGGGCCGGGCCGGTGCCGGGTTGTTGGAGGAGGCGGACCTGATCGTCCCGGTGCCGCTCCACCGATGGCGGTTGTTGTCGCGCCGGTACAACCAGGCGGCGGTCCTGGCCCATGCCCTGGGGCGTCAGTTCGGGGTGAATGTTGTCGACAGTTTACTGCTTCGCACCCGTCAAACCCCCAGCCAGGGTCGAAAGTCGGCCGCGCAACGAGCGCAAAACGTGCGTGGAGCATTCGCGCTACGGAATAACTGCGATGGGGCCGCGGAAGTGATCGAGGGCCGCCGGATAGTCCTCGTTGACGATGTTTTTACAACGGGAGCCACGGTTTCCGCGTGTACAAGCGTGCTCAGAAGGTCCGGTGCAAGGACCGTCGATGTCCTGACTCTCGCCCGAGTGACATAACTCACACAGATGAGACCGCTTTGCAAAAAGACCGGACTTTTCTTATCTACTTCCCAGCGACGTGTGCTTCACAGGAGGGGACCGAGATGGCCAAAGCGGCCAGGGTTGAAATTTACACGACCATGTTCTGTCCATATTGCTATCGCGCAAAGTCGCTGTTGGCGAACAAGGGTGTGGACTATGTCGAATATGACGTCGGCGGATCCAGCGACGCCCGCGCCAAGATGAGCGAGCGGGCCGACGGCCGGCACACCGTGCCGCAGATCTTCATCGCCGGCGAAGGCATCGGCGGTTCGGACGAGCTTGCGGAACTCGAGCGGACCGGTAAGCTGGACCATCTGCTCGGCGTTTCCCTGGTCTGAGGCACCCGCCTCCCGGTCCGAGCGTTCGATTTTGACGCCCGGAGGTCTCCGATGACCCGACTGACAGTCGCCTGCGTTCAGACCAACACCACCCGAGATCCGCTCGAGAATGTCGAGCGGGTCAGCCCCCTGATCCGGGAGGCCAAGGAGCGCGGCGCGCAGCTCATCACGACGCCGGAAGTCGTCGGCATGATCGAGCCCAAGCGCGAGCTGGCGCTGTCCAAGGCCAGGCCGGAGGGGACCCACGAGGTCCTCGCCGCCTTCCGCGGCCTCGCCGCCGAGCTGGGCGTGTGGCTGCTGGTCGGGTCGATCTCGATCAAGGTCTCCGACGACAAGATGGCCAACCGGAGCTTCCTGCTGGACGATCGCGGCCAGATCGTCGCCCGCTACTCCAAGATCCACATGTTCGACGTGCAGGTCGGCGACGGCCAGACCTACCGCGAAAGCAACACCTACCAGGCCGGGGACGAGGCGGTGATCGCCCAGACCCCCTGGGGCAAGATGGGCATGACCATCTGCTACGACATCCGTTTCCCCTACCTATACCGCAAGCTGGCCCAGGCCGGTGCGGAGGTGATCTTCGCCCCGGCCGCCTTCACCAAGGTCACCGGCGAGGCGCACTGGCACGTGCTGCAGCGCGCCCGGGCGATCGAGACGGGTTGCTACGTGGTTTCCGCCGCCCAGACCGGCGAACATGCGGAAGGCCGCAAGACCTTTGGCCATTCGGTGATCGTGGATCCCTGGGGTGCCGTCGTGGCCGATGCCGGCGAGGAGGTCGGTTTGATCACCGCCGAGATCGACCTTGCCAAGGTGGCCGAGGCCCGCGGCAAGGTGCCGTCGCTGACCCATGACCGGGTGGTGGGTGAGCCGGTGGTCTATGGCAGCGAGCTGCGCCAGGCCGGCGAGTAGCGCTAAGGAGCCCGAACCGCCACGACCCGCTGCTTGACGGCGTGGCGGGGCGCCTGCTCCTCCAGATCCTCGAAGGCCACCACCTGCAGTTCCGGGCGCACCGCGATCAGCAGCTCCTCGCGATGCAGCAGGAAGTCCGGGTTGCGCGGCCGGCCGAAACGCTCGTTGCCGGCGGCGAAGGTCTCGTAGATCAGCACGCCGCCGGGCGCCACCGACCGCACCAGGGCCGGGAAGAGCGGCCGGTGCAGATAGTTCACCACGACGACCCCGGCGAAGGTGCGGCCCTCCAGCGGCCAGGGCCGGCCGCTCTCCAGGTCGCGGGCGACGATCTCCACCTCCGGGTCGACCGCCATGTCGCTCACCTTCACCACGTCGCGGTCCAGCACGACGACCGGATGGCCGCGGTCGCGGAACATGCGGGCGTGACGGCCGGCACCGCAGGCGACGTCGAGCACGGTCCCCCCGGCGGGCACCATGGGGGCGAAACGGGCGACCCAGGCCGACGGCTCCTCCGGGGGCGTTTCGGCATCAGCTGTCGGGTCGGCCATCGTCGTCAGACCTCCACGCTGGCCGGCACCCGCGCCCCGGAGAAACCGCAGGCGGGGCTGGCGAGGCGGACGAAGACGCCGGTGATCTCCTCCGGCGTCGGCAGGCGGTTGGGATCCTCCTCGGGGAAGGCGGTCGCCCGCATCCCGGTGCGGACCTCCCCCGGATCGACCAGATTGACCCGGACCCGGCCGGACCGCGTCTCCGCCGCATAGGCCCGCGCCAGCGCCTCCAGCCCGGCCTTGGACGCCGCATAGGCGCCCCAGTCCGGCATGGCGCCCTGGGCAGCTCCGGAGGTCACCATCAGCACACGGCCGTTGGGGGCCGCCCGCAGCAGCGGGTCGAGCTCGCGCAGCAGCCGGAAGGTGGCGGTCAGGTTGACCGAGATCGCCTGATCGAAAACGGCATCCGGCACCTCGGCCAGGGGGGCGATCTCGCCCAGCACCCCGTGATTGGCCACCACCACGTCCAGCCGTCCCAGCTTCTCGCCGATTCGCTTTCCCAGCCCCTCGGTGGCGGCCGGGTCGGAGAGATCGAGGGCCAGGGTCGCGGCTTGGCCGCCGGCCTTGCGGATGCGGGCGGCGACGGCCTCCAGCTCGGCCTGGGAGCGGGCGGCCAGCACTACCCGAGCGCCCTCCGCCGCATACCGCTCGGCCACCGCCGCGCCGATCCCACGCGAGGCGCCGGTGACCAGGCAGGTGAGGCCCTTGAGCGCGCTTCCTCCGGCGGTGATCTCGGCAAGCGCCCGGTCGTCGCCGACCACGCCGATCTGCTCCAGGATGTCGTCGAGGACGAGGCGCAGGGTGTCGGCGATCCGGTCGATCTCGCGATGGGTGACGACGAAGGGCGGGGCGATGACCAGGGCGTCGCGCACTGCGCGGACGATCACGCCGCGGGCCTGCATCTGGTCGCGCACCACGGCGCCGACGAGCCCTTCCGGGTCGTACAGGATCTTCGGGTCGCGCTGCTGCACCAGCTCCACCGCGCCGATCAGGCCGAGGCTGCGCACCTCGCCCACCATCGGGTGGTCCGCCAGCCGGGCCAGGGCCTGGGCGAAATAGTCGGCGAGGTCGTCGCGCACCCGGCCGATCAGGTTCTCGCGCTCGATGATCTCCAGGTTGGCGAGCGCCACGGCAGCCGCCACCGGGTGGCCGGCATAGGTGAAGCCGTGGGCGAGGCCACCACTCTTCTCGATCAGGGTCTCGGCCACCCGGCGGCCGACCATGACGGCAGAGATCGGCTGGTAGCCCGAGGACAGGCCCTTGGCCAAGGCCATGAAGTCCGGGGTGAGGCCGAACTTTTCCGCCGCCGACCAGGCGCCGAGCCGGCCGAAGGCGCTGACCACCTCGTCCAGGGCGAACAGCACGTTGTGGCGGCGGCAGATCTCCTGCACTCGCGTAAGATACCCGTTCGGCGGAATGATGACGCCGCCGGCGCCCTGGACCGGCTCGACCACCACCCCGGCGACCCTGTCGGCGCCCAGCTCCAGGATCTTCGCCTCGATCCAGCCCGCAGCCCGTTCGGCGAAGGCTTCGTCGCTCTCGCCCGGTTCGCCGTGGCGGAACTTGTAGGCGGTGTCCACATGCGCGAACCCGGCGAGCGGCAGACCGCCCTGGGCCTGCATGGCGAGCGTGCCGCCCAGGCTGATCGTCGCCAGGGTGGAGCCGTGATAGCCCTCCTCCCGGCCGATCATGATCGTCTTGTCCGGCTGGCCCTTCAGCTCCCAGAACAGCCGGCAGAACCGCACGATGGTGTCCAGCGCCTCGGAGCCGGAATTGGCGAAGACCACATGGTCGAGGCCGTCCGGCATCAGCTCGGCCAGCTTCGCCGCCAGGGCCGCAGTGGGTGCGGTCGTGGTCTTGAAGAAGGTGTTGTAATAGGCGAGGCGCCGCATCTGGTCGGACGCGACCTCGGCCAGTTCCGTGCGGCCATAGCCGACATTGACGCACCACAGCCCGGCCAGGGCGTCGAGATAGAGCTTGCCGTCCTCGTCCCACAGGGTGCTGCCCTTGCCCCCGGCCATGACGATCGGCGCGTCCTCCTGCAGCACCTTGGGATCGGTGAACGGGTGCAGGTGATGGTCGCGGTCGAGGCGTGCCAGGTCGGACGGGGTCGCGGGCATTGCGGGCCTCTGTCTGCGGTGGCGGGCGTCCTTCGATGCTGGAACGGCAGCCTGTGACCGCTATATTACCGTCATGTCTGTGATTGGTTGACCGATGATCCGTTACCGCCTGCGCTGCAACGCCGAGCACGAGTTCGAGGCCTGGTTCCAGAACAGTTCCGCCTTCGAGAAACAGGCCGAATCGGGCCTGTTGTCCTGTCCGGACTGCGGCTCGTCCCAGGTGACCCGCGCCCTCATGGCGCCGGCCCTGCAGGGCACCCACCGGGAGACCCTCCCGGTCCCGGCCGAGCCGCCGAGCGCCGAGCAGAAGCAGGTCGCCACCCAGGCGCTTGCGCTGAAACAGCAGCTCCTCAGCCTGCGCCGCAAGATCGAGGAGAATTTCGACAATGTGGGCGACCGCTTCGCCGAGGAGGCCCGCAAGATCCATTACGGCGACAGCGACCCGCGCGGGATCTACGGCGACACCACCCCCCAGGAGCGCGAGGCGCTGGCCGACGAGGGGATCGAGGTCAGCTCCATCCCCTGGCTGCGCGACGATGCCTGATCGCGCGGGAGCCTGAGATGCATGTGGTGATCTTCGAGGTGGAGCCGAAGGACGGCTGCCGGGACAGCTATTTCGAGATGGCCGCCGCCCTGCGCGCCGAGCTCGAGACGGTGGAGGGCTTCATCTCGGTGGAGCGGTTCGAGAGCCTGGTGACCCCGGGCAAGATCCTGTCGCTCTCCACCTGGGAGGACGAGGCGGCGATCCGGCGCTGGCGCGAGCGGTCGGCCCATTACGCGGCCCAGTCGGCCGGCCGCGACAGCCTGTTCGCCCGGTACCGCATCCGGGTGGCGGAGGTCGGCCGCGACTACGACCGCGAGACCTCGCCCTGGCGGACGTGAACCCACACGTCCCGCTCGTCTTCCCGGCCTCGCGCCGGGACCGAGACCGCCGCGCGCTGGAGCGCCGGTGAATCAATCTCTGGCGCCGCAGCGGGATCCGCCCTGGGTCCCGGCGCGAGGCCGGGAAGACGCGAGGGGTGTTTCGTTCACCTCATCCCCCGTCATCCTGAACTCGTTTCAGGATCAAGCCGCTCCCTCGGTCAGAGGCAGGATCCTGATTGACATCAGGATGACGGAGAAGGCGACGGCATGACACAGCGTGACCCCGCTGAATTCGCCTTTCCTTTCCTCCGCGACAGCTTATCTATCCGGACATGAGCGACATCGATTCCGAACGCAATTCGTTGGGTGGGCGCGTGCGCCGCTATGCCCGGGTCGGCAGCGCGGTGGGCGGGCTCGCCGCCCGGCTGGCGGGGGAGCGCTATCTCGGCCTCAGCGTCGACAAGGCGGAACATGCGGCCGACCTGAAGGCCGCACTTGGCGGGCTCAAGGGGCCGCTGATGAAGGTGGCGCAGATCCTGTCCACCGTGCCCGACGCCCTGCCCAAGGAATATGTCGACGAGCTGAGCCATCTGCAGTCGAACGCGCCGGCCATGGGCTGGCCGTTCGTGAAGCGGCGGATGACCACTGAACTCGGCGCCGGCTGGCAGAAGAAATTCGCCGAGTTCGAGCGCGAGGCCGCCTCGGCCGCCTCCCTCGGCCAGGTCCATCGCGGCGTGCTGCATGACGGCCGCAAGGTCGCGGTGAAGCTGCAGTACCCGGACATGTCGTCGGCCGTGGAGGCCGACCTGCGGCAGCTCGACTGGGTGTTCAAGCTGTATCGGCGCTACGACACGGCGATCGACCCGTCGCTGATCCACACCGAGCTCTCGGCCCGGCTGCGCGAGGAGCTGGATTACGGCCGCGAGGCCCGGCACATGGCACTGTACCGCCATATGCTGGCCGAGGAGTCGGCGGTGCATGTGCCCGAGGTGGTGGACGACCTGTCGACCAACCGGCTGATCACGATGACCTGGCTGGACGGCACGCCGTTCATGAAGTTCCTGGAAGGGGACCCGGACATCGAGACCCGCAACCGGGTCGCCCACAACATGTTCAGGACCTGGTACGTGCCGTTCTACTTCTTCGGCGTGATCCACGGCGACCCGCATCTGGGCAACTACACGATCCGCGACGACGGCTCGATCAACCTGCTGGATTTCGGCTGCATCCGGGTGTTCCCGCCGGCCTTCGTGAAGGGCGTGATCGACCTGTACCGGGCGTTGCGCGACGACGACGAGGAGCTGGCGGTCCAGGCCTATGCGAGCTGGGGCTTCACCGATCTCGACCGCGAGACCATCGACGTGCTCAACGTCTGGGCGCGCTTCCTCTACGGCCCGCTGATGGAGGACCGCACCCGCAAGATCCAGGAGAGCGGGAGCGGCCTCTACGGCCGCGAGATCGCCGAGAAGGTGCATGGCGAGCTGAAGCGGCTGAGCGGCGTGCGCCCGCCGCGCGAGTTCGTGCTGATGGACCGCGCCGCCCTGGGCCTTGGCTCGGTCTTCATGCACCTGAAGGCGGAGGTGAACTGGTACCGCCTGTTCCACGACCTGATCGGCGAGTTCGACGTGGAGACCCTGGCCCGGCGCCAGGATGCCGCCCTGTCCGCCGTCGGCCTCGATCGCCCGGAATAGCGGCCGGCCGACCGGCGGGACAGATTGTCGCGGCAGTGCCCGACCCCGGTCCACGCGGGCCGGGAAGCGGGCCCCTGTCTGCCCGGAAGAGCCAGGCGGACGGGGCCGGATTGAGGGCATGGTCGCAAAGCGGGAATCGTCGATTTTCCCCCTAGACGCGCATGCCGCCGATGCTACCGTTGGCAGATCCAAGACTAAAAATAACCAAAAAAGTCCAATACCGGAGGAAACGACAGATGAAACGCACCATCATGGTTGCTTGGGCAATCGTTGCCATGGCCACGGTTGCCCTGGTCAACGGTCCCGCCCGCGCCGAATATCCCGAGCGCCCGATCCAGGTGATCGTGCCCTGGTCCGCCGGCGGCGGCACCGACGCCACCGGCCGGATGATCGCCAAGATCATGCAGGACGAGCTCGGCGTGCCGGTGAACGTGGTCAACCGCACCGGCGGCGGCGGCGTCGTCGGCCACCAGGCCATCGCCTCGGCCAAGCCGGACGGCTACACGATCGGCATCGTCACGGTCGAGATCGCGATGATGCATTGGATCGGCCTGACCGAACTCAGCTACAAGGACTACACCCCGATCGCGCTGTACAACGCCGATCCGGCCGGCGTGTCCGTCAACATCGACTCCAAGTACAACGACGTCGGCGCCCTGCTGGCTGACGCCAAGGCCAACCCCGGCAGCATGAAGGCCTCGGGCACCGGCCAGGGCGGCATCTGGCACCTGGCGCTGGCCGGCATGCTGGTCGAGGCCGGCATGGATTCCAGCGCGATCGGCTGGGTCCCGTCCCAGGGTGCGGCTCCGGCCTTCGCCGATCTCGCCGCCGGCGGCATCGACGCGGTCACCGCCTCGGTGGTCGAGGCCCGGGCGCTGATGGAGGCCGGCAAGGTCAAGGTGCTCGCCGTCATGAACGACACGCGCCTGGACGCCTTCCCGGACATCCCGACCCTGACCGAGGCCGGCGGCCCGAACTGGCAGACCGCCGCCTGGCGCACCGTCGCCGGCCCGAAGGGCCTGCCGGCGGACGTGCAGGCCAAGCTCGCCGCCACGGTGGAGAAGGTCTACAACAGCCAGGAGTTCAAGGACTTCATGGCGAACCGCGGCTTCGGCATGATCTGGGGCGGCCCGGATGACCTCGCCAAGCACTACGAGACCTCGGATGCCGACTACGGCAAGGTCCTGAAGGCGGTCGGTCTGGCCAAGTAAGGCCCGACCCTCCCCTTCCCAAAACACCTCATCCGGGTGGCGACATGCGGTTCAACGACGCGATCCTCGGGATCGTTCTGATCGGGTTCGCGGCATTGGCCGCGGCCGGCACCCTGGAGTTCCCACAGGTGCCGGGCCAGAATTATGGCTCGGCACTCTTCCCGCGGCTGCTCTGCGCGGGCTTCGCCATCGGCGGTCTGCTCCTGATCCTCTCGGGCTGGCGCAACCGGGCGACCCAGCCTCTGCTGGATACCGACGACTGGGCCCGCTCCCCGGGCCAGCTATTCACCCTGGCGCTCGCGATCGGCGGTGTCGTCTTCTACATCCTGGTCTCCGAGTGGCTCGGCTTCATCCCTACCGCCTTCCTGGTGGTGTTCGTGCTGATGCTCCGCCTGCGCGGCCGGTGGATCAGCTCCGCCGTGATCGCCGCGGCCGTGACGCTCGCCATTCACCAGATCTTCTACGGCCTGCTGCTCGTGCCGCTGCCCTGGGGCGTGCTCGAGTCCGTGGTCTACTGAGGTTTCGATGGACCCCTTCCTGCAAGCCCTGCCGCTGGTCTTCAACCTCGAAGTCCTGACCACCATGGCGATCGCCGCGATCTTCGGCCTGCTCGTCGGCTCGGTCCCCGGACTGACCGCGACCATGGCGACCGCCCTGCTGGTGCCGCTGACCTTCTTCATGGACCCGGTCCCGGCCATCGCGGCGATGGTGACCGCCACGGCCATGGCGATCTTCGCCGGCGACATTCCTGGCGCCCTGCTCCGCGTACCCGGCACCCCTGCCTCGGCCGCCTATGCAAGCGAAGCCTTCGCCATGACCCGCAAGGGGCTGGCCGAGCGTGCGCTCGGTACCAGCCTGGTCGGCTCGGCCATCGGCGGCATGTTCGGTACCCTGGTGCTGGTGTTGTCGGCGCCGCAGCTCGCCGAGGTGGCGCTGCAGTTCACCCAGTTCGAGTACTTCTGGCTCGCCTGCCTCGGCCTGACCTGCGCGGTCTTCGTGTCGACGGCGAGCCCGCTCAAGGGCGCGATCTCGCTGATCATCGGCCTGTTCATCGCGACCGTGGGCATCGACATCACCGCGGGCTACCCGCGCTATACCCTGGGCATTCCCGATCTGCTGGGCGGGGTTGCGTTCATTCCGGCCATGATCGGCATGTTCGCCGTGGCCGAAATCCTGCGCAACATGGTCGCCACCCAGGCCGCCGAGCCGCCGGCGCTGAGCCGGCTGATGCATCTGTTCAACGGGCTCGGGGGCGTGTTCCGGCGCTACTGGAAGGGCGTGGCGCGGGGCAGCGTGCTCGGCACCGCCGTGGGCATCCTTCCCGGGGCCGGCGGCGACATCGCCGCCTGGGTGTCCTACGCGCTGAGCAAGAAGCTGTCGAAGGAGCCGGAGAAATTCGGCACCGGCCATGTGGAGGGTATCGTCGATGCCGGTTCCGCCAACAACGCGGCGCTGAGCGGCGCCTGGGTTCCCGCCCTGGTCTTCGGCATTCCGGGCGATTCGATCACCGCCATTGTGATCGGCGTGCTCTATGTGAAGGGCATGAACCCCGGCCCGACCGTCTTCATCCATTCGCCGGAGCTGATCTACGGCGTGTTCGTTACCTTCTTCATCGCGAACATCGTGCTGATCCCGTTCGGCTTCGCCGCCATCGGTCTCGCCCGGTACATCCTGCGCATCCCGCGCGGCATCATCTGGCCGATCGTGCTGCTGTTCTCCACCGTCGGCGCTTATGCCATCGACAACAGCCTGTTCGGCGTCGTGATCATGCTGGTCATGGGCATCCTCGCCTTCGTCATGGAGGAGAACGGCTTCCCGGTGGCGCCGGCGATCCTGGGCCTGGTGCTGGGGCCGATGCTGGAGGGCAACTTCATGACCGCGATGATCAAGGCGGACGGCCACCTGCTCGCCTTCTTCGAACGGCCGATCGCCGCCGTGCTCGGCGTGATCACCCTGTCGGTCTGGTTCCTGCCGGTGGTCATGAAGCTCTGGCGCAGCCGATCGGCCGGCGGCGACGCCGTCTCCTAAAGGATCGGCTGATCGGCCGGCGCGCCGTCGACCACACTCAGCACCGAGTTGCCGGGCAAGGCACCCGGGAAGCTCGAGAGCAGGGCGTAGGTCGCCGCCCGGGTCGATGGCGGGTGGGCGAAGGCGGCGGCGACGCTGTCGAACCAGGGCAGGTCTGCCTCGGCCACCTCCCGGCGGCGCACCGCCTCGGCCGCGGGTCCCCAGGTGTCCCAGGGCAGCAGCTCGATCCCGGCCAGGCACGCGGCGTCGCGCAGCAGGCTGCCGGCGGCGAACCAGTCCCCGGAGATGCCGATCGCCGAGGCCCCCAGGGTGGCGGGGTCGAGGGTTCCGGCCCGGACCGCCTGCCAGGCCCGTGCCCCGGTCAGAAACCGGCGGCGGGGCAGGTCGGCGATGTTGAAGGTCACGCCGAAGCGGTTGCGCATCCGGGGGCCGAGTTCCGGGTCGAACAGTTTCCAGTCGCCGCCGCGCCGGTACTCGCAGACCCAGTGATCGTCCCAGAAGCCCGGCGAGAAATAGTCCGCGAAGCCGACCCGGATACGCGCCTCCACCCCGGCCATCCGCAGGACGGCGGTGGCAACCAGGGCGAAGTCGTGGCAGGTGCCGTAGAGCAGGTCGGCCGGCGCCCGGCGCTCGGTCAGCGGCCGCGGATCGCGCGCCAGGGCGGTCTCGAGCAGCCGCGCGAGGGTACGGGCCGAGGCGTCGTTCCGCGCCCGCTCCGGCACGCCCGTTCCCTCGGCATGGGCGATGCCCACATGGATCAGGATGTTCTCCAGCGCCGTCGCCAGGGCGTGCGGCTCCGACGGCAGCTCCGCCAGGCGCCTGGAGAGGCCGCCCGGATTGCTCCAGGCGGTCTGCACGATGTGACTCACGCCGAGGCCTCGTTCGCCGTATTGGTTGCGCGACTATACGACGATTACCGGCAAGCCGAGTACCCGTACTGACGGGAGGGTCAGTAGCCCCGATCCAGGTCGACCAGCCCGGTCGGCGTGGCGCCGGAGCGGATGCGTCGGATGTTCTCGGCGAACACGATGGAGGCGGTCGGCGGATTCACCTCGGCGGCGATATGCGGGGTGATGTAGATCCGCTCGTCGCTCCAGAACGGATGGTCGGCCGGCAGCGGTTCCTGCCGGAACACGTCGAGCGCCGCGGCCGAGAGCTGGCCCGAATCCAAGGCCGGGATCAGGTCCTCCTCCACCAGATGGCCGCCGCGGCCGACATTCACCAGCAGGGCGCCCTTGGGCAGCTTGGCGAACAGCCCGGCGCAGAGCACCCCCTCGGTCTGACCGGTCAGCGGCAGCAGGCAGACCACCACGTTGGACCGCCCCAGCAGGGCGTCCAGTTCCGCCGCCCCCGAGACCGAGGCCACGCCGTCGACGGACCGGGGCGAGCGGGTCCAGCCGGTATTGGCGATCTCCAGGGCGGTCAGCGCCCGGCTCAGATGCTCGCCGAGCGTGCCGAGGCCGAGGATGGCGACGTGCAGTTTGCGGTGGTCGAAGGCCTCGCTCATGGGCCAGACATGCTGGGCGGCCAGCCGCTCGAACTTGTCGGCCTTGCGGTGCCAGCGCAGGATCTGCAGCACGATGTGATGGGTCATCGAGCCGGCCATGAACGGATCGATCAGCCGGGCGATCGGCACGTGGGTCGGCCGCTCCGGGTCGTCCAGGATGTGGTCGACGCCGGCGCCGATCGACTGGGCCAGCTTCAGGTTCGGGAAGCGCGCCATCACCCCGTGGGGCAGGCGCCAGGAGATCGACACGTCCACCCGCGCGAGGTCGTCGCCGGTGATCTCCAGGGACGGACGGGCGTCCACGCCGGGCATCTCCGCCTTCAGCGCCGCCACCCAGGCCGAGGGGCCATCGCCGGTGCTGTGGACCGCGACGATCGGGTTCTCGATCGCGCCCATCAGTATTTCCGCTCGCGGCTGACCATGTTGATCGGAGTCTGGCCGGCGAAAATGCGGCGGATGTTCTCCGCCACCTGGTCGGCGCCGCTCTCGGCATTGGTCTGGGCCGAGACATGGGGCCAGACCTGAACCTTCGGATGGGTCCAGAACGGGTGGTCCTTCGGCAACGGCTCGGTGCGGAACACGTCGAGCGAGGCGCCGGCGATGTGCCCGCTGTCTAGGGCGGCCAGCACGTCCTCCTCCACCAGTTGGGCGCCGCGGCCGGAATTCACCACGAAGGCGCCCTTGGGCAACTTGGCCAGGGTGTCGGCGTTGATGATATCCGTGGTCTCAGGCGTCAGCGGCAGCAGGCAGCACAGGATGTCGGTGCGGGCCAGGAACGCGTCGAACTCGGCCTCTCCGGCGAAGCTCGTCACGCCGTCGATCTCCTTGCGGGTGCGCGACCAGCCGGCAACGTCGAAGCCCAGAGCGGCGATGGTGGTCGCCGCCTGGGCGCCGAGTGCGCCCATGCCGAGGATGCCGACCCGCTTCGTGGAGGTCTCCGGTGCCGGCAGCTTCACCCAGCGGCCCTCGCGCTGGAACTGCTCGTACTCCATGCCCTGGCGGTGGAAGCGCAGCACCTGCAGCAGCACCCATTCCGCCATGGCCTGGGCCATCCACGGATCGACGATGCGCAGGATCTGCGCGCCATCCGGCAGGTTGGGCTCGGCGAAGATATGGTCCACCCCCTGGCCCAGCGAGCAGATCGCCTTCAGGTTGGTCATGCCGTCATAGGCGCCGGCCGGAACCTTCCAGACCAGGGCGAACTCGATGTCCTCCTTGTTGCCGACATCGGGCCAGACCCGGAAATCGAGACCGGGAATGCGCTTGGTCAGCGCGTCACGCCACTGGTCGGGATTGTCGTTTTCGGTGCGGAACAGGACGGCGGGCATGGATATTCCTTCAGGGTCGGCCTTGGAGGGTGCAGGCGGGATCCTGCGACCTTAGGCAGGACCGCCGGTTCTGTCGACGGTCGTGGTGCGGTGCAGCGTCCGCGGCCGTATCGGGCACTCGCCGTGGCGGATACGCTCGACATCGTCCGCGCCGAGTCCGATATCGGCCAGAAGGTGGGGCGGCAGGTCCGCAAGATGCTCGGCATCCAGCATTGCCTGCCAGCGGCGGCGCAACGGGTCGACCAGGGCCAGCAGGATGCGTCCGGGCGTCGGCAGCCGGTGCGTGGCAAGAGGGCGGGAGGCCAGGGGACGGGCGGTCATGTCTTTCTCCTCTTCGGATCGGGAGCGGGGCGGGGCCCCGCGCTGTCCCTGAATAGTTGGGCGGCGCGCATGCGGACGGTTCGCGCTGGCCGGCTCGGGACGATAGAATTTCGCAAAATCAGGGGGCCGGACGCTTCGGGCTCGCGCGAAGCGTCATTCGTGAGGATTGGCAGTGATCGATCTGGATAAATTCGACCGGCGCATTCTGGCGCTGTTGCAGGAGAACAGTCGCCGCACGGGCGCGGAGCTCTCCGCGGAGGTTGGGCTGTCGCCGGCGGCCTGTCTGCGCCGGTTGCAGCGGTTGCGGGACGAGGGGGTGATCGCCCGGGAGGTGGCGCTGGTGGCGCCGGAGTACCGGGAGAAGAAGGTCACGGTCTTCGTCCTGCTCACCTTCGAGCGCGACCGGCCGGACCGCGAGGATCACTTCAGCCGGCGGATGCGCGAGGCCTCCGAGGTGGTCCAATGCTACCATGTCACCGGATCGGAGGATTATCTCATCGCTATCGAGGTTGCCGACCTTGAGGATTACGAGCGCTTCACCAAGCTCCATTTCTATGAGAGCTACGTGAAACGGTTCCAGACCCATGTCGTGCTGAAGGACCTGATGCGCTGACGCATGACCGCAGGGAGGCCCGGCCGGAGACGCTGCGATGAGCGACACGGATACCCGCTCGAAGACCAAGGTGAAGCCCAAGGTCGAGCGGCCGAAGATGTACAAGGTCATCCTGCTGAACGACGACTACACCCCGCGCGAATTCGTCGTGAAGGTGCTGAAGGCCGAGTTCGGCATGGGCGAGGACCGGGCCTATGCGGTGATGCTGACCGCCCACCGCAAGGGGGTCTGCGTGGTCGCCGTCTATGCCCGGGACATCGCCGAGACCAAGGCCGACCGGGCCAACGGCATGGCGAGGCAGGCGGGGTTCCCGCTGCGCTTCACGACGGAGCCGGAAGAGTAGGCGTCAGACCAGCGCCGCCACCCGTGCCCTGAGGTCCGGCAGCAGGTCGGCCTCGAACCAGGGGTTCTTGCGGATGATGTTGCCCGACCGCCAGGACGGGTGCGGCACCGGGAAGAAGCGCGGACCGTAGTCGCGCCAGTGCTTCACCGTCTCGGTCAAGGTCTTGTGCCGGGCCGCGCCCAGATAATGCGCCTGGGCATACTGACCCGCCAGGACGATCAGCTCGACGTGGGGGAGATGCTCCAGTACCGGCGCGTGCCAGGTGGGGGCGCATTCCGGCCGCGGCGGGGCGTCTCCGCCGCTCTTCCCGTTTTTGGATGGCAGCACGCCCGGGTAGCATAGGCCCATGGGCACGATGGCGACCCGCGCCGGGTCGTAGAACGTCTCCCGGTCCACATCCATCCAGCCGCGCAGGGTGTCGCCGGAGCGGTCGTTCCACGGGATGCCGGTCTCGTGCACCTTGGTCCCCGGCGCCTGGCCGACGATCAGGATCCTGGCACTCGGCTCCACCACCAGCACCGGCCTTGGGCCGAGCGGGAGATGCGCGGCGCACAACCGGCAGGCGCGGATGGTCGCCAGGAGAGTTTCGAGTTGATCCGTCATGAGGGCACTCCATGTCTACCCAGGGGTAACGCAGAGAGCAACGCGCGGGTCCTCTGACAGGCGCGTTGACACCCTACCGATTTCGGCGTACCGAATCCCCACTGCGCCGATTTGAGCCTCCAGCTTGCGGGCGCGTTACAAATGCAGCTAAAGCGGCGGTCGTAACGGACCCGCTGGCTCGCTTGGCGGGTTTTTTCTTCTTCCGCCCAGGCGAACCGGTCCGTCCGGCACCTCCGTCCCGGCTGCGTTTGGTCCCTTTGACCAAGGCGGGCTGCTGCCCGCCGGCTGCTAAACGGAGACGACCGATGTCCCTCAACACCACCAATCCCCAGACCCTGGCCCTGCATGCCGGGTACCGCGCCGACCCGACCACCGGGTCCGTGGCTGTGCCGATCTACCAGACCACCTCCTACCAGTTCCGCGACACCGAGCATGCCGCGAACCTCTTCGCGCTCAAGGAGCTGGGCAACATCTACACCCGCATCATGAACCCGACCTGCGACGTGCTGGAGCAGCGGGTCGCGGCGCTGGAGGGTGGCGTGGCGGCCCTCGCCGTGGCGTCGGGCCAGGCGGCAAGCGCCTTCGCCGTCCAGAACCTAGCCAAGGCCGGCGACAACATCGTCAGCTCCACCGACCTCTATGGCGGGACCTGGAACCTGTTCGCCAACACCCTGAAAGACCAGGGCATCGAGGTCCGCTTCGTCGATCCGTCCGATCCGGAGAACTTCGCCCGCGCCACCGACAAGCGCACCCGCGCCTATTACGCCGAGACCCTGCCGAACCCGAAGCTGCAGGCCTTCCCGATCAAGGAGGTGGCCGATATCGGCCGCGGCTTCGGCATCCCGCTGATCATTGACAACACGGCGGCCCCGATCCTGTGCCGGCCGTTCGACCATGGCGCGGCGGTCATCGTCTACTCGACCACCAAGTATATCGGCGGCCACGGCACCTCGATCGGCGGCCTGATCGTCGATGGCGGCAACTTCCCCTGGGCCGACCACAAGGAGCGCCAGCCGGCCCTCAACACCCCGGACCCGAGCTACCATGGCGCGGTCTGGACCGAGGCGACGGCCCCGCTCGGCCCGGTGGCCTACATCATCAAGGCCCGCACCACCCTGCTGCGCGACCTGGGCGCGGCGCTCAGCCCGTTCAACGCCTTCCAGATCATCCAGGGCCTGGAGACCCTGCCGCTGCGCATCCGCGCCCATGCGGAGAACGCGACCAAGGTGGCCGAATTCCTGAAGGGCCATGCGGCGGTGGAGACCGTGATCCACCCGAGCCAGCAGGACGGCGCGGCGCGCAAGCGGGCCGATACCTATCTGAAGGGCGGCCATGGCGGGCTGGTCGGCTTCGAGATCAAGGGCGGCAAGGAAGCCGGCCGCGCTTTCATCGACAAGCTGAAGCTGTTCTATCACGTGGCCAATATCGGCGACGCCCGTTCGCTGGCCATCCACCCGGCGAGCACCACCCACAGCCAGCTCAGCCCGGAGGACCAGATCGCGACCGGCGTGAGCGACGGCTATGTGCGGCTGTCGGTCGGCATCGAGCATATCGACGACATCCTCGCCGATCTCGGCCAAGCCCTCGACGCGGTCGGTGGGACCGTGGCCGCGGCGGCGGAGTGAGGCCGGCGACAATTTGTGCGGAAGGGGCCTTCGGGCCCCTTTTTCTTTTCCGGATCGTTTTCTTTTTGGGTTCAAGGGGAGCGGCTTGGTCCTGACGTGCGTCAGGACGACGACCGGGGCTTCCGTCATCCTGATGCAAATCAGGATCAAGCCCCCGGCGGCAGCCGATCCCCGTCCACCGACACCGGCGCCGGCGCCTGGACGGACGCCTTGGCCGCCGGCTTCTTGCCCAGCTTCGCCTCGCGCAGGGCGATGTACAGCGTGCTCGCCACGATCAGCACCGCCCCGGCCAGGGTGTTCAGGGTCGGGATGTTGCCGAACAGCAGGTAGCCGAAGAGCCCGGCGAACAGGAGCTGGGAGTACTCGAACGGCACCACCGCCGTCGCCTCGCCGACCCGGAAGCCGCGGATCATGCAGGACTGGCCGGACGCACCCAGCGAGCCGATCAGCACCATCAGGGCGAGCTCGGTCCAGGTCGGGGTCTGCCAGACCAGGGCGGCCGGCACCACCGAGCCGATCGTGGAGACGATCCCGAAGGTGAACAGGATGGTCAGCGGCGCCTCGGTCGCCGACAGCCGCTTCACCAGCACCACCACCACGGCGACGCAGAGCGTGCCGGCCAGGGCGGCCGCCATCGCCGGGTCCAGGCCGTTCTCGCCCGGATTGATCATCACCAGCACGCCGAGGAAGCCGATGATCGTCGCGGACCAGCGGCGCCAGCGCACCACCTCGCCCAGGAACAGCACCGCCAGCACGATCATGAACAGCGGTTTGGCGAAGGTGATCGCCGTCGCGTCGGCGAGCGGCAGGTGGGTGATCGCATAGAAGCCGCAGAACATCGCCATGAGCCCGGTCAGCGAGCGCACGACATGCAGCACCGGCCGGCGGGTCTTGAACACCTGCGGGCCGATCCGGACCATGAAGGGCAGGATCACCAGCAAGCCGACCAGGCAGCGGAAGAAGGCGATCTGGAAGATGTCCAGCCGCGCGCTGACGGTCTTCACCGCCGCCGACATGATCGAGAACAGGATGGAGGCGGCGAGGATCCAGAACGCGCCGCGCACGTTGCCGGGCAGGGCGAGCCACCAGTCCAGCCATCTGCGGCGCCACCGTGGCTCGCCCGGCGGCTTCAGGGTGGGATCGGGGCGGGGCGACGGGGCGGCGGCAGGGTCTGGCATGTCACGGCCACAATAATCTGCTGCACTGCAATAACAAGCGCCCGCGCAAGCCGGCGTTGCGCCTCTGCGGTGCTGGCGATACGAATGAACGGAACAGTCCGGCGGGCACGGCCGGAACAGCACCTACCGGAGGAACGTGATGACCGACGCGGTCACCAAGCTGTGGGAACCTTCGCCTGAGCGCGCCGCCGCGGCGCAGATCACCGCCTTCATGAACACGGTGAACGCCGAGCGCGGTGCCAAGGCCAGCGACTACGACAGCCTGTGGCAATGGTCGGTCGACAACCCCGAAGCCTTCTGGACGGCCTTGTGGGATTTCGGCGGGGTGATCGGCGAGAAGGGCGGGGTCACCCTGTCCGACCCGACCGCCATGCCGGGCGCCAAGTTCTTTCCCCAGGGCAAGGTCAACTTCGCCGAGAACCTGCTGCGCCGCACCGGCGACGGCGACGCGATGGTCTTCTGGGGCGAGGACAAGGTGAAGCTGCGCTACTCCTGGGACGAGACCCGCGCCCAGGTCGCCAGGCTGGCCGCCGCGCTGAAGGCCGACGGCGTGGGCCCGGGCGATCGGGTTGCCGCCTTCATGCCGAACATGCCGCAGACGATCATCGCCATGCTCGCTGCCACGTCGCTCGGGGCGGTCTGGTCCTCCTGCTCGCCCGATTTCGGCGTGCAGGGCGTGCTCGACCGGTTCGGCCAGATCGAGCCGACGGTGCTGGTGGCGGTGGAGGGCTACTACTACGCCACCAAGACCCATGACATCCGCGACAAGGTCTCCGCCGTCGCCGATCAGCTTCCGACGCTGAAGCGCGTGCTGGTGGTGCCCTATACCAATGCGGCCCCGGACCTCTCAGGTATCAGGAACGCGGTCCTGTGGGACGCCTATCTCGGCGACGGGGCGGCGCCGGAGCTGAGCTTCACGCGGATGCCGTTCAACGACCCGCTCTACATCATGTTCTCGTCGGGTACGACTGGGGTGCCGAAATGCATCGTCCACGGCATCGGCGGCACCCTCCTGCAGCACCTGAAGGAGCACAAGCTGCAGACCGACGTGCGCCCGGGCGACCGGGTGTTCTACTTCACCACCTGCGGCTGGATGATGTGGAACTGGCTGGTCTCGGGCCTGGCGGCGGAGGCGACGCTGCTGCTCTATGACGGCTCGCCGTTCCATCCGCAGCCGGACATCCTGTTCGACTATGCCGATGCGGAAGGCATGACCCTGTTCGGCACGTCGGCCAAGTACATCGACCATCTGAAGAAGATCGAGCGCAGCCCGAAGACCACCCACAAGCTGGACACCGTGCGGGCGATGACCTCCACCGGCTCGCCGCTGGTGCCGGAGGGCTTCGACTACGTCTATGCCGAGATCAAGAAGGACATCCAGCTCGCCTCGATCTCCGGCGGCACCGACATCGTGTCCTGTTTCGTGCTCGGCAGCCCGATCAGCCCGGTCTGGCGCGGCGAGATCCAGAAGCGCGGCCTCGGCATGGCCGTGGAGGTCTGGAACGACGACGGCAAGCCGGTGGTCGGCGAGAAGGGCGAGCTGGTCTGCACCAAGCCGTTCCCCTGCATGCCGATCTATTTCTGGAACGACCCCGAGGGTGAGAAGTTCAGGGCCGCCTATTTCGAGGCCTGGCCGGGCGTGTGGTGCCACGGCGACTATGTCGAGCTGACCGAGCATGGCGGCATGATCATCTACGGGCGCTCCGACGCGGTGCTGAACCCAGGCGGGGTGCGCATCGGCACGGCGGAGATCTACCGCCAGGTCGAGCAGATGCCGCAGGTGATGGAGGCGCTCGTCATCGGCCAGGATTGGGACAACGACGTGCGCGTCGTCCTGTTCGTCCGCCTCGCCGAGGGCGTGGCCCTGGATGAGGATCTGATCAAGTCGATCAAGACCCGCATCCGCACCGGCTGCACCCCGCGCCACGTGCCGGCCAAGGTGCTGGCCGTCACCGATATCCCGCGCACCAAGTCGGGCAAGATCGTGGAGCTGGCGGTGCGCAACGTGGTCCATGGCCGGCCGGTGAAGAACGTGGAGGCGCTGGCCAACCCGGAGGCGCTGGAGGAGTACCGAGACCGCGCCGAACTGGCGGAGTAGGGGGCGCACGGCGCGATGGTGATCCCGGACGCCGCCTCCCACCGCAGCCGCCACGAGGCGATCGTCAACGCGATCGAGAAGGCGGTGCGGGGGGTGGACGACCGATTGCAGCGGTTCCATCGCTCCGCCGTGTCGAAGGTGAAGCCGGACGGCGACCTGCTGCAGCTCGGATCCCATGGCGGCTCGGAGTTCGGCGCCTGGTACGAGGAGCGGCGCGAGAACCCGCCGCTCGACCAGCCGGCCTTCGAGACCCTGGTGGCGCTGCACGAGGCGCTGCTGAACCACCTCGCCCTGCTGGCGGAGCGGGCCTGGAAGTCCGACAAGGTGCCCGTCGAGGAATACGACGCCCTGCTGGAGAAGGTGTCGGCCTTCCGCGACCAGGCGCAGCGCCTGGCCAAGGCGTTCCAGGCGGCGATCAGCGACATCGATCCGCTCACCGGCGCGCAGACCCGGCAGGTCATGCAGCGCGACCTGAAGCGCGAGGTGGTCCGCGCCCGGCGCTCCGGCTCGCCGGCCTGCATCGCGCTGGCCGATATCGATCACTTCAAGACGATCAACGACACGTTCGGCCACCGGGTCGGCGACCAGGTGCTGGCGTCGGTCTCCACGGCGCTGATCGACAATCTGCGGCCCTATGACAGCGTCTACCGATACGGCGGCGAGGAGTTTCTCATCTGCCTGCCCGATACCGGGCCGGAGGAGGCGCGCCGGGTGCTGGACCGGGTGCGCGCCCGGATCGCCAAGGAGGAGTTCGGTACCGAGGACGGCCGCACGGTCGCCCTGACGGTGTCCTTCGGCGTCACCCTGCTCAATCCCCGCCGGCCGATCCCCGAACTGGTCGAGCGGGCCGACAGGGCGCTCTACACCGCCAAGGAGGAGGGGCGGAACCGGGTCGAGGTCTGGCGGGCGGAAAAGTCCGCGTCGGGTCCCGGCGCGGCCTGAGGGCCGGCGCCGATACCGCTTTGAAGACAGGTCTTTTGCGTCTAGATCTTGCGGTGGAGAGAAACGGGGCATCGGCCCCACGGAGTGGAGTTGCTGTGATGTTCGACGCGATGCGCTTGAAGGAGCTCGACGGCATGGTCCGCCGGATGGGTGCGATCGTCTCTGTCTTCGAGGTCCGCTCCAGCACCGTGGGTAACCAGTCGTTCACGGCCTTCCGCGAGCTGATGGACGTCTATATCGACGCCTGCGGCCGAAACATGCGCGAGGGCGAGGATTTCGTGGAGAAGGGCGTCCAGCTCAACAGCAACGACATCCTGAAGCTGAACGAGGCCTTCCGGAAGGTGTTCGGCGCCGAACCGATGGGCCTCACCCCGAAGGACTAGCCCGCATCCCGCTCAGACCGGCGGGGCCGGCTCGTTGGCCGGCGTGCGGTGGTCGCGGGCGGCCTCCTCGTGCAGCCAGTCGGTGAAGGCCTTGATCTTCGGCCGGTCGCCGGCATTCTCCGAATGCACCACGTAATAGGCCGATTGGGTCGGCAGCTGCAGGTCGAACGGCTTCACCAGCCTGCCGGCGGCCAGGTCGTCGGCCACCAGCGCGCTTCGGCCGAGGGCCACGCCCAGCCCGTCCGCCGCCGCCTGCAGCACCATTTCGGAGTGGTTGAACACCAGATCGCCGCGGGCCCGCACCTTCACCGCGTCGTCCACGCCGGCGGCGTCCAGCCAGGTGCTCCAGTCCTCCGGCAGGTCGTCATGCAGCAGGGTGTGATAGCGCAGGTCCGCCGGCTCGCGCAGCGGGTGCTCGCCCTCCAGCAGCTTCGGGCTGCACACCACGAAGACCTCCTCGGTCATCAGCAGGTCGACATCCACGCCGCGCCAGTCGCCGCGGCCGTAGCGCACCCCCACATCGACCTCGTCATTGGCGAAATCCACCAGGGAGTCGTTGATGCCGAGCCGGATCTCGATCTCCGGATGGGCCGAGGTGAAGCGGCCGAGCCGCGGCATGAGCCACTTGGCGGCGAAGCTGGTGAAGGTGGAGACGTTCAGCGCCCCGCTGCGGTCGCGCTGGTGCAGCTTGGCCGTCGCCTGCTGCATCAGGTCGAAGGCGTCGCGCATGGCCGGCAGATAGGCCTGGCCGGCGTCGGTCAGCAGCAGGGCCCGGTTCTGGCGTCGGAACAACGGCATGCCCAGCCAGTCCTCCAGCGCGCGGATCTGATGGCTGATCGCCGCCTGGGTGACGTTCAACTCGCCGGCGGCCTTGGTGAAGCTCAGATGCCGCGCCGCGGCCTCAAAGGCGCGGAGGGCATTCAGCGGCGGAAGACGACGCATTAACAGCCCCTTTATAGATAAGATTATCTAATAGATATGATGAGAAAGTATCGTTTGTGAACGATCAATTCAATCCGTAAATACACTCCCAGACAACGAGTTAAGAGAGCGATCCGCTCTCATTCGTGATCCGAAATATTAACACTTTGTGAAGGAGGTTCCTATGAGCCGGACCCTGACCCAGACCGCTCGCCCGATGTTCGGGGCCTCCGCCGCGCGCGGAGCTCAGACCTCGATGGCCGATCGTGTCGTCGCCTCTGTCTTCGGCACCCTGACGCTTTGGGCAACCCGCCTGAAGGACCGCGAGACCCTCGCCGACCTGGACCCGCGTCTGCTCGCCGATATCGGCGTGACCAGCGACGAGGCCGCCCACGAGGCGAACAAGCCGTTCTGGGTCGCCTGAGGCGATCATCCCATCCGGAACCGGAGCGCCCACCCAGGTTCCGGCTCCGATCCCTGCCCGGGCCGCTTCACCTCCCCCCTCCCGAAGCGCCCGCGGCAAGTGAGCGGCCTGACGCAAGTCAGGCCGTTTTCTTTTGTGCCGAAGGGAAAGATCAGGCTGCCCGGCCGTGGCGGGCGAGGAAGGTAGTGCCCGCCGGGGTGACGTGAATCACCGCCCCGTTGGACCCGCCCGCGACTCGTCGGACATAGCCCCGGTCCACCGCCTCCTCCCACACCGGCAGGCGCGGGCAGGACGTGCGCCAGGCGTCGAGCACGTCGGTGTAGGGCCGGGGTCGCTCGGCGATCCAGGCGACCAGATCGAGCAGCAGACGCTCCACGGTGAACTCGGTCTGTTCAGCGGTCTGTTGGGACATCCCACGATCCTCCGTCACGCGCTGGCCGACAGTATGGGCGCCGCCAGCAGGTAGCCGCCATAGGCGAGATAGTACACCGAAATGCCCAGGATGATGCGGTCGGCCCAGCGCCGGTACTGGGCGTCGCTCATCGCCTCCAGCACCTTCTTCGACAGGAAGGTGCCGACCATGGAGGCGGTGACGGCGACCGCGGCCAGCATCGGGTCGACGCTGGCGGCGTTGTCGATCAGCGCGCCGAAATACAGCAGCTTGAAGGTGTGGCCGAAAAGCTGGCAGATCCCCTTGGTGGCGATGATCTGGCGCCGGTCGAGCGACCCGCCCAGGAAGAACTGGTCGAGCTGCGGGCCGGCCACGCCGGTCAGCAGCATCAGCATCATCGACAGCGCCCCCTGGCCGATGCCGTGTCCGAAATGCTCCGGCCGGGCACGCAGATGGGCCGGCATGAACCGCGTCGCCAGCGGCAGGGCGCCCAGGCCGATCAGGGCCAGCGCCTTGCTCGGCACATAGAGCCACAGGCTCCACACCCCCACCGCCAGGACGCAGCCGATCACATAGGCCCCGACGATCCGCCAGCGCACATGGGCCCGCCAGATCAGCGCGCGCCAGCCGTTGGACGCCATCTGGGTGATCGCATGAAGCGCCATCGCCGTCGGCACCGGCAGGATCGCCAGGAGCACCCCCACCAGCACCATGCCGCCCGCCATGCCGAAGATGCCGGACAGGAACGAGGTGGCGACCATCACGAGGGCGATGCCGGCAACGAGAAACGGGGTCATGGAACGGATCTCCGAGAGGCTCCGTCCTGTGTGCGCTCATTGCGGGAAGCAGGCAAACTGGGTTATCTTACGCTAGCGATAGATTTATTGAGGCTAATTTGCGTCAATTGCCTTCATTAAATGGCGTTAAGGCCTTTGAATCGGCGGCACGTTTCGAGAGCTTTGCCAAGGCTGCCGAAGAATTGAATGTCACGCCGGCGGCGATCAGCCGGCTGGTCCGCCTGTTGGAGGAGAGCCTCGGCGTCGCCCTGTTCGAGCGCACGCCCAACCGGTTGACCCTCACCGGCGCGGGGCAGAGCTACCGCGAGGGGCTGACGCCCGCCCTGGACCAGATCGCCGCGGCCACCGAGCGGGTGACGGCGGCCGGGCGGCCCAAGGTCCTCACCGTGGGGGTCGGCCCGACCTTCGCCATCCGCTGGCTGATCCCCCGGTTGGCCGAGTTCGCGTCCATCGCCCCGGATGTCGAGGTGCGGCTGACAACCGGCGGGGCGACCGCGTCCTTCGGGGCCGACTGGAGCTGCGGCATCTCGCTGGGCGACGGCCGCTGGCCCGACCTGAAGGTGGAAGAGATGATCCGGGCCGAGCTGACGCCGGTCTGCGCACCGCAGCTCGCCCGCAACCTGCTGCATCCCCGCGACCTGGCGGGTGTGCGGCTGCTGCATGTGGGGCATGCCGCCGACGACTGGTCACGCTGGCTTCAGGCGGTGGGCATCGCTGCCCCGCCGGCCAGCGGGCTGACGCTGGCTTATTACGGCCAGGCGCTGCAGGCGGCGGCGGACGGCACCGGGGTGGCCATGGGCATCCGGCCCTATATCGACGACGACCTCGCCGCCGGCCGGCTCGTGGCACCGTTCAAACAGGCGGTGCCCAAGGGCCATAGCTGGTACCTGCTGGTCCGCCCGGGTCGCGAGACGGAGCCGTCCTTCCAGGCCTTCCGAAGCTGGATCCTGCGGGCGGTGACGGCGCGGTAGGTGAACTCATCACGATAACCCTTATCCCTCCCCGGCCTTGTTGTTCAGCCCGGAGAGAAGGTTGACGCCTGTTCGGAGACATGGCTGACGATTTCCGGATTAGTGTTTTCGTCGTTGTTGACGTCAATGGTTGCGATGCGCTTGGCGCCGAAGAAGACGCCGAACCGGCCGTCGCGGTCTCTTGGCCGGATGGCGACGCGTTCACCGCGGAAGGCCTTGGGCACGCGCCAGAGGCGGTTTCGGAAGCTGATGTTGGCGGACTGGTTGACGGTGCGCAGCGTCTCGCCGTCGTCATAGACGATCTCGGGCGGCGGATCGGTGAAGGGACGCGGCGAGACGGCGTAGCGGGTCGCCGGCACCTCCTGGCCGAGAGCCTCGTGCGGCCTGCGGGTGTTGTAGACGCTGCGCCAGGCATCGAAGGCCCTCTGGGCGCAGGCGAGGTCGCGGAACCGGTTGCAGGCCAGCATCTCGGCGTTGAGGGTGCGGTGGAAGCGCTCGTTCTTGCCGCGCGACTGGGGATGGTAGGGGCGGCTGTGGATGACCTCCACGCCGAGCTTGAGCAGCCACACCCCGAGCGGCGTCCACTGTCCCGGCACGCCGCCGCCCCAGGGCGAGCCGTTGTCGAGGAAGAACGCCTCGGGCAGGCCATAGCGGCAAAAGGCCCCTTCCAGGGCGCTGCGCACCGTCGCCGTGCGCTGGTCGCCGCAGGCGGCAAGGCAAAGCGCGTAGCGCGAGTGATCGTCGATCACCGTCAGCGGATGGCACCAGCCGGCGCCGGCCAGCGGCACGCGGCCCTTGAAGTCCATCTGCCACAGCAGGTTCGGCGCCGGCTTCTCGAAGCGCCGGTAGTGATGGTTGTCGCCGCCGCTCCCGCCACCGATCCGCCCATGACGCTGCAGCACCGCATGCACCGTCGACGGGGCTGGCGCTGCAAGCCCGTCGCGGATCAAACAGCGCGCGATCTTGCGCGCTCCCCACGCCGGGTGCGCATCGCGCACCGCCAGGATCGCCGCCTCCACATCGGCCGCTGTCCGCGCCGGGCTCCCATGCGGCCGCCGCGAGCGGTCACACAGACCCTCCGCCCCATCCTGCCACCGCCGGAGCCATTTGTAGCCCGTCTGCGCACTGATCCCAAAACGCCGGCACAGTTCCCGACGGTTCGCCCCTTCCGACAACGCAAGCGTCACAAACTCAAGACGCTGTTCCATGGCAGACACCTCTCTCCACGGCATGCCCAGCCTCCTGCGCTGATCACATGCCTAAAGTGTCAACCATCTCCCTGAACACCTGTCCGCTATCTCTCCGGGCTGAACACCTTGTGCCGGGGCGAGACATCCGCCTGCGCGTTATCCGACACGGTCACGCCGACCTTGGCCTTGCCCCGGCACGAGGCCGGGCAGCGGGAGAATGACGACCGCGACATCCCTCCCCAACCGTCTTCCCGGCCCTGCGCCGGGACCGAGCCATCCAGGCGATGGAGCGTTTCCGGAAGAGCCGCATCGCATCCTGCTCTGGGTCCCGGCGCAAGGCCGGGAAGACAGCGCGGGTGAATGTAGGAGCACCTCCCCCGAACTCTCCCTCTTGGCAGCCCCTCGCCGCTGCGCTCGAATGCGGGGATGGAGGAAACACAAAACATCCCGGCGGCGGATTACGTCGTCGTGGGCGCGGGGTCGGCCGGATGCGTCGTCGCCGCGCGCCTGAGCGAGAGCGGAGCCAGCGTTGTCCTGCTCGAGGCAGGGCCGAAGGACTGGAACCCGTTCATCCATATCCCGGCCGGCGTGCTCTACATCATGCGCAACGGCTGGGTGAACTGGGGCTATGCCAGCGAGGGCGAGACCGGCACCGCCGGACGGCCGATCAACTGGCCGCGCGGCAAGGTGCTCGGCGGCACGTCCTCGATCAACGGCATGCTCTATGTCCGCGGCCAGCCGGCCGATTTCGACGGCTGGGCCCAGCGCGGCTGCCGCGGCTGGTCGTTCTCCGAGGTGCTGCCCTATTTCAAGGGATCGGAGACCTACGCCAATGGCGGGGATCCGGAATACCGGGGCGGCGGCGGGCCGCTGCAGGTGCGCGACTACGACACGATCCTGCCGCTCACCCACCGCTTCGTGAAGGCGGCCCAGGAGGCGGGCCATCCTTTCAGCCCGGACCTCAACGGCGCCAGGCAGGAGGGTGTGGGCTACTCCCAGATGACCCGGATCGGCCGCCGCCGCGGCTCGACCGCCCAGACCTATCTGGCCGGCGCCCGGCACCGCAAGAACCTGCGGGTGGAGACCGAGGCGATGGCAAGCGGCCTGATCCTGGAGGGCAAGCGCTGCACCGGCGTGCGCTTCCGCCAGGGTGGCGTCGACCGGGCGGTCTCCGCCCGGCGCGAGGTGATCGTCTGCGGCGGGGCGGTGAACTCGCCGCATCTGCTGCAGATATCCGGCATCGGCACGCCGGAGCACCTGAAATCCATCGGGGTCGAGGTGGCCCACGAGTTGCCCGGGGTCGGCCGCAACCTGCATGACCACTATGTCGTCCGCGTCGCCCACCGGATCCGCAACGAGACCTCCATCAACCAGCTCGCCCGCGGCTGGCGTCTCGCCCGCGAGATGGTGCGCTACGCCACCGCCGGGAACGGCGCGCTGACCTTCGGCATCACCAGTGCCCAGGTCTTCAGCCACAGCCGCGAGGGGCTGGCGGCTCCCGACATCCAACTACTCTTCACCCCGGCCAGCTACTCCATCGACAAGGTCGGCTTCCTCGACAAGGAGCCGGGGATGGCGGTCGCCGTCTGCCCGGTGCGGCCGCGCTCGCGCGGCACGATCCTGGCGACCTCGGCCGATCCCTTCGCCAAGCCGGCGATCCGACCGAACTACCTGGAGGATGACGACGACGTCCGCGTGCTGGAGGCCGGCATCCGCCAGACCCGCGCGATCTACGCCTCGCCGTCGCTGGCCGAGATCAGCATGGGCGAGAAGGTGCCGGGCGACGGCGGCGCGCTGGACCGCGACGGCGTGCGCGAGTTCGCCCGCAAGCACGGCACCACGATCTATCATCCGGTCGGGACCTGCCGCATGGGCGAGGACCCCGGTTCGGTCGTCGACAGCCGCCTGCGGGTGCACGGCATGGAGGGGCTGCGGGTGATCGACGCCTCGGTCATGCCGGAGATCACCAGCGGCAACACCAACGCGCCGACCATCATGATCGCCGAGAAGGGTGCCGCGATGATCCGGGAGGATGCGGCATAGAGCATTCGAACTGCCCCTCCCGTCATCCTGATGCAAATCAGGATCAAGCCGCTCCCGGGGCCAGATGCAGGATCCTGATTTGCATCAGGATGACGGGGAAGGGGCAACTGAGGGCGGACAAGAAACGAACTCGAGGGAGAGGACCATGCTGCCGGACGACATCTCCTACGTGACCGACGAGGCCGCGCTGCGGGCGATGCATCACAAGATGATGAGCCGCTCCAGCGACAAGGTCATCCGCCGGCTGGACAAGCACTGCCGGGACATCCTGGCGCTGGCGCCGTTCTGCGTGATCGCCACCCAGGGACCGGACGGGGCCGACGCCTCGCCGCGCGGCGATCCGCCGGGCTTCCTGCGGGTGCTGGACGACACCCATATCCTGCTCCCCGACCGGGTCGGCAACAACCGGCTCGACAACTACGCCAACCTGTTGGCCAACCCGCGCATCGCCATGCTGGTCCTGGTGCCGGGCATGGGCGAGACCCTGCGGATCAACGGTACCGCTCGCATCACCGACGATTCCCGCCTGCTGGAGCCCTGCGCCATCCGCGACCGGGCGCCGAAGATCGGCGTGCTGATCACCGTGGAGGAGGCCTTCGTGCACTGCTCCAAGGCGCTGGTCCGCTCCGATCTGTGGAACCCGGATAAGCATATAGATCGCAAGCAGCTCGCCTCCTATTCGCAGATGCTGATCGACCATGTGGAAGGCCTGACCGAGGAGGAGTCCGAGCGCCAGGGCAAGGTCATGGCCGAGCGCGGGCTGTACTGACCGTGACCCGGTTCTCGATCCTCGCCTATGACGGCATCGAGCCGATCGACATCGGGGCGACCTACGGCGTGCTGTCCATGGCGAAGCGGATCGTCCCGGACCTCTCGTTCCACGTGGTGTCGAAGGCGGGCGGCGAGGTGGTCATGGCGAACGGGCTGCGGCTGCTGGCCGATCACGGTTTCGACGACGTGCCTGCGGCGGACATCCTGATGGTGCCGGGCGGACCGGGCTGGCCCCAGGCGGCCGAGGACCGCGCGCTGCTCGACCATATCCGCGATTTCCATGCCGGCGACGGCACGGTGGCGGCGGTCTGCACCGGCGGGATGATCCTGGCGGCGACCGGCCTGCTCGACGGCAGACGGGCGACCACCAAGCGCGAGATCGTCGCCGGTGAGGCGCGTCCGCTGGACCTGCTGGCGGAGCGCCATGGCGCGGTGGAGGCGGTCGAGGCGCGGCTGGTGGACGACGGTGATCTGCTGACCGGCGGCGGGGTCTCGCTGGGCATGGACATGACCCTGCACCTGCTCGCCCGGGAATGCGGTGCCGAGGCGGCCGACGAGACGGCGCGGATTCTGGAATACGCGACCGCGTGGGAGGCGAACAAGCGGGCCTTCGCGGCGGTGTAGGGGGAGGCCGACGCGCACCCACCACCAACTCCGTCATCCTGACGCACGTCAGGATCTGCGGTGCACCGACGCCGGAGCGTTGATCCTGACGTGCGTCAGGATGACGGTGTTGGCGTCAGGGTACCGCCCGGGGTCAGCGCATCTCCCGCACCAGCATCCGGTTGATGGCGTGGAACGCACCGAAGGTGGCCCGAACCTGATCCGCGAAACGGGCCGGGTCGGCCGGTTTCAGCTCGGCCCGGATGTCGGCCACGCTCCGCGTCCCGTCGAGCCGGGCGATGATGGCGGAGGCGATGGCCGGCAACGGCGCCTGCCAGGGAGCCCCGCCGAGATCGGCTTTCAGGACGCCGCCGGATAGGCCCCTCGCCACCGCCGCCGGATCGAGATCCCGCAGCACCAGCACCGCCCCGTCCGCGCCCGGATCGGGCGCCGGCAGGTCGGCGCGGGCGGCGGGCAGGGCGTAGACGATGTGCTTGGTCATCGCCCCGGACAGCCGCTCGGCCAGGGCGGCGCGCTCCAACGCCGAGAGGGAAGCCGCCGCCTTCCGCAGGCCGGGATCGGAGAGATAGGTGTCGGGGTCGTAGCGCGCCGGCTCGATCCAGCTCCGGATCGCGAGCCCGCCCGAAGCCACGAACTCGGCGAATTCCGCCACCCGATAGGCCCGGTCGCGCGGGTGCAGCAGCAGGTCGTAGAGCCCGGCATCGCCGCCGGTCAGATGGTCGCCGACGAAGGGATTGCGCTTCAGCCAGTGGGACTTCGGCAGGCCGGCGACGAGCTTCTTGGCGACGGCCACACGCTCCTTCTCTCCCAGGTCACCGCCGAGCTGGGCCAGCGCCTCCTGCACCGGGTAGACGCCGGTGCGCCCCAGCGTGCCGTAGACCATCAGCCCCATGCCGCCCTCGAGCTTCAGCACGCCGGCCAGGGCCTTCAGTCCGGCCTCGGGGCTGTCCAGATGGTGCAGCACGCCGCAGCAGTCGATGTAGTCGTAGGGGCCGGGGGCGATCTCGGCCACCCGCTCGATCGGACCGTCGGCGAAACGCAGATTGGTCAGCCCCCGCGCCTCTGCCCGCTTTCGTGCGATGGCGCGGGAGGCCGAGGAGATGTCGAGATGCACCACCTCCGCATCGACCGCGCCGGCATCGGCGAGCTGTTGGGCCAGCATGATGGCCGCGTCCCCCGTCCCGCCGCCGGCCACCAAAGCGCGGAACGGCCTGGACAGGTCGAGGTGGCCGGCGAAGACATGGTGCCGGATCTCGTCCAGATGGCTGGGCGAGCCGGTGATCAGCCGCTTGGCCTCGTCGCGCGGATCGCGGGCCGGGTAGGGATAGGCTTCGTACTGCGCATGCACCCGGGCGTCGGTATCGCTCACGCGGCCCTCAGAACGCCAGGTCGGGGGCCGGGCGGACGTGGCCGACGAGGCGGCCTTCCCAATTGTGCACCGGCTGCACCAGCCTGTCGGCGAGGCGCTTGGCCAAGGCGTCGTCGATCACGCCGAGATGGCGCAGGATCGCCGCCATGGCGGTGCTGGCGGCCCGACCGTTGCCGTCGTCGGTCTTCAGGCAGATGCCGTAGCCCCTGCCCGGCACGGCGCCGGCGAACACGCCTTCGGCCCCGCTCTTCAGCAGGCAGGCCTCGCCGGTCTCCGCCAGGACGGCGCTGTTGAACCGGCCCGTGCCGCCGATCAGCAGCGGGTGCTTCGCACAGGCGGCGACGATCCGGCGGGTGGCGGCGGCGCGGGTGGGGGACAGGCGGGACGGGTCGGCGAACTGCGCCATGGCGGTCGCCATGCCCTTCAGCGGCACGCCGAAGACCGGGATGCCGCAGCCGTCATACCCGGTCGGCACGCCGGAGAGGTCGCAGCCGCACATCTCCTGCATGACCGCGCGCAGGCGCTTCTGCACCGGATGTTCGTCGCGGATATAGCCCTTGGTCGGCTCGCCCAGATGCACGGCGGTGGTCAGCATGCCGGAATGCTTGCCCGAACAGTTGTTGTGGGCCCGGGTCGGCGCCTCGCCGGCGCGCAGCATGGCATGGGCGGAAGCCTCGTGGGTCGGGATCTGCGGGCCGCATTCCAGGTCCTCGGCGGAGAGGCCGAGCCGGCCGAGCCAGGCATTGACCCGGTCCACATGCATGGCCTCGCCGGAATGGCTGGCGCAGCACAGGGTCACCTCGTCCTCGCCCAGATGGAAGGCGTCGGCCGCTCCGCTCTCCAGCACCGGCAGGGCCTGGATCGGCTTGATCGCCGAGCGGCCATAGACCAGACGGTCGATATCGCCCCAGGCCATCACCGCCTTGCCGCTTGCATCGGTCACGGCGGCGATCACCCGGTGGACGCTCTCCACCATGGAGCCGCGGGTGACCTCGATCACGATCGGGGCGGCGGGTTGATCGACATGGACCCGCAGGATGCGGTCGTCGGGCAGGGCGATGGGGGTGACGTCGTTCATCTTTCTTCTCCGGCTGGCACCCGACTGGCGGGGCCTCGCAGCTTGCCTCCACACCCGGCCTGGGGCAAGGTCCGCGGCCGAACGCGTGACCACATGAAGGATCGGCATGAGAGGGTATTTCGGCATCGGCGCCGACCGGATCAACAAGGCGCAGAACATGGGCGCCCTCATGCGCACTGCCCATGCCTTCGGCGCGAGCTTCGTGTTCACCGTGGGCGAGACCTACAACAGCCGCGAGCTGCGGCATGCGGACACGTCGGGGACGACGGGCAACCTGCCCTATTACCGGTTCGGCTCGCCCGAGGAGATGCTGCTGCCCCAGGGCTGCGCGCTGGTGGGGGTGGAGATCACCGACGACGCGATCGAGCTGCCGAGTTTCCACCACCCGAAGAACGCCGCCTACATCATGGGACCGGAACGCGGGCATCTTGACCCGGAGCTGGTCGAGCGCTGCGAGCATGTGATCAAGATCCCGACCCGCTTCTCGGTGAATGTGAGTTTGGCCGGCGGGATCGTGATGTACGACCGGATGCTGTGCTTGGGCCTGTT
The DNA here is from genome assembly GCF_965223715.1 of Thalassobaculum sp. GTDB lineage: Bacteria > Pseudomonadota > Alphaproteobacteria > Thalassobaculales > Thalassobaculaceae > Thalassobaculum. Next base: position 3,396,132 of record NZ_OZ245012.1, on the reverse strand, counting down.
CGCGCCGCGCCCCCACCGTCCGGGCGCGCCGACCGAACCGGCGCCCGTGCCGGCCTTCGGCGCGCCGCTCTGGGTTCGCAAGCAGCGCCGCCGCGACCGCAAGGCGGCGGAGGCGGCGCGCAGGGAGGCGGAGGAGAGGTTCCGGGGCTGATGCCGGCGGCTCAGCGCGGCATCAGCGGGTTCAGCAGGCGCGAGAAGCGGCCGGTGAACTGCAGGCCGCCCTCGACGACCGTCAGGCAGAGGCATTCCCCGCCCATCTCGGCGACCGGCGTGTGGTCGAGTTCGGGCGTCCCGACCGCCACATCGCCGCGGGCGTAGCGCCCGGTGCTGTCGTTATAGGCGCCCTTCAGCACCATGGTGCGTTCGACCTCACCATGGGTGTGGGAGAGGATCTTGCGACCCGGCGCGATCCGGATCAGCGAGGTGCGGACGGAAGGGTCGCCCAGATCCAGCACCGCCTCGCGCACGCCGAGACCGCGGGTTTTCCAGGGCAGGGCCTCGATTCCGGCGCTGAGATAGCTGCGCAGGGGTTCCGGCACCAGCCGCAGGGTCTCCTCGTCGACCACGGGGGCGGGCTTCGGCGCCTCCTCCTCCCAGGTCTGGTCGAGCCGGGCCATCACCGATGACAGGGCGTCGCCGCTCAGGGCGACCGGCGGCGTCGATTCCATCAGCGCACCACCGATGGCCTCGTATTCGCGAACCCTCTGGCGGCATTCCGGACACAGGGCGAGATGGGTGGCGACCAGGACGGAAGCCGCCTGGGAGGCCTTGCCCGCCGCGTAATCCAGCAGCAGTTCCGCTTCGGGGTGATGGAGGGGGCCGGTGTCAGCCAAGATCTTCAACCTCTCGCCGCATGCGTCCCAGCGCCAGGCGGATACGGGATTTCACGGTTCCTAACGGCAAGTCCTTCTCCGCGGCGATCTCCGCATGGGACTTGTCATCGAAATACGCCATTCGGATCAGTTCGGACTGCTCCTCCGGCAAATTTTTTATCGCGGCCAGGATGCGCAGCCGGGACTGGCCGGCTTCCACCGACCGGTCGGCCTGCGGTTCCGCGTCGGGCACCAGCGCCGGGTCGTTCGGGTCCAGCTCCGGCCGGCGCTCGCGGCGCAGGCGGTCAATCCGCTTGTTCCGGGCGATGGTGAAAATCCAGGTGCTCGCGCTCGCCTGGCGACGGTCGAAGCTCTCCGCCTTGCGCCAGACCATCACCATGGCCTCCTGAACCACCTCCTCGGCGGCCGAGGCGTCGGTGCCGAGCCGCATCAGATAGGATTTCAGGCGCGGGGCGAAATGCTCGAACAGCTCGGCGAAGGCCGGTTTGCTGCGCTGCGTGGCGACCGCCTCGATCAGCGACTCATAGGACACCGTCGATGCGTCGATATCGGGGGCGGACGTCATGCACCCATGTAACGGGAGCCGTCGCCGCAACGCAACAGCCCCGGCGGGGACACCCCTCGCGGACTGCGTCGATTCGCCCTCGAACCAGCATCGTGCTTCCATGCTCCCTGTACGCGGCGCCGCGGTGCCCGGATCACCTGGGCCGCAGACGCCGCCATTTATCTGCCACATCCGTCGATTTGGATCCGGGCTGGCGCTCGGCAATTGAAATCGTCGGGCGGTGATGGCATCGAAGACGGGCTCAGCGCCCGATCCGTCCCGCCTCAGGGCACCGGATCGGGTCGGGAGCGGGCGCGGAGGGAAATGAGCAATGAGCTGGAACACCCGAGCGATGAAGATGACCCTGGCGATGGTCGGGCTGGTGACCGGGGTGCTGTCGGCACAGCCGGCGACCGCCGCCGAGCCTGAGCGGATCGGCCGGAACGGCGACTGGACCGCGTTCACCCTGCCGCGCGGCGGCGGCAAGGTCTGCTACATGGCCTCCTCGCCGACCAAGGCCGAGGGCGATTACAGCGCGCGCGGCGAAGTGTTCGCGCTGGTCACCAATGATCCGGGCGCCAATATCCGGGGCGAGGTCAGCATCGTGACCGGCTATACCTACCGCAAGGACAGCGAGGTCACCGTCCAGATCGGCGGCGCGACCTTCGACATGTTCACCAGCGGCGACCGGGCCTGGACCCAGGGGCCGGAGGAGGACGGACCGCTGGTCCAGGCGATGGTTCGGGGCGCGGACATGGTGGTGAAGGGGGTGTCGTCCCGGGGCACGCTGACCACCGATACCTATTCCTTGAGCGGGTTCACCGCGACCAAGGCGCTGATCGACAAGGCCTGCCCGTAACCCCACCGCGGGCGGCCTCCTCACAGGACACTTGCGTTGCGGCGGTCTCGGCGCCATTTTGCGCCGCATGACGCAAGCTGACATCACGACCGTCTCGGCCGAGCAGGCCGCCGCGGACCTGCGCGCCTTCGCCGCGCGCGGGCCGATTGCGGCCGACCCGCGCACCGACCTGATCGGCCTCGACCGTGACGCCGTGACCGCGCTGTTCGCCGAGGCGGGCCTGCCGAAGTTCCGCGCCAATCAAGTCTGGCAGTGGATCTATCACAAGGGTGCCACCAGCTTCGACGGCATGACCAACCTGGCGAAGCCGCTGCGCCAGCAGCTCGCCGAGCGCTTCCGGATCTCCCGCCCGGCGGTCGCCACCCGCCAGGACAGCGTCGACGGCACCATCAAGTGGCTGATGCGCTTCGCCGACGGCAACGAGGCGGAGATGGTGTTCATCCCGGAGACCGAACGCGGCACGCTCTGCATCTCCTCCCAGGTCGGCTGCACCCTGACCTGCTCGTTCTGCCATACCGGAACCCAGCGTCTGGTGCGCAACCTGACCTCGGCGGAGATCGTCGGTCAGGTGATGCTGGCGCTGGACGAGCTGGACGGGTTCCCGACCGCGGGCACCGACCGCCGGCTGACCAACATCGTCCTGATGGGCATGGGCGAGCCGCTGTACAATTTCGAGAACGTGGCCACCGCGCTGCGGGTCATCATGGACAACGAGGGCGTAGCCCTGTCGCGTCGGCGGATCACCCTGTCCACCTCCGGCGTGGTGCCGATGATGGAGCGCTGCGGCGAGGAGATCGGCGTCAACCTGGCGATCTCCCTGCACGCGACCACGGACGACACCCGCGACATCCTGGTGCCGATCAACAAGAAGTGGCCGATCCAGGAGCTGCTGGACGCCTGTCGCTCCTATCCCGGGGTGAACAACGCCCGGCGCATCACCTTCGAATACGTGATGCTGGAGGGAATCAACGACAGCGTCGAGGATGCCAAGCGGCTGGTCTCGCTGATCCGCGGCATCCCGGCCAAGATCAACCTGATCCCGTTCAACCCCTGGCCCGGCTCGAACTACGTGTGCTCCAGCGACGAGCAGATCGAGCGTTTCGCCCAGGTGGTGCTGAAGGCGGGCTACCCGTCCCCGGTGCGCACCCCGCGTGGCCGCGACATCCTCGCCGCCTGCGGCCAGCTCAAGAGCGAGAGCCGCAAGCAGACCCGGCGCGAGCTGCGGGCTGAGGCGGCGGAATAGATCAATATATCTTTAAAGCATTTCAGCAGTTTTTATTAAGCGCTAAATCCTCGAAATGCGTTTTCGGGAGCTTCTGGATCTCCCTGTCCTCATCATCAGATTGATCATTCTTAAATTTCATCGCAGTTATAGCTTCATTGACATTTTTACAGTCTCCTACTGAAAGAGATTTCACGTAGCGAGTGTCAACTGCGAGATAATTTGAGCGAATCCATAAAAAGTTGCCAGATACGCTAGTTGAATCAGAGCGACTAATAATATTATTGTAGTCATTGTATATGCTGTCAGTTATCTGAGTTAGATCGAGATTTTTTTCAGATAGTGCAAGTTGGAGTGCGCCGTCAAATCGGATTCTGGCCCATATTCTTTTATCTTTTTGTTCTTTTCCTAAGAGTTCGTATCCTAAATTTCCATTTAGGAGTTTTTCAATAATATCGCTACTAAATCCTTGTTCGCTAGATTTGAATTCGTCAAGATCTGTTTTCGTTTTTCCAGCAAATCTCTTAAAAATAAAAAGTTTGTATCCACGTTCAACAGGTGTGTGTTTACGAAATCGAAAAATTATTGAAGTCCTAACGGTTCCTTCGTCATCTATAATGCTTTTTAAAGAATATTGCTTGGGAAGAGATTTTGTATCAATGTATATTTTAATTTCATTATAATAATTATTGTCATGTTGATGTTCGTAGGTGAATTTTATAAGCCCGTTTTCTTCAGTGCGTAGTAGCGGCGTTTCTACCTGCGTATGAATATCGACTTTCCCAATTTCGATAGAGCTTTCGCCTAGTACATCTTTATCATAAAAAAAATGTAATTTATGAAATGTGTTCGTGGCATGAGCTAAGTGCAGCTGAAAGAATGCCGCTGATACTAAAGACAGAAAAAATAGAATTATCTTTGTCATCGTTTGTCCTCTCGCTTGAGTAACCTAGTGCCTACTAGGTAGATGTATCTGTAACCATAGGCCAATAAGAGCAGATGCCACTACAACAGAGAATAGTCGAACCGATCCAACAAAAGAAATTATAGAACTTCTTATTGTTTCTGGAGTTATTTCATCGTTTTCTAAATAATCGGCCACTATTGGAAGAAACTCATTCGACCCTACAAATATAGTATAAGTAAGATAAAGCCCGTAAATTATCGAAAATAATGCGGCGTAAACCAAAGTTATGACTTGCTGAGATCTATCCCGCGGTGCAAAAACAACCATGAGGCCAGCGAGGGCGGTAGGTGTAATTTCTCCTACAAGATTTATGTCTTCGCTTGCGAGCGGGATCGCTTGTCCGATAAAGACAAGAATTGGGCCAGAGTAACAGAAGTCCCATCCGCAGATTATCGACAGCCATCCGGCGATAGCGCTGTAAACGCACAGCAACAGCGTTGCTACTCCACAAAATACCGCGTGGTTGACTATCATGTCCGCCCCCTGCAGCAATCGCAGTAAGGTGCATCAAAAAATTTTAAAAAACAACATTAAGTAAGGTATTGATTAATGATGCATCTTTAAGCGCGTAGATCACATATTTAAATCATTCTGAGGGTTGTTGCCGCTCCGAGATGATTGCGGGCGCCTAATCAACCCAGCCGAAGTGCGACTTTATGCCGCAATATTCGGTCATTCACTGCCCACCGTGCGGATCCAGTAGCCGGGGCCGTGGTCGCTGGTGATCGGCTTTATCCCGTCGACGATGCCGGCGCGCCGGGCCTCCAGGAGCTGGCGGCCGATCGGCTGGAACAGGTTCTGCGGGCCGCCAGGAAACGGGTCGCCCAGGGTCACCAGGATCGTGCGCGGCGCCCGGAACCGGTTGCGCTCCAGCATCTGGCGTACGGATTCCGTTGCATGCGGCACGTCGAGCCCGCCCAGATCCAGATGATACTCGGCGTCGTCGGGGCCGGCGATCAGACCGTCCAGCAGGCGTTCCTCGTCCATGATCGCGATCTCTCGTCCCTTGGTTGCCATTCGCTTGAGGCTTCGCGATATAGATTCCGAAGTCTGCGGACAACCGTTTTGGAGTGTTTAAAATTACTTGTGGAAAAGCATGAGAAACCGAGAAATTCGGCGCTCATGCCTGTTGAAGCAACTGCCCGTCGACCTTACTTTATGCGGGTATGCCGGCTGGGGCCGGGGCAGATGAAGGGGTTCCTCATGAGTTTCGATCGTCAGACGATGTCGCGGTCACAAGCCGATGTCGCCCAATACGACGTCGGTCTGCGCCAGTACATGCTCGGCGTCTACAATCACATGGTCGCCGCGCTGGTCTTTACGGGCCTTATCGCGTTCGGCACCACGATGCTTGCCGTGCAGGACGGCATGCTCACCTCCTTTGGCCAGGCGATCTACGCATCGCCGCTGAAGTGGGTCGTCATGCTGGCGCCGATCGGCATGGTCTTCCTGATTTCGGCGCGCGTCTCGAGCATGTCGCTCTCGGCCGCCCGCATTTCCTTCTACGTCTTCGCGGCCCTGATGGGCCTGTCGCTGTCGTCGGTGTTCCTGGTCTTCACCGGTGAGAGCATCGCGCGGGTGTTCTTCATCACCGCCGCCGCCTTCGCCGGTCTGAGCCTGTACGGCTACACCACTAAGAAGGACCTGTCGGGTCTCGGCACCTTCGCGGTGATGGGCGTGTTCGGCGTGCTGATCGCCAGCATCGTGAACATCTTTCTGCAGTCGACCGCGCTGCAGTTCGTGATCTCGGTCGCGGGCGTGCTGGTGTTCTCGATCCTGACCGCCTACGACACGCAGCGTATCAAGGAGATGTACAACGAGATCGACGCCTCCGACGTCGCCGGCAAGAAGGCGATCATGGGCGCGCTGACCCTGTATCTCGACTTCATCAACCTGTTCATGTTCCTGCTGCAGCTGTTCGGCAACCGCGAGTAACCCTCGCGGCGCCCGGCGCCGCAGATCAGACAGTTCGGACGGCCCCGTCGGTTTCGGCGGGGCCGTTTTGTTTTGGTTAAGAACCTGACCGATAAAATGCGAGCATCCGGCTGACTTCGCGGGGGGCATCGCTTAGTATCCCCCTCGGCTCGGCTAGGCTTGCCGCGAGGGGATTGATGGCGCAGTCACTATACGAGGTCCACACGCTCAAGGGGGGGCAGTGGGTCATCGATTCGACGTATCCGGACAAGGAGACGTCGATCGAGGTCGCCAAGCAGCTTCACGGGGAGAAGCGCTTCGAGGGCATCAAGGTCATCAAGGACACCTTCGATCCGAAGACCGGCCAGGGCAAGGAACTGGTCGTCTTCGACACCTCCAAGGCCCCGAAGGAACGCGCCGCGCCGCCGCCGCCCGCCGCGGCCAGGGCGGCCGCGACCGAAGCGCCGGCCGCGGTACCCGCCGCCGCCCGCGCCAAGCCGAAGCCGAAGAACCAGGACGTATCTGTGGCGCTGAAGGCGACCGGCTGGCTTGTGGCCATCGTCATCGGCGGCCTCGGTGTGCTGTTCCTGATCAACAAGGCGGGCGCGCTGTTCTCCAAGGGTTTCTGAGACCCGATGGCGGCAGACCGGGCCTCAGGGCCACGGCACCCGGTCGCTGCGCACCATGCCGCTTTCCAGGAAGTACGAGTCGTAGTCGGTCGGCGGTCCGGCCAGGGCATGGATCAGCCGGATCAGGCTGAACTGGGCCGTCGGCACGTTGATCGGCGGGTCCCAGGAGACTGGCAGCGGCAGCAGGCAGCGGTGGCGGTCCACGCTGACCACCGTCTCCCGGTGCACCAGCCGGCCCTCGTAGAAGATGTCCAGATACAGGGTCCGGGCGTTCTCCCGGCCGAAGGGATGGTCCGCCGGCAGTTCGAAGGCGGCCTGGTCGACCAGCCCGTAGGCCATGGTGATGGCGACATCGGGCGCGTAGGTGAACGAGACCAGATGCTCGTCGACGAGGAGCTGCTCGCGCTTGCCGTTCTCGTCGAGGATCTCGGTGAAGCGGTGCCGCAGGGTCGGCCGGAAGATGGTCCGCCAGTCGGCTACCTTGCTGGAGGCGATCGTCGCCAGGAGTTCCCGGATCTGCATGTCCGACCGGGCGCCGGCTCAGGTGGTTTCTAGTCGGGTGTCGTGGGGATCCCGTTTCGGCCATTCCGGCAGCTTTCGGCCGGTGACCTCCTCCAGGGTGGTGCGGGCATTCTCGATGATCATCCGCGACTTGGCCGAGATCCGGTCGCAGCCCTGGATCGCGGCGACCACCTCAGGCTGGCAGACGATGAGCATCAGCTCTTCCATGCTCTCGCTGAGATCGACGGAGCCGGCGATGATGCGGGCGTTGCCGTCGCGCTCCTCGGCGGAACCGGTCCAGGAGATGGCGCCGATCTGCGACGGGTTGGCGCCGCGCCGATAGGACCAGAGCTCGCCGTTCGGGCGCATCTTCCAGGGCCCGGGGGTGTACCGTGGCACGTCGCTTCCTCCCTCGCTTGTTCCGGCAATCGTAGAGCGAGGGGGGCCGGGGCTCAATCGCCCAGGGAACCGGGCCTCAGCTCGCCTCGGCCGGCTTGGTCAGGCTCTCCGCCGTCGCGGTCAGCCGCTCCATCTCCCAGTCGGAGATCCGGAAGGCCCAGGTGTCGGTCTGCTCGCGGTGCTTCTCCGCCAGGGCGCGGGCCTCCTCCGGCGCACCGGTCGGCACCGTGATGCGGACCCGCATCCACCGGGTCGGCGCCTCGGCGCCCGCATCCGACGGGGCCTCGGCGAATTCGACCGTGTAGAGCACGCCGTCCTTGGTGGTGAACTCCGCGTGACCCAGGGCGGGGTCGAAGGTCAGTCCGTCGGCGGTGCGCACGTCGTCGAACATCAGCTTGTCGAGGACGGTGGCGGCATTGTTGACCGCGTACTGGGAATCCACCGTCCTGTCCTGCGGCAGGTCGACGATCCGGAAGTCCCGACCGTCGGCCGAGACCCGCTCCAGCTCGGTGCGGTCACCCTCGGCGGTCACGATCCGGGCCCGCTGGATCGCGGTCTGGGGGACGTCGACCACCTCGCGGAACAACCAGAGCGGCGCCTTGCCCTTGATCTCCAGGGACCCCTCGGCGAGGTAGGTCTGCATCTCGTCGGTCCGCCGCACATAGACCATGGGATCGCCGCCGGACAGGCTGTCGCGCCGCTTGCCCACATGCAGGTCCACCAGGGTCTCGCCATCGGCCGTGGTGATCACCAGCCGCGAGCTCCTGGACCCCTCCTGCGCCACGTCGCGCAGCTCCAGCCGGTCGAACCGGCCCGGATCGGCGGTCTTGCGCTCGATCAGCTCGAGCTGCCCGATATCGAACAGCAGCTTGCGCACGGTGTCGGTGCGGGCCGGGAAGCCGTCGCGCTGCTGCAGGATCCAGCCGTCGCCGGTGCGCACGATGGAGATCGTGCCGTCCTCGTTGTCGTCCGCCCGGATCACCTCGATCTGGTGGACCTCGGAAGCCCGGCGGTCGAACTCGGGGTACAGGGTCTCGGCCTGGACTTCGGTGCGGACCTCGGACAGCCGGTCGACCATCGCCACCGCAGCGCCGATCGCGGTCAGCAGGGTCAGGGAGCCGAGCAGGGTGACGGTGCGTCGGGTGATCATCGCAGCCTCCTCACGCGCCGGCGTCGGCGGTTTCGATCCGCCGACGGCGCCGTCTTGCACGGATGATGGACAGCACGAGGGCGAACAGGGCCACCAGGATCGGCATCAGCGCGATGTTGATGAACTGCAGCTCGCGCTCCAGCCGCTCCACGTCGGAGCGCAGGGAGGCCTGCACCGCGCGCAGCTCGCCACGGACCCGCAGCACGTCGCCCTGGAGCTGGCGCATGGTCGCCTGCTCCTCCTCGCTCAGCGCCACCGGACCGCCGGTCGACCCGTCGCGCTCGCGCAGGCTGCGCAGCTTCTTCTGGGTCTCCTCCAGCGTCTGGCGCAGCTCCTGCTCCTTCGCCTGGTAGGTGCGGTCGGCATCGCGTTTCAGGGTCTCCATGACCTCGAACGGCCGATAGGTGCTGCCCTGGCCGCGCAGGTCGAGCAGGGCCGAGGAGCCGGTCATGGCGTCCAGGGCGTTGGCGACGAAGTCGCCGTTGCCGGCCCCGGGGATCGCCACGCGCTGGCCCTGGAAGTTCTGGTAGGTGACCCAGAACCGGTCGTCCAGCAGGTCGGTATCGGCGATGACCATGACGTCGATCGGGCCGTCGGACCTGTCGCGGACCACCTCGAAATCGTGGCGCAGGTCGGGATCGCCGCCTTCCACCGGTTCCGGCTGGCCGTCGGGGAAGGCCGTCGGAACCTCGCCGGTCAGGGTGCCGGCGATGACGAACCGCTCCGGCCCGGCCCGGTACTGGTTGAGCAGCGCCTGCGGGTTCGGCCGCTGGGTTGCCACGTCCTTCACGTCGAACAGGGTCGACCCCGGGCTCGAGGTCAGCAGCGGCTCCAAGGTGAGGGGCGAGCCCTCCTTGAGCTTCAGGTAACCGGCGCTGGCGACGGCGACGCTGTCCACCTGGGAGGTGATCGGCGAGTCGCCGTCCAGGTTCGGGCCGCGCAGCAGGAGCCAGGGCACGTAGGTGACGTAGCCGGTGCCGGTCGCGTTGCCGACCCGGCGGCCGGCGAAACGGTCGGCGACGACCTTGTCGGTCGGCATCTCCAGGCCCCAGGCCTCGAACATCTCGTCCAGGGAACTGGCGGCCCCGTTGACCGGGCCGTTCGCCGCCTGCCAGCCGTCCATCTCGGAATAGGGATCGACGAAGATCACCGCCTTGCCGCCGCCCAGGATGTACTGGTCGATGGCGAAGCGGGTGCGCTCGGGCAGGGTCTTGGGATGGACGACCATCAGGATCGAGATGTCGTCCGGAATGACTTCCACTTCCTCGTCCAGCTCCTCGACCTCCAGGACCTCCTCGATCCGGGTGGTGACCAGCGCCGGCGGAAGCTGCTCCGGCCGCCCGCCCTGGCCCATGCGCACATCCATGGTGATCTTCTTGTTGCCGAGGATGCCGACCTTGCCGGTCGTGCCCGTCGACAGCGCGTAGATCATCTTGGTGATGTCGTATTCCAGGAAGGCCTCGCGGTCCGGCTGGAAGAAGGGCACCTGCTCGACGTCGTCGGTGGTGTTGGTCCCGACCAGTCCGAAGAACACGTTGCCGTCGACGCCCTCCAGCGGCACCGACTGCAGACCGAAGGAGACCGCGCGGTCCTCCACCGGGGTGAAGGGCTCGGGATCGTAGATCTCCAGCACGATCTTGCCGGCGGAGCGGTCGGCGTATTCCTGCAGCATGTCGCGCACTCGGTCGGCATAGACGCCGTAGGTCGGGTACTGGCTGCCCAGACGCTTGGAGTAATAGAACTGCAGGGTGATCGGCTCCTCGATCTCGCTCAGCACCCGCTCGGTGGCCGGCGACAGGGAGAAGAGCTGATCCTGGGTCAGGTCGATCCGGTAGCTGGTCAGCGAGAAGGCGGCCAGCACGTTGACCGACACGAACAGGGCGGCCAGCAGGAACAGCGCGATCGCCGTCAGCCTGCGCTGGGATGCGGGCAGGGCCGTCTTGGCTTTGCGGCCGGCGGAGAGCTGGTCGACGGTTGCCATGGTCATTCCGCCTTCTTCAGGTCGACGATCAGCGCATTGGCGGCCAGCGCCAGCATGATCACGGAGGCGAAGAAGATCGCGTCGCGCAGGTCGATGACGCCGCGGGCGATCGACTGGAAGTGGGTGAGGAAGCCGAAGCCGGCGACGATGTCGACCACGGTATCCGGAACGAAGGACCGGATCGCGTCGAGCACCACGTTGGAGCCGGCGAGCGTGAACACGAACAGCACCGCCGTCGTCACCACGAAGGCGATGACCTGGTTCTTGGTGGTGGCCGAGATCATCGACCCGACCGCCAGGAAGGCGCCGGCCATCAGCAGGCTGCCGATATAGGAGGCGGCGATCACCCCGTTATCCGGATTGCCGAGCTGGTTCACCGTGATCCACAGCGGGAAGGTGAGGGCGAGCGCGATGCCGGTGAAGATCCAGGCCGCCAGGTATTTGCCGACCACCGCCTCGGTCATGGTGACCGGCAGGGTCAGGAACAGCTCGATCGTCCCGGTCCGCCGCTCCTCCGCCCACAGGCGCATCGACAGCGCCGGGACCAGGAACAGGTAGAGCCAGGGATGGAAGGTGAAGAACGGCTGCAGGTCGGCCTGCCCCCGGTCCATCCAGCCGCCGACGAAGAAGGTCATCGCGCCGGCCAGGATCAGGAAGATGACGATGAAGATATAGGCCAGCGGCGTGGCGAAATACGCCTTCAGCTCGCGCGCCGTCACCAGCCAGACATTGCGCCCGGTCCTAGACATTGGCCGTCACCTCCCGGAACACGTCGTCCAGATTGCCGCTGGCCGAGCGGCCGCGCAGCTCGGCCGGGGTGCCGTCGGCGACGATCCGGCCGCGGGCGATGATCACCGCGCGGGTGCAGACAGCGTCGACCTCCTCCAGGATGTGGGTGGAGATCACGATCGCCTTGGTCGCGGCCATTTCCTTTATCAGCTTGCGGACCTCGAACTTCTGGTTCGGGTCGAGACCGTCGGTCGGCTCGTCCAGGATCAGCACCGGCGGATTGTGCAGCAGCGCCTGGGCCAGGCCGACCCGGCGCTTGAAACCCTTGGACAGGGTCTCGATCGGCTGGTGCGCCACTTCCTTGAGCTGGGTCTTGGCCATGGCCTCGGCCACGTGCTCGCGCCGCTCGGCCCCGTCGAAGCCGCGGATCGCGCCGATGAAGTCCAGGAAGGCCAGGACCGTCATGTCCGGATAGGCGGGAGCACCCTCGGGCAGGTAGCCGATCGCGCTCTTGGCGGCGATCGGGTGGCTCAGCACGTTGTGCCCGCAGATGACCGCCGTGCCGGCATCGGGGGCGAGGAAGCCGCAGATCATCTTCATGGTCGTCGACTTGCCGGCGCCGTTGGGGCCGAGAAAGCCCAGGACCTCGCCCTGCTCCAACTCGAAACTCAGGCCGTCGACCGCGGTCTTTCGGGCATTCGCCGGACCGAAGCTCTTATGCAGTCCGCGCACGGACAACGCTGTGCTCATTGGACGCTCATCTGGTGTGCGTGACGTAACCGATGGTTGGGTCCGTCATTTATCGAAATTGCAGCGAAATTCAAGACATTAGGCTATTGTCGCCGGGTGACGGGAGCGAATGGATGACGGCAATCGACCTACAGCGGCAAAGCGGTCGTCCGGAACGGCGCATTTCGTGGTCCCCCCTGATCGCCCGCATCCGACTCTATACGGGCCTCGTGCTGTTCACATATGTGAGCGCACACTTGGTTAATCATGTGGCGGGATTGTGGTCGATCGACGCCCTGGATGCCGGTCTGGGGCTCGTCGAATCCGTGGTCCGTCTGCAGGCGGTCTCGGTCCTGCTCTATGGCAGCGTCCTGCTGCACATGCTGATCGCGCTGCGGGCGATCTATTATCGGGACTCGCTGAAGGCGATGTCTATGCCCGAGGCGGTGCAGCTCACCCTCGGGCTGAGCATCCCGCTGCTGATCCTGCGTCACGTGCTCAGCAACCGGATGATGCACGAGCTCTACGGGCTCAACGACGACCATACATGGGTGCTGTTGAACCTCTGGGTCTTCGATCCCATGGGTGCGCTCAACCAGTCCGTGGCGGTGCTGGTCGCCTGGGCCCATGGCTGCGTCGGCCTGCATCTCTGGCTGCGCTACGCCGCCTGGTACGACCGGGCGAAGCCCTGGCTGCTGTCGGCGGCGGTGCTGCTGCCGGCCCTGTCCCTGGCCGGGTTCGTCGCCGCGGGGATGACCGTGGCGGATCTGGCGGCCACGCCGGGTTGGCTGCCGCTCGCCATCCGGTCGGCCAACCTGCCGGACAACGCGACCATCGCCCTCTGGCTTCAACGCTTCGACGGGATCAAGGCGGGGTATGCGGTGGTCGTCGTCGCGGCCTTCGCCGCGCGCTGGGTCCGCGTGGTCCTGCACCGGCGCAGCCAGGGGGTGCGGGTCGGCTACGGCGCCGGCCGTTCAGTCCAGGCGATCCGCGGCATGACCCTGCTGGATGTGAGCCGGATGCACGGCATTCCCCACGCCGCGGTCTGCGGCGGGCGCGGCCGCTGCTCGACCTGCCGGGTGCGCATTTCTCGCGGGCTGGAGAACCTGCCCGCGCCGGACGAGGCCGAGGCCAGGGTGCTGCACCGGATCTCGGCCCCGCCGAACGTGCGGTTGGCCTGCCAGACACGGGTGGTCGACGACCTCGAGATCACCCCGCTGCTGCCGCCACACACCACGGGCATGGCGGAGACGCGGGGCGGGCCGAGCTACCTGCAGGGGCGCGAGCTGGAGATCGCCGTGCTGTTCGCCGATATCCGCGGCTTCACCACCCTGTCGGAGGAGCGGCTGCCCTACGACGTGGTGTTCATCCTGAACCGGTACTTTGCCGAGATGGGGGCCGCCATCGAGGGGGCCGGCGGCCGGATCGACAAGTTCATCGGCGACGGCATCATGGCCCTGTTCGGGGTGAGTGGCGATCCGGAGGAGGGGGCCCGCCAGGCGGTGGCGGCGGCGCGGGAGATGGCGCGCCGGCTGGTCGACCTGAACGAGTCCCTGGCCGGCGATCTCGAGGCGCCGTTGCGGATCGGCATCGGGCTGCATCTGGGGCCGGCGATCGTCGGCGAGATGGGATACGGGCGCGTGCGTGGGGTGACGGCGGTCGGCGACACGGTGAACACCGCCAGCCGGCTGGAAGCCCTGACCAAGGATTTCGGCGCCCAGCTCATCGTGTCGGAAGCCCTGGCCACCGCATCGGGCGTGGATTTCAGCGGCTACCCCAGCCACCAGATCGAGGTGCGCGGCCGCGACCAGTCGATGTCGATCCGGGTGATAGCCGATGCCACCGAGGTAGGGGTGTAGGGGTTCCCCTCAACTCCGTCTCCCCGGCCTCGCGCCGGGGCCGAGAGTAACGCTTGCCGGAGCGTCTCGGGATATCTTACGGGCTCTCCAGCCATCCCATCCTGGATCCCGGCGCAAGGCCGGGAAGACAGCCCTAAACGGTCCAAGGTGACGTGTCGAAGGGCCGATGTCCGCAGCCTACCCCGCCCGCTTCCACGTGGTCCCGCCGGCGCCGTCTTCCAGCTCGATGCCGCGGGCCTTCAGCTCGTCGCGGATCCGGTCGGCCTCGGCGAAATCCTTGGCTTTGCGAGCGGCGACGCGGGCTTCGATGAGAGCTTCGATCTCCTCGGCATCGCCGCTGTCTGCGCCCCTGAACCAGGCCCCGGCCTCGCCCTGGAGCAATCCCAGCAAGGTGCCCCACTCGACCAACTTGCCCATCAGCGCCGGCACTTCGCGGTCGCGGCCCTTGTCGAGCGCGATGTTCAGCTCGCGGGCGGTCTGGTGCAGGGCGGCCAGCGCCAGCGGGCTGTTCAGGTCGTCGCACAGGGCGGCCAGCACCGGGTTGTCGTCGCGGTCCAGGTTCCAGTCCGGATAATGGCCGGCGTTCTCCGCCCGGTTCAGCGCCCCGTACAGCTTGTCGAGCTGGGTCTTGGCTTCCTTCAGCCCGGCCTTGGAGAAGTCCAGCGGCTGGCGGTAATGGGCCGAGAGCAGCAGCAGACGGATCGCCTCGCCCGGCCATTCCTCAAGCATGTCGTGGACGGTGTAGAAGTTGCCGAGGGACTTCGACATCTTCTCGCCTTCGACCGTCACGAAGCCGTTGTGCATCCAGTAGTTCGCCATGGTCGCATGGCCGAAGGCGCAGCGGGTCTGGGCGATCTCGTTCTCATGGTGCGGGAAGATCAGGTCGAGCCCGCCGCCATGGATGTCGAACACCTCGCCGAGATGCTCCGCCGCCATGGCCGAGCACTCGATATGCCAGCCGGGACGGCCGCGGCCCCAGGGGCTGTCCCAGCCCGGCTGGTCGTCGGCACTCGGCTTCCAAAGCACGAAGTCGGCCGGGTCGCGCTTGTAGGGGGCGACGTCGACCCGGGCGCCGGCGATCATCTCGTCGCGGTCGCGGCGGGAGAGCTGGCCGTATTCCGCCATCGACGGCACGTTGAACAGCACATGGCCTTCCGCCGCATAGGCATGGCCGCGCTCGATCAGCCGTTCGGTCAGCGCGATCATCTGGCCGACATGGCCGGTGGCGCGGGGCTGGACGTCTGGCCTGTTCACGCCGATCGCCGCCATGTCGGCGTTGTAGATATCCGCCGTCTCGCTGGTCAGCGCCTCGATCGCCACGCCGCGCTCCTTGGCGCGGGTCATGATCTTGTCGTCGATATCGGTGATATTGGCGACATGGGTCACGTGCTCGGCACCATAGAGATGGCGCAGCACGCGGATCAGCACGTCGAACACCACGGCGGGCCGCGCGTTCCCCACATGGGCGTAGTCGTAGACCGTCGGGCCGCAGACGTAGACGCGGACGTTCGACGGGTCGATCGGGGTGAAGACCTGCTTCTCGCGCAGGAGCGTATTGGTGATCTTGAGATCCATGTCTCGGACTCCGATGGGTCTGTGTTCAGGCTGTCGGCGGGCGCGAAAGCGCAGGCGCGATCAGCGACAGACCTCGGCCGTCGTGTAGAACGCGGTGCCGATCGAAGAGAGCGGGCGGCGCGCGAACATGGAATCCTCTCGGTTAAGCGGTTTCGCCGTGCAGCCTGGAGACAATCCGCGCGCGGCCCATGAGAGGTAACAGATCGCCGAGTTCCGGTCCACGTTCCCGTGCCGTGAGCGCCTTGCGCAGCGGCATGAACAGGCCCTTGCCCTTGCGGCCCGTCTCCGCCTTCAGCGCGCCGGTCCAGGCCCCCCAGGTCTCGGCGGTCGGCTCGCCCGCCGGCAGCAGGTCGGCAGCGGTCGCGCAGAACGCCGCATCCTCCTCGGCGATGACCGGGGCGATCGGGGCGCCGACGACGACCCACCACTCGCCGGCTTCCGCCAGCTTGGTGATGTTGCCGCGCACCGCACCCCAGAACGCCTCGCCACCTTCCACGCCCAGATCGGAGAGGCGGCCTGCGACCTCCTCATAGGCCGTCTCGTGCAGGATCTTGGCGTTCATCTGCAGCAGTTCGGCCGGATCGAAGCGCGGGGTGGCGCGGCCGTAGCGGGTGATGTCGAACCCGTCCACGAGCTGATCCAGCGACGTGGCGGCGACCACCTCGTTGGTGCCGAGCCCGGCGAGCAACGAGTTGACCGCCATCGCCTCCAGCCCATCGGTCTCGCGCAGGTCCTGCAGGCTGAGACTGCCCAGGCGCTTGGACAGGCCGGAGCCGTCGGCGCCGACGATCAGCGAGGTGTGGCCCAGTACCGGCGGCTCCGCACCCAGCGCGCGGAACAGCTGGATCTGGGTGGCGGAGTTGGTGACGTGGTCCTCGCCGCGGATGATGTGGGTGATGCCGAACTCGATATCGTCCACCACCGAGGCCATGGAATAGACCGGGCTGCCATCGGCGCGGATCAGCACCGGGTCGGACTGCGACGCCATGTCCTGGCGGCTCTCGCCGCGCACCAGGTCGTCCCAGGCGACCACCTCATGGTCGAGCTTGAAGCGCCAGTGCGGCCGGATGCCGGCCGCTTCCTTGGCCGCCTTCTCGGCCTCGGTCAGGGACAGGGCGGCGCGGTCATAGACCGGCGGCTTGCCGGCGGAGAGCTGCTGCTTGCGCTTCAGCGCCAGCTCCTCGGCGGTCTCGTAGCAGGGGTAGAGCCGGCCCATGTCCCGCAGCCGCTCGGCCTCGGCGGCATAGCGGTCCAGCCGGTCGGACTGGCGGGCGAACAGGTCCCAGCTCAGGCCCAGCCAGTTCAGGTCGCGCTCGATCTTCTCGGCGAACTCGGCGGTGCTGCGCTCGGTGTCGGTATCGTCGGAGCGCAGCATGAACCGTCCGCCCTGCGCCCGGGCGAACAGCCAGTTGATCAGCGCCTGCCGGGTATTGCCGACGTGCAGAAGCCCCGTCGGGCTCGGCGCGAAACGGACGAGTACGGTCATGGGGTCCCCGTTGGGTCGGTGTTCCGGTCTACTCGGCCGCCTGTTGCGTCTTCTTCGGCCGGTAGACGCCGACGAACGCGTTGGTGATCGGGTAGCGCCGTTCCTTGCCGAAGGAGCGGCTGGTCAGCTTCACGCCGGGCGGGGCCTGGCGGCGCTTGTACTCCGCCCGGTCCAGCAGGCGCCACACCCGCAGCACGGTCTCGCTGTCATAGCCCTTGGCGACGATGTCGGCCACGGGCGTCTCGTTCTCGATCAGCTCGGTCAGGATGCCGTCCAGCACCGGATAGGGCGGCAGGCTGTCCTCGTCCTTCTGGTCCGGGCGTAGCTCGGCCGAGGGCGGCTTGGTGATTATCCGCTCCGGCATCACGGCCCCGTCCGGGCCGAGGCAATCGGCCGGCTTGTTCGTGTTGCGCCAGCGGCACAGCTCGAACACGGTGGTCTTGTAGACGTCCTTCAGCACCGAATAGCCGCCGCACATGTCGCCGTAGAGGGTGGCGTAGCCGACCGACATCTCCGACTTGTTGCCGGTGGACAGCACCATGTGGCCGAACTTGTTGGACAGGGCCATCAGGGTGATGCCGCGGGAACGGGCCTGGACGTTCTCCTCGGTGATGTCGGGCGAGGTGCCGGCGAACTGGTCGGCCAGCATGGTGTCGAAGGCCTGCATCGCCGGGCCGATATTGATCGTCGTGTAGTCGACGCCCAGCAGCTTCGCGGCGGCGGCGGCGTCCTCCAGGCTGTGCGCGCTGGTGTAAGGCGAGGGCATCATCACGCAGCGGACCTTGTCCGGGCCGAGCGCGTCGACCGCCACGGCGGCGGAGAGCGCGCTGTCGATGCCACCGGACATGCCGAGGATGACGCCGGGGAAGCCGTTCTTGGTCACGTAGTCGCGCAGGCCGACCACCATGGCGCGGTAGGTCGCCTCCAGCCCGGTCTTCGGCTCCACCGTCTCGGCGGCGGCGCAGGTCCAGCCCTCGGGGCCGCGGGTCCAGGTGGTGGTGACCACCGCCTCTTCCCAGGCCGGCAGATGGGCGGCGACCGAGCGGTCGGCGTTGAGCACGAAGGAGGCGCCGTCGAACACCAGCTCGTCCTGGCCGCCCACCTGGTTCAGGTAGACCATGGGCAGCCCGCTCTCGACCACCCGGGAGGTGGCGTGCTGCAGGCGGTTGTCGCGCTTCTGACTGTCGAAGGGGGAGCCGTTGGGGACCAGCAGCAGCTCACCGCCGGTCTCGCTCACGCATTCGACCACGTCGGGGGTCCAGATATCCTCGCAGATCGGCACACCGATGCGCACGCCACGCACGTCCATCGGGCCCGGCATCGGGCCGACCGCGAACACCCGCTTCTCGTCGAACACGCCGTAGTTCGGCAGGTCGACCTTGTAGCGGGCCGACTGCACTTTGCCGTCGTCGAGCAGCAGCAGGGCGTTGTACAGCTTGTCGCCTTCGACCCAGGGCGCGCCAAGCAGGATGGCCGGGCCGCCGTCGGACGTCTCCGCCGCCAGTTCCTCCACCGCGTCGCGGATCTCGGCCACGAACATCGGCTTCAGCACCAGATCCTCCGGCGGGTAGCCGCAGGCGTAGAGTTCCGGGGTCAGGATCACATCGGCACCCTCGGCCGCGGCCTGGGCGCGCACCCGGCGCAGCTTGGCCAGGTTGCCCTCGATGTCGCCGACGCGCGGGTTGAGCTGGGCCAGGGTGATGATGAGCGTGTCTGTCATGGCGAAACAGTTAGCGCGCCCAGGGGGCGGGGGCAATGCGGATCAGCCGCTGGCGGCCAGGGTTTCCAGGTCGCTGCCACCCACCGTATAGGGCAGCCAGGTGCCGCTTCGGGTCAGGCCGAGGCGGGAATAGAAGTCTCGGGCCTTGTTGTCGGTCTTCACCGAGAGGTCGAGCTTGACGCAGCCGCGCTTGAGCGCCTCGCGGGCCAGGGCGGCCATCAGCCGGCGGCCGAGGCCGGTGCCGCGCAGGTCGCCGTCCACATACAGGTCTTCCACGTAGAGCTTCGGCCGGCCGGCCCAGGTCGAGTAGACGTAGTAGTACAGCGCGAGGCCGACGGCGGTGCCGTCCGACCGTTCGGCGATCATGGCGTGGAAATACGGCTTCTCGCCGCTGCCGTCGCGGCGCAGGTCGTCGACGGTGCCGGTGACGTAGTCGGCCGCCTCCTGCACCTCGGCCAGCGCGCGGACCAGCCGGCGGACGGTTTCGGCGTCATCGTCCCCGGTCTCCTCGGGGCGGCGGAAGCGGGCGGGTCTGATCGTGATTTCCATGGGCCCGATGCTATGCCCAGGCACCCCGCGACGCCACCCGCTTTCCGTCGCGGGCCGTGAGGCCTTTGACGGATCGTCGATCACCGCTAAGCTGCCGTCTCTGTTACGTTTCCCGGCGGGTCCCCGCGTTCATGGCGAACCGGTACATCCAAGATCTCAAACGGCTGGTCGGCAACGACCAGGTGGTGATGGCTGCCGTCGCCGTGGTGGTCGGCGGGGCCGCCGCCGGCGGGGCCATCGTGTTCCGCGAGGCGATCGACTTCCTGCAGCTCCTGTTCCTGGGGTTCCGGTCCGAGCAGGTCGCGACCTATGCGGCCGAGCTGGAATGGTGGCGGCTGATCCTGGCGCCGGTGGTCGGCGGGCTGCTGGTCGGTCTGTTCTGCAAATACGTCATGCCCGGCGGCAGGCCCCAGGGGGTCGCCAATGTCATCGAGTCCAGCGCCCTGCGGGCCGGACGCATGTCGATGCGCCAGGGGCTCGGTGCCGCGGTGATCAGCGCCACCTCGATCGGCTGCGGCGCTTCGGTCGGCCGCGAGGGACCGGCGGTCCATCTCGGCGCCTCGCTCGCCAGTTTTCTCGGCCGCCAGCTCAACCTGACCCGCAGCCAGGCCCGCACCCTTCTCGGCTGCGGAGTGGCCAGCGCGGTGGCCGCCTCGTTCAACGCTCCGATCGCCGGGGTGTTCTTCGCCTTGGAGGTGGTGATCGGGCACTACGCCCTCTCCGCCTTCGCCCCGATCGTCATCGCCTCGGTGTTCGGCACGATCCTGTCGCGCATCTGGTTCGGCGACTTCCCCGCCTTCGAGGTGCCGGGCCACCCGATCACCTCGTTTCTGGAATTCCCGGCCTTCGTCATCCTGGGCGGGGTCTGTGCCGTGGCGGCGGTGGCGCTGATGCGGGCGGCGGCCTTCGTCGAGGTGCACGGCCAGCGGCTGCCGCTGCCGCGCTGGCTGCATCCGGCGCTGGCCGGGCTCGTGGTCGGGGTTGTCGCGCTGGAATTCCCCGAGATCCTCGGCGTCGGTTACGAGGCGATGGACGGCGCCCTCAACGAGGCCGAGGGCTATGACCTCGAGCTGATGCTCATCCTCGCGGTGCTGAAGATCCTGATGACGGCGCTCTGCCTGGGCGCCGGATTCGGCGGCGGCATCTTCTCGCCCTCGCTGTTCATCGGGGCGATGATCGGTGGCGCCTATGGGATCGTTGCCGCCATTCCGTTTCCGGAGCTGGCGTCCGGCCACGGCGCCTACACGCTGATCGCCATGGGGGCGGTGGCGGCGGCCACACTCGGGGCGCCGATCTCCACCATCCTGATGATCTTCGAGATGACGGGCGACTATAAGCTGACAGTCGGCGTGATGGTCGCCGTGGTCATCGCCTCGGTGATCACCCGGGTCTGGCACAGCCCGTCCTTCTTCACCGACCAGCTCCGCCGGCGGGGCGTCCATATCCATGGCGGCCACGACGTCACCGCCCTGCGCAACCTGAAGGTCCACGACCTGATGCAGCAGGATCACGTCTCCGTGAAGATGGACGCGAGCCTCGACAGCCTGCGCAACCGGCTGCGTCTGGCGCCGATGAACGAGCTGTTCGTGATCGATTCGGAGGAGAAGCTGGTCGGCACCATCACCCTGGCCGATCTCGGCGAGGTGGCGTTCGACCTGTCCCATGACCGCGAGTACACCGCCGTCGACGTCGCCCGCAAGCATCCGCCCTTCCTGGAGATCGGCGACGATGTGGAGAAGGCGATCCGGCGCTTCTCCGAGGCCGAGGAAGGGCTGCTGGCAGTGGTCGATTCGTCCCAGCGCATGCGACTGATCGGCTGCCTGCACGAGCGCGACGTGATGCGGGCCTACAACCAAGCGCTCATCAACCAGCAGGCCGAGGAACACGGCGAGACGATCTGACAGTCGTTGACGGAAGTAAGTACGGGGGGTGCCGAAGCACCCCCCGTTTCCCCGTGAACCGCAGGCACATGGGACCGGCTCAAGACTGCACCGAGCGATCCGGGGGATCCCGCACGTCCGGCCCTCCGGCAAACCGCCGAAGGGCCCTCTCCCAACGCCCCTCTCCCTACGAGGCTCGTTTCGGAACGGATTTCTAAAACAAACGTTATAATAAAACGTTAAATTCGATTAAGTTTTCAACGGTCATGAGCGGCGCGCGACGGCGCCCGATCCGTGGAGCCCGCGAGTTAGGCCTGCGGATGTCCCGATGGGATGTTATATGGTCGGGTCATGGCGGATCTGTTCTCAAACGACGACAAGGGCGGGATCGACCCGGCCGAATACCGGCGCCCTTCGGGCCCGGCTCCGGCTTATCCCGGCCCGGCCCAGGCCCCCGCGGCGATCGGCGCGCGGGGCGGCTATCTCGACGGCCTGAACGAGGGTCAGCGGGCGGCGGTCGAGGCGCTGGACGGCCCGGTCCTCGTGCTGGCCGGGGCCGGGACCGGCAAGACGCGCGTCCTGACCACCCGATTGTCCCACCTGATGGCGATGGGCAAGGCCAAGCCGTGGAACGTGCTGGCGGTGACCTTCACCAACAAGGCCGCGCGCGAGATGAAGGAGCGGGTCGGCCGAATCGTCGGCCCGGCCGCCGAGCAGGTCTGGCTCGGTACCTTCCACGCGCTCTGCGCCCGCATCCTGCGCCGCCATGCCGAACTGGTTGGGCTGAAGTCGAACTTCACCATTCTCGACACCGACGACCAGATCCGGCTGCTGAAGCAGGTGCTCCAGGCCGAGAACGTGGACGACAAGCGCTGGCCCGCCCGCGTCGTGATGGGCGTGCTGCAGCGCTGGAAGGACCGGGGCCTGACCCCGGACAAGATCGGCGTGTCCGAGGCCGGCGACATGGCCGGCGGCAAGCTGCAGCAGATCTACCAGCAGTATCAGGAGCGGCTGACCACCCTGAACGCCGCGGATTTCGGCGACCTTCTGCTGCATTGCCTGACCCTGTTCCAGACCCGGCCCGAGGTGCTGCAGCAGTATCAGACCCAGTTCCGCTACATCCTGGTGGACGAGTATCAGGACACAAACGTCGCCCAGTATCTCTGGCTGCGGCTATTGGCCCAGAGCCACAAGAACATCTGCTGCGTCGGCGACGACGACCAGTCGATCTACGGCTGGCGCGGGGCCGAGATCGGCAACATTCTGAAGTTCGAGAAGGACTTCCCCGGCGCCAAGGTCGTCCGGCTGGAGCAGAACTACCGCTCCACCTCCCGCATCCTGGCCGCCGCCTCCGACCTGATCGCCCATAACGAGGGGCGGCTCGGCAAGACGCTGTGGACCGACGGGGCCGACGGCGACCAACTCACCGTGCGCGGTGTGTGGGACGGCGAGGAGGAGGCCCGGGTCGTCGGCGACCGGATCGAGGACTACCAGCGCGCCAAGGTGCCGCTGCGTGAGATGGCCGTGCTGGTCCGCGCCGGCTTCCAGACCCGCGAGTTCGAAGAGCGGCTGATCACCCTCGGCGTGCCCTATCGGGTGGTCGGCGGTGCGCGGTTCTACGAGCGCAAGGAGATCCGCGACGCCATCGCCTATCTGCGGGTGATCGCCCAGCCGGATGAC
The DNA here is from genome assembly GCF_965223715.1 of Thalassobaculum sp. Classification (GTDB taxonomy): domain Bacteria; phylum Pseudomonadota; class Alphaproteobacteria; order Thalassobaculales; family Thalassobaculaceae; genus Thalassobaculum. The sequence continues at coordinate 3,372,926 of NZ_OZ245012.1, read as the reverse complement.
GACCTGGCGTTCGAGCGGATCATCAACACCCCGGCCCGCGGCATCGGCAAGACCACCGAGCAGGTGCTGTTTCAGCATGCCCGCTCCTCCAACGTCCCGCTCACCGCGGCGGCCGAGCAGTTGGTGCAGAGCGACGAGTTGAAGCCGGCGGCCCGCCGGGCGGTGGGATCCCTGATGGGCGATTTCGCGCGCTGGCGCGAGGCGTCGCAGAATGAGGATCCGTCGGACCTCGCCCGCATGGTGCTGGACGAGAGCGGCTATACCGCCGCCCTGCAGAAGGACAAGTCGCCGGAGGCGCCGGGTCGCCTGGAGAACCTGAAGGAGCTGGTTACCGCTCTGGAGGAGTTCGAGAGCCTGGGCGGTTTCCTCGAACACATCTCCCTGGTCATGGAGAACGCCGAGGCCGCCGATGGCGAGCAGGTCAGCCTGATGACCCTGCACGCGGCCAAGGGGCTGGAATTCGACGTGGTCTTCCTGCCGGGCTGGGAGGAGGGGATGTTCCCGAACCAGCGCGCACTGGATGAGAACGGGGCCGCCGGTCTGGAGGAGGAGCGGCGGCTCGCCTATGTCGGCCTGACCCGGGCGCGCAAGAAGGTGGAGATCGTCTTCGCCGCCAACCGCCGGGTGCACGGGCTGTGGCAGAGCGCGATCCCGTCGCGCTTCGTGTCCGAACTGCCGACCGAACATGTGGAGATGATCAGCGAGGCCGGGCTCTACGGGTCCGGCAGCAGCGGCGGCTACGGCTATGGGGGCGGGCGGACCGGATACGGCCGCGGCGACGGGATGAGCTACGAGCGCGACGACGACGCCAAGCTTCCGACCTGGGACAGCGCCGGCCGGACGGGCAAGGTGGCGGGACGCGGCCCGGGGTACATGCGCCGCGGCGGCGGGACGATCCGCACACGGGCGCCGGTGATCGACGGCGAGGGCTATACCGTCAACCGCTCCAAACCGGCGAAATACGCCGTGGACGAACGGGTGTTCCACCAGAAATTCGGCATGGGCACCGTCACTAAGGTCGACGGCGACAAGCTGGAAGTCGAGTTCGACCACGCCGGGCTCAAGAACGTGGTCGACACCTTCGTCTCCAAGCCGTAAATCCGGTGGCCATGAGCTCTCCCAGTAAGTCCGCGCTCTGGCGCATCGCCCTTACCGTTCCGGCCAAGGCCTCCGAGGTCGTGGCCGACGCCCTGTCGCCCTTCGTGTCCGCCGTCACCGCGCTGGAGGATAGCCCCGGCGGTACCTGGACGGTGGAAGGCATCTCCGAGGACGAGCCGGATCGGCCGGTGATCGTCGCCGCTCTGGCACTGGCCGCGGCCACCGTCGGCACGCCGCCGCCGGACACGGTGATCGAGCCCTTGCCGGACGTGGACTGGCTGGCGCTGAACCGGCAGTCCTTCCCGCCCATTCGCGAGGGCCGGGTGTGGATCCGCGGCTCCCATGTGGAGGAGCGCGCCCCCGCCTCCAGCATCGAACTGCTGGTCGACGCCGCCCGGGCCTTCGGCTCCGGCAGCCATCCGACCACGGCCCTGTGCCTGCGGGCGATCCAGGACCTGGCGAAGCGGCGCACCCCGTGCAACGTGCTCGATCTCGGCTGCGGCTCCGGCATTCTCGCGATGGCGCTGGCCAAGCTGGTGCCTTCGGCGCGCACGCTGGCGGTCGATCTCGATCCGGTCTCGGTGGCGACGGCGCGGGAGAACGCGCAGATGAACCGGGTCGCCCGGCGGGTCGACACCCAGGTTTCCAACGGCTGGCGCTCGCCCGTGGTGCGGGCCAAGGCGCCGTTCGATCTGGTGGTGGCGAACATCCTGGCGGGGCCGCTGGCGGAGATGGCGCCGTCGCTGAAGCGCGGCTTGGCGCCGGGCGGGATCGCCATTCTGTCGGGGCTGCTGAACCAGCAGGAGCGCTGGGTGATCTCCGTGCACCGGGCCCAGGGCCTGCGGCTGATCCGGCGCTACCGGCGCGACGGTTGGAGTGCGCTGGTCTTCGCCCGCTGACAATCGCGCGTTTCGCAGTGCACAAAAAGCAACGGCCGGCACATGCAGTGCCGGCCGTTTTGCATCAGGCCGCCCTGGGAGGGGGAGGGGGTCAGGCGGCGTGACGCACGTCGCTGTTCGCGGCGTTGCCGTAGGTCGCGGCGCGCAGATGCGGCTCGACCGGATTGGCGGTCTTCGGGGCCGTCGCGGTGGCGTAGGTCTCGCTCGGGGTGCCGACGACTTCGACGTCGACGCGGCGGACGACACCGGCCCGCAGGGCGGACAGGTCGAGGCCGATATCGGCGAGCATCCGCGGGCTCAGGTCCTCGACCGCGGCCATCGTGCGACGATGGGCGAGACGGGCGCTGAGGCTGCGGAAGGTGCGGCCGATCAGGTCACGAATGTAGGCGCTCTGCATGGCCCGTGCCCGAGCGACCAGCGCGGACGGGTCCTGCGGCAGAGCCGAAGACACGCGCAGGATATCGTTCTGGGTGGACATCGGGATTCTCCTTGGGATGTCGGCCGGGCGCTCCCCAGCCGTTTCTGCTCCCTAATCTGGTCACAAACGGCGAAGGCACCACTTGGATTTTTGCGCTGCAGCATTGCGTTTCATGCATGGCTATGGGTGATAGGTATGCGTTAACGAATTGCCAGCCATGCACCGGACCCACGGGGACGGATTCTGCTACGGTGCCGGTACCGCTGAACCCGTTTGGATCGTCCGACGCCATGTATCGATCAGAAACTGTCTGCGTCGCCGTGGCGCGAGGTGCCGACGCCCTGTACGAGGCGTTCTGGAGGCCCGAGCGCTTCGCGTCCTGGGCCTCGGGTCTGAGCCAGGGAGGCCTGCGGCAGACCGGGAGCGGCTGGCAGGCCGACGGGCCGGAAGGGCCGGTCACCATCCGCTTTTCCGAGCACAATGCCTTCGGCGTGATGGACCACTGGGTGGATCTGGGCGACGGGCGGGTGGTCTATGTCCCGATGCGCATCGTCGCCAACGGCTCGGGCAGCGCCGTCACGCTGACCCTGTTCCGCTATCCCGACATGAGCGACGAGACGTTCGCCCGCGACCTGGACTGGGTGCGCCGGGATCTGGAAGCCCTCAAATCCCTGGCCGAGCAGGACGGCTGAGCGAGAGCGTCACCCGCCGATCAAGGCGAGCCATTCCTCTTCGCTGAGGGTCTGCACGCCCAGGGCCTCGGCCTTCGCCGCCTTGGAGCCCGCGTCGGCGCCGACGACCACATAGTCGGTCTTCTTCGACACGGACCCCGCCACCTTCGCGCCGAGGGATTCCGCCTTCGCCTTGGCCTCGCTGCGGCCGACGGTCTGCAGGGTCCCGGTGAAGACCACGGTCTTGCCGGCGATCGGGCTGTCGGCGATGGAGGGGGCCTGGAAGGGCTCGATGGTCAGCTCGCCCGCGAGATCGTCCAGCACCGCGCCGTTATGGGCCTCGCTGAAGAAATCGATCAGATCCTTCGCCACGGCGGAACCGATCTGATCGATATTGATCAGGTCGGCATAAGCCTCGCCCTCCGGATCGGCCGCCGCCGCCATCGCCTGGCGCAGGGCGTCCAGGGTGCCGTAATGGGTCGCCAGCAGCCGGGCGGTGGCCTGGCCGATCTGACGGATGCCGAGCGCGTAGATGAACCGGTCGAGGCCGATGGTGCGGCGGTCCTCGATCGCGGCCAGCAGCTTGTCGGTCGAGGCGATCCGCGTGCCCTCGCGGCCGATCAGTTTCCGGCGGTGCTCCTTCAGCCGGAAGATGCTGGCCGGGCTGTCGATCAGCCCGTCCTCGTAATAGGCCTGGATCTGCTTGGCGCCGAGGCCTTCGATGTCGAAGGCGTCGCGGCTGACGAAATGCTTCAGCCGCTCCACCGCCTGCGCCGGGCAGATCAGGCCGCCGGTGCAGCGGCGCACCGCTTCGCCCTCGGGCCGCGGGGCCTCGGAATTGCAGCGCGGACAGTGATCGGGGAAGACGTATTCCGTCGAGTCCTTCGGCCGCTTCTCGGTGACGACGCGTACCACCTGGGGGATCACGTCGCCGGCGCGCTGGATCACCACGGTGTCGCCGACCCGGATGTCCTTGCGCCGGATCTCGTCCTCGTTGTGCAGCGTCGCGTTGGTGACGGTGACGCCGCCGACCTTCACCGGCTCCAGCCGGGCGACGGGGGTCAGCGCGCCGGTGCGGCCGACCTGGATGTCGATCTCGCGCAGCACGGTCTCGGCCTGCTCGGCCTTGAACTTGTGGGCGATGGCCCAGCGCGGCGAGCGGCTGACCATGCCAAGCCGCTCCTGCCAGTCGAGCCGGTCGACCTTGTAGACCACGCCGTCGATGTCATAGGGCAGGTCGTGCCGCCCCGCGCCGATCCGGGCGTAGACGTCCAGGGCCTCGTCCACGGTCTGGCACCGCTCGGAGAGCGGGTTGGTGGTGAAGCCCCACGCCTTCAGCTTGTCCAGGAAGCCGTGGTGGGTGTCGGCGAAATCCTCGCTGATCTCGCCCCAGGAATAGGCGAAGAAGCGCAGCGGCCTCGACCGGGTGATCTCCGGGTCGAGCTGGCGCAGGGAGCCGGCGGCGGCGTTGCGCGGATTGGCGAAGATCTTGGCACCGGCCTCGGCCTGGCGCTCGTTCAGGGCGACGAAATCGTCCTTGGTCATATAGACCTCGCCGCGCACCTCCAGCACGTCGGGCACGCCGTCCGGCAGGGTCTTGGGGATATCGTCGACGGTCTCCAGGTTGCGGGTGATGTTCTCGCCCTCGGTGCCGTCGCCGCGGGTGGCACCCTGGACCAGCTTGCCCTTCTCGTAGCGCAGGGCGGCCGACAGCCCGTCGATCTTCGGCTCGGCCATCAGCGCGACGGCCTCGTCCTCGCCGAGGTTCAGGAACCGGCGGACCCGGCGCTCGAACTCGCGCACATCCTCCTCGTCGAAGGCGTTGGCCAGGGACAGCATCGGCCGTGAATGGCGGACCTTGGCAAACCCCTCGGCCGGGCCGGGGGCGACCCGCTCGCTCGGGCTGTCCGACCGCTTCAGGTCCGGAAAGCGCTCCTCGATCGACTGGTTGCGCAGGCGGAGCTGGTCGTACTCCGCGTCGGTCAGCTCCGGCGCGTCCTCCTGGTGATACAGCCGGTCCGCCTCGGCGATGGCGTCGGACAACCGCGCGAGTTCGGCCTTGGCTTCGGCCTCGCTCAGGTCCTTGACGGCCTTGATCTCGATGTCGCTCATGCGGGTCGGTGCTCTGAATTTAGCGCTGGGACTGGTTCAGCAGGCTGTCGGCGGCGGCCCGGGCTTCGCTGGTGATGGCCGCACCGGACAGCATCCGGGCGATCTCCTCGCGGCGCTCGTCGGTGTTCAGGCGGACAACGTCCGTGGCGGTCACCTGGTTCTGCACCCGTTTGGCCACGTGCCAGTGGTGCGCGCCCTGAGCGGCGACCTGGGGCGAGTGGGTGACGACCAGCACCTGCAGCCGGGTCGCCAGCCGGGCCAGCCGGTCGCCGACCGCGGCGGCAACCGCACCACCGACGCCGGAATCCACCTCGTCGAACACCAGGGTGGGGATCGGGCTCGCCTCGGCCAGCACCACCTTGAGCGCCAGCAGGAAGCGGGACAGCTCGCCGCCGGACGCGATCTTCGACAGCGGCCCGGCCGGCATGCCCGGGTTGGTCGCCACCTGGAAGGCGACCGCGTCGAGACCGGAGGCCCCCCAGCGGCTTTCGTCCTGGCGGCTGACCATGGTCTCGAACCTGGCCTTGTCCAGCTTCAGCGGTGGCAGTTCCTTGGCGATCGCCGCGTCGAGCTTGGCGGCGGCGGCGGCGCGGGCCTTGGACAGGCTCTCGGCGGCCTCCGTATAAGCCCGTTTGGCCTTGTCCTCGGCGGCCGTCAGCGCGCCGATCTCCCCGCCCTTGCCATCCAGGGCCGCGAGATGGTCGGCGAAGCGTCGATGCACCTCCGGCAGCCGGTCGACCCCGACCCCGTGCTTGCGGGCAAGGTCGCGCAGGGCGTGCAGCCGGTCGTCGATTTCGGTCAGCGTGCCGCCATCGGCTTCGATATCGGCGGCCGCCGCGGCGATCTCGGCGCTGGTGTCCTCAAGCTCGGCCGCGGCCCGTTCCAGGGCGGCGAGCGCAGTATCCAGTCGGCCGGCGGCGCGGTCGGCGACCCGTTCCAGGGCTCGCTGGGCGCGGGCGACGGCATTGTCGGCGCCGCCATCCTCGGAAATCGCCGCACTGGCGGTATTCAGCGCCTCGACCACGGCTTCGGCGTTCATCAGCATCGACCGGGTCTCGGCCAGCCGGTCCTCCTCGCCGACCTGTGGGGCGAGCTGGTCGAGCTCGGCGACCGAGTGGCGCAGGTACTCTTCGTCGCTGCGGGCCTTCTCCAGATCGGCGCGGGCGGTCTCCAGCGCCACCAGGGCGGTGCGCCAGGCGCCCCACGCCCTGGCCACGCCTTCGGCCTGACGGGTCAGGCCGGCGAAGGCGTCCAATGTGTCGCGGTGGGTGCTTGGGTCCATCAGGCCGCGCTGGTCGAACTGGCCCTGGATCTCCACCAGCACGTCCCCCAGCCGCCGCATCAGCCCCACGCTGGTCGGCTGGTCGTTCACATAGGCGCGGGAGCGGCCGTCGGCGGTGACCACGCGGCGCAGGATCAGTTCGCCCTCGCAGGCGTCGAGATCGGCCTCGCGCAGCACCGCGTCGACGGCGGCGGAATCGGACAGCTCGAAGGCGGCGATGACCGTGGCCTGATCGGCGCCGTGGCGCACCAGCCCAGAATCCGCCCGCTCTCCGAGGGCGAGGCCCAGGGCGTCCAGAAGGATCGACTTACCGGCACCGGTCTCGCCGGTGAGGACCGACAGGCCCGGCTCGTAGGCGAGGTCCAGGCGGTCGATCAGCACCACATCCCGGATCGAGAGCGACGCCAGCATGGGCTTAGAACGGACCGAGGCCCCAGCCGAACCAGCCGTCGTCGCCGGACTCCGCCGTGGTCCGCGCCCGGCCCTTGGTCGCCAGCGAATAGGCGTCCTCGTACCAGTCGGTGCCCGGGTAGTTGTAGCCGAGCACCGAGGCGGTGCGCTTGGCCTCCTCGTCGAGGCCGAGGGCGACGTAGCATTCCGTCATGCGCAGCAGCGCTTCGGGCACCTGCTCGGTGGTGTCGAATTCGGTGGTGACGCGCTGGAAGCGGTTGATGGCGGCGAGATACTGGCCCTGGCGCATGTACCAGCGCCCGATGCTCATCTCCTTGCCGGCGAGGTGGTTACGGGCGAGGTCGATCTTCAGGCGAGCGTCGCGGGCATATTTCGAATTCGGGAAGCGCTGCACCACCTCTTCGAAGGAGGACAGGGCGTCGCGGGTCAGCTTCTGGTCGCGGCCGACATCGACGATCCGCTCGTAATAGGACAGGCCCTTCAGATAGTAGGCGTAGTCCACGTTCGGATTGCCCGGATTGAGCTGGATGAACCGGTCGAGCGCGGCCACCGCGTCGTCATACTCGTTCGACTGGTACAGGGCGTAGGCCGACATGAGCTGCGCCTGGGTCGCCCAGACCGAGTAGGGATGCTGGCGCTCGACCTCGTCGAACAGCGGGGCGGCTTCCTTGAACTCGCCGGACAGCGCTGCGTTGTAGGCGTCGTTGTAGAGTTCCTCGACCGGACGCTCGACATAGGGCGTCTCGTCGTCGGTGCTGCAGGCGGCCAGGACGGCGACCAGGGCGATCGCGGCGAGGCGCGGAAGGGAAGTTCTGAACGGCGACATCAGCGGGACATGTCCGGTTGCGCGGATGTGCGCAATGTAAGGCGACGGGGGATTGGAGGGAAGGGGAAGTGGGGACGGACCGGCGGGCGGCGGCTTTCAGGCCCTTTTTAGGCAGGCTCCGGCGGCAGAGGGCGCGGGCCCGGAAAATCGAAAGCCCCGCCGAAGCGGGGCCTGCGATCAAGGTTGAGATGATCCGGAACGGATCAGGCGGCCAGCTTCAGCTCGCCGGCAGCAGCGGCCAGGGCCCACGGATCGATCCGCAGGGTCTCGCCGTTGGTCTCGGCAACCGAATCGGTCGTCGCGGCCAGGCTCAGGATCTTATCTAGATCCAGGCCGGTCTGCTCGGCCGCCTCAAGCGGCGTGAGCACATAGGTATCGCGCATCGTGCGACCTCCATGGTGATAGTCATCAGTGGGTCATTGTAACCCGCGGTGAGAACAGTGCTCCGAGAGGGTGTCTCAGGAGCGCCTCACAGGGCGTTGCTATGCACTTTATGTCGGGTTGCCCCACTCGCAAGGTTTTCGTGACAAAAATCTTTCGAATGGCGTTCCCTGTGGCATTGCAGCAACAAATCACGAAGAAACGGTTAACCGTCCTTCCGGAACGGTGACTCTTCCAGCAGCAGCGCCTTTTCGTGGGCGATCTGCCGGCGCTCGCGGACCAGGAAGTCCTCTACCGCGTCGCGGAATCCGTCATCGAGAATCAGGTGGTTGCTGTAGGTCTCCACCGGCAGGTAGCCCCGTTGGATCTTGTGCTGGCCCTGGGCCCCGGCCTCCACCTTGGCCATGCCGCGCTCGATGGCGAAGTCTATGGCCTGATAGTAGCACGCCTCGAAATGCAGGAACTTGTACTCCTCGGTGCAGCCCCAGTTGCGGCCGAACAGGGTGTCGCTGCCGATCAGGTTCAGGGCGCCGGCCACCGGCCGGCCGTCGCGCTCCGCCATGACCAGCAGCACCCGTTCCGCCATCCGCTCGCCGAGCAGCGAGAAGAAGGTGCGGTTCAGATAGGGCGAGCCCCACTTGCGGTCCGACGTGTCCATGTAGAAGGCGAAGAACGCATCCCAGTGGCGCTCCTCGATGTCCTTGCCCACCAGCCGGCGGATCGTCAGGTCGGTCTCGGCCACCTGCCGTCGTTCCTTGCGGATCGCCTTACGCTTCCGCGACGAGAGCGCCTCCAGGAAGGCGTCGAAGCTGGCATAGCCGTCATTGTGCCAGTGGTACTGCAAGCCCATGCGCTGCAGGAAGCCGAACTCGCCCAGCCGGTCCCATTCGCCCTTCGGCACGAAGTTCACATGGGCGGTGGTGACGTTGAGCTGGTTCATCAGGGCGACGATGCCGCCGGCCAGGATCTCCTGGGCGCGGGCCCGGTCGATGTCGGGTCGTACCAGCAGGCGCGGGCCGGTCACCGGGGTGAAGGGCACGGCCGACAGCAGCTTGGGGTAGTAGCGTCCGCCGGCCCGCTCATAGGCGTCGGCCCAGCCCCAGTCGAACACGTACTCGCCCTGGGAATGGCCCTTCAGGTAGAGCGGCATGGCGGCGGCGAGCCGGCCGTCGCGGTCGTTGACGGCGAGGTGGCGCGGCAGCCAGCCGGTCTGCGCCCGTACTGAGCCGCTCTCCTCCAGTGCGTTGAGGAAGTCGTGCGACAGGAACGGGTTCTCGGGACCGGCGCAGGCATCCCACTCCGGCGCCGAGACCGCGGAGATCGCGGGCAGGACGGAGACTTCTTCGGCCAGCTCGCACTGGATATCGGTGCCGTCGGGCATGGGCGGGATCCGCTGTGGTCGTCCACGGGAATCCAGGTGGGGCGGCCCTGGCGTCAGGCAAGGCCGCCCCGGATCGGCTGTCGGCAGGCGGATCAGGCCAGTTCGAACACCGCTTCCACCTCGACGGCCACGCCGCGCGGCAGGGCGTTGGTGCCGACCGCGAAGCGGGCGTGCCGGCCCTTGTCGCCGAACACCGCGACCATCAGGTCGGAAGCGCCGTTCACCACCTCGGGCTGCTCGGTGAAGTCGGGGGTGCAGCGCACGAAGCCGCCGAGCTTGACCACGCGGGCGACCTTGTCGAGGTCGCCGTCGCAGGCGGCCTTGGCCTGGGCGATCAGGTTCTTGGCGCAGATCTCGGCGATCTTGCGGGCATCGTCGGTGGTCAGGTCCTTGCCGACCACGCCGACGCCCTCGATCTTGCCGTTTACCATCGGGATCTGGCCGGAGACGAAGACGAGGTTGCCGCTGCGCACGAAGGGCACGTAGTTGGCGGCGGGCGAAGCCGGGGTGGGAATCTCGATGCCGAGCTCGGCCAAACGGGCGTCAACGGTGCCAGCCATGGCTGCTTCTCCTTGGACGAAGGGATGTGACTTGGTTGCCGGCGGAGCCTAGCCGGGCATCCCGCGACATGCCAGAGGGTGATGACAGCTCGGAACCGGCAGCTCGAAGCAGCGGTATCGGCCCAAAAAAGCCGGGTGCGCCAAGTCGCAGGCGGGCGCACCCGCTAGGCTGGACGGAGAACCGTCCTTAGGAGCTTCACAGGGTGGTGGGAGAGGGCGCGAAACGTGACGTGGCCTCTCCCGCTTCCGCCGCCGGGGAAGCGACGGAACTCTGCGCGCCGGGCGATCCGCTCCTTCGAATGATCGCAGCGCAAGCCTGTTTCGATTCGATATATATAGTGTCGGATTTTCACTCGGAACACAAGATATATTCGATTTTCGCGTGCAGATCGGATGGTTTGTGTCTTCCTCTCTTTTCGTCTTCCCGGCCCTGCGCCGGGACCCGAGTGGCCGCGCGATGGAGCATTCGGTTAGAGGTTCCGCCACGCTCAACTCTGGGTCCCGGCTCGAGGCCGGGAAGACGATTGGAGTGGATTTGACCAAAGCGGGTTCGGCGTCGCCTGCTGGGGAGTTTCGCTGCCCGGAGCCGGCACGTCCTACTCCCCTTTCGCGTCTTCCCGGCCTTGCGCCGGGACCCAGAGTGGCGGCGTGATGGAGCGGTCTGCCCACGGTTCTAGCACGCTGACGTCTCGTTCCCGGCGCAAGGCCGGGAAGACGGGAAGAAAGGGGAGGGGCGAGCAATCTGATATCCCGGACCGCCCTCCGCTGGGGTCTTGGCGCAGGAGGATCGGCGGGCCACTATGAGCCTCTCTTCGCGATGAGGGCTCCCATGTCCACCCTGCTCAGAAACGATCTCGACGTCCTGCCGCCGCTCGGCAGCCTGGCCCGGGGCGAACCCATCCAGGTCTTCGCCGCCCCGCCGGGAACGCCGGCCAGGCCGCAGATCGCCCGGGCCATCGGGATCGAGATGTGGGACACCGCCGGCAACCGCTATCTGGACGCCAGCTCCGGCCCGGTGGCCTGCAATCTGGGCTATGGCAACCGCCGGGTACTCGACGCGCTGACCTCCCAGGCCGAGGCGGCGGCCTTCGCCAATGTCTCGCATTTCGAAAGCAAGGCGAACCGCGACTTCGCCGAACGGCTGGCCGAGGCGGCCGGTCCCGGCTACGAGCGCGTGTTCGTCGTCTCCGGCGGGTCCGAGGCGAACGAGGCCGCCCTGAAGCTCGCCCGGCAGATCGCGCTGGCCCGGGGCGAGGCGACCCGCTGGAAGGTAATCTCGCGGCTGCCCTCCTATCACGGCGGCACCCTGGGCGCGCTGGCGATCACCGGCGATCCGTCGGCCCATGCGATGTTCGGCCCGATGCTGCAGGACATGCCGAAGGTTCCGGCGCCCGTCACCTACCGCATCCCGGACGGGCTGGACGAGGAGGCCTGGGCCCTGCGCTGCGCCCAGGATCTGGAGGACAAGATCGTCTCCGAGGGACCGGAGAGCGTGCTGGCCTTCATCCAGGAGCCGGTGGGGGGTGTGTCGACCGGCGCGCTGGTGACCCCGGCGGCCTATATGAGCCGGGTGCGCCAGATCTGCGACAAATACGGCATCCTGCTCATTCACGACGAAGTGATGAGCGGCGGTGGGCGCACCGGCGCCTTCCTGTCCCACGAGCACTGGCCGGACTGCCGGGCCGACCTGATCGTCATGGCCAAGGGCATTGGTGCCGGCTACCTGCCGCTCGGCCTGGTCCTCGCTCCGCGCGACCTGGTGGAGAAGGTGGCGATGGGCGGCGGCTTCCTGCATGGCCACACGGCGCTCGGCAACCCGCTGTCCTGCGCGGTCGGGCTGGCGGTGCTGGAGGAGACGCTGGAGCGCGGCCTGATCGAACGCTCCGCACTGCTCGGCGCCGAGCTGAAGAAGCGGCTCTGGGACATGTCCACCCGCTACCCGATCATCGGCGATGTGCGCGGCAAGGGCCTGCTGATGGCCGTGGAATTCGTCGCCGACCAGGAGACCAAGCATCCCTTCCCGATCCCGGCGGGCGTGCCGACCGCGGTCTCCCGTATCGCGATGCAAAACGGTTTGATATTGTACACGCGTCGCACGAATGGCGGTCGGGACGGAGACTGGGTCATGGTGTCTCCCCCGTTGGTGACGAGCGACCGGGAACTCGATGAAATAACCGAACGGCTGGAAAAGTCTTTCGCACAGGCAGAAGCCGAATTTTCTTCCCTGCGGACGCCAGGGAATTAACCAAGAATTAAGTACGTAACTGCGACTGTGGGCGGATGAGCATCCAGGGTCACATAGCGCACGAAGCGGTTGAGCGGAAACTCGCGAGCCACCGGCTTTGGTTGGAGGGGGCGGCCGAAGGGCAGCCTGCCTCGTTCGCCCATACAAATCTCTTCGGGTCCGACTTCTCGGGCCAGGATCTGCGCGAGGTCGATTTCGGCGGCGCCGACCTGCAGGGCGTGCGCTTCGTCGGCTGCAACCTGACCCGGGCGATCTTCGCCGGTGCCGACCTGTGCGGCGCCTCGTTCCGGGGGGCCACCCTGGAGGAGGCGGACCTGACGGGCACCCAGCTCGTCGGAACCGTGTTCGAGGGCGCCGACCTTCGGGGCGTATCCCTGCGCGGGGCCAGCGGCCTGCCGTCGAAGAACGACAGCCGGGCGGCCTTCGCCGGTGCGACCGTGAACTTCGCCGGCGCCCGCATGCACCGGGCCAACCTGAAGGGCGCGAAGCTCGACCAGGCGCGGATGGCCCAGACTGACCTGACCGGCGCCAATCTGGAGCGGGCGAACCTGCGCCGCGCGTCCATGTCCGGCGTGATCCTGCGCAACGCCAACCTTGTCTCCGCCGACCTGAGCGAGGCCGATCTCAGCGATTCCCTGGCGACGGGCGCCGACCTGTCGGGCGCCCAGCTCGACGGGGCGACCATCGACCGGGCGAACCTGATCGGCGCCCGCCTGCGCGATGTCGACCTCAGCAAGGTCGATACCTCCAACGCCCGCCTCGCCCCGCCGGCCGACATCGTCGCCGCCGAGGTGCAGCGCACCCTGGTCGAGCATGACCGTTGGGTGCGCAGCGACGGCAAGCGCGGCTCGCGCGCCTCGCTCGACGGGGTGGACCTGACCGATGCCGACCTGCGCGGCCTCAATCTGTCGGGTGCGGACCTGCGCGGCGTCATCATGCACCGCGCGCTGCTGACCGATGCGCTGCTCGTGCTGGCCGACCTGTCGGGCGCCGACCTGTCGCTCGCCTCGCTCGCCCGCTGCAACCTGTCCGGCGCGATCCTGTCCGGAGCCAACCTGTCCCGGGCGGACCTGACCGATGCCATCCTGACGGCGGCCCCGCTGCTGTCGAGCCATGGCGAGAATATCGGCCGCAAGCAGGAGACCCGCCTGAACGGCGCCAACCTGACCGGGGCGGTTCTCGACGGCGTGAAGCTGGACGAGGCGCGCCTGGAGGGCGTGCCGCCGAAGAAGCTGCGCTCCGACTGACAGGCGCGCTGCCTTTCCCGAAACCTCTGCGGATCCCCGCGACCGAGCACCCTTAACGCGGTGTGCCGTCGGGCGTAGGCTTGTCGGTGTGCCGTCGCCGAGGAGGCTTTGCCCGTGACCCCAGAGACCATCCGCCCACTGTTCGAACTCGGCGATGACGTCGTCTACATGAACTGCGCCGCCCAGGGACCGGCGCCGAAAGCGGCCGCCGATGCCGGGCGCCGGGCCGTCGACCGCAAGGCCCGACCCTGGGAGCCGGAACGCAACGCCCTGCCACAGGAGATGGACCGGGCCCGCGCCCTCTTCGCCGGCTTCATCGGTGCCTCCGGAACCGACATCGCGCTCAGCACCGCCACCAGCTACGCCGTCGCCATCGCCACCCGTTCCATCACCCTGGAGCCGGGGCAGACGGTCGTCGTTCTGGAGTCCCAGTTCCCGTCCAATCTCTATGCCTGGCAGCTTCTGGCCGAGCGCAGTGGCGCCACCATGAAGGTCGTTCCCTGGCCGGCGGACGGCGACTGGACCAGCGCCGTGCTCGACCGTCTCGGCCCGGAGACCGGGCTGGTCGCCCTGCCGAACGTCCATTGGGTCGATGGCGGCACGCTCGACCTTGGCCCGATCGCCGACGTGGCCCATGCCCAGGGGGCGGCGATCTTCATCGACGCGACCCAGTCGATCGGCGTCCTGCCGCTGGATGTGGCCCGGATCGACCCCGACTATGTCGCCTGTTCCGCCTATAAGTGGCTGCTGTCGCCGGATCAGAGCGGCTATCTGTACATCGCCCCGCGGCGCCAGCATGGCGAGCCGGTGGAGCACAACCACGCCGCCCGGATCGGCGACGGGCCGATGACCCTGTCCCCCGGCTACGGCCGGACCTTCCAGCCCGGCGGCAAGAAGTTCGACCAGGGGGCGGCCGATTCCATGATTCACTTGCCCATGGCCGTGACGGCGATGGAGCAGATCGCAGCCTGGGGTCTGGAGGCGATCGCTGAAGGCATCCGCCCGGTGGTCGACCGGATCGCCGAGGAGGCCGCCGCGCGGGGCTGGCGGGTGCCGCCGAAGGCGCATCGCTCGCCGCATTTCATCGGCCTGACCCTGCCCGAGCCGCCGTCCCCCGATCTGGCCGACCGGCTGGCGGCGGAGAATGTGCATGTGAGCCTGCGCAGCGGAAAGGTGCGGGTGGCGCCCTATCTGTTCACGCGGATGGAGGAAGTGGACGCCCTGTTCGCCGCCCTGGACCGACAGGTCCGCTCGGCTGCCTGAGGGGCGTCAGCAAGCCGGCGAGGACCGCACGGCACCCTTGCCGGTGGCATCGACCGAGGGCGGGCGCGGCGGCAGGCGACGCTGGCGCACCTCGCTCATGTCGAGGAAGGCCACGCCCTGACCCAGCACGCCGACGGCGGCCATCTTCAGGGTCTGTTCCATCTTCTGTTTTGAGAAGCGGATCACCGGATCGGTCACGGCGATGATGAAGGCGTTTTCCAGCGCCCGCTTCAACACGTCCGGCTGGCTGGTCAGCACCCGGATCGGCTCTTCCCGGTCGAAGGCGATGGCGACGTTGCAGGACGCCTCGAAGCGGGAGGTCAGGTCGCCCATCGGCGGCTCGATCGCGATGCGGAACGGCAGGGGAATGATCACCGCCGCCTTGCGCGACGCCTCCAGGCGCAGGCGCAGGAAGTGGGCGGCGATCGACAGCAGGGCGAAGATCACCGAGAGCTCGAGCACATTGCGGTAGTCGCCGGGCGCGAAGATCGGCGCGCCGCCCGACAGGGTCAGGGCGTTGTCCAGCATGTAGATCGTGAGGGTGAGGACCAGGGCCAGCGCCGCCATCAGCGCGGTCGCCACGGTGACCAGCCAGAGCGTGTAGGGAACGTCGACGATCTGGCCCAGCGGCGGCGGGGCGACCGGTTTGGGCATACGGGGGGCCGGCACGCGAACGATGGGAGCGGGCCCCTCATCCTCCATCAGCATGTCCGTCACCGCGGCCATCTCCGATCTGCCTTCTTCAAAATCAAAAGGCGTGTTTCACTTTCGAAACCAATATAGAACAGGCGCAATGACGTTTCAATCGGCAAGATCATAACCGTTCTTTGCCCGAAGATAAGAGTCGAGGGCACGCGCCGGCTCCCTGCGACCGAACGCGGCGGTGCGGGCAGGGTTCCAATCTGCGCTAAGATCGTGTGCCATCCCCTCCGACGCCAAGGCCGCGGCCCCCGCGGCGGCGAGACCGGGCTCCGTCATGATCGACCATCCCATCCTGCGCACCCTGGCGCATCGCGATTACGGCCTCTACACCCTGGGCAACGGGGTCTCGCTCATCGGCATGTGGGTGCAGCGCGTCGCCCTGGGCTGGCTGACCTGGGAACTGACCCATTCGGCCACGTGGCTGGGTGCGGTGGCCTTTGCCGACCTGTTTCCCTCCGTACTGATCGGCCTGATCGGCGGCGTGGCGGCCGACCGGTTGGACCGGACCCTGGTGATCTTCGCCTGCCAGGCCCTGTCCATGGCGTTGGCGGTGCTACTCGGTATCCTGACGCTCACCGGCCACATCTCGGTCGAGATCGTCGTCCTGATGACCTTCCTGAACGGCACGGTGATCGGCTTCAACCAGCCCTCCCGCCTCGCCTTGGTGCCCAGGCTTGTGCCGCGTGAGCGGATCACCACGGCGGTGGCGATCAACTCCATGGTGTTCAACACCGCCCGGTTCATCGGCCCGGCGGTGGCCGGGCTGGTGATCGTGTGGGCCGATCTCGGCTGGGCCTTCATGGTCAACGGCCTGAGCTATCTCTGCCTGCTGGCCGCGCTGATGGTCATCCGCGCCCGCAACCCGTCCATCGGCCGCGAGGGCGGCGTGCCGCGGCCTCGGCGCGGGCTGATCGGCGACATCGCCGAGGGCATGCGCTACGGCGCCAGCGATCCGGGGCTCGGGCCGATCCTGCTGCTGCACCTGGTGACGGCGATCTCGGTGCGGGCGGTGACCGAGCTGCTGCCCGGCTTCGCCGACCGGATCTTCGGCGGCGGCGCCGACACGCTCGCCATGATGACCTCGGTGACCGGGATCGGCGCGATCATCGGCGGCTGGATGCTGGCGGGGCGGCGGCAGGAAGGCGGGCTGGTGCCGGTCGTGCTGGTCTCCTCCATCGTGATCGCGCTGTCGGTTCTCGTCGTCGCGCTGTCCGGAAACCTGTGGGTCGCGCTGTTCGCGCTCGGCGTTTACGGCGCGTCGATGGTGGCGGCCGGTGTCGGCACACAGACCATCGTCCAACTCGCGGTACCGTCGGACAAGGTCGGCCGGGTGCTGAGCCTGCACGGGATCATCTTCCGCGGCGGCCCGGCCATCGGCGCGCTGGCCATGGGGGCGGCGGGCGACGTGGTGGGCCTGCGTCCTCCGGTGATCGTCGGCTGTGCCATTGCTCTGGTCGTCGTCGCCGCTATCTGGATGCGGCGACGTGCCATCTCGGCGGCGGTCGACCATACGGAGTGACGTTTCACCACAGGACGGGGGAGGGTGGGGGATGACGGTGACCGACACGGCGGGACTGGGCCTGCAGGCACTGGAACAGCGGGTGGCGCAGGATCTGCCGAAGATCGCCTATCCCTCCGGCCGCTGGGTCACGCCGCACCACACATCGGACGGAACCCGTATCCTCGACGTGCTGATCGTCGGCGGCGGTCAGGGCGGTACCGCCATCGCCCATGCCCTGAGCCGCCATCGGATCGTGAACCTCCGCATCGTCGACCAGTCGGAGCCAGGCCTGGAGGGTCCCTGGAACACCTATGCTCGCATGGCGACCCTGCGCTCGCCCAAGGCGGTGACCGGGCCGGATCTCGACATTCCTTCGCTCACCTTCCAGGCTTGGTTCGAGGCCCAGCACGGTACCGCCGCCTGGGAGGAGCTGAACAAGATCGCCAAGGGCGACTGGGTCGACTACCTGCTCTGGCTGCGGCGCGTTCTGGGCCTGACCGTGGAGAACGGCAAGCGGGTGGAGCGGATCGAGCCGGCGGAGCCCTATCTCGTCGCCACCATCCGCGACCTCGCCACCGACCGGGTGGAGCGGGTGACCGCCCGCAAGGTCGTGCTGGCCACCGGCATCGAGTCGTCCGGGCGCTGGTGGACGCCGCCGGTGGTCGAGCCGGTGGACAGGCGGTTCTGGGCCCATACCTGCGAGGAGATCGATTTCGCCGCGCTCGCCGGACGGCGGGTGGCCGTTCTCGGCGGCGGCGCCTCGGCCTTCGACAACGCTGCCACCGCGCTGGAGGCGGGGGCGGCGTCGGTCGCGCTCTGCGTGCGCCGGCCGGAGTTGCAGCGGGTTCAGCCGTTCCGCTGGCTCAGCTTCCCCGGCTTCCTGGGGCACTTTCACAGTCTGGACGATGCCTGGCGCTGGCGGTTCATGAACTACCTGCTGTCCATGCGCGAGGCCTTCCCGAAGGAGACTTGGGCGCGGGTCGCGTGCCACGAGACCTTCACGCTGCGAACCAACGCCGCCTGGGAACGGATCGAGACAGCGGGCGACGCGGTGCGGATCACCACGCCGTCGGGCGCGCTGGAGGCCGACTACCTGATCGTCGGCACCGGCTTCGACATGGATCTGGCCCTCAAGCCGGAGTTGGACGGGGTGGCGGAGCATGTGGCGCGCTGGTCCGACCGCTACGCCCCGCCGGCGGGCGAGGAGAACCCGCGCCTCGGCCGCTATCCCTATCTCGGCCCGGCCTATGAACTGCTGGAGCGGGTGCCCGGCAACGCCCCCTGGCTGAAGCACATCCGGCTCTTCACCTTCGGGGCGACCATGAGCTTCGGGCCGTCGGGGGCCTCGATCAACGCCATGAAGTTCGCCGTCCCGCGCATGGCCTCCGGCATCGCCCGCGACCTGTTCCACGAGGACGTGGCCGACCATTGGGAAAACCTGACCAGCTTCCAGTTGCCGGAGTTCCTGTTCGACGGCGAGGAGGGCGAGGCCGCCCCGACGGTGCCGGTGATCGATCGGGGCTGAGCCGGGACCGGGTTCAGGCTGGACCCGACCGTCCCGTCGGCTTACCTATTGCGGAACAAGAATCAGCCGATCCGGGGAGCGCCAAGACCCATGCCCATCGACAAGATCGTCCCTGACGTCGCCGCGGCCGTCGCCGGCGTGAAGGACGGCGACACCATCATGATCTCCGGCTTCGGCTTCGCCGGCGTGCCGAACGATCTGATCCACGGCGTGCTCGACAGCGGCGCCAAGGACCTGACCGTCATCTCCAACAATGCCGGCACCGGGACCGAAGGTCTCGCGGCCCTGATCGGCAGCGGGAGAGTGACCCGGATCATCTGCTCCTACCCGCGCTCCAAAGGCTCCGACCTGTTCGACGCGCGCTACGCCGCCGGCGAGATCGAGCTTGAGCTGGTCCCCCAGGGCACCCTGTCGGAGCGCATGCGCGCCGCCGGCGCGGGCGTGGCCGGGTTCTACACCCCGACCGGCGTGGGCACCGACCTGGCCGAAGGCAAGGAGGTACGGAACTTCGACGGCCGCGACTACGTGCTGGAACTGCCGCTGCGCGCCGATATCGCCCTGGTCCAGGCCTATAAGGCGGATCGCTGGGGTAATCTGATCTATCGCAAGGCGGCGCGGAACTTCGGTCCGGTCATGGCCATGGCGGCCGACCTGACCGTCGTGCAGGTGCGCGAAATCGTGCCGCTGGGCGAGATGGATCCCGAGGCCATCGTCACCCCCAGCATCTTCGTCGACCGGGTGGTCCATATCGACAACGACCGGGAGTGGGACATATGAGCACCGCCGTTCCGAGCGCCGAGACCGGCGAGGGTTTCACGAAGCTCACCCGCCTGCAGATCGCCCGCCGCGCCGCCGAGATGATCCCCGACGGCAGCTTCGTCAATCTGGGCATCGGCATCCCGACGCTCGCCGCCAACGTCATGCCCGAGGGCAAGGAGATCGTGCTCCATAGCGAGAACGGCATCCTCGGCGTCGGGCCTGGGCCGGCCGAGCAGGATCGCGACCGCGACCTGATCAACGCGTCCAAGGAATACGTGACCCTGCGGCCGGGCGGCTCGTTCTTCGTGCACAGCGATGCCTTCGCCATGATCCGCGGCGGCCATCTCGACCTGGCCCTGCTCGGCGCCTTCCAGGTGGCCGGCAACGGGGATCTTGCGAACTGGACCACCGGCGACCGGCGCTTCCCGCCGGGCGTGGGCGGGGCGATGGACCTCGCCGCCGGGGCCAAGGGCATCTGGGTGCTGACCGATCACGTCACCAAGAAGGGCGAGCCGAAGATCGTCAACACCTGCTCCCTGCCGCTGACGGCACCGGGCGTGGTCAAGCGGATCTTCACCGATATCGCCGTGATCGACGTGACCGAGGGTGGCCTGGTGGTGCGCGAGATGGTGCCGGGGCTGACCCTGGAGCAGCTCCAGGCGATGACCGAGCCAAAGCTGACCCTGGCCGAGGACTGGAAGGAACTGGTGGTCGCCTGAGGTTGGCGGCCTTATCGAAAGGTCACGCCGCCTGGCGGCCCGTGCTGTAGCGGCCGCCGGGGCGGAACTTGTCGAGATAGGTGGGCACCATCACCTCGACCGGCGTCGCCTTCACGCCGAGATCGGCCAGGGTCTTGGCGTCCTTGGCCACCACGTTGTCCGACTTCAGCAGCTCGACCTGATCGCGGGTCAGCATCGGGCTCGGCAGCAGCTCCATGACGGTCGCCTGGAGCGACGCCGCCCAGAACGGCAGGTTCACCAGCTTGGCCTTCCGGTTGGTCTCCTTCAGGACGATCTCCATGAGCTCGCGGAAGCTGTAGATCTCCGGCCCGCCCAGCTCGTAGGTCTGGCCCTTCGCCGCCGGGGTCTCCAGTGCGGCCATCACCGCATCGGCCACGTCGTCCACATAGACCGGCTGGAACTTGGTCTCGCCCCCGCCGATCAGCGGCAGCACCGGCGAGATCAGCGTCAGCGCGGCGAAGCGGTTGAAGAAGCTGTCATTGGCGCCGAACACGACGGAGGGGCGCAGGATCGTCGCCTCCGGGAAGGCGGCGCGCACCGCCTGCTCGCCCTCGGCCTTGCTGCGAGCGTATTTCGAGGCCGAGCCGGCATCGGCGCCGATCGCCGAGATGTGCACCATGGCTTCCGCACCGACATCCTTCGCCGCCTTGGCGATGATGCCTGGAGCCGTCGCCTGGACCGCCTCGAAGGTGTTGCGGCCCGACGGGTGCAGGATGCCGACCAGGTTGATGACGATGGAAGCGCCGTTGACCGCCCGGGCGATCGCGGCCGCATCGGTGACGTCGGCCCGCATCGGGGTGACCTGGCCGACCACGCCCATGGGCTTCAGGAACTTCGCCTTCTCCACGTCGCGGCACACCGCGTTGACCCGCGCCCCGCGCTTGGCCAGTTCGCGCACGATGTTGCGACCGATGAAGCCGGACGCGCCGAAAACGGTGACGAGCTTGCCTTGCATGGCCGTTCCACTCCTGCACTCGGGAATTACCGGGGTCTTATAGTACAGCAGGCTTGCGGAGGGGAGAACGAATGCCGTGCGACAGATCGCGCAGGGTGGCGGCGGGGCCTATCGAAAAAACGGTGTGAAATCCCGTTTGACATTGTTCGCGCGGCGCTTATAACACGGCCCTCCGAACGGTCCTTCAACGGACCGTCCGCACCTTGCCCAGGTGGCGGAATTGGTAGACGCGCTAGCTTCAGGTGCTAGTGACCGTACGGTCGTGGAAGTTCGAGTCTTCTCCTGGGCACCATCTCTTCTCGTCCGACTTGCCGATCCGGGATCCCCATCATGACCGCGACCGTGCATCAGGGCGATCTCCCCGACGGACTGGATCTCGGCAAAGTCGTCGCCATCGACAGCGAGACGATGGGCCTGCGCCCCGAGCGCGACCGGCTCTGCGTCGTCCAGCTCTCCAGCGGCGACGGCGACGCCCATCTCGTGCAGTTCGCCAAGGACATCTACCACGCGCCGAACCTGTGCCGGCTGCTGACCGATCCCACCGTCCTCAAACTGTTCCACTACGCCCGCTTCGACGTGGCGGTGATGCAGGCCTATCTCGGCGTGGTGACCACCCCGGTCTACTGCACCAAGATCGCCTCCAAGCTGGTCCGCACCTATACCGACCGGCATGGCCTGAAGGACCTCTGCCGCGAGCTGCTCGGGGTCGAAGTGTCCAAGCAGCAGCAATCCTCCGACTGGGGGGCGACCGAGCTGACGCCGGAGCAGGTGGCCTATGCCGCCTCCGACGTGCTGCATCTGCACCAGCTCAAGGCCCGGCTCGACGAGATGCTGGCCCGCGAGGGTCGGACGGAGATGGCGCAGGCGGCCTTTGACTTCCTGGCCACCCGAGCCCATCTCGACCTCATCGGGTATGGCGAAGAAGACATCTTCGCCCACTGATCCGCAGCGTTGTTGAGCGCGGTCTGCCGGAGCCGTTGTCTTCGGTGGCCTTTGCCTATGCCTCGTTCCGTCTGCGCGCTATAAACCCTTGAGAAGAAGAGTCGCGGGACAGGACCAGTAGTGGCAGTCGCTCAACACTCCAGCCATCACGCCTCCCCGACAGGGCGTCATCGCCCGGTGGCCCGGGCCAGCCGCCTCGTCGCGGCGATGAAGATGCTGTTGCCCGCCCTGGCGATAACGCTGGTGGCCCTGGTGCTGATCTGGCCGCAGATCGGCCGCAACACGGCCGACATCCCGGTCGATCAGGCGCCGGTGACCCTGGAGGACGTCGACACCCTGCGGATGGCCAATCCCCGATTCGTCGGCCTGGACGAGAATGACCAGCCGTTCGAGATCGTCGCCCGCGCCGCCACCCAGATCGGCGAGAACGGCCAGGCGGTCGAACTGGACCATCCCCAGGCGGACATGGTGAACAAGGACGGGACCTGGGTCTCCCTCAACGCCGACGAGGGCGTGTGGTTCAAGGACGCCTCCGTGGTCAACCTGACCGGCGGCGTGGCGCTGTTCCACGACGCGGGCCATCAGCTCGTGACCGAGGAGGCGATGATCGACATGGGGCCGGGCAACGTGTTCAGCGAGGTGCCGACCCAGGGCCAGAGTCCCGGCGGCACGATCCAGGGCGAAGGCATGCAGAGCCTGGACCGCGGCGCGCGAATCATCTTCACCGGCAAGGCCCGGGCGGTCCTGTACAGCACCGGCTCCAGCGAGTGACGACTTTGAGTGATGGGTTCCCGATGATGGCGCGTCTGGCCGCGATACTGGTGACGGTCCTGGTCCTCGGCCTCGGCGGCGGTGTGCGACCTCTCCAGGCCCAGCTTCTGCAGCAGGAAGGGGACGACCCGGTCATCATCGAGGCCGATGACGGCATTGAATGGGTCCGCGACGACAAGCTCTACATCGCCCGGGGCAACGCCAAGGCCGTGCGCGGCACCCTGACCGTCAGCGCCGACACCCTGACCGCCGCCTATCGGGCGAAGGACAGCGGCGGCAGCGAGGTCTACCGCCTGGAGGCCCTGGGCAATGTGGAGATCCTGTCCACCCAGGACCGGGCCGTGGGCGACCGCGCGGTCTACGACATCGACCAGCAGGTGATCGTGCTGACCGGCGACGACCTGAGCTTCAAGAGCGGCGTCGACACGATCACCGCCCGCGACAGCCTAGAATACTGGGAAGAGCGCCGCCTGGCCGTCGCCCGGGGCGACGCCTCGGCCTGGCGCGAGGGTCAGCGGATCGACGCCGACGTACTGACCGCCCATTTCGGCGACGGCCCGAACGGCGAGAACCGGATCGAGCAGGTGGACGCGCTGGGCAATGTCGTGATCACGACGCCCGAAGAGGTCGTGCGCGGCGAGGAAGGCGTCTACGATGTGCTGCGCGAGGTCGCCACGCTGGTGGGGGATGTGCGCGTGACCCGGGGCGAGAACCAGCTCAACGGCGAACGCGCGGAAGTGAACCTGAAGACCGGGGTCAGCCGCATGCTGCCCGGTTCGAAATCCGGGGGACGGGTGAAGGGCCTGTTCACGCCGGAGCGGGAGAGCAACTGACGCGGTGCGGAAAACCGCCGCTCGTCCTGTCACCGTGCTAGACTTGGCCGGTGGGGGCGTAACTGGAGTCCGGCAGACAGTGCCGGCAGGGGACGAGAGAACGGATGGCACCGATCGACGGGGTTCGACCGACACGCACTGACGAGGCCTCGCCGCGTCTCGTGCACGAGAACACCGCGCGCCGCGGGCTCGCCGCCCATAATGTCGGCAAGCGGTTCAAGAAGCGGCCGGTTCTGCGCGACGTCTCGGTGCATGTCCGTCCGGGCGAGGCGGTGGGGCTGCTGGGACCGAACGGCGCGGGCAAGACCACCTGCTTCTACATCATCACCGGCCTGATCGCGACCGACGCCGGCTCGGTGACCCTGGACGGCCAGGACATCACCGACCTGCCCATGTACCGCCGCGCCCGGCTGGGGATCGGTTACCTGCCGCAGGAAGCGTCCATCTTCCGCGGGCTCAGCGTCGAGCAGAACATCGCCGCGGTTCTGGAGGTTGTCGAATCCAACGCCAGCCGCCGCGAGGCGATGCTGGAGGATCTGCTGGCCGAGTTCTCCATCAGTCACCTGCGCCGCACGCCGGCCCTGGCCCTGTCCGGCGGTGAGCGCCGCCGCGTGGAGATCGCCCGGGCGTTGGCCTCCGGCCCGCAGTTCATCCTGCTGGACGAGCCGCTGGCCGGCATCGACCCGATCGCCGTGGGCGAGATCCGCGACCTGATTTCGCACCTGACCGACCGCGGCCTGGGCGTGCTGATCACCGACCACAACGTCCGCGAGACGTTGGAGATCGTCGATCGCGCCTACATTCTCCATGATGGCATGGTCCTGATGGAAGGATCGCCGGACGACATCGTCGGGAACCGCGATGTCCGGCGCTTCTACCTCGGGGAACGTTTCAGTCTCTGACGCCGTCCGACCATGGCCCTGTCGCAACGCCTAGACCTACGCCAGGGACAATCCCTTGTCCTGACGCCCCAGCTCCAGCAGGCGATCAAGCTGCTGCAGCTGAACAACATGGAACTGGCGGAATATGTCGAGGGCGAGCTGGCGCAGAACCCACTGCTGGACCGCGACGACGGGGACGGACCGGCGGTCCTGGAGGCAGCGGCGGCCGACAACCTGCTGCGCCATGACGGCGAGGCGCCGGCAGCCCCGAGCGAGGGCGACGGTTTCGGCGATGCGGTGGACGATGGCGGCCGCGACACCCTCGACAGGACCACCACCGACGCCATCCCGGCCTCGGGCGATGATCCGAACGACATCGACTACGACAACAGCTGGGGCAGCGCCGGCATCGAGGAGACCGACGGGATCGCGGCCATCGGCTCCGGCGACCTGTCGAGCTGGAGTACTGCCGGCGGTGGCGGCGGCGGGATGGTCGGCGACGACGATTTCGGCCTGGAGCAGATGGTCGCGGACTCCAAGACCCTGCGCGACCACCTGCTCGACCAGATGTCGATCGAGTTCGATGAGCCCCGCGACCGGCTGATCGCGGCCCACCTGATCGACATGGTGGACGGCGCCGGCTACCTCTCCGGCGATGTCGAGGCCCTGGCCCGGCAGCTCGGCGCGGAGCTCGAGGAGGTCGAGCGGGTGCTGAAGCGGGCCCAGGGATTGGATCCCGCCGGGGTGCTGGCCCGCGACCTGAAGGAATGCCTGGCGCTGCAGCTTGCGGACCGCAACCGCCTCGACCCCTGCATGCAGGCCCTGCTCGACAATCTGGACATGCTGGCCCGACGCGAGGTCGCCGCCCTGAAGAAGGTCTGCGGCGTCGACGATGAGGACCTGGCCGAGATGATCGGCGAGATCCGGGCGCTGAACCCGAAGCCGGGCGAGGCCTTCGACCGGCCGCTGGACCAGCCGGTGGTGCCCGACGTGCTGATCCGGCGCGGCGCCGACGGCAAGTGGCTGGTCGAGCTGAACAGCGACACCCTGCCCCGGGTGCTGGTGAACAACGCCTATTACGCCGAGGTGTCCAAGGTCGCCGCCAAGGACCGCAAGGCCAAGGAATATCTGTCGGAATGCCTGCAGTCGGCGAACTGGCTGACCCGGTCGCTGCACCAACGGGCGACCACGATTCTGAAGGTCTCCACCGAGATCGTGCGCCAGCAGGACGCCTTCTTCGAGCACGGCATCCAGTATCTGCGGCCCCTGGTCCTGCGCGACATCGCCGATGCCATCGGCATGCATGAGAGCACGGTCAGCCGGGTGACCAGCAACAAGTTCGCCGCCACCCCGCGCGGCATCTTCGAGCTGAAGTATTTCTTCACCTCCGCCATCGCCTCGGCGGCCGGCGGGGAGGCCCATTCGGCCGAGGCGGTCCGTCACCGGATCAAGGGCCTGATCGACGGCGAGCCGGCCAATGCCATCCTGTCCGACGACAGGATCGTCGAACTATTGCGGGCAGACGGCGTGGATATCGCCCGAAGGACGGTCGCTAAGTACCGGGAGGCAATGCGGATTCCGTCAAGCGTGCAACGCCGCCGCGAGAAGGCGGGACAGGCCGTGATGGCCGGACGCCGATAGGGGGCCATATCTGCTGCATGACTCGATTGTTGACCTTGAAACGCGCTACACTTAGGTTCCGGCGCTTCGCTCAGATGGGACCGGAACGGGTGGCGCCGGCGCGGCGAAAAAATCGCGCTGCGGAGCCATTTTGGCTCGTGCGAAACCCGGTGTCCGTACCCACCTGATGCGAAGGGCGGACGCAAGATTGGATATGGACCATGCAGATTTCTGTCCAAGGCAAGCAACTCGACATCGGTGACGCGCTGCGCGAGCGGATCGAAACCGAGATCGGCGAGATCGCGACCAAGTACTTCTCCGATCCGATCGAGTCCACGGTGACCATGACGAAGGCGGCCAGCCAGTTCGTGGCCGACATCGTCGTCCATGTGGGCAAGGGCATCACCGTCCAGAGCGAAGGCAAGGCGTCCGATGCGCACACGGCCTTCGACGCTGCGGCAGAGCGCATGGGCAAGCGGCTGCGACGCTACAAGCGGCGCTTGCGCGATCATCATCGCGGGCACGCCCAGGATGCAATTTCCGCCCAACAGTATATCCTGGCTGCCGAGACCGACTCCGAGGGGGACGAGGTCCACGAGCCCGACGGCTGGAACCCGGTCGTCGTCGCGGAGATGGAGACGGCGGTGGACACCCTGACGGTGGGTGAGGCAGTCATGCGCCTCGACCTGTCCGGCGCCCCCGCGCTCATGTTCCGCAACCGGGGGCACGGGGGTATCAACATGATCTATCGCCGCTCCGACGGGAATGTCGGGTGGGTGGATCCTGCCGGGGCAACCGGCGCGGACTAGACGCGTTCCTGAAGACGGACGCGTCCGAAGCAGGTCAATTCGAGCACGATTCCGACTTCGTCCGCCCGTCAGGCTGGACGGCCAAAAGAGCGAGCACGAGCATGGACATCACCGACCTGATCTCGACGGACGGCATCATTCCGAGCCTGCGGGTCACCAGCAAGAAACAGCTCCTCCAGGAGCTGGCGCGCAAGGCGTCCACGCTGACCGGAGTCGAGTCCCGGGAGATCTTCGAGGTTCTGCTCGAGCGCGAGCGGCTCGGCACGACGGGGGTCGGCCACGGTATCGCCATCCCCCACGGCAAGCTGCCCAAGCTCGACCGGCTCTATGCCGTGTTCGCCCGGCTCGACAAGCCGGTGGATTTCGACTCGATAGACGACGAGCCGGTGGATCTCGTCGTCCTGCTTCTGGCACCGGAAGCGGCGGGCGCCGACCATCTCAAGGCGCTCGCCCGCGTCTCCCGGCTGCTGCGCGATCGCACCGTCTGCACCAAGCTGCGGGGCTGCGAGAGCACCGATGCGATCTACGCCCTGTTCAGCGCCGCGGCGGCGAGCCACGCCGCCTGACGGCTCTCCGCTATCGGGTCAGTGCAGGCTGACCGCCTGGAGGTCGCTCTGGCGGATCGCCAGTTCGGCCAACTCCCGGGTCGGGAACAGCCGCACCGCCATGCCGTCGGCGGCATGGACCACGTAGTGTTCCGCGCCCTCCTCCTGCACCGGCTTGATGAAGGCGACCTGGTTCAGGCCGAGCGCGCCCAGGGCCTGGGGCGTCATCGCCGCCAGATACTGACGGCTGGTTTGATTGGTGTTGTCTGACATCGTTACTCTCCTGCCTCGGCCGGCTCCGCGTCGACATCGATCGTGTCGGCTTTGCGGCGGGCACCCTTGATCGGAATGGTCTTCACCGTGGTTTCGGGCAGCGGGCGCTGCAGATCGATATGCAGCAGGCCGTTGTCCAGTTCGGCCGAATCGACCTGGATCCCCTCGGCGAGAACGAAGGTGCGCTGGAACTGCCGGGCGGCGATGCCGCGGTGCAGATACACCCTGCCATCCTCCTCGGCCTGGCGGCCGCGGACGACGAGCTGATTGTTCTCAAGATGGATCTCGAGGTCGTCCATCGTGAAACCGGCGACTGCGAGCGTGATGCGCAGGCCGGAATCCGAGGTCTGTTCGATGTTGTACGGTGGGTAGCCGTCCGACTGGGCCTTCTGGACCCGGTCCAGCGCTCTCTCGAAATGGTCGAATCCGAGCAGGAGCGGAGAGTTGAACATGGATATGCGTGCCATCGGCAATCCCCTCAAGCGAGCGAGACATCCGGTCCGGGCAACAGGCCCGGCTGGAGCCCATGGACCCGCTGTCGCGCGATCCAAGGGCACCGATCCTTGCGGCATCGGTTGTCGATAAAGATGGTCGTGGGATCAGCCGATATCAAGAGGTGCAAACGATCGATGACGCGCCCGAAACGGCTATCGGGCCGCGGCGATCTGGGCGGCGCTGACCGGCTCCGCGTCGCCGGTCCCGTCGATCCGACCCACATGGATGGCCGCGATGCTGAGCCCGCCCGGCCGGTCGATCAGCAGCGGCGACCCGGAATCCCCGGACACCGCCTCGCAGTTATGGCGCCACTGCCCGCCGGCCCGGGTGCCGAGAAAGGAGCAGGCGGGGTCGACCGTCAGCACATGGCCCCGGTCGCCGCTGTACCCGGCCTGGGCCAGGGCGGCGCCCGACGCCGGCAGCGGGCCGTCATAGATCGGGATCGCCGGCAGGTCGATCGGCGCCGACAGCCGCACCAGGGCGGAATCCGGGCCGAGCGGGATGTAGCCCGAGGCGGTTCGGTGCGCCTTGAACTCGCCGCGGGCATAGCCGGCGAGGAAATGCACGTTGCTCGGATCCGCCCATTTCCCTTCGCCGATCGGGTTCAGGCAGTGATTGGCGGTCAGGACCAGGTCCGGGGCGACCAGCGTCCCGGTGCAGTGCCGGCGGATGCGGTAACCGGCGACGTTCAGCCGGCCGATGGAGGCCCAGGGATGGGCATCCGGTGCGACGGTCACCCGGCCGTCCCGGGCGGCCGACGGGCCGGTCGCGGTCAGGCCGGCTGCCAGAAGGGCTGCGAGCAGCAGCAGGAGTCTTACGGTCATCGCCAACCTACGTCCGGCTCGGTGTTCCGCCCCGGCTTTGACTGTGGTCCCCCGGCGGGGCGCTGGCAAGGGAGCGGAGAGTAGGCGCGCCCAAAGCCCTGTGCTAGGGACAGGGTTCGGTTTGAGCGACAGGGATCCTTGGGAATGGCTGACGGGGTCGAGGCAATCATCCAGCGCCTCTACGGGCTTCCGACATTCTTCGTGGCCGGCCTGCCGCGGTCGGGGACGACCTGGCTGCAGCAGATGCTGAACGCCCATCCCGAGCTGCTCTGCCTCGGCGAGTCGCATTTCGTGAACGACATGGTGCCGGGCCTGTACAACGTGCTCTGGAACTTCACCAAGTCGCGCTCGAACCCCGAGCGGACCTGGGCGCCGGGGGTGGTGGGGCCGCAGACGGACCACATGATCCCGGTCCTGCGCATGGCCTTCGCCTCCCTGGCGACGGCCAATCTCGGGAGCACCGACCTGACCCGGCTCCGGGCGATCGGCGAGAAGAACCCGGACAACCTGTATCACGCGGAGCGGCTCTGGCGGGTGTTCCCCGAGGCGCGGATCATCCATATCATCCGCGACCCGCGGGACGGAGCGGTGTCCGGCTTCGCCCGGTTCCGCGCCCGTCTGCCGAAGGAACTGACCCGCCCGCAATATGTGGCGGCCTATGCCAAGGACTGGGCGTCGCGCATCACCACGGCGCGTGGCGTGGCGAAGGACCGGCCGTTCATGGAGATCCGCTACGAGGATCTGCACGCCGATACCCTCGGCCGCGCGGCGGAGATCTTCCGGTTCATCGGGGTCTCCGACGCGGCGGCCGATGTTGCTCAGGCCACCGAGGCCTCGAGCTTCGAGCGTCTGTCCGGTGGCCGCCGCCAGGGCGAGGTCGACCCGGCCTCCCACTACCGGCGCGGCGAGGTCGGCGGCTGGCGTGACGAGCTGACGCCGGAGGAGGTCGCGGCCGCCGAACAGGCGGCGGGCAGGATGATGGCCTCGCTCGGCTACGAGGTCTCGCCGGAAGGCCTGGCCACCGCCGAGGCGTGACTGCCGGGGATCGCGGTCACTCCATCGCGTGGGTCTGGAACCACTCCAGCGACTTCTCCGCCAGGTAGAAGTCGAAGGCGTCGTGGATGTCGATGCCGGCGGCGGTACTGTCGATCGGGAGGATCTCCGCATGGTCGCCGGTGCGCCGCCCGGCCCGAATCAGGGCGGCGCGCAGGGCGGAGGCGAGGCCGGTGTCTTCCCGGTACAGCGGCGTGCGGGTCTGGCGCGGGCCGTAGACCCCCATCCAGTCGTAGACCCGCTGCCAGGAGCCGTCCGGCTGCCGGGTCCAGAAGTTCTTGTGGGTCTTGTTGGCGACGAAGCAGCAGTCGAGCGACCGGTTGGACTTCACGGTCTCCACCGCCCGGGCGATCCAGGCCGGTTTGCGGAAGATGTCGGTCGGCTGCAGGAACACCACGATGCCGAAGGGCCCCTCCAGCGCCTCGGCCCGGGCCAGGGCGTCGGTCAGCACCGGTTCGGTCGGGGTCAGGTCCTCCGCCAGGGAGGGGTCGCGCAGGAATGGCGTCCAGGCTCCGGCGGCTTCGGCGGCGTCTCGGATCGCCGGGTCGTCGGTCGTCACCAGCACCCGGTCGCAGACCCCGCTCTCGATGGCGTGCCGGACCGAGTGGGCGATCAGCGGCCGGCCGGCGAGCGGTCTCATGTTCTTGCTGGGCAGGCCCTTGGAGCCGCCGCGGGCCGGGATCAGGGCGATCACCCTGTCATTGTCGCCGGTCTGGTCGGGAAGCGTCGTCATGCGTCGACCGTACGGCCCACCGCCTGCGCCACCGGGCGGCAGGCCCGCATGATATCGTCGAACTGCTCCAGGCTGGAGCATTGCAGCGGGTCGACGGCGGCATTCTTCGGATCGGGATGAACCTCCAGCATCAGGGCGTCGGCGCCGGCGGCGATCGAGGCCAGCATCATCGACTTCACCCAGGGTTGCCAGAAGGTCGCGTGGGACGGGTCGCTCATGACCGGCAGATGGGTCACCTCCTGGGCCGCCGGAATGACCTGCAGGTCGAGCAGGAAGCGCGAGGTCTCCCGGTGGGTGTGGTTGGCCACCACCCCGCGCTCGCACAGCACGATCTGCGGCTCCTGGCCGAGCCGGTCATGCTCAAGCGCGATGTATTCGGCCGCCATCAGCCAGTCGCGCAGGCTGGCGCCGTACCCGCGCTTCAGCATCACCGGCATGCCAGTCTTCCCGACCTCGGTCAGCAGCGGATAGTTCTGCATGTTGCGGGTGCCGATCTGCAGCATGTCGCAGTTGGCGGCAACCACCTCGATCTTGGAGATCTCCATCACTTCCGTGACGATCGGCAAGCCGGTCTCCTGCTTGGCGACCTGCAGCCATTTCAACCCGTCCTCGCGCGGTTCGAAGAATTTCGGCGAGCGGTACGGGAAGGTGAGTGGCTTGAACGCGCCGCCGCGCAGCATGTGGGCACCGGCCTTCTTCACGCCGATCGCGGTCTTCACGATCAGCGCCTCGTTCTCCACCGTGTTCGGCCCGGCCAGCACCGGCACCAGCGCGCCGCCGAACGCGACGCCGCCGGCGGTGACCGTCGTGCGGTGGTCCGGGCTGTTCTTGGCGACCAGCGGGATCTTGTGTTCGATGTCGTCGCGACTGAGATCCTTGCCGGGAAATTTGTTGTCGACGCCCTGCATGGTGCTTCCCTCGCTGACTGAAATTACCCGTCATGAGAGAGAATGGCGATTTTCACCGCCGCGCGACACAGCTATTTGGCGAGGGCCTTTCCGAACCGGAGCAGGATCTCGGCAGCCGGCCGGGCCTGCAGGCCGAGTGCCAGGGCTGGCATCGGGTCTATCAGCGGGGAGGTATGGGTGGCGGCTTCCGTTCTGATGGTGGCGGTCCGGCCAAGGCCGGTGGCGATCGCCTCCACCGCTGCGTGTATGGAGGTGGGTTCGCTCGGCGCCGGCGAGACGGCGGTGAAGCCCCGGACCGTGCGCGCCAGGCGGATCGCGAAGGCGGCCAGGTCCTCGGCCTCGACCACGGCGTTATAGGCGCTCTGCGGATTGAACACCGTCACCGGCTCGCCGTGCATCAGCTTGGCGGCGGTGCCGGCGGGGAAGTTGTCATGGGCGCCGGGGCCGACCACCGCCGGCAGGCGCAGGGCGGCGGCACCGGCCAGACGGCCATCGGCGACGGCGGCGGCCACGGCGGCCTCGGCATCGCGCTTTGCCTCGCCATAGGGGATGACGGGCGCCAGGGGCGTGGTTGCGTCGATCCAGTCGCCGGTCGGCCGGCCGTAGACGGATTGCGAGGACATGTAGATCAGCCGCCCGCCCGTCCGCGCGGCGAGGTCGATCGCACCTTCGACGAGCAGGGCGTTGATCCGCTTATTCTCGGCAGAATCGGTCACCCGGGCGGGCAGGGCGGCGGCGCAGTCGATCACGGCGTCGACCTCAAGGCCCGGGGCCGGCGGGCCGGCGTCGCGGGTCGGGTCCCAGCCATGGGACGTGACGTCGGACCCGGCCGCTGGCGGGGTACGGCCGATGGCATGCACCCGGGCGCCGGAGGTCGCCAGCATCCGCACGATGACGCCGCCGAGGAAACCCGCGGCGCCGGTCACGGCGATGCACCCCTCGAGCTTCGGCGCTTCAATCTTCTTGGTCATCGCGTCCTTGTTCGATCACACTGATAATCTTACAGCATTGACGCGTGGATCCGGTTGAGAGGCGCCAGAATGGCGGATATTTGCCCCCTATGCGAGGCCGAAGGCGCGCCCGTCGTCTATTCCTGCGAGGCGCAGCTTTTCTGGGTGGTGGCCGATCCGGACCTGACGACCCGGTTCGCGGAGATCGACCTGCGCCAGTGCCGGGAGTGCGGTCACGTCTTCCACAGCGACCTGCCGGCCGCGACCATCGCGGAGATCTATCGCCGCCAGGCGCTGACCAACCGGCCGGTGTCGGCGGCCATGTCGAAGCGCTACGACACTCTGATCGAGGTGCTCGGCCGCGATCGGCTTGCGGGGAAGCGGATTCTCGAGGTGGGCGGCGGCACCGGCTCGCTCGCCCTGCTGCTGGCTAGTCTTGGCAGCGATGTGACGGTGGTCGAGCCGAACGAGGGGCTGCCGGACCTGATGGCCGAGGCCGGAGCCAAGATCCGGCTGATCAACGCCTTCTTCGGCCCGGACACGCTGGACGAGACATTCGATGGCGTGATCTGCCGTCAGGTGGTCGAGCATATCGCCGATATCCGCCCGTTCGTGCGCGCCCTGAGCGCGGCCGTCGCCCCCGGCGGCTTCATCTATATAGAAGTGCCGACGCTGGAGTACATCGCGCAGACGGGCGCCTATATGGATGTCCATGTTCAGCACCTGCACTATCTGGACGCGGCCGCGCGGACGCGGCTGCTGGCCGATGCCGGGCTCACGGTCGTGGCGACCCACGACATCATGGAGGGCCACGATATCGGCGTCCTGGCCGTGCCGTCCGCCGAGGGGGCCTGTCCGGCCCCCCAAGCCGGGCGCACCGCCATCGACCGGGTGCCGGCGCGCCGGGACATCCACCGCGCCCGGCTGGCGCAACTGCCCTTCGATCCCGCGCGCACCGGCGTCTATGCTGCGACGTCCCAGGGGGTGACCTTCTACGGCCAGTTCCCGCCCGACCGCGCGCCCCGCGCCTTCATCGACGACAATCCCGACAATATCGGCCGCTACGCCTACGGGCGGGGTGGTGCGGTGCAGATCCGGCCGCGTAGTGCCGACCTGCTGGCCGGGCTCGACGATATCTTCATCGGCGCCTACCACCACGAGGCGACGATCGTGGAGAAGCTGACTGGCGACGGCTATCGGGGCCGGCTGTGGTCGGTCGATCCCCGGCGCCCGACGATCGAGCGGCTGTCATGAGCACGGCACGGGACGATCTCTGGACGACGGTCGTCGTGGATGCCGGCGGGCGCTACGGCATCCACCCGTCCTGGCGCGGCGTCGAGGCGCCGCTGGCCTACACGATGTATGAGCCCGAGCCGGTGGAGGCCGCCCGCCTGGCCGCCAAATACGCCGGCCGGGACGACATCTCCGTTCGACCCTGCGCGCTCGGGGCGGTGCCGGAGTCCAACCTGACCCTGTGGCTCACCGCCCATCGCGGCTATGTCGGGGCCCATAAGCCGAACCCGGAGAGCATCTGGTTCGGTCAGGTGCGGCCCGACGAGGGCGCCGTCGAGGGTGCCGTCGAGGTGCCGAGCACGACGCTGGACAGCGAGTTCGCCGACCGGGACCGGCGCGCCGACTTTCTGAAGGTGGATGTGGAAGGGGCCGAACTGGCGGTGCTGCGGGGTGCCGCGCGGACCTTGGACCGGGTCCTGGCCCTTCGGGTGGAGATCCAGTTCGACGAATCCTTCGAGCGCCAGACCGCCTCGGCGATCCTGGAGCATCTGATCGACCGCCACCGGTTCCGCCTGATGCGGTTCGACTATGCCGGCCGGGGCCAGCCGGTCGGCTATCTGGTGGGCGACGACAGCTACGGCATCCTGACCGGCTGCGACGGGGTCTTCGCGCGGCGCCCCGAGACCGTCGCCGCCTGGGGCGGGGAGGCGGCGGTCGCCGGCCTGACCAAGCTCGCCGTCTTCGCCCTGCGCAACGGCATGGCGGACTACGCCGTCACCTGCCTGGAGCATCTGACCGCGGCGGGACCCTGGCCGGCCGAGGAGCCGGCGCTGCGACGATACCTGCGCAAGCTCTTCACCCTGGCGGCCCTGCGGGCGCGCTCGGTCTCCGGCGATCTCTACGAGCGGGCGCGGGCCGACTACCTGCGGTTCTTTGGCGAGCCCATGCTCGAACGCAATGAGGTGTATGAGAGCGACTGGATGAACCCGGGATGAGCGCGCCGCCATCTGGCGACACCGCCCGCCCGGGCCAGGGGCCGGATCCGGCTTTCACGCCTGCCCTCTTCGCGATCTACGACCTGGCGGTCACCCCGGTGACCTTCGACGTGATGAACTTCTTCGTCTTCGCCAATATGTGGGCGATGCGGACCGGGGCGGCCGGGTACAACGCGGTGTTCGTCGCCGGACCGGAAGGCCGGTTTCGCGACCTCACCCCGAAGGACAAGAGCCTGGACCCGGCCGAGAAGATCTGGCGCCTGCGCCATATCCTGGCCGCCCATGGCCATATCGCCCGGCGATGCCTCGGGGTTTCCACCTATGACCGGCGCGAGGACTTCGCCCAGATGCTGCGGGCGATCCATCCGAGCCAGCTGTTTCCGCCCGGCTATACCCTGGCCGATCCGCGCATCCCGTTCATGTTGGCCGACCTGTTCCGGCAGAAGCCCACGCCGCAGGAGCTCGATGCCTTCGCCCCCGATGTGGCCGCATCGCGCAAGGCCCAGGCCTGGCTCGACCGGCACGCGCCGCGCGGCCGTCCGGTCTCCCTGACCCTGCGAGGCTCGACCATCGAGACCCGGCGCAATGCCAATGCCCCGGAATGGCTGGCGGCGGCCGATGCGATCCGGGCGCGCGGGTTCGATCCGGTCATCCTGCCGGATACGGACCTGGTCACGGACGGCCTGGACCTCGGCGCCTTCGGCGACATTCCGTGCTATCCGATGGGCGCCATCGACCTGGAACTCCGCGCCGCGCTATACAGCCGTTGCCTGATCAATCTCGCCGACAACGGGGGGCCCGCCTTCATCAACTACTTCATGGGCCAGTCCAGCGCCGTCTGCTTCCTGCCGGTGGAGAAGCTGCCCGAGGCGGTCACCCTGCACGGGCGCGGCCTCGACCGCATGGCCGAGCTGCTGGCGGTGGCGCCCGGCGAGAGCTTCCCCGGTGCCACGCCGGCCCGCCGCTTCGTGTGGAAGCCGGACACCCGCGACAACATCCTGGAGGCCTTCGAGGCCGCCGCCGCCCATCTTGCCGCACAACAATAGGACCTCAGACGTGACCAGAACCAACGCGGCGCTGCTCTACCACCCGGACTCCTTTCAGATAAAGCGCAACGAGCTGAAGGGCCGGCATGTCGCCAGCGCGAGCTTCCTTGAGGGGTTCGTGCGCCACAGCGGCACCGAAGAGGTGATCGGCGCGGTGCCCGAGACGGCGTTCCGCGAGCCATTCGTGGCGGCGGTGACCGAATACAGCACAGGGCGCACCGACGGTCCGGCACCCCGGGCCGAGACGGTCTCGACCGGTGACCACGCCGGTCTCGGCCGGGTCGGCACCCTGTTCTGCGCCGACCCGATGCTGGCCGGTTTTGCCCGACGGCGCGCCCAGGCCGGGCACCGCAGCTATTCCCTGTGCGGCATCACCCACACGATCTCCAGCAAGGAGGTCCAGGCCGGCCTCGCCTCATATGTCACAGCCCCGTTGCAGCCCTGGGACGCGTTGATCTGCACCTCGCGGGCGGTGCGGGACGTGACCGAGGGCCTGCAGCAGCGCTATGCCGAGCGTCTCGCTGCCGCCCACGGCACCCGGCCCCGCCAGCAGGCACGCCTGGAGACCATTCCGCTGGGCCTGGATGCGGGGTTCTACGCCCGCCATGGCGCCGATGCGGAGGCGCGGGCCGCCCTGCGGTCGAAACTGGGAGTGGCGGAGGACGATATCCTCGTGCTGTTCCTCGGCCGGCTCGCCTTCCATGCCAAGGCCCATCCCTATCCGATGTATGTGGCGCTGCAGCGGGCCCAGGAGCGCCTCGGGCGGGACGGCCGCAAGCTGCATTTCCTGATGACCGGCCAGTTCGCCAACAAGCATGTGGAGCCGTCCTTCCGCGACTCGGCGGGGGAGGCCTGCCCGGACGTGCCGGTGCATTTCGTCGATGGCACGCCGGGGCCGGACTCCTGGGCGAGCTGGGCGGCGGCGGACATCTTCCTGTCCCTGTCCGACAACATCCAGGAGAGCTTCGGCATCACGCCGATCGAGGCGATGGCGGCCGGTCTGCCCTGCGTCGTCAGCGACTGGGACGGCTACAAGGACACCGTGCCCGACCGGGAGGTGGGCTTCCGCGTGCCGACCCGCATGATCCCGAGCGGATTCGGCGGCGGGCTGGCCAAGAGCTATGCGGAGGGGGCGACGACCTATGACCGGTTCATCGGCACCGTCTGTCTGATGACCGAGGTGGAGGTGAATGCCGCGGCCCAGGCGATCTGGCGGCTGGCGACCAGTCCCGACATGCGCCGGCGGATGGGGGCGGCAGGGCAGGCGCGCGCCCGCACGGTCTATGACTGGTCGGCCGTGGTGCCCCGGTATCAGGAACTGTGGAGCGAACTGGCGGAGATCCGGGCCGCCGCCGGCGAAGCGCCGCCCGTGCCGAACGGCCCGGCACCGGTCCTGGAGGATCCGACCACCGTGTTCGCCGGCTTCGCCTCCGACCGGTTCGACGGCGAGACCCTGGTCACGGCGGTCCAGGACCGTGCGGCGATCGAGCGGCTGCTGGCCAACGGGATGGCCAACTTCACGCCGGGTCTGGTTCTGGACGCCCAAGGGTGCAACGCGCTGCTCGACGACGTCGCCCGATCTCCGTGCAAACTCTCCGACCTCGCCGCCAAGGCTTCGGCGAATGGGCGGCCCCAACTGGTCCGAACGGTGATCTGGCTGGCGAAGTTCGGCGTGGTCTCCCTCTCCCGATAACCGGGCCGTCGACAGAATCGCCGAACCATCGAATTATATCGTCTCACGTCATCTTATGGGTGAGGGGTGGACGATGGGGCGGCGCACCAGGATCGCGGTGCTGGGATGCGGCCGGGTGTCGGCCCGGTACCGGGAGGTCTTGGGCCGCGAACTCGCCGACCGCGTCGAGGTGGTGGGGGCCTGCGACCGGCAACCCGAGCGAGCCGAAGCCTTCGTGTCCGCCACCGGCGGTGCGGCGGTCGGCGACCTGCAGGCGCTGGTCGCCCTGAAGCCCGATCTGGTCTGCATCCTGACCGAGTCGGGCAACCATGCCCGCGACGCGCTCGCCCTGCTGAACCGCGGCTGTCATGTGCTGATCGAGAAGCCGGTGGCGTTGCGGCTGGAGGACGCGGAAACGATCCGCGACACCGCGAAGGCGGCCGGTCTCATGGCCGCGGTGGTGAAGCAGAACCGCTACAATCCGGCGATGCGATTCGTGCGGGACAAAGTCGACTCCGGCGCCTTCGGCCGGCTGATCGCCGCCGAGGTCCGGGTCCACTGGTGCCGCTACCAGGACTATTACGAGGACGGCTGGCACGGCACCTGGCGGATGGACGGCGGCGTGCTGGCCCAGCAGGCGATCCACCACCTGGACGCGCTGCACTGGCTGGGCGGACCGATCGATCGGGTCTGCGCCGTCGGCACGGCATTGGTGAACCGGCTGGAGGCCGAGGATACCGCCGCCGCGGTCGTGGTGTTCGAGTCGGGGGCGGTCGGCACCATCGTGGCGACCACGGCGGCCCGCGACCGCGACTTCGAGGCCTCGATCCAGCTTGTCGGCGAGAAGGCGCGCGTCAAGGTTGGCGGCTCCGCCCTGAACCGGCTGGAGGACTGGTTCTGTGTCGAGCAGGATCCGCTGGAGACCGACGTGGCGCTGCGCCACAGCCAGGAAGTGCCGAACAGCTACGGGCTGGGGCACGGACCGCTGATCCGCGACGTGCTGGATGCGATCGAGGCGGGCGGGCCGCCGCCGGTCGATGTCGACTCCGCGATGACATCCCTGCGGCTGATGCACGCCCTCTATGCCAGCATGGAGACCGGCGGCTGGGTCGACCTGCGCGACGCACCGGCCTCAACCCGGCTCGGCCGGGCCCGCTGAGGCTTCGGCAGGCGTCAGTCGGACCGGCCGTCCGGGACCACGCCCTCATCCACCATGGTCTTGGTCAGCAGGCTCGGGGCGGCCTGGTCGGCGCCATAGACCGGCACCGGGTGCGACAGCCCCCCGGCATCGAGCTCCTTGGCGAAGGTCATGGCCTGCAGGATCAGGTCGTCGATGTCGATATACTTGTAGCTGCCGGCGCGACCCATGGAGACCACGCCGTCGGGCATGGCGTCGAAATACTCGTAGGCCCGGGCGATGTGCTTCTTGATCGGCAGCGGGTAGAGCCGGTTGGAAAAGCTGGGGATCTCGATTCCCAGCAGGGTCGAGGGCGACTTGTGCTGGGTGAACTTCTTGTACTCGACGATCCGGGTATAGGGCTCGGCCCCGGCGTAGTAGACGAAGTAGGTCTTGTCCGGGAAGGCGAACTCGACCGGCAGCACGATGGTGATGAAGTCGCGGCCGACGAAGGGCAGCTCGCCGAAGGCGTTGTTCATCAGGATGTCCGGCGAGATGGTGCTGACGATCAGGTCGTAGACGTGCCACTCGCCGGCGATCTGCACGCGCTTGTTCTCGATGTCGAAGCGCTCGATCTCGGTGCCGGTCTTCACGGTGACCCCGGCGGTGGCGACCTGGAAGTAGCGGTCGTAGCCGTCGGCGGCCAGCGGATAGGCGCTGATCGCGGTGTCCCAGCCCTCCCGGGAGCCGCTCTTGATCGCCACGCCCTTGGGTGACCAGCCGAAATCGTCGAGCTCGGTGTTGCTCTCGACCTGCCACATCTTGCGGGAATAGCCGTCGACCATCTTGCGGTACAGCGTGTCGCCGACCGAGGCGCGCCAGTACTCCTCGAAGTTCCGGGCATCCTTCCAGCCGCGGATCTCCTGGGCCTCGGCGATCTCCTTGTAGATGTCGTCGCGCTCCGGCATGCGGGGCAGGTCATCCTCGTGGATCGGGAAGGAGTAGAAGTTCCGGTCCTTTTCCACATAGGTGATGAACTCGTGGTCGAGCTTGCGCATCGGCACGATGGCGTTCAGGTAGTAGAACAGCTCCTGCGAGGGCGTGAGGAAATGCCGGGGCCCGAAGGTGAAGGGATGGCCGCCGCGCCAGTGGGTCTTCACCCCGCCGCCCAGGAACGGCGCCCGCTCCACCAGGTCGATATCCCATCCCCCGAGCAGGGAGAGCTGGTGGGCGGCCGCACAGCCGGCGAAACCGCCGCCGATGACGAGTGCGCGCTTCATGGTCGGAACACCTCTTTCTGAGACGGGGCAACGCCTTTGTGGCGACGACGGGAGGTCCGCCAAAGGGCCACCCGGTTGTCGCGGAACACCATGATCCGAAACCGCCGACGATGGCAACCGGAACGGCCTGATCGGTCGGGCGCGCGCGGCTTGCCGGGGGCTTGCTGGCAGATGCCGGATTGATCGCGTGAGTGGTGGTCGCGGGCGATCCCCTTTCCCTTTCGGGTTGCGGCGCGGCCGCTGCGACCCGGTCGGAGCGGGAAACCCACCGCCGTGGGTATGAGTGGGCCTAAGTGCCCGTTGCCGTGGGCGGCCCCAGCGGCCTGGTTTGGCACGGCACGGAGCGGCAAACACTGGCCCGACCAGCCGGGAGTCGGCGCGGTGGATCAGGCCTCAAGGCGCGGATATATTGTTTGTTCGCAACAGGGGCCTTGCGAAAGCATCATACTCAGCAACGGCAGTTGACGGCCGTATGGGTTTAAGGCACCAATTAAAAAGCCTGTTGGGAATGGCTGTGTTCAAAACGCAACACGTAGCGGCGTAACGAACTGTGAACGCGGGAATCAGCACCACAATGCGCTTGCATATCAATTCCATGGCAGGTAGGAACAAACTCGTAACGAGAGCGTGCAGACATTAAGATGCGGCACGCATAAGATATCGTGGTCTTGGGGAGCGGGGAGCCGTCTAGCGCCAAGGCTAGAACCAACACGTAGGAGTCAACCAGATCATGGCAACCTTCGTTTTTTCGACGATCACGGACGCCCAAGCCGCGGCGCTCACCACAGCGGATACCCTGCTGATTGACACCGGCTCGGCGCGGAGCGTGGCCGTCAGTCAAGCGACGAATTCCACGACCCTGACGATCGGCACGAAGTCCGTCACCGTTCCGTTCGCGTCCAACACGCTGACGACCACTCAGATTCAGTTCACCGATCAGTCGACCCTGGTGTTTGGTGACAACACCAACGGTACGATCAGCGACCCGCTGGCCAACTCGATCGCTGGCGCCACTGCTGGTTCGCAGATCCGCGCATTCGACGGCAATGACAGCATCACCGCGCTGTCCGCTGCTGATCTAATTTATGGCAACCAGGGCGACGACGTCATTTCCGGTTCCGACGGCGCCGACACGGTCTTCGGCGGCCAGGGTGCCGACACGATCGTGACCGCGTCCGGTGCGGCGGTCCTGTACGGTAACTTTGGCAACGACGTGATCACCGACGGCGAGGGCGCTTCGCGGATCTTCGGCGGCCAGGGCAACGATACGGTCAATGCCGGTTCGGGCGCTGACGTCGTCTATGGCAACCTTGGTGCTGACAGCCTCGTTGGCGGCGCGGGTGCCGATACCATCTTCGGTGGCCAGGACAACGATACGGTTACGGGTGTGGCCGGTGACGGTGCCGACATCGTTTACGGTAACCAGGGCGCTGACTCCATCGCATCCGGCGACGGCTCCGACACCGTGTATGGCGGTCAGGGCAACGACACCATCGCCCACAGCTCGGGTGCCTCGGTTCTGTTCGGTAACGTCGGCAACGATAGCATCACCGGCGGCGCCCAGGCCGACACGATCTACGGTGGCACCGGTAACGACATCATTGCCAACGGTGGCGGTAACGACGTCATTTACGGTAACGGCGGCACCGACACGATGACCGTGTCCACGGG
Source organism: Thalassobaculum sp. (assembly GCF_965223715.1). Taxonomy (GTDB): domain Bacteria; phylum Pseudomonadota; class Alphaproteobacteria; order Thalassobaculales; family Thalassobaculaceae; genus Thalassobaculum. The sequence goes on along the minus strand of NZ_OZ245012.1, from coordinate 3,331,299 downwards.
CAATGCGACCCTCTTCGGTGGTCAGGATGCCGACACGATCACCATTGCCACTGGCAACTCGGTCGTCTACGGCAACCAGGGCAACGACAGCCTGACGGCTTCCGGTAGCGCTGCCGCGCTCTTTGGCGGCCAGGGCAACGACACGCTTGTTGACATCATCTCTGGTGGCGACATCGTCAACGGCGGCGCGGGCAACGATCTGCTCATCCTCGCCTCCACCTCCGACGTTCCGGCGACCGCCGCTACGATCGCTGGTGGCGACGGCACCGACACGATCTCTCTGGCTGGTGACGCCAACTTCTCCAGCTCCACCCTGAGCGGTGTTGAGACGATCGCCTTCACGTCGGCTGGCACCGTTACGATGACGGGCGCGCAGGCTGCCACGGTCACCACGATCGACGGTAGCGGCACCCCGGGCACGACCGAGCTGTCCATCGCCGGTGGCGGTTCTGCCAGCATTGCTGCCACGACCCTCCAGGGTGTCGACGGCATCAACATCCTCTCTGGTGCCGTTCTCGTGGCGACCAGCGGTGCGGATCGCATCGTCGGTTCCATCTCCGGTGACCAGATCCTGGGTGGCGCCAGTGCCGACACGATCCTGGCCGCTACTGCAGGTGTTCAGCAGGCCTCTGGTGACACGATCTCCGGTGGCGCAGGTGCCGACTCGATCCTCGGATCTTCGGCGGTCGACGTTATCTTCGGTAACCAGGATGCTGACACCATCGATGGTGGTGAGAGCGCCGACAACATCTTCGGCGGTGCGGGCTCCGATGTGATCATCATGGGCTCGGACGATGCGAGCGACACCGTTGATGGTGGCGCGGACATCGACCAGTACAACTTCGCCGTGACCTACCTCACCGACGCCGGTAACGCCGGTACGGTGGATGCGAACGGTACCGCCGCTAGCGCGTTCGATGTCATCACCTTCGGTGCCGGCACGGGCGATCTGCTGAACTTCACCGGCGTCAGCATGCAGAGCGCCGGTTCGGTCGCCGTCTGGACTGCCTTCGCGGCTGCCAGTGCCGGTCAGGCAAACTTCCTTGCCAGCCTCGCGGCTGCCGGGTCGTTGAACCAGGATGGTGGTAACTCCGACACCGCCGTCTACTTCTTCGACACCGCGACCGATGTGCTCTACATCGCGGCCGGTGGCGGCGCCAACAGCACGGTTGACGTGATCAAACTGGCCGGTGTGAACAGCCTGACGGCGACGGGCGCCAGCCTGAAGATCGAGACGCTCGGCTAATCTAGTCCGACCGACTTAAATCTTCTGACACATCAAGATGAGGTAGAGCTTCGGCTCTACCTCATTCACATTCTGCCTCTACGAGTTGATTTGGATGTCCCTCAAGGCGCAGGTTGAGAACTTTTTGTCTCTTAATATGCCTGCACGAGCGGAAGCTTTGCTCCGCCAATCAAGCGATCAGCTCCCGGTCTCCGAAATTTATACGCTTCTCTCGCGCGCGCAGTTTATGCGCGGTAACTTGGCCGCCGCACGAAGCTCAGCGCGACGATCGACACGCCAAGCCCCTGTCAGCACTGAAGCCTGGCGCGTGCGCTCGCTCCCCGAAATCACAGTCGGAAACTCTGAAAGTGCCAGCCGATTCCTGCGGTCTGCGCTGGTGCTCGACCCGCAGAATGTAAGTGCCTACGCGACTGCCACGACCTACAGCCGGTCGTCCGGAAAAATCGCTGACGCGAAGATCTACAGCCGCCAGGCCCAGTTGATTGATCCTGGATCCAATGAGGCTTTGAGATCTCGTGCTGCGCTGCTGTTCGATCTGGGGGATTTTCGCAGCGCGGCTAGCATCAATAGGCGCGCAATCCTCTCGGCCCCAAACATCGGGCGGCCGTATTTTCTGTCGTCCATTCTGGCTAGCAGGCTGAAACTGGAATCTGTAGCCGACCTTCGCCGAGCCCTAGTGATCCAGCCTACGGACGATGGTCCGCGCATGTCGCTCGTCGAACATTACACACGTACCAGGAACACCGATCGGCTGGCCGTGGAGACGCGGCGTGTCATTCTGGCCACGCCAAACTCGACCGTCGGCCTCCTGACGCTGGTATCTTCGCCGATCTGGAACAAGCTGGATATCGCACCCGTCAAGCAGATCCGAAAGTTGGCACCGTTCGGGCTCGACGTTCATCTCTGCGGACGGCAGTTCGCCACTCAACTCGCGGCAGCTGGCAAGCAGAACGAGGCTATTGGTATCCTGCGGTACCTCCTTTCTCTCGATCGTAAGTCCCAGGACGCGAAGCTTCATCTCGGCGCGGCGTATTCGAATTTTGGATACTACAAAGAAGCCGAGCTCATCGCGAAGAATGTCGTCAATACAGATAAGGCAGATCCAAGAGGCTGGCTTCTGTATGCGGACCTCTTGGCAAAGCAGGGCTTGTACGAGGCAGCCGAGAGGATCATCAAGGGCGGCTTACAGCGGACGAGCAAGGACTTTTCTTTATGGACCATGTACGGCACTCATCTGCGGGACCAGGAAAGATATGTGAAGTCGCTGAAGATATTTCAGCGCGCGGTCTACGAGGCGCCTACCCGCCCCCAGGCCTATGAGAACCTTGCCCATGCCTACGATCTGATCGGCAAGGAAGAAAGCGTCGCCAAGATCTACTCACGCGGCCTACAGTTCCGCGCCAAGTCGGCCCGCGGCTTGGCCGCACTCGCCAATATGTCGCTTCAAGCCGGAAACGAAACACAGGCACTAGAGCGTGCCAGGAGCGCATACGAGCTCGACCCACTCGAAGAGAGAGCGATCGACGCATACGTGAAGGCCGCGATGGAAAGTGGTGCCTTCGCCGAAGGTCTAAAAATCGCAAGAGAGCATTATGAGAGGGTTCCAGATAATATTTCGGCGGTGTCGATCTATGCGACGGCCCTCTTGCAGAACGGCGACGACGCTGCGGCGTTGAAACTGATCGAGAATAAACTTCCTCTCCATCCCAGATCACTTCAGCTCATTCGTGCCTACGCGAATATCTGCAACTGGTCTGGGGATAGGCGCTTAGCGCTCAAGTTCCACAGACGGGCCGCCCGACTTCAGTCGGATCGCCCAACGACGCGCACAGCCCTTTCGATGCAATTGCTGGCCTTGGGGCACTGGGCGGAGGGCTTTGATGCCTACGAGAGCGGGTTCGAACAGGTCAAGCGCGGAAGGGGACGTAAGAGAAAATTCAAGCAACCGCGCTGGCATGGCGAGGACCTGACCGGAAAGTCCATTGTGATCCACACCGAACAGGGTGTCGGCGACGAAATCATGTTCGCCACGATGGTTCCCGAAATGCTCAAGTGGGCGTCCAAGGTCTACCTAGAGGGAACGGCTCGGATGACACATCTCTTCAGGCGGAGCTTTCCTGACGCCGATGTGTTCTCGATGAAGCTCGGCGGTTCGCATGAGACCAATGAACAGATCGACTATCACATTCCTATCGGCAGCCTCGGCCGCTATCTGAGGCGCTTCACCAGTCTATTCGGTCGTAACCGCCCCTATCTGCAACCCAATCCAGAACTCAGCCAGAAATTGCGGGCTAAGTATAAATCCTCAGCTCCGGACAATCTGATTGTCGGAGTAGGATGGCGAGGAGGGTCGGCCGCCCTACGCAGGAAGGCTCGATCTTTTGAAGCACGGGACCTTTTGCCGATACTTAAGGCGCCGGGCGTCACCTTCGTCTGCGTCCAGTACGGCGACGTGGAGCAGGAAATCCGGGACGTTAATGGCGACCTCGATCGCGACGTCATCTACGATCCTACAGTCGATCCCTTGAAGGATCTTGTGGCGTCCGCCAGCCAGATCGCGGCCTGCGATCTGGTCATCTCAGCCACGAATGCCGGCGTACACACCGCCGGCGGCCTCGGCGTGCCCTGCTGGTCGTTGGTGCCCTACGAAAGCGACTGGCGCTGGACGCTGGGTCGTGACGACGTCGTCTGGTACCCAGGCATGCGTGTTTTTCGACAGACGACGATCGACGAAACCTGGGGCGACGTGATTGGACGTGTGAAGGTCGAGTTCGACGCTCTTCTCAAAGGCGATCACGGTCGCCTACGATCCCCGCCGGCTAGCGATTTGGATTGGTAGTAACCATGGATCAACTGACCCCGAATTCGGTTCTCAAGAGCGTGCTGGCATTCAGGCGCGACGGTGGCATTGCCCTGGTTGATTTCGATACGCTGGACGGCAAGAAAGTCACCCTTCAATTCGACGTCCGCTATCTCTGGTCCGTGGCCGCGGACATGCGAGCCGCCTCCATTGATCTCATAGCGCCGGTTCCCGAAGCATTGAAGGCGGCGCTGGGCGCCGATGCGGACGAGCAAGATGAGCAGTCCCAGAAGAAGGACGGGTCTTCGGACGCCTCCGACGGCGAGGTCGCTCGGACCGGGTTCCCTGGTTTGGAGCAGGCATGGACCCTTTGCGACAGCTTGAACGAGGCGATGCTTTCGGCGCCAGATGAAACTCCGGAGGCGGTCTTCTCCAGGATCGCGTCAGGTCACTTTCTGCTGGATGCCGAGGCGCGGATGACGCCACTTGCCGATGCCGCCGGGTACGAAGTGGCGCTGAAGAACGAGTTCAAGCTGGTGTATCGAGATCAGACGAAGGACTGGATTCCCGATCGCAGGGATAAGGCACCAGACCTCGGGGCCGAAGTTAGCTGATCAATGGCGGCACCAACCGTACAATCCCTCCTCGACCGAGCCATTCATGCACACCGGCAGGGCGAGGACGACGCCGCGCTCTCATTATACGAGCAGGTTATCAAGGCGGACCCGATCAACCCCTCGGCCAACTCGAACCTTGCCATAATACTGCGCCGCCAGGGACAGATCCAACGCGCCTCCGTATGCCTGCAGCGCGCGATTCTGGTCTCGCCTCGGCTGGCAGCGGGCTACAACAATCTCGGCAACCTTCTTCGCGAGAATGGCTATCGCGACAAGGCGCCGGACCAGAACAAGCGGTGCATCATTCTATCGCCGCTATATGCCGAGGGGCTTAACAATCTCGGCCTGTCGATGCCGGACACGGATCCCAAGCCGCGGATCCAAGTCTACCATAAGTCTCTGATCCTCAAGCCGGATTACCCTGAAGGTTGGCTCAACCTCGCCAATGTCTGTGGGGCGAACCGGCAAACGATGACGGATCCGACCCCCGGTCGATACTACCGGCGCACACTACTGCTCAATCCGACCTACCCGACCGCCGTGAGCAGCTATGGCGTTCACCTGGCAAGCATTGGCCATCTTTCGGAAGCCACCCGTCTACAGGAAGAGGCGATCAAGCTCGATCCAAAGTATGAAGAGGCCTACTTCAATCTCGCTTTGTACTACCTGCTTGCTGGCCGATACCACGAAGGCTTTTCGTTATACGAGCACGGGATCGGCGGCCGATCTGCGGATGCCAAGAGAGGTCACCGGCGTCGGGTGGGCCAGCCGAGATGGAACGGTGAACCTCTCGCAGGCAAGACGATCCTGGTGACGGCTGAGCAGGGTGTCGGCGACGAAATCATGTTCTGCACCGTGCTGCCCGAACTCATCCGACGGGCCAAACACGTCTTTCTGGAGAGCACGCCGCGGCTGGCGCCGATCATGCGACGCTCATTCCCGCGGGCGACCATTTTTACCTACAATCCGGGAAACCCGTCGCCCCTTCTGGGGGACAGGCGTATCGACTTCTCCGTGCCGTTGGGGTCCTTGCCTCTCTATTTCCGTAAGGCGCTGGCGGATTTCGGGAAGCAGCGGCCCTATGCGGTGCCAAAGGCATCGATGGCCCGGCATTTTCGTCAGAAGTACAAGTCGATGTTTCCAGGAAAGTTGCTGGTTGGCTTCTCCTGGCGCGGTGGCAGCGGTCTTCTTCGCTCCCGGACACGATCGCTGGACCAGACGTCCTTCGAGACGCTGCTGAGCAACGATAGGGTTCAGGCGATTTCGCTGCAGTATGGCGTGAAGGAGGAAGAAAAGGCATGGTTCGAGAATGAATCACGCACAAACTTCTTCTACGACGACTCCGTTGAGCCGCTCGAAAGTATGGACCTCGCGATGGCGCAGATCGCGGCGATGGATATCGTGATATCCGTCACCAACGCCGCCGTTCATTGCGCCGGGGCGTTGGGTGTCCCCTGTTGGATCCTCGTGCCGCATATCAGTGACTGGCGATGGACCTGGGGCCGTACTGACGTTCCCTGGTATCCCGGCATGCGCTCCTATCGGCAGGCATCCGTCGGGGACTGGGAAACGCCGCTGACACAGATTCGCCGAGATTTGGCTGTATTTTTGTCAGAGGGAAAAGGCCTTAAATCCGAGCCGGCAACGGATATGGATTGGCGCGGAGAACTTTAGGTTCGCTGATGGCGGCCGGTGCCTGCTGCGATATGGCCGTGCAACCGATCAGGACGTGCGAGCCTTCGTGGTGGTATGTCCGAGAGATGGATTACCGGTTATAGTGGCGGGCTCGACGATGATCGGGCGCGTTCAGGAATGTACCGCGATCCGGGGTGCTCTGTTGCTCAAACCGGCCGTGATTGGCGCTTCTAAACGTCACGGGGATCCGGCAGTCACGAAGGTTGCCCATAGGGTGACGAGGGCGTAGATGAGGTCAGGTTGGCCGTTGGCTGCATGTCGTCAGCCAAGACTATCCGATAGTGCAGGGTTGAGGGTTAACTTCTCTGCATCGGCACGGAATGTTGTAGACAGGATATCCTTTCATGGCCGGTAAGAACGATATCTCGGGCGGCATTATCGCAGAGATCAAAGACGTCGTTTATTCGACCTGCGTTTCAGTCGGAGTCTTCAGCTTCTTTACGAATCTGCTCATCTTGGTCGTCCCTCTCTACATGTTGCAGATCTATGATCGGGTTCTGTCGACCCGAAGCGGCGACACGCTCGCGGCGATTACCATCATCGCCCTGATCATGGTCGTCATTCATGTCTGTTTGGAATATGCCCGAGACCGGTTTCTCGCGGCGACGAGCGTCGTCGCTGACGAGAAGCTTCGCGGCCGTGTCTTTGATGCGGTCGCAAACGAGTATCAACGGACTCGTGAACCTCAGGTCACCCGGGCGATTTCGGATCTGGATCAGGTTAGGCAGTTTCTGACCGGTCGGGCGCTGATCTCGCTCGTGGACGCGCCCTGGGCCATCGTCTTTGTTGCCGTGCTGTTCATGCTGCACGAAGCCCTGGGAATGTTCGCCGTCGGGGTGATCTTTCTGATGATCGGTGTGGGTCTCTATTCCGAGTTCCGGACCAAGAAGGCAATCCTCGACGAGATGCGAGAATCCAAGAAGGCCACCATCGTGGTCGAGCGGAGCATCCGGAACTTCGACGCCCTGATCTCCATGGGGATCATGGCGAATTTCAAGGAAATCTGGGCGAAGCGGCACGCTGAGGCCATTGCTCTCTCGGAGGACAACCTCACTACCCGTTCAAATATCTCGCTGACATCCCATGGAATCCGTCAACTCGCACAGATTATGATCCTCTGTATCGCGGCGTATCTCGCGATCACTGACCACATCAGCCCCGGTATGCTGATCGCAGCGAACATCCTGTTCATGCGCGCGGTTGGCCCCTTCGAAGGAGCGATCGGGGTCTGGCAGAATATTGTGCGCTTCCGTGATTCTTTCGATCGTCTGCGGAAGGTCTTCGATCGGTTGGACAGCCAAGTCGTCTCGCGCGATCTGCCGGCGCCGACTGGACGGATCGGTCTGGAAGACATCGTGGTGATCCCTCCTGGCTCAAAGAACGCAGTCCTCGCGCGTATCAACCTGTCAATCGAAGCGGGAGAGGCTGTCGCCGTTACCGGCCCGAGCGGAGCTGGTAAGTCGACGATGCTAAAGACAATTGTTGGAGCCTGGTTGCCCGACCGAGGCAAGGTCCGCTACGACGGATTTGACATAAACGACTGGGATCCGGCGAAGCGGGGGCTTTACGTCGGCTACCTGCCGCAAGATGTCGAACTGTTTGATGGTACGGTTGCGGATAATATTGCGCGCTTCCAGCCAGATGCGCCGATGGAGCAGATCATCGCGGCTGCCAAGAAGGCTGGCGTCCATGAACTCATCCTGTCCTTGCCATCCGGCTATGAAACGCCCCTAGGTGTGTATGGCGCGAGCCTGTCGGGCGGTCAAAGGCAACGAGTTGGCTTGGCGAGAGCTCTTTACGGAGATCCCAAGATCATCGTTCTCGATGAGCCCGACGCCAGTCTCGATACCAGTGGTCTTCTGACACTTAAGGACAAGCTGGCGGAGTTGAAACAGCACAGCGTGACCATCATCATAGCGACACACAACGTTCAGCTTTTGAACATCGTCGACCGTATTCTGGTCGTAAAGGCAGGTAGGATCGAGCGAGATGGCGACAGGGATTCGCTGATCAAGAGCCTCACGAAGCCCGTGCCGGTGCGCGCACCTAACAAGGCCGCCGAAGCCTGATTTGACTGCATCGACTGGAAAGTTTCGCCCTATGGCTATGGTTCAGACATTGCGTTCGACCTTCGGCTCAAAAGAGCATTCGGCCCGGAGAGATCCTCGCACCGTTCCGCTTTGGATGGGGTTCTTCCTCATTTTCGCGATCTTCGGCAGCTTCGTCGTTTGGGCAGCGCTGACATGGCTGGACCGGGGCGTCACCACGTCCGGCCGTGTGCAGATCGAGACCGAAAGGTTGACCATCAGTTCCTTGATCAGTGGCCGCGTGAAGGAAGTCTTCGTCAAGGAGAACGAGTTCGTTAAAGCGGGTGCTGTGCTCCTGACGCTCGAAACGGAAGAAGAGCAAGAACGGCTGAATTTCCTGCAGTATCAGCTTGTCTCCAATCAGCTGGAGCAGGCCAGACATCGCGCGATGATTGATGGCCGGGATGCGCTCGACGTGAGCCGGTGGTCGGCCGAACGTGCCGAATCGGCAGAGATTGGAACACTGATTGACGGCCAGGTTGCTCTGTTCAGATCGGACATGCAGTCGCTGAGGCAGCAGTTGGAGATTCTCGAGTCTCGGAAGCAGCAGACCCAGGAGGGGATTTCTGGGCTGAGGGCACGTAGAGAGGCCATCGGCACTCAGCTGTCATTGGTCTCCGAGGAGCTCGAAGGTATGCGCTATCTTTCAGAGCGCGGCTATGTGCCGAAAACCCGTGTGCTCGCGTTGGCGCGCGCGGAAGCAGGGCTTGTCGGCGAACGCGCGCAACTGCTCTCAGAGATCACTCTGCGGCAAGGCCAGATCGGCGAGATCGAAAAGTCGATTCTTCAGCTCAAGACCGATGCGGTTCGGACGGCCTCTATGAGGCTTGACCAGCTCAAGCAGCAGGAATCGCAGGTGAAGTACAATATCGCCGTCGCTAAACAGGACCAGGACAATAAAGTCATCGTCAGCCCCCATGACGGCATCGTGCTTGGGTTGTCGGTATTCCACTCCGACTACATCGTAAGCGCTGGACGACCTCTCATGTATATCGTGCCAGAAGATGAGAAGCTCATCATTGGGGCGAAGGTCGGGGCCGGTGATATTGAAGGTATCCACCGGGGGATGCCTGTGGAGGTCCGCGTCAAGACATCTTCGGGATTGAAAGCGGCCCGGCGTAGCCCGCTTCTGCTGGGCCATGTGGAAGAAGTCTCGCCAGATGTCCTTCAGGATCCACAGAGCGGACTGGACTACTATGAGGTAGAGGTGGCGATCGAGCCAGGTGAGTGGAAAAAGCTGGAAGATGTTCGGGTTATTCCGGGAATGGGTGCGGATCTGCTGTTTAAGTCCGGCCGTCGATCCGTCCTCGACTTCTTGGTATCACCCCTCTCGTTCATCTTCGAACGGGGTATGGCGGTTCCCTGACGCCGGAGATGGATTAGGACGGACGGGTTCAATCAAGGGCGGTGCGAGAAGGCGGTGGCGGCATGGCCGCGCCGCCACCTGACGCGGTGCGGGATGGGCCAATAATCTACTCCTAAAACCAGCATGGCTATGCTATGAGCGGTACCGGCAAGAGCGCAAATCGCTTACACTGCTTTTCCAAATTCGAGAGTTAAAATATGTCGAAGATTAATCTGGAGAGCGCGGAGTTTCGCGTAAACTCTCAAAATGGCGAAGACGGCACTCTCGAAGTTCTTGCTTCGTATTTGAAGGAGCCGGATAAGGCCTTTTTGGAGATTGGCTGTTCAGATGGACGCGAGAACAACTCCACCTATCTGCTTAAGAAGGGGTGGAGCGGTGTGGGCATTGATGCGGATGCCGACAAGATCGGCCAATTCGCCAAGATGGCCGACGAACTGGGCTGGGGGAAGCAGCTCCGATTGGTGGCCGGCGCTGTATCATACTTCACGGTCCCCAAGGTACTTGAGATTGTTGGCAATTCTGAGCCGGATATCTTCTCCTTGGATATCGACAGCATCGACTATTACGTGATGCACAAGTTTCTGGCGGAAGGTTTTCGGCCTAAAATCATTTGCGCTGAATTCAATCCTTTCCTTGGAGACGATCCCATTACGGTCGAATACAATGAAGCCTTCCGCCGGTACGAGTACGATCCCCAGCGCGGTCTGTATTTCGGTGTTTCTCTAAATGCCTATCGGCATCTGCTCGAGCCTTACGGATATAAATTCGTGGGCGCGAACAAGGATGGTTGTAACATCTTCTTTGTGCGCGAGGACGCATTTGATGCGGAGACGCTCGATAGGTTCGAGTACCTTGATTTTTCCTACACCACCGTCTTCGTAAACAAATACAAGATGGCGGGCGAGGCCTTGCGCGACGAGCTTTTGGCGCGGCCGAACCTGAAGTTCATCGACGTTCGGACGCTGGATGTTGAGGCGGCTGCGCAGGCCTACGCCAAGGCAAAGCCCCGTAAGGCCGCAGAACCGGAGAAGCCCCAGCCGAGTGTCGTTGTCGCGCAGGAGGCGAACGAATCTCTAGAGTCGCCTGTGTATCACGGGGTGACGACGTTCCATGCCGAAGGCTTCGAAAAACACGGCAGAGAATTCATCGAGTCGTTCGAGCGGCACTGGCCCGCGGGCACGAAACTATGGGTCATGGCGGAGAACTGCCAGCCTCCACAGACCGAGAAGGTGCAGGTGCGGGACCTCTTGACGTCCTGTCCTGCGCTCGTCGAGTTCAAGCAGCGCCACGCCGCAAACCCAGGAGCGCGAGGACGCTTCGGCCGAATCTACGACTATCAACTCGATTCAGTCCGGTGGAGCCACAAGGTCTACGCAGTCGAGGCCGCGGCGGAATTTTCCGACGCAGATATTCTGATTTACGTCGACGCCGATATCGTCTGCTTCCAGGACATGCCGCTGTCCTTCCTGAACAGCTTGATGCCGTCTTGGGCCGATATCGGCTACATGCCGCGAAAGAGAATGTATTCCGAGTGTAGTTTTGTTCTGTACCGCATTAAACGCCCTGAGGTGCAGAGGTTCATCAAGGAGCACTCGTCTTATTATACCAATGACAAGGTCTTCAGCCTGCCGCGCTGGACCGACTGTCACATCTTTGATCGGCTCGTTCAGGAGTACACCCGGGACCAGCGTCTGAAGTTCTATAACCTGAACGAGGGGATTCCCGATTCCATGCACCCGTTCATTAATGGGCCGCTGGGCGGGTATATGGATCACCTGAAGGGCGCCCGGAAGGACGGCGGTCAGTCATATGCGTCGGACCTGATCGTCAAACGGGACGAGGCCTACTGGGCGAATTCGCGCCAGCAGTGAGCGCCGACGAACGCTCAGATTGCCAGCCAAGCCAAACCGCCTGAGAGATATCCGGTAAGATGACGAAGAAGCGCGCACTGATAACGGGAATTACGGGCCAAGACGGGGCGCTGCTGGCGGAACTGCTCCTGTCCAAGGGATATGAGGTCCACGGCATCCGGCGTCGCACCTCTTCGTTCAACACGTGGCGGATCGACCATCTCTATCGGGACTGGCACGACCAAAACGCAAAGCTCTTCCTGCATTACGGCGACATGCTGGACTCGCTGTCACTGACGCACCTGCTGCGCAAGATCGAACCGGACGAGATCTATAATCTCGCGGCCCAGAGCCACGTCCACGTGAGTTTCCAGACGCCGGAATATACCGCCAATGTCGATGGCCTAGGAGCGCTGCGGCTATTGGAGGCTGTGCGCCTGCTCGGCATGGAAGATCGGACACGCATCTATCAGGCCTCGACCTCGGAACTGTACGGCCTGGTCCAGGAAACCCCACAGACTGAAAAGACGCCCTTCTATCCGCGAAGCCCTTATGGCGTTGCGAAGATGTTTGCGTTCTGGATTACCGTGAACTATCGCGAAGCCTATGGCTTCCACGCGTCCAACGGCATCCTGTTCAATCACGAATCCCCAATTCGCGGCGAGACGTTCGTTACCCGGAAGATCGTCAGAGCGGTGGCGGCGATCAGGAACGGTAAGCAGGACTGCCTGTATCTCGGCAATATCCACGCCAAGCGCGATTGGGGCCACGCCCGTGACTTCGTCGAAGGAATGTGGCGCATCCTGCAGCAGGACGAGCCGGATGACTATGTCCTGGCCACCGGTGAGACCCATTCGGTGAAGGAATTCGTCGATAAGTCCTTTGCGTATGCCGGAATGAAGATCGAGTGGAGCGGCAGCGGTCTGGACGAGGTCGGTGTCGATGCCGGGTCCGGCCGAGTGGTTGTTCGCATCGATCCTGAGTTTTTCCGTCCGTCGGAGGTGGACCTCCTTCTTGGCGACGCGACCAAGGCGAAAGAGAAGCTGGGCTGGGTCGCTTCCACCAGCTTCGAGGGGCTGGTCGAAGATATGATGGAAGCGGAACTGAAGACTAAGAAGTCGTAGAGGGTCAAATATGTCTTTGGAAAGCAAAACCCTGGAGAACTGCCGGCTTTGCCAAGGGCGCAACCTGCAGGTGCTGCTGGATCTCGGGGTGATGGCGTCTTGCGGAAACTTTCCAAAGCGTGAGGAAGAGGATCTGAACGGCCCGATGAATCTGGTGCGATGCACCGGATGCGGGCTGGTTCAGATGGGCTATTCCTATCACATGCCGGTGTTTTTCGGCGAAGGGTACGGCTACCGTTCCGGTCTCAACCGAACGATGGTCAACCACCTGCACTCGGTGGTGCGGTCGGTGCAGGAAGTGCGTCCGCTGGCCGAGGGCGAGTACGTGCTGGATATCGGTGCCAATGACGGGACGTCATTGAAAGCCTATCCCGCCGATGCCAATCGTGTCGGAATGGATCCGACCATCAGCACGTTCAAGGATTTCTACCCCGACGACATCATTCAGATCGCCGATTTCTTCTCGTCGAAGAACTGGGTGGAGCGTGTGGGCAACCACAAGGCCAGCATCGTCAGTTCCATCGCCATGTTTTACGACATTGAGCGGCCCGTTGATTTCGCCAAGGAGATTGCCTCCATTCTGGCGCCGGACGGCGTCTGGGTGTTCGAGCAGAGCTACCTCCCGCTCATGCTGGAACGCCGTTCCTTCGATACGATCTGTCACGAGCATCTCGAATACTACACCCTGTCGCAGATTGAGCGGATCTTGTCCGAGGCGGGGTTGCGGGTGGTCGCCGTCGATCTGAACGATATCAACGGGGGCAGTTTCCGGATCACCGCGACACATGCGACAAGCCCGATCGAGGAGACCGACCCCGAACAGCTCTCGGAACTCCGCAAGTCGGACGCGGCGTTCAATGAGAATTTCGACGCCATCTTTAGCGACTTCAGCGGCCGCTTGGACGAACTCAAGAAGGCACTCCTCGGGTGCTTCAAGGATCTGGCATCCCAGGGAAAGACCGTGCACGGCTATGGCGCCTCCACCAAGGGCAACACGCTGCTTCAGCTATACGGCATTGATGCGGCCCTCATGCCGATGATCGCGGATGTGAATGAGCGCAAATGGGGGCTGATGACGCCCGGCACCCATATTCCGATCGTCTCCGAAGAAGAGTCCAAGCGCCACCGCCCGGACTATTACATGGTGCTGCCCTGGCACTTCCGGGACGGCATCCTGGAGCGGGAGAAGGAATTCATCGCTCTTGGTGGAGGCTTCATCTTCCCGCTCCCTCAGGTGGAGATCGTTGATCAGTCCGGATCCCGCGTCGTCTCCTGACATCGGAAGGGCCTGTCGCTGACATGGCGAAGACGGTACTCATCGTTGGGGCCGCTGGGCAGGATGGCACTTTGCTATCCCGGTGGCACCGACGGTGTGGCGATCATGTCATAGGACTGTCCCGAAGCGGCATGATCGAGGGAAGGACTCGCCTCGCAGCCGGGGTCGACCTCTGTGATTCGGAAGCAGCTTCCGGAGTGATCGAGCGATTCCAGCCTCACACGATCTATTATCTGGCAGCCTATCATCACAGCAGTGAGGACCGGCCGACTGGCGAGCAGGCGGAAGACCTTCGCGTGCTCTTCCGGAGGTCGGCGGATACAAATCTGCTGGGATGGCTTAATTGGCTTGCTGCCGCTGACAGGGCTCGAACAAGGCCGCGTCTGTTTTATGCTTCGTCCTCGCTCGTCTTTGGAGCCCAGACCGATGTCGCGGATGAAGAGACGCCGATTGCCCCAATGAATCCTTATGCGATTACCAAAGCCGCCGCGATGCAGGCAGCGGACTTCTATCGCCGGAACAGGGATCTTCATGTCAGCATCGGCATTCTCTTCAATCACGAATCGATCCGCCGCTCCGCCAGTTTCGTGACGCGAAAGATCTCCATCGCCGCCGCGCGAGCGGCACTTGGAGTATCCGAGCCTTTGACTCTGCGAAACCCTTGGGCGACGGTGGACTGGACTGCCGCGGAGGACGCGGTGTCGGCGATGAGCCTAATCTGCGACCAGGATGTGCCAGGCACATATGTGATCGGTTCGGGGAGTACACGATCCGTCCTGGAGTTCACTGAGGAGGCTTTCGGCGCCCTAGACCTGCCGATGCCGGATGTCGAGCATCCGGCCGGCGTTCAGCCTTCTCAAGGAATTGCCGCACGAGCAGACAGACTAAAGGGGCTTGGATGGGTGCCCAGATATCCTTGGCCTGTATGGGTCCACAGAATGGCGCGCGCCGATCTGCGGCTGCGGCGGATGCGCTCTTCCGCCTGAAATCGTCAGATTGTCAGCTGGAAGCAACTCGTCCGTATCCATCCTCGAACCGCACGATGTCGTCCTCGCCGAGATAGCTGCCGGTTTGAACTTCGATCAGGTGGAGCGGCGCCTTGCCGGGATTTTCGAGCCGATGGACCATACCGGCGGGAATGTAGATCGACTCGTTCTCTTCCAACGTCATGGTTTCCGGTCCGCGCGTGACGAGCGCCGTGCCCTCGACAACCACCCAGTGCTCCGCGCGATGATGGTGCATCTGCAGCGACAGGCGCTGGCCTGGATTCACCGTGATCCGCTTCACCTGGAAGCGGTTACCGCGATCAATGGAGCGATAGTGCCCCCACGGTCGATGCACGGTGGTGTGGAGGCTGAACTCGTTTCGGTTTTCCTCCTGCAGGCGGGTGACAAGCTGCTTGATGTCCTGGGTCTTATTCCGGTCTGCAATGAGGATGGCATCGTCAGTTGCGACCACAACGATATCGTCGAGGCCGGAGATCGCGATTAGAGGATGGTCGGTATGGGCATAGACGTTGCGTGAATGCTGAAGGATCGCATTGCCCCGGGTAACGTTGCCGTCTTCATCCTTTGCGCTGATTTCCCAAAGGGCCGACCAAGCACCGATGTCATTCCAGCCCATGTCCACCGGTACCACCACGGCACGGTCAGTCTTTTCCATCACTGCATAGTCAATGGAGACCGACTGCAGCTTCCCGAAAGGCTCCACCGCAAGGCGGCAGAATCCCAAATCCCAAGAAGCACCTTCAAGCGAGGCCTTGCATCCCTCAACAATCTCCGGATTGGTGCGCTCCAGTTCCGCGAGATAAGTCGCGGCGGAAAACAGGAAGATGCCGCTGTTCCAGACATAGGTGCCGGCATCAAGGAATGACTGCGCGGTGGGCAGGTCCGGCTTCTCCACGAAGCGGTCGACGACGCGGATGTCACTGTGGCCATCAAGGGCGACACCGGTGGCGATATATCCGTAGCCGGTCTCGGGGCGGGACGGTTGGATGCCGAAGCTGACCAAGTTGCCCTGTGATGCTGCTTCGGTGGCGGCGGTGACTGCCGCAATGAAACGATCAGGCTGCGTGATCACATGATCAGACGGGCAAACGAGCATGAGGGCGTTGGGGTCCGCCGCCAGCAGAATTAGCGCGGCGACGCAGACGGCAGGAGCCGTGTTCCGCCCGATCGGTTCAAGAACAATCTCCGCCGGTGCGACACCCTGGGAGCGCAGTTGCTCCGCCACGATGAATCGATGCTCTTCGTTGCAGATCATCAGAGGGGCGGAGAAATGTTCGCCGGACAGACGGAGAACGCTTTCCTGCAGCATTGTTTTCTCTCCCGCCAGGGAGAGGAACTGCTTTGGATATAGGGCGCGCGACAGCGGCCACAGGCGGCTGCCGGATCCGCCGGAGAGGATGACGGGCGTGACCTTGCGTTCAGAGGTGCTGGACACCATCGGTTTACCTCCCGCCCAGTTCCTACCGCCCCAGCCGGACCAGGTCGTGCATATCGATGATGCCGAGCGGAAGCCCTGCCTCGCTGACAATGAACACCACCGTGATCCGGCGGTCGTTCATGATTTCCATCAGCTCCCGGCACTTCATCGCCGGCCCCACCGTGAAGGGATCGGCCGTCATCACCTGAGAGATGTCCTGGTCGAACAGGTCGTCGTTCAGGTGGCGCCGCAGATCGCCATCGGACACGATGCCCGCGAGGCGCCCCGTTTCGTCCACGACCCCGATACAGCCAAACCGGCGTCCCATCATGGCCGAGATCGCGTCCTTGATGGAGACGTCGTTGCGCACGATCGGCATGGCGTCGCCGGTATGCATGACCTCCTGCGCCGTGGCGAGAAGGCGGCCGAGGCTGCCGCCCGGGTGAAGCACCGCGAAATCGTCCGGCGTGAAGCCGCGGATCTCCATCACCGTCACCGCCAGCGCGTCGCCGACCGCCAGCATCTGGGTGGTGGAGGTCGTCGGCGCCAAATGGAGCGGGCAGGCCTCGTCGGTCGGCGGAACGAGAAGGGCGACGGTGGAGTTGCGGGCCAGGGCGCTATCCGCCTTGCGGGTCAGGCCGATGATCGGGATCTTCTTGGCCTGGGCGAACTGGATGACGTCGAACAGCTCCTTCGTTTCGCCGGAATTCGACAGCATGATGATCACGTCGTCGTCGCCGATCATGCCCATGTCGCCATGGCTGGCTTCGGAGGCATGGACGAACAGGGCGGGCGTGCCGGTCGAGGCGAAGGTGGCGGTCATCTTCTCGCCGATGATCCCGCTCTTGCCGACGCCGGTGACCACGACCTTGCCGCTGGTGTTCAGGATCAGGGAGACCGCTTCGGAGACGACCTGCCGGTCGAGCTCCAGAATCGAGTTCAGTCCCAGGGCCTCGAGACGGATGGTCTCGTAGAACCGGTCCAGATTGTTCCCTGCGTTCATCGTATCCTCGTGCATGAAGGGCCGTCAGGTTCTAGTGGGAAACGTCCGGCGCCGCCACGAAATATGCGGTCCGTCGCGCCGGCCCCGCGTCAGCGCGCCGCCTGGCCGTCGCCGGGCTGAGAGAAGTGCGTCTGCAGCCGCTCGCCGAGATCGCCGTCGAGCATGTCGTAGCGGGCATAGAGGTCCCGGTACAGGTCGAGCGTGGCGCCGATCGACGGGTAGAGGGCGTGGTCGCGGCGGATCTGCTCATAGGCCTGGAGCCGGATCCGGTCGAGATCGGGGTGGCCCTCGACCTCCCGCAGCACGCCGGCCAGGCTCTCGGGACTGTCGAACAGGAACCCGGTCGACCCGTGCGCCACCGATCTGCCGTAGACGTTGCGGCTGGCGAGGGCCAGCGTGCCGACCGAGGCGGCCTCCAGAAACTTCAGGTTGGACTTGTGGGCGTTCACCGGAGAGTCGGCGCAGGGCAGCAGCGCCACATCCGCCCGGCGCATCACGTTCAGGTACCGGTCATAGGGCAGGATATCGAAGAACTCTTTGTTCTCCGTGTCCAGCGCGCGCCAGATCGCCTCGTCGCCGACGACCAGGAAGCGCCAGTTCCGCTGCGACTGCTCGGCGAAGGCGTTGACCGTGGCCGCGAAGGCCTCGAAGTCGAGCCCTCGGTTGAAGCCGCCGATGAACAGCGTGTCGGGCTCGGTCCGGGCCCGGCTCTCCGCATAGGGCAGGAACTGGGTCAGGCGGTTGGGGACCAGGAAGACGTTGGGATTCCATTGCCGGATCTTCACCGCCAGGGACTCGGTGCTGACCTGGACGGCATGGGCGCCGCGGAAGGAGAGGTAGTTGTTCGCAGCGATCTCCGGCCAGAGATCCGGGTCGTCGTCGAAATCGGTGATGATCAGCTTCTTGTGGCGGCGAAGCACGGGGATCTGGCGGAGGTCGCTGGCTTTCCTCAGGATTGGGCGCTGCCAGACAAAGACGTTCGGGCCGTCCGGATTGGCCGCGACCGTGGCGGTCTCGCCGTACACGGATCCCGAAACACCCGGCACCGAGTTGAACGCCCGGGCCGGGGCGGTCACCCGGGTGAAATTGAACCCGCCGCGGTCGGCAAGCTTCTTGAAGTCGATCCGCATCGGCGGTGTCGCGGTCTTGCGCTGGGCCTGAACGACGTATTGGAAGGTCGTCAGGTCATCATACAGCGACTCCTCTGACGCCTTGCTCTGCCCGCCAATCAGCTTGCAGAGGTCCTTCAGCGGGGCGGGCGGTTGGGTGCCGATCCGGCGCCTCTTGACCTTTGTGAATTGGAGCCCCGCCCCTTCCACGAACCGGCGCAGCGACCGGCCGGTGAAGAACCGCAGATGGGTGCGGTCGTGAAGACCCGAGTCCTGATACTCGAAATGGCCGGCCACCAGGTTGACCGACAGCATCCAGTGCTGGGCGTTCGGCACGCAGATGCAGACGACGCCGTCGTCCTTCAGCAGCCGCAGATGGTCCTTGAGGGCGGCCCACGGATCGATCAGGTGTTCCAGCACGTCGCCATAGACCAGGGCGTCGGCGAGGCCGTGCTGCTCCAGGGCCGCCGTCGTCAGCGCCGGATCCTCGGCACTGCCCTCATGCACGGCGTCGAGCACCTCGCGCGCCTTCGCCGTCGCGTCGGCGAACAGCTCGATGCCGATATACTCGACCTGGGGATTCCAGGTCTTGTAGGCCCAGCCGAGACGCCCCTCGCCGCATCCGAACTCGTAGACCCGCTTCGCGGTAGCCGGCACGATCTGCAGCAGGTCCTCGTTCACATTGCTGTAGTACGAGCCCTTGGCCGCCATGGCCGCGCCGTCACCTGAAGGCTGTGTCATTCGGTTGCGCCATTACACAAAGGGGATAGAGAGGCGTCTCGGAACGAGTCAGGAGGCCTTGCGCTGCGAGGCTTTCAGCATGGCGTCCCGTTCCTTGAACCAGACATCGGCATAGTCCGTGTCGACATAGTCGTCGAAATACGGTCCACCCTCGGTGTAGTGCAGGTTCTGGATCTGCTCCACCGGGAGCAGCGGGTCGTAGCCGACCAGATGGTTCCAGCCGCCCGGCAGCGAGCCGATCTGGTCGTCGGACTCCAGCCACTTGAACTGGTGCAGCTCAAGCCCGGTTGCGGTGTTGACGTAATCCGGGGTCAGCGCCTTGCACTTGGCGTTGTTGAACAGGATCACGCTGCTCCAGTTCTTCTTCTCGTACTTGGTCTGGGCGGCGCCGAGGAACTTCACATCCTCCTGCGGGCGGTGATCGTGCTTGATCACCTGCACCGCATAGCGGTCGTCCGCCAGGTCGAACAGCTTGGTGACGTCATCGAGCACCAGCATGTCGCAGTCCATGAACACGCTCCAGCCCTCGTAGTTGCTCATGTAGGGCACGAGGAAGCGGGAGAACGAGAACTCGGTGGACTGCAGCGGATTGCGCTCGCGTTTGAACACGTCCTGGAGCTGGGAGAGCATGATCGGAATGACCGCGACGGGCTTGGACGCGCGCGCCTGAATGCTGTGGTTCAGCACGTGGAACGCAACGGTTTCATTTGGGTCAAAACCGACGAATACGCGGTTCATCGACTGCTCCATTTTCTGATGTAAGTCGATACTCACTGCGACACCCGCCCGATCGACGGGAGCGATCGCCGCGGAATGTAGACCAGGAGGCCGGGACGGGCAACAGAGGCGGCCCGCCGGTCGGGGCCTCGAAAAATGCCGAATTCCCCTGCGAAATTCGTCGGTTGCGGAGGCCTTCAGGGATTGAGGTCGATGCCGCAGCGCTGTCGGACTTCGTCGACGATTCCAGGCAGATAGACCGTATTGAAACTGTAGTTCTGCTCGATCGTCGCCCGGGCGAGCCGGCCGATCTGCGCGCGCTTCTCCTCCGCCATGTCGAGCCCCCGCATCACCGTGTCGCAGACCGACTGGGCGGTGTAGTCGCAGAGCAGGCCGTTCTTGCCGTCGGCGATCACCTCGCGGACCGGATGGGTGGCGGAGCCGACGACCAGGGTCTCCAGCGCCATCGCCTCCATCGTCGACCAGGACAGCACGAAGGGCACCGTCAGATACGCATGGACCCGGGCGATGCCCAGCAGGTCGAGGAAGAGCGGATAGGGGACCTTGCCAAGGAAGGCCGCGTTGTGCAGCGGCGGGCCCTCCTGGTGAAGGAAGAGGTCGCGCCAGGACATACCGCCGGGCGGTCGCTTGCCGTAGCTCACGTCCTCGCCACCGATCAGCACCACCCGGACATCCGGCGCGGCCTTGGCGAGCAGCCGCATGGCCTCGAAGAACACGTCGAAGCCGCGATAGGGCTCCAGGTTCCGCGACACGTAGGTGACCACCCGGTCGCCCTTGTTCACCGTCCAGCCGTTCGGCAGCGTCACGGAGGTCCGCCGGTTGGCACGGATCTCGTCGACGCTGATCCCCTCGTGCAGCACCAGGATCTGCGGCCAGAGGATCTTCGGGTGCACGAACTTCTGCCAGAGGGTCGGCGTCATGATGATGTCGGCCGCCATCATCGACTGAGTCAGATGGAGGTTGCGGGCGACCAGCTTGCAGGCGGTGTCGACCGGAACGTCACCCTTATGGGTGAACGCCGTGTCGGAGAAGCGGGACTCGTAATAGAACTCGGAGAAGACGACCAGCTTCGCCTTGGGGAAGATCTCCTTCACGAACAGCGCCTCGCCCCATCCGGAATGGGCGAAGACGATGTCCGGATAGACGTTGTTCTCCTTCAGCGCGATCAGCCTGCGGGCCACCGCCTGGCCATAGAGCAGGTGGGAATCCAGTCCGGAGATGTACTGATGCGACCCGCCGGTCGGCTCGCGGGCGAGGTCGTAGACGACCCGGTGCACGTTCGGCAGCGAGACCGTCTTCTTCTTTGTGATGAAGTAGACTTGGTTCTTTTCGTTCTTGGCGAGCGCCTGGCAAATATTCTTGAACTGCCCGGGCATGTTCTGATGGATGAAGACAATGACGGGCATTACAGGGAGTCCGCTTCTTTGCGAATTTCGTCGCGCACGAGGTGGAAGAAGTCGCGCCACGGCTGGGTCCGGGGCTTCTGCACGATCCGAAGCGAGGGATACCAGTCGCTGCGGGGACCGGTCATCCAGCGCCAGTCGCGGACATGGCCGGTGATGACCAGCCCGCGCTTGCCCAGCGCCCCCGCCAGGTTGGCGGTCGAGGTGCAGGAGGAGATGATCAGGTCCATCTGGCTCATGAGCCAGGCGGTGTCGTCGAAATCCTTCAGCTCCCCGCTCAGATCGTGCGTGCCCGGGTAGCGTGCCTCGATCTGACCCTCGTCCACGCCCTTCTGCAGGGCGAAATAGCTCAGCCCTTGATCCTCGAAGAGCGGGGCTATGTCGTCGATCCGCGCCGAGCGGTGCTTGTCGTGCACGAAGTCCGGATTGCCGGCCCAGACCAGCCCGATCTTCGGGCGGCCGGTGTCGGGCAGGTGCCGCCGGCCGTCGCTGGGCGCGATCAGATAGGGGAAGTCCACGGCGCTGACATCGAAGGCGCCGACCACGCGGGCGATGTCGAACAGCGGGAAGTAGTAGTCGTAGCCCTCGGGCAGGGTCAGCGTGTAGGGCACGAAGCGGAGTGACGGGAAGCTGCGCTGGAACAGCGGCAGCAGGTCCGGAAAGCACTCCACCGTCAGGTCCACATGGTCCGGCACCGCCTGAGTCAGGTGTTTCAGGAACCGGGCGAACAGGATGTTGTCGCCGCGCCCCTGCTCGCAATAGACGAACAATCGGCCGGTCACGGCCGCTAGGTCGGTGACGTTGGTGATGGACGGGTAGCGGATCCGGGTCGGGAACTCCTTGAAATACCAGCGGTCCTTGTACTTCTCGAAGCCCCGGGCGAAGTCGCCTTCCGCCATCAGCGACTGGGAGTAGTTCCAGGTGATCGAGTAGTTCTGCGGATCGAGGCATTCGGCGTGGCGGAAGAGCTTCGAGGCGCCCGCGGTATCGCCGCGCTCGCGCTCCAGGTTGCCGTAATTGTAGTAGACCCCCGAATCCTGGGGCTGCATCAACATCGCGCGCTTGGAGAAGGCCGCACTCTCCTCGTAGCGGCCGAGATGGCGCAGGGAGGAGGCGAGGTTCATGCAGGTCCGCTGGGTCACCTGCTTGCGCAGGGCGTTCATGTACATCCGGACGGCCGGCTCGTGCTCCCCCTTGAGGGCGTAGTAGTAGCCGAGCTTGAACTGCAGGAATTCCTCGTAGAGCGCGGCATTCTCGGCCGCCTCGATGGTCCGGATCGCCGCGTCCAGGTTGTTCTGCTGGAAATGGAGCTCGGCGAGCTGGCGGATCGCCAGGGTGTCGTGGGGGCTGAGGCTCACGCAGCGCTGCCGCAGGACGAGCAGCCGGTCGGCCGGCAGCTCGGCGGCGAACACGTCGGCGTAGAGCCGGAGGACCGTAGGTGAATTCGGATAGCCGGCAACGAGCCGGTCGGCCAGGGGCTTCAGGAGCTTGGCCGACCGCGACGCACGCGCCCGCTCCACGACGGCATTGAGCAGGGCGACGACGGAGATCTTGTCGGAGGTGCGCTCGCTGATCGCCGGCCGGGCGTTGGCGCCGGAGACGATGCGGTTGAGAACCTCGGCGGCGACAGTGTTCAGGTCGTCGGCGGCTGGTGCAGGACTGTCGCCCACTTGGTATCCTCTTGGCGCCCATGGCGGGGAATGCCGAGACGCTACCCCCACGACTCAGCCGACACGCCCGGCGAGGCTAAGGGAAAGAGAACCCTGGCCGTTTGCCGGAAAATGAGGATCTGATACATACCTATTCTGGTGTTGGCGTCAATGCCAGCCGACCCGGAAGAAGGGATGCCGGCGGGCGCCGCGCCCTCCGCGGCGCGGGTCCCTTGCGAGGCTTTCCCGGCATCGGATGCCGGCAGATGACGAGGTGAGCCATTGGTCCTGATTGAGAGCTTCGACGATCCGCGGGAGGCTGAGCTCGCGGAAGCGTTCATGACCGACGGCTATGTGATCATCGACGTCGACGACCGCCCCCGTCTCGATGCCTACCGCCACGAGATCGTCAAGCTTGTCTGCCGCCATCTGGGATGCGAGCTGCCTGCGGACGAGACGGCCTTCCTCAACGGAATCCATGAGCGGGTCGCGGTCGGCGAGGTCAACGCGCTGCGCCTGTTCGTCTTCGAGCAGCTCAACCGGGCCGCCTGGGCGCGGCCGAGCTATCTGTCCTTGGCCCGCTCGGCCGTCGACCGCATCGTCGGCAACGAACTCGCCATGCAGAACAAGGTGAACCTGTCGATCCAGATGCCGAACGACGTCACCTCGGTGCTGCCGGTGCATGCCGATCCCTGGTCGGCCGAGACGCCCTACGAGGTGGTCGAATGGCTGCCGCTGGTCGATGTCTACGACACCAAGGCGATGTTCATCCTGCCGCCGGAGCACAACCGCACGGTCCGCGAGTCGATGAGCAACCTGCCGGACGGCGGCCGATCCCTCGACCTGTTCAAGATGTACGAGGACAAGTTCCGCTGGGTGTCGGTGTCCTACGGCCAGGTCCTGGTGTTCTCGCCGCTGCTGCTGCACGGCAACGTGATGAACGAGGTGCCGGAGACCCGGTGGTCGCTCAACACCCGCCTGACCGGCCTGTTCACCCCCTATACCAGCGACGAGAAGTGCCTCGGCCGGTTCTACTCGCCGGCGACGGTGAAGATCATGAGCCGGATCGGCATGAACTTCCGGGCGCCCACGGGCTTCGATGGCTGATCCGGCGATGGCGAGACCCAAGACCGGCGTGCTGCAGGGCTATGTGACCCATCAGAGCTTCAAGGGACTGCGCATCCCGGCGAACGTGCAGAACCTGGTGATGCGCGAGTATGCCCGCAATCAGGAGAAGACCTTCCGCCTGTCCCGCGGCGAGTACTATTTCGACGGCTGTTTCGTTCAGCTCTACGCCATGCTGCGCGACCTGGACCAGATGGACGGCATCATCCTGTGCAGCCTGTTCATCCTGCCGCCGAGCGCCCAGAAGCGCCGGGAGATCTTCGACACGCTGCTGGCGGCCGGCGGCGAGCTGCACTGCGTCTTCGAGACCCTGGTGGTGCGCGACGAGGCGGGGATCTCCCAGCTCGAGGACCTGTACCGGCTGAACGATGCGCTCGACCGGGCACCCCAGGAGATCGACCGGGCGATCCTTCCGCCGATCAATGGTATCGACTCGTTTACTTGAGGCTGACTACCCGGGCGACCGGCTGGTCGGTTGGACCGCTTCCCGTCCCACTTGATATTATTGATTTCTCATTTGTTCGGCTGCTGTGCGATATGTAGGGCGACAGCAGCCGAAGGGCGGCTGCGGCTATCCAAAAGGATGGGTCTACGGTGCAGAACGACCAAACTCTCAAGCGCGTCCTCATCACCGGCGGCGCCGGTTATGTCGGCTCCCTGCTGACGCCCAAGCTGCTCGATGCGGGCTACGACGTCGTCGTCTTCGACATCCAGTATTTCGGCGACGACAAGCTGCCGCTCTCCAATCCCAGGCTGACCTCCATCAAAGGCGATCTGCGGGACACCGCCGCCTTCGCCGAGGCCGTCGCCGGCTGCGATGCGGTCATCCACCTGGCCTGCATCTCCAACGACCCGTCCTTCGTGCTCGACCCGACCCTGTCGAAGTCGATCAACTACGACTGTTTCGAGCCGATGGTGATCGCCGCCAAGCAGGCGGGGGTGAAGCGCTTCATCTACGCCTCGACCAGCTCGGTCTACGGCGTGTCCGATGCGCCGGACGTCACCGAGGACCACCCGCTGGTGCCGCTGACCGACTACAACAAGTTCAAGGGCATGTGCGAGCCGCTGCTGTGGAAGCACAATGACGACGATTTCGTCGCCGTCACCATCCGCCCGGCGACCGTCTGCGGCTACGCGCCGCGCATGCGCCTGGACCTGTCGGTCAACATCCTGACCAATCACGCGGTCAACAACGGCAAGATCACGGTCTTCGGCGGCAGCCAGCTGCGCCCGAACATCCATATCGAGGACGTCACCCGCCTCTATGTCGAACTGCTGACCCATGACTCGGCGAAGATCAACGGCCAGACCTTCAATGCCGGGTATCAGAACATGGCGATCTCCGAGATCGCCCAGGTGGTGAAGAAGGTGGTCGAGCAGGAGATGCCCGACCGGGCGCCGATCGACATCGTCACCACGCCGACCGACGACATCCGCTCCTACCACGTCAATTCTGACAAGATCCGCAAGGCGCTCGGCTTCGTGCCGCGGCTGTCGGTGGAGGATGCGGTTCGCGGCCTCGTGCAGGCGTTCCGGGACGGCAAGCTGCCGAACTCGATGACCGACGACCTGTACTACAACGTCAAGACCATGCAGAAGCTGACCGCCGCCTGAGGGGGACGCCGCCTTGGCCGACAATCGGGCTGACCAGCCCTACGCCATCGTCACCGGCGGCGCCGGCTTCATCGGCTCGCACATGGTGGACCTGCTGCTGGAGCGGGGCTACCGGGTGCGGGCGATCGACAATCTGACCGGCGGGCGGGAGCTCAACCTCGCCCATCATGGCGACCGGCCGGATCTCATCCGCGACTTCCGCGACATCCGCGAGATCAAGCCGGACGACGCCGCCTTCGCCGGCGCGCAGGTGGTCATCCACTTCGCCGGGATCGGCGACATCGTGCCGTCGATCGAGCGGCCGCTGGAATACATGTCGGTGAACGTCCAGGGCACCTGCTGCGTGCTCGACGCCGCCCGCACGGCCGGGGTGAAGCGCTTCGTCTATGCCGCCTCGTCCTCCTGCTACGGTCTGGCCGACGTGCCGACGGGCGAGGATCACCCGATCGCCCCGGAACACCCCTATGCCCTGTCGAAATACCAGGGCGAACAGGCGGCGTTCCACTGGCACAAGGTTTACGGCCTGCCGGTCAACTCGGTGCGGATCTTCAACGCCTACGGCACGCGCTCGCGCACGTCAGGGGCCTATGGGGCGGTGTTCGGCGTGTTCCTGCGCCAGAAGATCGCCGGTCAGCCGCTGACCGTCGTCGGCGACGGGACCCAGAGCCGCGACTTCCTGTTCGTCACCGACGTCGCCCGCGGCTTCCTGGCGGCGGCGGAGACCGAGCTGACCGGCCGGGTCTGGAACCTGGGCGCCGGCGCGCCGCAGCCGGTGAACCGGCTGGTGGAGCTGCTGGAGAGCGACCACGTCAACATCCCGAAGCGGCCGGGCGAGCCGGACTGCACCTTCGCCGACATCTCCCGGATCACCCGCGACCTGGGCTGGTCGCCGCAGGTCTCCTTCGAGGAGGGGGTGGGCCGCATGCTGGCGCAGCTCGACTACTGGCGCGAGGCGCCGCTCTGGACCCCCGACAGCATCGCCAAGGCCACCAAGACCTGGTTCGACTATCTTGGCGACGGCCGGAGCGAGGGCCGCGGTTAGGAGGAGCGCCATGCTGGACCATCGTCTCGCCAAGCCCGCCCTGCCGCCCTGCACCGTGGTGCTCGGTGCCGGTTTCGTCGGCGGGGCCGCCGCCGATGCGATCGAGGCGGCGGGTGGCCGCGTCGAGCGCATCGGCCGCGCCCAGACCGACCTGCTGGCCGAGGGCGCGGACGAGTTCCTGGCCGAGCAGCTCCGTCCCGACGACGTGCTGGTCGTCACCTGCGCCGAGACGCCGTGCGAGGACGGCGAGAGCCTGGTGCGCAACATCGCGATGATGAACACGGTGATCGCCGCCCTGAAACGCCAGCCGGTCGCCCATGTGATCTACGTCTCCTCCGACGCGGTCTACAAGGACCGGGCCGAACCGCTGACCGAGGCAGACTGCGCCGAGCCCGGATCTCTGCACGGGATCATGCATCTGGCGCGCGAGCGGCTGCTGCTGGAGGCCGGCGGGCCGCCCCTGGGCATCCTGCGCCCGGTCCCGGCCTATGGTGCGAAGGATCCGCATAACGCCTATGGCCCGAACCGCTTCCGACGGCTGGCGCTGGACGGCCGGGACATCACCCTGGTCGGGGAGGGCGAGGAGCGGCGCGATCATGTGCTGGTCGAGGATCTGGGCGAGCTGATCCGGCGCATGGTCATGCACCGGTCCACCGGCGTGCTGAACGCCGCCACCGGCGAGGTGCATTCCTATCGCGAGGTGGCGGAGATGGTGGCCTCGCGCATCCGTCTGCGGATCATGATCAAGGGCACCGCCCGGCCGGATGGGATGGCCTACGCCGCCAGCCGGTCGTTCAACCCGTCCGCCACGTTTCATGCCTTCCCGGATTTCCGCTATACCTCCCTGGCCGAGGGCCTCGCCAAGGTTCACCGCCAGGTCACCGCGGGATGATCCCCCGATGACCCGTTCCTGACAGCCGGAGACAGGGCCCCATGACCGCCACCCCCGGGCATAACAGCTTCGACCCCGCCGCCTCGCGCCAGCGCTGCCTGCAGTACCGCCGGCGCATCCTGGACATTTCCCAGCGTGTCAGCGCCCTGCACGCCGCCGGGGCCTTCTCCTGCATGGAACTGACGGACACCTGTTATCACGGCCTGATGCGGCCGGACGGGCAGGACACCTTCCTGATGTCCAAGGGCCACGGTTGCATGGCGCAGTACGTGATCCTGGAGCATCGTGGCGTGCTCGACCGCCGGCACCTGGACGAATACTGCACCGCCCACGGCATCCTCGGCGCCCATCCCGACTACGGCAATCCGGGGATCGAGGCCTCCACGGGCTCGCTCGGCCACGGCCTGGCGATGGCGGTCGGCATGGCGATCGCCGAGCGCAACAAGGCCGGCGGCGCGGCCGAGGCGGGAGCGATCTACTGCGTGCTGTCCGACGGCGAGGTGCAGGAAGGCTCCACCTGGGAGGCGTTCATGATGGCCTCCACCCTGGGCCTGACCAACCTGGTGGCGCTGATCGACAACAACGATTTCCAGTCCCTCGGCCGGACCTCGATAACCCATCCGAGCTTCTATCCGCTGGACGAGAAGCTGGAGGCCTTCGGCTGGGAGACGGCCACGGTCAACGGCCATGACGCCGAGGCGGTCTACAACGCGGTGGCCGCGCGCAAGGGCGACCGGCCGTTCTGCCTGATCGGCAAGACCACCAAGGGCAAGGGCGTGTCCTACATGGAGAACGTGCCGATCTGGCATTACCGCTCGCCGAACCCCGAGGAATACAAGCTGGCGCTCGCCGAGCTGAAGGAGATCGCGTCGTGAGGAACACCTTCGCCGAAGTGCTCTACGATCTCGCCAAGGACGATCCGCGGATCCACATCGTCGTCGCCGACATCTCGCCCGCCGGCTCAATGGGCAAGTTCCGCGAGGAGTTTCCCGAGCGTTTCATCAATGTCGGCGTGGCCGAGCAGGCGATGATCGGCATCTGCGCCGGGCTGGCGTTGAAGGGCATGCGGCCCTTCGCCTACACCATCGCCACCTTCTCCCTGTACCGGCCGTTCGAGATGGTGCGCGACGATCTTGGCTACCAGAACCTGCCGGTGGCGGTGGTCGGTATCGGCGGCGGGGTGATCTACTCCACCCTCGGCGGCACCCATTACGCCCAGGAGGATATCGCCGTCGCCGGCGCGATCCCGAACATGTCGATCATCGCGCCCTGCGATCCCAGCGAGGCGACCGAGGCGACCAAGTGGCTGGTCAACCGCGAGGGCGGCGGGCCGGTCTATCTGCGCTTCGGCAAGGCGGGCGAGCCGACCCTGACCGGGCCGGACAGCGACCCGTGGGAATTCGGCAAGCTGCGCTACCTGCGCCGGGGCGAGGACGTGGCGGTGCTGTCCTACGGCGTCATCACCAAGATGGCGGCCGAGGTCGCCGACGCGCTGACCGAGGACGGCAACTCGGTCTCGCTGGCGGTCTGCCATACGCTCAAGCCGCTGGACACGGCGGGCATCGCCGACCTGCTGCGCCGGCACAAGCGGGTGATCGTGGTGGAGGAACATGCGCCCCAGGGTGGGCTGGCGCCGCAGACCAAGCAGATCGCCTGGGATATCCGGGCCGAGTGCGCCCTGCACACCTTCACCCTGAAGGACGAATTCGTGCACTGCTACGGCAGCCACGAGGACATCCTGGCGGCCCATGGCCTGTCGACGGAGCGGATCCTCGCCTCGGTGCGCGGCTGATCCCATGCGGGTTCTCGTCACCGGGGCGGCCGGCTTCGCGGGCCGGGTGATCGCCAGGTGGCTGGCGGCCGAGGGGCATGACGTGGTCGCCCACTGGCGCGCCACCCCGCTGCCCGACGACCTGGCAGAGGGGGAGACCTGGCGGGCGGATCTTGCTGGCGACACACCCCTGCCGGAGCGGCTCGACGCCATCGTCCACACCGCCGCAAGCTCGCCTTCCACCGGCGCTTCAGGCACGGTCCCGGCGGCATCCCTGATCGGCGACAATGCCATGGCGACCGCACGGCTGGCGGCGGCGGAAGTGGGGGTATTCGTCTACCTCTCCAGCCTGTCGGTGCATGGCGCCATCGCCGATCCGGTGGTGACGCCCGAGACGGCGGTGGTGAACCCCGACGCCTATGGTATGTCGAAGCTGCTGGGCGAGCGGTCGCTGGCCGAGCGGGCGGGACCGTCCCTGGCGATCCGTCTGCCGGCGGTGGTCGGACGCGGGGCTGCCCGGAACTGGCCGGTGCAGGTGCTGGCGCGACTGAGACGCGGAGAGAGCGTGCGTATCTTCAACGGCGATGCCGCCTTCAACAATGTGGTCCATGTGCAGGACGTGGCCGCCTTCGCCGCCCACGCGCTGACGGCCCCGCCGGCGGGCTTCGCCGCCGTACCGGTCGCCAGTCGCGATCCGGTCACCGTGCGCGAGGCCGTGACCTGCCTGGCCGAGGCGATAGGGGCGAACGCCTCCGTGGAGGACGTGGCGGCGCCGAAGCCGTCTTTCACCATCGATATCGGGCCGGCCGTCGCCCTGGGCTTCGCGCCGCGCGGCACGGCGACGGCGCTGAGGGACTTCGCCCGGGAGGAAGGCCGATGAGCGGCGATACGACGGTTGCCGTCCTCGGCCTCGGCTATGTCGGCCTGCCCCTGGCGCTGGCCTTCGCCGAGAACGGGCGCACGGTCATCGGCTACGACATCGACGCGGGTCGGACGGCGGAGCTGTCCAGAGGGATCGACCGCAACGACCCTGAGGGCGTCGCCATCGCCGTGCCGCCGGGCCTGCGCTTCACCGCGGAGGCGTCGGATCTGGCCGGTGTCGACGTCTTCATCCTCGCCGTGCCGACCCCCATCGACAGCTCGCGGCGCCCCGATCTGGGTCCCCTGGCCGAGGCGGCGCGGGTGGTCGGCGGCGCGATCCGACCGGGCGGGCTGGTGATCGTGGAATCCACCGTCCATCCGGGCGCCACCGAAGAGGTCGTCGGCCCGATCGTCGCCGAGGTCTCGGGCCTGGCGGCGGGGACGGCCTTCAAGCTCGGCTACTCGCCGGAGCGTATCAATCCGGGCGACACCACCCATGGGCTCGGCGATGTGGTGAAGGTGGTGTCCGGCCAGGACGCCGAGACCCTGGCGCGGGTGGTGGCGCTGTACGCGCCGGTGGTGCCGGCCGGCCTGCACGCCGCCCCGTCGATCAAGGTGGCCGAGGCCTCCAAGATCACCGAGAACATCCAGCGCGACGTGAACATCGCCCTGATGAACGAACTGGCCCAGGTCTACGACCGGCTCGGCCTGCGGACCGAGGACGTGCTCGCCGCCGCTCGCACGAAATGGAACTTCGCGCCCTATACGCCCGGTCTGGTGGGCGGGCACT
The DNA here is from genome assembly GCF_965223715.1 of Thalassobaculum sp. Classification (GTDB taxonomy): domain Bacteria; phylum Pseudomonadota; class Alphaproteobacteria; order Thalassobaculales; family Thalassobaculaceae; genus Thalassobaculum. The sequence continues at coordinate 3,300,076 of NZ_OZ245012.1, read as the reverse complement.
GCATCGGCGTCGACCCCTACTACCTGATCGCCAAGGCCGAGGCCCACGGCTACTACCCGGAACTGATCCGCTCGGCCCGCCGGCTCAACGACACCATGTCGGAGCGGATCGTGCAGAAGACCGTCACCCTGCTCGGCACCGGCGGCACCGCCATTGCCGGGGCGCGGGTCGGGGTGATGGGGGTGGCGTTCAAGGAGAACGTCTCCGACGCCCGCAACAGCCAAGTGCCGCCCATCGTCGCCGGCCTCGCGGCCCTGGGCGCCGAAGTGCTGGTCGCCGACCCGCTAGTCGGTCCGGCGGTGGCGCGCCGGGTGCTCGGGATCGACCTGGTTCCGGCCGAGAGCCTGACCGAACTCGACGTGCTGATCCTGGCGAGCCCGCATCGGGTCTTCCTGGACGGCGGTGCCGCAGGCCTGGGCGCACGGCTGCGGCCGGGCGGGTTGCTGGTGGACATCAAGTCGGTCCTGGCCCCGGCGGATCTGCCGGCCGGGATCCGCTACTGGAGCCTGTAGTCCACCGCCGGCGCGGGTGGCTTTCCCGCCACGCCGCAAGCATCCGTTCTGCCTATCGGTACCGATACTTCCGCCCTTTTGCCCTTCTTGGCCCTCCGCGCCGATCAAAAATGCTCTAGACTGATCGGGTGCGATAATAGGTTTGCAAGAAGTAGGGGGATTTCTTTCGCTAAGACATGGTGGGGTCTTCCGAGCATTGGTCCGGCATTGTCCGGGGGTTGAGCCAGGCGGTCGTCGCTTTCGACCGGCTGGGGACGGCGATCGCATGGAACCCGCCGGCAGAAGCGGCATTCGCGGGACTGGCCGGTTCCCGGGACGGCCCACCGCCCACCGTCGAGAGCCTCGCAAAGGATGGCGCGCAGGCGCGGGCGGCCTTCGAGGCCGCGCTGCGGGGCGAGGAGCGGACGGTCGTCATCGATGCCGGTGGGACCACGGTGCGGTGCCTGCCGACGCAAGACGATGACGGCACGGCGATCGGGGCCCACTGGATCGTCCCGTCCGGGGCGGAGCGCGTGGCGGAGACCGATCGGCGCGACCTGCAGATCATGCGCGACGCCCTCAACACCATGGACGACGCCCTCTCGATCTATGACGGGAACGACCGGTTCGTCTTCGGCAACGAGCGCTTCTTCCAGATGTATCCCTTCCTGCGCGATCGCGGCGACATCGTCGGCCACGACTTCGAGGACCTGCTGCGCTTCAGCCTCGCCCGGGACCCGTCCCTGACCGAGGCCGAGCGGGAGGCCTATGTGCAGCGCCGGCTCCAGGCCCGGCGTGACCACTCGCCGATCCCCGAGCGTCAGGTGCCCGATGGGACCTGGTATCTGGTCAAGGAGAACTACAGTCCGAACGGCCTGACCGTGACCACCCGGCTGGACATCACCCGGCGCAAGCAGGCCGAACTGACCCTGGCGGCGACCTCAACGGTGCTGCAGGCGATCCTGGACACGATGCCGAACCCGCTGGTTGCTTTCGACAAGGACAATTCCCTGATCGCCTGGAACCGGGCGTTCGAGGCGCTGGTCCACCTCTCCGCCGGCGAACTTTGGGTCGGCCGCCCCCTGGTCGGCGTGGCCAAGGACGCAATCCGCCGGCTGCCGTCCACCGAGATCGGCATCAAGCGGATGTTCCGCGCGATCGCCAAGCGCAGCGCGGTCGAATTCGAATGGCAGCGCGAGGGGATGGACATCTTCTACGTCACGGGTCGCCCCATGGCCGATGGCGGCTACCTGTCCATGTGGCGCGACGTGACCCAGGAACGGCGCGCCCAGGCCCTGGCGACGACCACCCAGGCGCGCCTGCTCGACGCGATCGAGACGATGTCGGAAGGCTTCGCGCTGTTCGACCGGAACGATCGGCTCGTGCTGTCCAACGCGCAGTACAAGGACCTCTACGACCTGCCTCAGGAGGCCATCGACGAGACGTGGAGCTTCGAGCAGCTTGTCCGGTACACGCTCGAGCGCGGCCAGTATCCCGAGGCGAGGGGCCGGGAGGAGGACTGGGTGGCCGAGCGCCTGCGCCAGCATCTCAATCCGCCCAAGACCGCCTTTCTCCAGCCGCTGGCCGACGGCCGCACCGTCCTGGTCAGCGAGAACAAGACCCGCGAGGGCGGGATCGTCGGCATGCGCTCCGACATCACCGACCGGATCGAGGTGGAGAACGCGCTACGCGCCGCCCGGGACACCCTGGCCGAACAGACCCACTCTCTGCGGAAGCTGGCCGAGGAGATCGACGAGGCCCGAAAGCGGGCGGAGGATGCCGACGCCGCCAAGTCGCGCTTCCTGGCGATGATGAGCCACGAGCTGCGGACGCCGATGACCGGCCTGCTGGGCATGATCGAGCTGCTGTCGCGCACCCGGCTGGACCGCGACCAGACCGGCTTCATCGACATCATGCGCAACTCGGCCGACACCCTGCTGGCCCTGCTGAACGACATCCTGGACTACTCCAAGCTCGAGGCGGGCAAGGTGCAGCTCGAGGAGATCCCGTTCTCCCCGGGCCGGATCCTGGATGACGTGGTCCGCCTGTTCCAGATCCCGGCCAGTTCCAAGGGCATTCTGGTCGAGCGGTCGATCGACGACCGGGTGCCGCCCTGGCTGCTGGGCGATCCGCTGCGGCTCAAGCAGATCCTCTCCAACCTGGTGTCCAACGGGCTGAAATTCACCAACGAGGGCTCGGTCAGGGTCTCGCTGACGGCCGGCGAGACCCGGGGCGATCGGGTGGAGATCGTCGGGACCGTGACCGACACGGGCATCGGCATCCCCGAGGAGGTCCAGGGCCAGCTCTTCGCCGCCTTCGAACAGGGGGCCGCCAATACCTCACGCCGGTTCGGCGGGACCGGCCTCGGCCTGTCGATCTGCAAGCGCCTGGTGGAGGGCATGGACGGCTGGATCTCGCTGGAGAGCGCGCCCGGCATGGGGTCCACCTTCACCTTCTGCGTCCTCATGCAGCCGACCGATCAGCCGGTGGTCGAGGCCGAGGACGACGGCCTGACCGAGGATGCCGAACCGATCCATATCCTCCTGGTGGAGGACAATGAGGTGAACCGCATGCTGGTCTCGCGCATGCTGGCCAAGGCCGGTCACCGGATCGATGAGGCGGAGGACGGCGCCCAGGCGGTCCGGGCGGTGCGCCGCAGGGTCTACGACCTGGTGCTCATGGACATGCAGATGCCGGTGATGGACGGCACCGAGGCGACGGCCGAGATCCGCGCCATGGGGGGCGAGCGGGAGACGATGCCCATCGTCGCCTTGACGGCCGATGCGATCCCGGAGCATCGCAGCACCTATCTCGCCGCCGGCCTGGATGACGTGCTGCTGAAGCCGGTGGACTGGGACGCCCTGAACCGGACGATCCTCTGGGCATCGCGCCGGCAGCGTGCTCATCTAGTTGCGGAGCAGACTATGGATACCGAGGAGGGGACCCTTGCCGTGCCAGCCTTCGATCGGGCCCGGGTGCGGGCGGCCGTCGGATCGCTGCCGCCGGCGCGGGCGGTGGAGATGATCGCGCTGGTGCCCCAGGAGGCGGTGCGGCAGCTCGCCCTGCTGGAGAAAGCGGTCACAGCCGGCGATGCCAACCAGATCCGGCAGCTCGCCCATTCGATGAAGGGACTGGCGGCGAATTTCGGCGCGGTCCTGATGGAGCGCTCGGCGATCCGGATCCAGGAGAGCGGCGGCGATCCGGCGACGCTGCCGGACTACATGGCGGATCTGCGGCGTGCTGTGGCGGCGACCCGGGAACAGGCGCCGGAGGTGATCGCCGATTTCGACGCGGCGACGAAAGACTGAGATCGGAGACGGGCATGTCCCTGGAGGAGGAATATGGCGGGCTGCGGGTTCTGATCGTCGAGGACGACCGGGCCAGCCGGATGCTGACCGGCGCCTATCTCGAGGAACTCGGGATCGGCCAGATGAAGGAGGCGGCGGACGGCGAGGCGGCGCTGCGGATCCTGCGCAGCTACGCCGCCGACGTGATCATCTGCGACATGATGATGGAGCCGATGGACGGGCTGACCTTCGTGCGCCACGTGCGCACCGACGTGCAGTCGTCCAATCCCTACGTCCCGATCATCCTGGTGACCGCCCAGGCCGACCGGAGCACCGTGCGCGCCGCGCGGGACGCCGGGGTCAACCTGCTCATGGCCAAGCCGATCACCCTGCCGGCCCTGCGCCGCCGCATCGAGGTGGTGCTGAACGAGCGCCGGGAGTTCATCATGAACCAGACCTATGTCGGCCCGGACCGGCGGCGCCAGGACGTCCCGATCGGCGGCAAGCGGGACCGGCGGCAGGACTGATCGTGCGCTAATCGAGGAACGGGGCGGTCGCCGCCTCCAGCCAGGCCCGGTGAGCCGCGTCCAGGGCGGGAGCGACCCGGCTGCGGACCTCCGCGTGATAGGCGTCGAGCCAGGCGATCTCCTCGGCCGTCAGCAGCGACACCTCGATCAGGCGCCGGTCGATCGGCGCGAAGGTGATCGTCTCGAAGCCGAGCATCGGGCGGCTGTTATCCTCCTGCGCTGGCGCCTCGACGGCGATCAGCAGGTTCTCGATCCGGATGCCGTAGGCGCCCGGCTTGTAGTAGCCCGGCTCGTTGGACAGGATCATGCTCGCCTCGATCGGGACCCGGCTGGCGCTGGAAATGCGCTGCGGTCCCTCATGCACGCCAAGGAAGACGCCGACGCCGTGGCCGGTGCCGTGGTCGAAGTCGAGCCCGGCCTTCCACAGGAACTGCCGGGCCAGGGCGTCGATCTGCCCGCCGGTGGTGCCCGCCGGGAAGCGCGCGGTGGCGATGGCGATATGGCCTTTCAGCACCAGGGTGAAGCGTTCGCGCATCTCCTGGCTCGGCGTGCCGATCGCGACGGTGCGGGTGATGTCGGTGGTGCCGTCGAGATACTGCGCCCCGCTGTCGATCAGGTAGAGGCTGCCGTCCTCCAGCGGCCGGTCGCTGTCCGGCGTCACGCGGTAATGGACGATGGCGCCATCCGAGCCGGCCCCGGAAATCGACGGGAAGCTCGGACCGCGCCAGTCGGCGATCTCGGAGCGGAAGCCCTCCAGGGCGTCGCTGGCCCCGAGTTCGGTGGTGCCCGTGCCGGTGTCGTCGATCCATTTCAGGAAGCGGGCCATGGCGGCGGCGTCGCGGGCATGGGCGGCCCGGGTCCCGGCCAGCTCGACCGCGTTCTTGCGGGCGCGCGGCAGGATGCAGGGATCGGCCGCCAGGGTGACCGTGGCGCCGGCCTTCTCCAGCCGGCCGCGCATCCACTCGGTGGCGGCGTCGGGATCGATGGAGACCGTCTTGCCGGCCGCCCCCAGCGCGTCCATCGCCGCGCCGACCGCCTCGAACGGCCGCAGGGTCACGCCGTTGCCCAGCGCCGCGCGCACGGCGTCGGTGCATTTCGCCTCGTCCAGGAACAGCTCCACCAGCCCGGTGCGGTCGATGGTGGCATAGGCCAGCGGCAGCGGCGTATAGGGCACGTCGGCGCCGCGCAGGTTGAGCAGCCAGGCGATGGATTCCGGCTGGTTCAGGACCGTGGCGTCGATGTCCTTCGTCGCGAGTTCGGCGGCGATCCGCTCGCGCTTGGCCGCCGCGTCCAGCCCGGTGAGGGTGGTCGGCAGCACCTCCACCGGACCCAACGGGGCGGCGGGGCGGTCGGACCACAGGGCGTCGATCGGATTGGTCTCCAGCGGGACCAGGGAGCCGCCGGCCTCCTCCGCCGCCTCGGCCAGGCGCTTGGCCGCGTTGATCGAGTGCAGCTTGGGATCGAAGCCGAGGCGGCGGCCTGCCAGGTGTTTGCGGACATGCTCGGCCGGCGGGGTGCGGACCACGTGCTCGACGGTCCAGCGGCCGGTATCGACCTGCTGCGCCACCTGCAGGGTGTAGCGGCCATCGACGAAGATCACCGCCACGTCCGGCAGCACCAGCACGACGCCGGCCGATCCGGTGAAGCCGGTCAGCCAGGACAGCCGCTCGGCCGGAGCCGGGATGTACTCGCCCATATGCTCGTCGGCCCTGGGCAGGATGAAGCCGTCGACCCCGACCTCCGCCAGGGTCGTGCGCAGCCGGTCGAGACGGGCCGGGTCGGGCTTGGGGTCGACCGGGCGCAGGGCCTCGGCGGCGGCATCCAGACGGGTGGCGAGGGCGTCCGGCAGGTCGGCGGCGATCAGGGCCTGCCAGGCCCGGGCCGGATAGGTGCGCGGACCGGCGGCGACCCGGGTCAGCGTCTCCGCCAGCCCGCCCGCGTCGGTCCGGACGCCGGCGGCCTGCAGGTCGGCGGCGAGGGAAGCGATGTCCGGGGAGGGGGTCTGCGCGGTGGACGGCATAGTCGGGCTCCTGTTGATGCCGTCTGACTCGGGCGTCCGCGGGGGTGGAAGTCAAGAGCCTATTCCTGTCGCTTTCTGCTCGACCGGGGCGACCGGCGCGGGCAAGGTTCGCGCATAGGCAGTGGAGGTCGCATGGCGGAGACGACAGGCGAGGGCGTGGGCGAGCGAGGGCGCCGGGCACGCGGTGCCGGCCGGGGAGGCGGACGGAGGTCCGCTCCGGCGAAGCTTGACCAGCCGGCCTGGCGCCGGCTCCACCACCGGGGCCCGCCCGCCCGGATCCTGTCGGACGATGCGCTGGAGGCAATCCACGAGGCCTCGCTGACCATCCTGGAGGAGATCGGCATCGACTTCCTGCTGCCCGAGGCGCGCGACCGGTTGGCGGTGGCCGGGGCGAGCGTGCAGGGCGAGCGGGTGCGGCTCGACCGGGCACTGGTCATGGAACTGATCGCCAAGGCCCCGTCCGCGTTCGACGTCCACTCCCGCACGCCGGAGCGCTCGGTGCGGTTCGGCGGCGACGAGATCGTCATCTGCTCGGTCGCCAGCGCGCCGAATGTCAGCGACCTCGACGGCGGCCGCCGGGTCGGCAACCGCGAGGACTACCGCAACCTGCTGAAACTGGCGCAGTCCCTCAACGTGATGCATGCCGTGGGTGGCTATCCGGTGGAACCGGTGGACATCCACCCCTCGGTGCGCCACTTGGAAGCGCTGCGCGACATGGTCACCCTGACCGACCGCATCCCGCATCCCTACTCGCTCGGCCGCGACCGGATCGAGGACGGGATCGAGATCGTTCGGCTCAGCAGGGGTGTCGACCGGGCGACCCTGGAGCGGGAGCCGAGCCTGTTCTCGATCATCAATGCGAGCTCGCCCCTGCGCTACGACACGCCGATGCTGGAAGGGGTGATCGCGCTGGCGGAGGCGGGACAGGTCACTGTCATCACCCCCTTCACCCTGGCGGGCGCCATGGCGCCGGTGACCATCGCCGGGGCGCTGGCCCAGCAGAATGCCGAGGCCCTGGCCGGCATCGCCTTCTCCCAGGCGGTGCGGCCGGGCGCGCCGGTGGTTTATGGCGGCTTCACCTCGAACGTGGACATGAAGTCGGGGGCGCCAGCCTTCGGCACGCCGGAATACATGCAGGCGGCGATCGCCGGCGGCCAGCTCGCCCGACGCTACGGCCTGCCCTACCGCTCCTCCAACGTGAACGCCGCCAACGTCCCCGATGCCCAGGCGGCATGGGAGAGCGCGTTCTCGCTCTGGGGCGCGTTCACCGGCGGGGTGAACCTGCTGATGCACGGCTGCGGCTGGATGGAGGGCGGGCTTACCGCGTCCTTCGAGAAGATGGTGATGGATGCCGACATGATCGCCATGGTCGCCGGTTTCCTCGACCCGCTGGTGGTCGATGATGCTGCCCTGGCCCTGGATGCGGTGCGCGAGGTCGGGCCGGGGGGCCATTTCTTCGGCACCGCCCATACCCAGGACCGCTACCGCACGGCGTTCTTCGCCCCGATGGTGTCGGACTGGCGGAACCACGAGAGCTGGGAGGAAGCCGGCGCGCCCGACGCCCTTACCCGGGCGAACGGGCTGGTGAAGCGCCTGCTGGCCGAGTACAAGGAGCCGCCCATGGACCCGGCGATCCGCGAGGCGTTGGACGCGTTCGTGGCGCGGCGGATCGCCGAAGGCGGTGCGAAGACGGACTTCTGAGCCGGACGGATCAGGCGATCGCGCCGGACTGGCGCAGGGCCTTCATGTGCAGGGCGATCAGCCGCTTCTCGTCATCGCCCATGTCCGCGAACTTGCCGATCACTTCCTTCTCGGACGCGGCCAGGGCATGGGCCTCGACCTTGATCACCGGCGCCGACTCGCTGTCGCCCAGCTTCAGCAGGAAATGGAACTTCTGGCCGGCGATGATGTTGCCCTCGCCGGGATTCGGAATACGGATGCCCTTGATGTGCAGCTCGCGAACTTCGAGTTCTTCCTCGCCGAAAATGGCGGAACCGAGCTTCACATCGGCCTTCACGACCGTCTTGCCGGCTGCTGCTGCCGGCTTGGCCTTGGCTTTCCCGAACATCCCAACTGTCTCCGGAACATCCCCTCGCCGCATCATATAGCGCGTTCCGCGGGCGAGGGGAGAAGAATCCAAACTGACGTCACCGACAGGGTATTGAAGAAGCCCTAAAGCATCGTTAACTACAACAAATGGGCGGAAAATAAGTAGGGTTATCTATGGCAGTCCCCCCGCAATTCGATGAAGCCTGGTACTTGGCGCACAACCTTGACGTCGCCCTGGCCGGTGTTGATGCCTACGACCATTTCCTGACCGCCGGGCTCTATGAGGGCCGCAGCGCCTACACCTTCACCGAGGCGTACTATCTGGCCGCGTTTCCGGACGTCGCCGCCGCGGTCTCCAGCGGCGTCTTTGCCAGCGGCTGGGAGCATTACGTGACCGCCGGCTACGACGAGGGAAGGCGAATCCACGGCCGTATGTTCGCCGAGGGCACCGAGAACGACGATCACCTGTCGATCGCGGAGGCCGGGATCTATACCGACGGCCTGATGTACGGCAACGGCGGCTCCGACTCCCTCACCGGCGGCGACGGCAACGATGTCCTCTACGGCAACCGCGGGACCGACATCCTGTCGGGCGACTGGGGCGACGATACGCTCTACGGCGGCCAGAACGACGGGCCGGAGGACAGCGGCGGCGTGCAGCGCTTCGGCGCCGACTCCCTGTTCGGCGGCGGCGGCAACGACGTCATCTACGGCAACCATGGCGGCGACGTTTTGTCGGGCGGGATCGGAAGCGATACGATCTATGGCGGCCAGGATGCCGACACGATCTACGGCAGCGCCCAGCACGGCGACTGGTACACCTATGACGAGGACGTGCTGTTCGGGAACAAGGGCGACGACTACATCGACTTCGGGGACGGATCGAGTTCCTGGCGGGCCACCGTGGTCGGCGGAGAGGGAGCCGACACTGTCGGGCTGCACACGTCCTACAACGGGACCAGCCGTATTGACTGGGTGGACTTCAATCCGGAGGAGGGCGACCGGATCAATACCGTCGATGACATCACCCTTCCCTCCTCCAGCCTCACCTTCTCCGAGGGCGTCCTGACCTATTCGGTGACGGGGCGGTCATACACTTTGTTCGGAACCATCGACCTGCACCGGTCGGATTTCAGCAACGACTGGCTGGTTTGAAGGCGCGGTTCAGCCCCGCGCCACCCCCCAGAACCGGTCGGGCAGCCGCTCCAGGTCCTTCAGCCCGGCCCGCTCGACCATGAGGGCTGCCTGGCGGTCGGCCTCCTCCAGGATCGCCGTCTCGTCGATACCCACCAGCCGGCGCTCCTGCATCAGGATGCGCCCCGACACGATGGTGGTGTCCACGTCGGCTCCGTTGGCGAAGCAGGCCAGCCGGTAGAGCGGCATGGTCATCGGCACCATGTGCGGCTTGAACAGGTCGACCAGGATCAGGTCCGCCTGCTTGCCAACCTCCACCGAGCCGATCTCCATCTCCATGCCCAGCGCCGCCGCCCCGTCGATGGTCGCCATTTCCAGCACCTTGCCCGGCGGCAGCACGGCCGGATCGCGGAAGTGGCGGCGGTGGTAGTGCATGGCCTGGAACATGTGGCGGAACATGTCGTAGCCGCGGTCCGGTGCTGTGCCGTCGGAGCCGAGTCCGACCACGGCTCCCGCCTCGATCAGCTCCGGTACCGGGCAGCGGCCGGTGATCGATCGGTTGGCCGAGGGGTTGTGGGCGATCTTCGTCCCGGTTTCGGCGACCAGGCGGATCTCCTCGCCGTCCAGGTCCACCGAATGGCTCATCAGCGCGTCGGGCCCCAGCAGGCCGAAGACCTCGTGGGCGAGGCGGATGCTGCCCTGGCGGTGGCCGTCCTGGGTGAAGATCAGCCCCAGCCGACGGGTCAGGTCGCGGGTGGCGGCGGCCTGGTCGCGCACGGTGTCGAGCAGCGCGTCCTGCTCGGAGCCGCGGTGGTGCACCGGGAAGCTGACCGCGATCCGCACCCGTCCTTCGGCCGCCCCGTCCCAGGTCTTCGCCACCGACTCGCAGACCGAGAGTTGGGTGTCGAAGGAGACGGCATGCTCGCGGACCTGCCCGCCCTCGATATTGGCGTAGGTCTTGGGGAAGGGCGGCCGGTTGATGCCGACGGCGACCACCGAGCGGGTGCCGAGCTTTTCGATCTCGCGGCAATGGGCGTCGGCGTAGATCGCCTCGTCGGTGCGCATCACGTCGTCGCCGCCGCCGAGATAGGACACGCCGGTCGTGGTGCCGCAGCGGATGCGTTCCAGCGCCGACAGCGCCGATTCAGCCGCCCAGAAGCCGGTGTCGGAGGCGACCGTGTAGGCGGTGTGGCAGGCCCGCTCCCAGTCGCCGTCGCCGGCCAGCCCCAGGGTCTTGATCAGCCCGTGGCCGGCATGGGCGTGCACGTCGACGAACCCCGGCATCAGCGCCTTGCGGCTGCCGTCGATCACCGTGTCGGCCGGATGGGCGCGGGCGATCTCGTCGCGCGGGCCGATGGCGGCGATGCGGGTGCCGGAAATTGCAACGCTGGCGCCCTCCAGCACGCGGCGGTCGCCGTCCATGGTCACGACAAGGGCATTGTCGATGCGAATATCGGCCATTGATCCTATCCGGTGCCTTGACGGGAGGGTTTCGGCTATCATGACATCGGGACCGCCGGCGACAAGCTCGGCCACACCGAGGGAGAATGCAGATGAAGTCGTTTTTTCTGCCGTTCGGCCGTGACGGGGTCGACCGTGCCCCGCTGGAGGCCGCCGTCTTGTTCGCGAAGCGCTCCGGCGGCCGCGTGCGGGCCACGTTCTATCCGCGTCCGGTAGAGAGCCCGCTGGTCGACCCGATGGGCGTCGGCATCATCGACTACGCCGACAAGGGCCCGGATCTGGCCCGCGAGGCCGAGGAGGCGCTGGCGGCGATGCGGGCGCGAATCGACGCGCTCGGCGCCGACGGTGCGCTGGTCGACCTGAGTGACGAGCCGCTGCGCGCCCGTTTCGGCATCGGCGAGGCCGCCCGGCTGTTCGACACCACCGTGGTCGGCAAGAGCGAGGAGACCGACTGGCGGGCGGTGTTTGAGACCGCGCTGTTCGAGGGTGGCCGCACCGTCACCCTGGTGCCGGTCGGCTGGACCCGCGAATGCGGCAGCACGGTCGCCATCGCCTGGAACCGCAGCACCGAGACCGCCCGGCTGATCGGCCAGGCCCTGCCGGCGATCAAGGCGGCGGACAAGGCCATCGTCATCGAGATCGAGGGCTGGTCGGTGCCCGGCCCGGACGGGGCGGCGCTGGCCGACTACCTGAAGCTGCACGGCGTCGACGCCAAGGTGGCGACCGGCAAGCGCTCGATGCGCGGCCCGGGCATGGACGTACTCGAGGTGGCCGAGGCCGAGGGCGTGGATCTGCTGGTGAAGGGCGCCTACACCCAGAGCCGGCTGCGCCAGATGATCTTCGGCGGGGCGACCAGCGACATCATCGCCGACGCGACGATGCCGGTGATCTTCGCGCACTAACCGATATGACACGACAGGGCCGGGCCGGGGAGGCCCGGCTCCAACAGGACTGCCAGCCGGCAGGACACAAGATGGCAGTGCTCAAGGGGGGACGATGAGCGACCAGACCGTTTTCGGCACCGACGGTGCCGGCGAAGAACCGGGGCCCGAGCGCGAGGCGCCCGCGGCCGCCGCGGCCCCTGCGGCGGAGGCGCCGCGCGACGACATGACCCGGCTGCTCGGCCAGATCGTCTCGCTGATGGGCCAGTCGCCGGCCCACCGACACATCTTCATCTCCGACCTGGAATGGCTGGTCCTGCCGCCGCTGACCAAGCGTCAGGTGCGGATCTGGCGGCGGCGCACCGAGCGGGGCGTAGCGCCGATGGTCTACGCCTCCTGGGCGATGGTGACCGAGGAGGTCGAGAAGCGCCTGCTGCAGGGACAGAACCGGCTGCGCCCCAACGAATGGGACGGCGGCACGATCCCCTGGCTGATCGACCTCGTCGCCCCCTATGGCGGCGGTGACGCGGCCCTGAACGAGCTGGTCGACCAGACCTTCGGCGGCAAGGCGATCAAGGCCCTGGTCCCCACGCCGGGCGGCGGCTTCGCGGTGCGTCAGATTCAGCCGCGATCGACCACCCAGGAGAAGAAATAACCGCCGTCCCCGCGGATGCCCGCATCTTGCATTGTTGACATTTCAGGCGCCGGGTTGGGACACTCGCGCCTCAATCAGAAGACTTCCAAGCCCTGAACACAGGGAAATCACATACCGCATAGGGAGGAAACGATGCGGAAATCACTGGTCGCCGCGCTCGCGGCGCTCACCGTCAGTGCGTTCGCCGTCGGCGAGGTCGACGCCCGCACCCTGAAGCTCCAGGCGAGTTCGAGCCCGGGCGACTGGGCGCACCGGTTCATGACCGAAGGCTGGCAGCAGAAGGTCGGCATCATGACCAACGGCGAGATCGAGGTTGAGGTCCTGGCGACCAAGGCCGTCGTTCCTCACCGCGAGACGGTCGATGCAGTGGCCAACGGCATTCTCGACGGCGACCTGAACGCCGTGTCCTACTTCGCCGGCCGCGACCCGGCCTTCGGCATCATCGGCGACCTGATCGCCGGCTACGACACGCCGCATCAGGTCCGCGACTTCTGCCACGAGGGCGGCGGCAAGGAGATCCTGCAGAAGATCTACGACACCCACTGGCCGGATTCGATCCATGTGATCGGCTGCGGCCCGTACACCAAGGAGGCCCTGGTCTCGACCGTCGAGATCAAGGGTGTGGAAGACCTCAAGGGCATCAAGATCCGCTCGCCGGAGGGCCTGGCCGCCGACGTGTTCCGTCTTGCCGGTGCCTCGCCGGTGTCGATCCCGTTCTCCGAGGTCTACACCTCGCTGGATAAGGGCATCGTCGACGCCGCCGACGCCTCGGCCTTCGTGAACAACGAAGCCTCGGGCATGCACAAGGTGGCGAAGTTCCCGATCTATCCGGGCATCCACTCCATGGCCGTCCTGCAGTTCATCATGAACAAGGACGTCTGGGACGGCCTGACCGAGGGTCAGCGGACGATCCTGGAGGTCTGGTACAACGCCGCCTACGTCACCATGCTGCGCCAGGCCGACCTGCAGGACCGCGACCTGGTCGCCGAGCACAAGGCGAAGGGCGACCTCACGATCGTCGACTGGTCGAAGGAAGACCGGCAGAAGTTCCGTGAGATCGCTGTCGAGGCGTGGGAATCCGCGGCCGAGAAGTCGCCGCTGGCCCGCGAGGCGCTGGACGCGCACCTGTCCTACATGAAGCGGATCGGTCTGCTCGACTGATCGCACACGCTGACGGTCCGGGAGCCCAGGCGGCTCCCGGATCGCTTCACGCCCAGGCGGCACGCGCTCGCCTGCCCACCGTCATGCGCATGCGCTCCGTGTCCCTGAAAGCGGTCCGATGAATTCAGCCATTAACAAGATCAGTCAGTTCAGCGGCCTCGCGGTGGCGCAGCTGTATTTCCTCTGCGGTGTCATCACCCTCTACGAGGTGGTCTCGCGCTACGCCTTCCATTCGCCGACCCAATGGGCGTTCGAGATGGTGATGGTGTTCTGCGCCACCGCCTGGATGCTCTCCGCCGGCTATGTGACGCTGAAGAACCGGCACATCGGCATTACCGTCTTCTATCTGATGGCGAGCGACCGCACGAAATGGCGGCTCGACCTCTTCGCCCTGATCGTCGGCGTCGTCGCGCTCTTCCTGCTGACCAACGACACGATGGGCCGCGCCCTGGAGGCGATCGACAATGTCGAGCGCGCGGGCAGCGCCTTCAACTCGCCCGAGCCGATGCTGCTGAAGACCGCGCTGTTCCTCGGCGCGACGATCTACCTGCTGCAGCTTCTGGCGAACTTCTACCGGCACCTCTCCTCGCCGATCGCGCGCCTGGCCATCGTGGTCGTCTCGGTGCTGCTGGTCGGACGCCTGGTCCTGCTCCTGATCGGCCATTACTACGAGGGCTTCATCCTCTCCGAATGGGCCGACGGAGTGGCGGGCTGGGTCGCGGAATCCGCGGACCTGCGCCAGCTCATCAACATCCGGGCCTACGACATCGGCACGGTCAGCATCGGCATCGTCATCACCCTGCTGCTGCTGATGATGACCGGCATGCCGCTGGGCGTGGTCACCCTGATCATCTCGATCGTCTGCGCCCTGCTGTTCTTCGGCCCCAAAGGCCTCTACCTGGTCTCGACCAACGCCTTCGGCCTGCTGGAATCCTATCCGCTGATCGCGGTGCCGCTGTTCGTGCTGATGGCCTCCATTCTTGAGAAGGCGGGCATCGCCGAGGACCTGTTCGACGCCATGTCGATCTTCGCGGGCAACCTGCGCGGCGGCGTGGCGGTGCAGACCGTCGTGGTGGCGGTGATCATGGCCGCCATGTCCGGCATCATGGGCGGCGAGATCGTCATGCTCGGCCTGGTGGCCCTGCCGCAGATGCTGCGTCTCGGCTACGACCGCAAGCTGTCGATCGGCACGATCTGCGCCGGCGGCTCGCTGGCGACCCTGATCCCGCCGTCGATCATCATGATCGTCTACGGCCTGTCGGCCCAGGTCTCCATCGGCGACCTGTTCATGGCGGGCGCCCTGCCGGGGCTGCTGCTGGCCGGCTTCTACATCATCTTCGTGCTGGTCCGCTGTTACCTGAACCCGAGCCTGGCGCCGACGGCGGCCGAGGTGGCGGCGCGCGGCGACATCGAGCAGAAGCTGTCCTCCAACCGCACGGTGGCGGTGATCCTGTCGATCCTGCTCATCGCCTGCGTCATGGGCTCGATCTACGGCGGCATCGCCAGCGTGACCGAGGCCGCCGGCGTCGGCGTCTTCGGCTCGATCCTGGTCGCCGCGGTGCGCCTGCGCTTCAACTGGTCGATGCTGCAGGAGGCCCTGACCCAGACCATGGCCACGGTCGGCACGATCATCTGGCTGATCCTGGGTGCGGTCAGCTTCGTCGGCATCTACAACCTGGTCGGCGGCGGCGAGTTCATGCGCAGCCTGTTCGCCGGGCTGGACCTGCCGGCCATCGGCATCATCCTGGTGATGATGGCGATCCTGGTGGTGCTCGGTACCTTCATGGAGTGGATCGCCATCGTGTTCATCACGGTGCCGATCTTCGCCCCGGTGGTGGTCGACATGGCACCCGAGCTCGGCCTCGATCCGGAATGGGCCGCGGTGTGGTTCGGCGTGCTGTTCGTCATGAACATGCAGATCTACTTCCTGTCGCCGCCCTTCGGCCCGGCCTGTTTCTGGCTGAAGTCGGTGGCGCCGCCGGATATCGAGCTGCAGGAGATCTTCGCCGCCGTCATCCCGTTCATCGGGCTGCAGATCATCGGCCTGATCCTGGTGATGGTGTTCCCCGAGATCGCCCTCTGGCTCCCGCAAGCGCTGAGCTGAGCGGCATCGACAAGGAGATTGCGTTATGGCTCCCGATACTGAAGACGACAGCAAGGCCTTCGGGCTCTGGCCGACGATCGCCGGCTATGCCTTCGCCCTGGCGATTTTCTTGACCATGTTCGCCCTGGCGACCGGTTTCGCCTGACCCCCGAAAGGTTACGAAAATAAGACCGGGCACGAGGACCATCGCCACCCAATGCATGTTGATGTGCGTTTGTTGGAGGGGACGGTGTGACTCTTGCCCGGTCGCGGCTCCGTGACCGGGTTTTCCTTGCGTTCCATCCAGAACGTGTTGAAATGTCAGCAGTTGGAACCGCGAAGCTCGGTTCCACAAGCACGTCCGCACAAACGGTCCGGGGGCGGGGTGTCCCTACCGGCAGTGCCTTGGACGAGGCGACGGAACACGACAAGGAGATGGATATGCTTCATAAAATTCTGGGGGGAGCCAAGCCGTTCTTCGCCGCTGCGGCGATGATGAGCCTGGCGGCCTGCGCGGGCTTCCAGTTGGACAACGCGCGCGGCCTGACGCCGACTGGCGACGCCTTCAGCAAGGCGCTGTACCAGGAGTATCTGGCGCTCTCCGAGATGGAGTTCGCCGAGGGCGACTACGAAGACTCCGACGTCTTTGCGACCGCCGCCATCGCCGCTGCCAACGGCACGCCGACGGCGCCGGAAGCGCTCGACTCCCGGGTGATCCCGGCCGAGCACAAGGGGGCCCTGTCCGAGGCCCATCGTCGCCTGACCGCCGCCCTGGCCGCCGGTGCGGCGACCAAGGTGCCGGAGGCTTCGGCCCGCGGCCAGGCCATGTTCGACTGCTGGATGCAGGAAGCCGAAGAGAACTTCCAGCCAGCCGACATCGCCTGGTGCCGTGACCGCTTCAATGCGGCCATCGCCACCATGGAAGCCGCCGTCGGCGAGCAGCCGGTCGCTGCCGCCCCGCCGGTGAGCTTCGCGAACTTCACCGTCTACTTCGACTTCGACAGCAGCACGATCACGCCGCAGACCCTGTCGACGCTGATCGACGCGGCCGATGCGTCCGACGACATGGGCGCGTCCTCGATCACCGTGTCCGGCTATGCCGACCGCTCGGGCCCCGAGGACTACAACATGGCGCTGTCCCAGCGTCGTGCGGAAGCCGTCGCCAACGAGCTGCGCGGCCTGCTCGGCTCCGGTGCGCCGACGATGACCCTCGAGGCCTTCGGTGAGAAGAGCAACAAGGTCATCACGCCGGACGGCGTGAAGGAGCCGAAGAACCGCCGGGTCAAGATCGAGATCCGCAAGTAGGCGGCTCCGGTCCGGCCGACCCGGCCGGTCACGAACTCAGGGAGGCGGACGGGAAACTGTCCGCCTCCTTTCGTTTCGGGCTGCTACATCAGCGGGCCGCGGGCCGGTGGGGTCTCCGGAAATTCGGGACTCTCGGCGACCGGCGAGGCGTGGTGGTGCACCAGCTTCCAGCCCACGCCCTCCTTCACGAAGGTGTTGGTGGCGGCGAGCACGCCCTCGCGCAGCACCTCGTAGCCGAGCACGCAGGCGACGTCGCCGTACAGGAAGGCGCGGGCGCCGCGGAACTCGACGGCGGGGGAGGCCGGGTTGCCGAGGATGGTCACCCAGCTCTCCATCACCTCGTCGCGGCCCATCAGCGGCCGCCAGCCCGGATGCACGCAGGTGATCGGCGCGTCGCGCGACCAGATCTCCTCCATGCTCTTCAGGTCCCGCGTGGAAAAGGCCAGATAGAACGCCTCGTTGGCGAACAGCACCGCCGCTTCCTGGCTCATGGTTCTCCCCGTCCCATGGGTTGGACCCCTGCGGGCCCGATCAGCGTCCGGTTGTGGTTATACCATGCGGCTCGGCCGGTGCCAGACGGCGCCGGGGCGGTCAGCCGGCATCGGCGAAGTAGCGCCCGGGGGTGACGCCGAAGGCCTTGCGGAAGCTGGCGACGAAGGCGCTCGCCCCCTCGTAGCCGAGCCGGTGGGCGATGTCGCCGACCGACAGGCCGAAGGACAGCCACTCCACCGCCTTCATCAGCCGCGCCTGGCGCAGCCACGCCCTATAGCTGAGCCCGGTCTCGGCCCGGAAATGCCGCTCGAAGGAGCGCTGGGACAGGGCGGCGCGCCGGGCCACGTCGGGCAGCGGCACCGCCGTCGCCGGGTCGGCGGCGAGGTCGGCCACGGCCCGCCGCAGCCGGTCGGAGGTCGGCATCGGCAGGTGCAGCGGCGACACCGGCTCGGTGGCGATCTGGTCGATGATGACGGCGGCGAGCCGGGCCGCCGGCCCGTCGGTCACCACCGGATCGCGCGGGAACGCCATATAGGCCAGGATCAGCTCGCGCAGCAGCGGCGAGATGCGGATCACCGAGGGCGTCGCCGGCGCGTCCGCCACCGCCTCGGGGCGGAAATACAGGAAGCGCAGGGAGCTGGGCTGTAGGTAGGTCGTGGCGTGCAGCATGCCCGAGGGCATCCACAGGGCGCGCTCGGGCGGCACCACAAAGCTGCCGAGGGCGGTCTCCACGGTCACCGAGCCGGAGACCAGGTGGAAGAGCTGGTGGCGGGTGTGGGAGTGATACTCCCCGCGGCTGTCCTTCGCCGCCTCGGCGGCATAGGCGATCACCTGGGCGGCGTGATCGTCCTGGGCGGCGGCGGAGGCATAGACCGAGGGATGGATCATTTGGCGAGTCGCCCACATTCATTGACGATATACCGCTAACACGTAGGTCGCGGCCGGGAGTAGTAGGAAATCCACTGCCTCCTGACCCGCCCCGAATACCGCTCCCGAGACCTGCGATGTCCTACCTGACCACCACCGCCGACCCGAAGACCGCCACCGGATGGCGCTCGCCCGCCGTGATGCTGATGATCATGGCCGCCGCCATGCAGCTCTCCTTCGCGGCCTGGTGGAACCTGATGAACAACTTCGCGGTCCACGAGCTCGACTTCACCGGCAAGGAGATCGGCATCCAGCAGTCGATCCGCGAGATCCCGGGCTTCCTGTCCTTCCTGGCAGTCTATTTCCTGCTGTTCATGCGCGAGCAGACCCTGGCCTATCTGTCGCTGCTCTGCCTGGGGATCGGCGTCGCGGTGACCGGCTATTTCCCCACGATCTGGGGCTTCTATCTGACCACCTTCGTGATGTCGGTCGGCTTCCACTACTACGAGACCGCGGCCCAGTCCCTGTCCCTGCAGTGGCTGCCCAAGGCGACCGCGGCGGCCAGCATGGGCAAGATCATCGCGGTCGGCGCCTTCGCCCAGCTCGTCGCCTATGGCCTGATCTTCGTCGGCTGGGGCAGCTTCAACCTGTCCTTCACCACCGTCTTCCTGATCGCCGGCTGCCTGACCCTGGTGGTGCTGGTCTTCCTGTTCGTGGCCTACCCGTCGTTCCGCGAGGGCATCCCGCAGCACAAGAAGCTGATCCTGCGCAAGCGCTACTGGCTGTACTACGCCCTGACCTTCATGGGCGGGGCGCGCCGCCAGATCTTCACGGTCTTCGCGGGTTTCCTGATGGTAGAGCGGTTCGGCTACGAGGTGCACGAGGTGGCCGCCCTGTTCTTCATCAACGGCGCGATCAACATGCTGCTGGCGCCGAAGATCGGGAAGCTGATCGTGCGCTTCGGCGAGCGCCGGGCGCTGACCTTCGAATATATCGGCCTGATCGGGGTGTTCGCGACCTATGCCTTCGTCACCAATGTGTGGCTGGCCGGCGCGCTTTACGTGATCGACCACGCATTCTTCGCCATCGCCATTGCCATGAAGACCTATTTCCAGAAGATCGCCGACCCGGCGGAGATCGCGCCGACAGCCGGGGTGTCCTTCACCATCAACCACATCGCCGCGGTGTTCATTCCGGTGACGTTCGGCCTGCTGTGGCTGGTCTCGCCGGCGGCGGTGTTCCTGGTGGGGGCGGCGATGGCCTGCGTGAGCCTGCTGCTCGCCCGCCTGATCCCTTCCGACCCGGATATCGGCAACGAGGTCGACTGGACCTTGGGCTTCGGCCGCCAGAAGCCGGCGACCCAGCCGGCGGAGTAGGGGGCGGGAGTTTATCCTTCTACACTCCCCGGACCTGTTCCGGGGCGAGCGGTCCGCGTGACGGGACCTCACCGGCGACATCCCGACGACCCAAGCCTCGCCCCGGAACAGGTCCGGGGAGTGGGGTTGGGGGGTACAGTCAATTTTCCTCGCTCACCCGTCTTCCCGGCCCTGCGCCGGGATCCAGAGGTCAGCGTGCTGGAACGCCTGAGAGCGGCCTGAAGAGATCCGTCGCGTTGCGCTCTCGGTCCCGGCGCGAGGCCGGGAAAACCGGGAAAACCGGGAAAACCGGGAAGACGGAGGAGGGTGTGGAGCTCTACCGGTAGCCGCCGTCGACGACGATCTCCTGGCCGGTGATCATCTCCGATTCCAGCGAGGCCAGGAACACGACCACATTGGCCACGTCCTGGGGGGTGATCTCGCGGCGCATCGACTGGCGGGTCTTCAACTCCTCCGCCGCGTTCTCGGTGAGCCAGAGTTCGCGCTGGCGGTCGGTGAGGACCCAGCCGGGGGAGACCGTGTTCACCCGGATCGCATCCCGCCCCAGCTCGTAGGCCAGCGACCGGGTCAGCCCGTGCACCGCCCCCTTGGCCGCGTCATAGGCACTGCGGCTGCTGTGGAGCGGGCGGTCGGCCGCACCCAGGTTGATGATCGAGCCGCCGGCCCGCGAGCGCATGTCGGCATTGACCGCCTGGGCGGCGAAGAACATCGGCCGGACCAGCAGGCTGAACCGGTCGTCCCAGTATTCCTCGGTCACATGCTCCAGGGTGTGGCGGTCGTCCTTGGCGGCGTTGTTCACCAGCACGCTGATCATGCCGAACTTGCGGCGGATCGCGGAGATCGCCTTCCTGAGGTCGTCCAGGTTGCGCACGTCGCCCTCGACGAAGACCGGCGGGGTGTGGCCCTGGGCCCGGACCGTCTCGATCAGGCCCCGCGCCTCGCGTTCGGCGATGTCGATGAAGCCCACATTGGCGCCCTGGGCGCAGAACCGGGTGACGATGGCCGAGCCGATCCCCGAAGCCCCGCCGGTGACGAACACCGTCCGTCCGGCGAGGTCGGGATACTGCGTCTCGCGCATCCTGGAGCCGGGCCGTCAGTAGGTGGCGCGGCCGCCGGAGCAGTCGAACACCGCGCCGGTGGAGAAGGACGCATCCTCGCTGGCCAGCCAGGCGACCAGATTGGCGATCTCCTCGACGAGCCCGAACCGGCCCATCGGGATCTTGGAGAGCATGAACTCGATGAACTCGGGCGTCATCTGGTCGAAGATGTCGGTCTTCACCGCCGCCGGGGTGATGCAGTTCACGGTGATCGGCGTGGCCGCCAACTCCTTGCCCAGCGACTTGGTCAGGCCGATGACGCCGGCCTTCGACGCGGAATAGGCCGGGGCCTTGGGGTTGCCCTCCTTGCCGGCGATGGAGGCGATGTTGATGATCCGCCCCCGGTTCTTCGCCCGCATGTAGGGTACCACCGCCCGGTCGCACAGGAAGACGCCGGTCAGGTTGATGTCGATCACCCGGCGCCAGTCCTTGACCGGATACTCCCAGGTCGTGGTGTTCGGCCCGGTGATCCCGGCCGAGGCGACCAGGACGTCGATCCGGCCGAACTCGCGCTCCACCTCGGCCGCCGCCCGGTCGATGGCCGCATCGTCGGTCACGTCGACCGTGGCGGTGTGGACCCGGTCCTCGGGGAAGAAGCCGGCGACCTCCGCCAGCTTGGCGGCGTCGGCATCCCACAGGCTGACGGAGGCCCCGGCGTCGGACAGGCGCTTGGCGACGGCGAGGCCGATGCCCCGCGCCCCGCCGGTGATGATGGCGCCCTGGCCGGTGAAGTCGTAGCTGACCATGACGCCCTCCTCAGATCAGTCCGCGCTTGGCGAGGTTGCGCATCAGCGCGCCGGCCCCAAAGGTCCAGGGCGCGATCCTGTCGGACCGGCCGACCCGGTTGATCAGGGCGCCCAGCTTCGGCGTCGAGATCGACACGATGTCGCCGTCGCTATGGGTGAAGCCCTGGCCCTTTGCCCCGCGGTCCTGGGTCGGGGCGAACAGGGTGCCGGTCATCAGCACCACTCCGTCCGGATACTGGTGGGTCGGCCCGATGGTCTGGGACACCAGGTCGGCCACGTCGCGGCTGATCTTGCGCATGGAGGAATGGCCGTTCAGCACGAACTGGTCCTCCCCCTCCACCCGCAGGTCCAGCTCGGCGGCGCGGACGTCGTCCAGGGTGAAGCCCTCATCGAACAGGCGCACGAACGGGCCGACCGCGGCCGAGCCGTTATTGTCCTTCGCCTTGCCCAGCAGCAGGGCGCTGCGGCCCTCCACGTCGCGCAGGTTCACGTCGTTGCCGAGCATGGCGCCGACGATGTTGCCGGCGGCACTGACCACCAGGGTGATCTCCGGCTCCGGATTGTTCCAGGTGGAGATCGGGTGCAGGCCCACATCGGCGCCGACCCCGACCGAGGACATCGGCGGCGCCTTGGTGAAGACCTCGGCATAGGGGCCGATGCCGACTTCCAGGTACTGGGACCACATGCCCCGCTCGATCAGCGCGGCCTTCAGCGCCTCGGCCTCGTCGGAGCCCGGCGTGATCTTCGACAGGTCGCTGCCGATCTTCTCTGCGATCTCCTGGCGGATGGCGTCGGCGGCCGAGGCGTCGCCCTTGGCCTTCTCCTCGATCACCCGCTCGATCATGCTCTCGGCGAAGGTGACGCCACAGGCCTTGACCGCCTGCAGGTCGATCGGGCTCAGGAACCAGGGTTTTCCCGTATCGCGGCCGTCCACTGGGGTATTGGCCAGGATCTCGGCGACGGTGCCGACCTTCTCGCCGGCGGTGGTGCGGGCGATGGCGAGCGGGTTGTCGGCGTTCATCAGCTCCGAGCAGGTCGGAACCGTTGCGGTGATGTCGATGACGTTGTCGCCGCGCAGGACGACCAGGGCCGGCCCCCCCGCACCATGGGCGACGTCGGGACGCCAGACGCGGCCGACCAGGACCGCGGCATCGCGGTCCCGGGGCAGCACGGCGTCGACCGTGAGGTCGAGGCTTGGCATGGTCAGTCCGCCTCTCTCAATCCGCCGCCACTTTCTGGCGCTGCTCGCCGAGGCCGGCGATGCCCAGATGCATCTCGTCGCCGTCCTTCAGGAACACCGGGTTCGGCTTCACGCCCAGGCCGACGCCCGGCGGGGTGCCGGTCATGATCACGTCGCCCGGCATCAGCGAGAACATCTGGCTGCAGTAGTGGATGATGTGGGCGACCGAGAAGATCATGGTCTTGGTGTTGCCGGTCTGGAACCGCTTGCCGTTCACGTCCAGGAACATGTCCAGGTTCTGCGGATCGGCGACCTCGTCGGCCGTCACCAGCCACGGGCCGATCGGGCCGAAGGTGTCGCAGGACTTGCCCTTGGTCCACTGGCCGCCGCGCTCCGCCTGGAACTCGCGCTCCGAGACGTCGTTGGCGACGCAGTAGCCGGCGACATAGGACAGGGCGTCGGCCTCGCTGACGTATTTCGCCTGCTTGCCGATGATCACGCCCAGCTCGACTTCCCAGTCGGTCTTCTTGGAGTTGCGCGGCATGCGGACGATGTCGTTCGGACCCTGCACGGCGCTGGTCGCCTTCATGAAGACGATCGGCTCCTTCGGCGGCTCCGCGCCGGTCTCGGCGGCATGGTCGGAATAGTTGAGGCCGATGCAGACGACCTTGCCCGGCGCGCCGACGCAGGCGCCGATGCGCGGGGTGCCGGAGACCGTCGGCAGGCTTTCGATATCGGTGCCCTTCAGCTTGTCGAGGGCGCCGGCCGCGATGGCGGCGGCGGACAGATCGTCAACGATCCCGGACAGATCGCGGATGCCGCCCGATGCATCCAGCACGCCCGGCTTTTCCTGACCGCTCGGACCGTAGCGCAGCAGCTTCATGGTGGTTTCCCCCTGGTGTTTCCCGTGAGTTCACGATGTGGTTGAATCGAGGGCTTCGGCCAACGAGCCGGCAGCGATCGAATTGTGGAGCGCGAGCGTCGCAAGCGGTCTGGAGAGTGTCAAGCTGGGGGGTACGGCCTTGAGTGACGAGAATCAGCACGTGGTCCTGCGCGGCCGACCGGACCCGTCGGTGCGCGCCGATCTGTTCGAGCCGGTCGACGCGGCGATGCCGAGGATCGGCGACGGACAGATGCTGATCCGGGTCATCTGGCTGTCCCTGGAGCCGGCCATGCGCGGCTGGATCGCCGATGCCCCGAACTACAGCGAGCCGGTGCCGATCGGCGCGCCGATGACCGGCTTCACCGTGGGCGAGGTCGTCGAGTCCCGCCACCCCGGATACCCGGTCGGGACCATCGTCCAGGGCCGCCAGGGCTGGCGCCGCTTCGCCGTGTCCGACGGCAGCGACATCGACCGGGTGGTCGACCCGTCGCTCGCGCCGATCTCCACCGCCCTGCACGTGCTCGGCATGAACGGGGCGACCGCCTATGTCGGCATCGTCGACGTCTGCAACGTGAAGGCGGGCGACACGGTGGTGGTGACGACGGCGGCCGGCTCGGTCGGCTCGGTGGTCGGTCAGATCGCCAAGGTGATGGGCGCGCGGGCGGTCGGGGTCACCGGCGGGCCGGACAAGGTCCGCGCCTGCCTGGAGGAGTTCGGCTTCGACGCGGCGGTCGACTACAAGGCGGCGCCGGACATCGGACCCGGCCTGGATAAGGCGGCCCCGGACGGGATCGACTGCTTCTTCGACAGCGTCGGCGCCGACCAGTTCGACGCGGTGCTGGAGCGCATCAACGTGGGCGCGCGGATCGCCATCTGCGGCACCATCGGCATGCCGTCCTTCCCGCTGCCCATGGGGCCCCGGCCGAACCGCCAGCTCCTGGTCAAGCGGGCGCGGATGGAGGGCTTCCTGATCCTCGACCACTACGACCGCTTCAACGACATTGTGGAGCGGCTCGCCGGCTGGTACCGGGACGGTCATCTGAAGTATCGCGAGGACGTCACCATGGGCCTGGACAACGCGGCCGAGGCACTGATCCGGCTGCTCACTGGCCAGAACACGGGCAAGGCGCTGGTGCGGGTGGGGGCCGATCCATGAAGCTGTACGAGCGCCTCGGCGCCAATAACCTGTGCCCGAGCCCGATCGGCTACCGGGTGCGGGTCGCCC
Source organism: Thalassobaculum sp. (assembly GCF_965223715.1). Lineage (GTDB taxonomy): Bacteria > Pseudomonadota > Alphaproteobacteria > Thalassobaculales > Thalassobaculaceae > Thalassobaculum. The sequence goes on along the minus strand of NZ_OZ245012.1, from coordinate 3,275,156 downwards.
TGTCGGTCAAGGGCATGGACTGCGAGCGGGTGCCGATGCGTTTCGCCGATGTGGATCGGCTGGAGGCGGAGACCGGGTCGCGCACCTGCCCGGCGATGGTCGACGGCGCCTCCCGTCTCACCGATTCCGAGGCCATCGTGCGCTATCTCGATGCGGTGCAGCCCAAGCGGCCGGTGTTCCGCGACGAGGACCGGCATTTCGACCTGACCGCGGTCGAGCGCGAGCTGGGCACCCGGGCCGGCAAGGTCATCGCGCCCTGGTTTATCGACCGGCTCTGCCCGGAGGACCGGGACTACTACCGGACCAGCCGGGAGGAACGTTACGGCATGACCTTCGCCGAGCTGGTGGCCCATCGCTCGGCCGCCGAGCTGGACCTGGCCTTCTCCGTCGGACGGGTCGCCGCCAAGCTGGAGCGCACGCCCTTCTTCTCCGGCAGCGAGCCGGGCTTCGCCGATGCGGTGATCTACGGCTATCTGCTGTGGATCGAGCTGGCCGATCCCAGCGCGATGCCGGAGCTGCCCGCCGACATGGCCGTCTGGTACGAGGCGCGGGATCTCGCCTGGCGACGGGCCTGCCTGACGCCGTTCACGAAGGACGCCGGATGACCGCCGAGACCACCGCCATCGGGGTGGACTGGGGAACGTCCTCGTTCCGCGCCTTCCGATTCGCCGCCGACGGCGAGATGCTGGAGGGACGTCGGGCCCAGGCCGGAATCCTGGCGATCGACGCCGGCGAATTCGAGGACGCGTTCGAGGAGCTGATCGGCGACTGGCTCGACGCGGCGCCCGACGTGCCGGTGGTGCTGTCGGGCATGATCGGCAGCCGCCAGGGCTGGCTGGAGACGCCGTATCTGCCCTGTCCGGCCGCGGTCGACGACATCGCCGGCGCGCTGGTGCCGCTGACCCTGGCGCGGGGGCGGGTCATCCGTCTGGCGCCGGGCCTGTCGGTGCGCGCCGACGACGGCATCCCCGATGTCATGCGCGGCGAAGAGGTTCAAATTCTCGGTGCCGTGGACCTGATCGGCAGCGCGACCGCCACGGTCTGCCTGCCCGGTACCCACTCGAAATGGGCCCGGGTGGAGAGCCGGCGGGTGACGTCGTTCTCGACCCACATGACCGGCGAGGTCTTCGACGTGCTGCGCCGGCACAGCATCCTGGGGCGCGGCATCGAGCACGCCGCCTGGGACGAGGAGGCCTTCCTGGAGGGCGTGACCCGGTCCGGGGCCGAGGGCGGGCTGCTGCATCACCTGTTCGGGGTGCGCGCCGCCGGCCTGTTCGGGGATCTGGCGCCGGAGGGCGCGGGTGCATTCCTGTCGGGCCTGGTCATCGGTCACGAGATCCGCGCGGCCGCCCCGGTCGACACGGTCTATCTGGTGGGCGAGGAGGAACTGGTCCGCCTGTACCGCGAGGCGCTGCGCGTCCTCGGACACCAGGGCGAGGCGGTGGCGGCCCATGCCGCGGCCTGCGGACTGTTCCTGATCGCCGACAGCCTCGGCCGCGGCGGCGGCCGATGAGCGCGCTCGCCCCCTATCTCGCCCGCTGCCCCCTGGTGGCGATCCTGCGCGGCGTGACCCCGGACGCGGTGGTCGACATCGCCCTGGCCCTGGAAGGCGAGGGCTTCGCCATCGTCGAGGTGCCGCTGAACTCGCCGCGGCCGCTCGACAGCATCGCCCGGCTGGCCGAGGCGGTCGGCGACCGGCTGCTGGTCGGGGCCGGCACGGTGATCGAACCGGACAGCGTCAACGACGTGGTCGCGGTCGGCGGTCGGCTGATCGTCATGCCCCATGCCGACGCCGCCGTGGTCGAGCGGGCGAAGAGTCGGGACGCGGTGGCGGTGCCCGGATTCGCGACCCCGGGCGAAGCCTTTGCCATGCTGCGGGCGGGGGCCGATGCCCTGAAGCTGTTCCCGGCCGAGGGCGCCCCGCCGCCGGTGCTGAAGGCGATGCGGGCCGTCCTGCCGAAACAGGCGCCGATCCTGCCTGTGGGCGGGATCACGCCGGAAACGATGGCCGGCTATGTGGCTGCCGGCGCTACCGGATTCGGCCTCGGCTCGGCCCTGTACAAGCCCGGGGACACGGCGGCGGCGGTTGCAGAGAAGGCCAAGTCCTTCCAAGCTGCCTGGGCAAAGCTCTCCTCCCCGTCGTGAACAGAATGGGTTTCCGATGAACGGTTTCGACTGGTCCGCCCACATCCAGTTCGGCGTCAGCCTGTTTGCCCTGATGGCGCCGATCGTGGTCGCGCCGATCTTCATTTCGCTGACCGCCGGCATGACCCAGCAGGACCGGATCGTCTGCGCGACCGTCGGCAGCGGCACCGCCTTTGTCGTGCTGAGCCTCGCCTATTTCTTCGGCGAGACGATCATCAGCACCATGGGCACGTCGCTGCCGTCCTTCCAGATCGCCGGCGGGCTGATCATCGCGCTGACCGGCCTGTCGATGATGTCGGACAAGAAGGTTCCGAGCGAGGAGGACGTGGAAATCGATGCCGGCGGCTCCGCTCTGCGGGTCGGCGTCTCGCCCATGGGCATTCCGCTGCTCGGCGGGGCGGGCGCCATCACCAAGATGATGCTGGAGGGTCATCCGGAGGAGGGGGTGGGCCACGAGGCGAGCGTGATCTCGATCCTCGCCGTGGTCGTCGTGATCAGCTGGGCGATCCTGGTGGGCGCCGGCTTCTTCGTCCGCTTCCTCGGCAAGAGCGGCATCCTGGTCTTCGAGCGGATCTTCGGCCTGCTGCTGATCGCCATCGGCGTGGAGATCCTGGTGCATGGCGTGTGGGGCCATGCCGACAAGTTCGTCCTGACCCACTGATGGCGGATCAGCGCGCGCGGGAGGCCCATTCGTCGGCGGTGATGGCGTAGCCCAGCACGGGGAAGTCGTTGTAGGAAGTCTCCCCTTGGGCGGTGAGGCCGACCGCCTCTAGCACCCGGGACGAGGCTTCGTTCTGCGGCACGACGAAGGCCACGACCCGCGACAGCCCGGCCGTCGCGAAGGCGTAGGCCAGGGCGGCGCGGGCCGCCTCGCGGGCATAGCCCTTGCCCCAGGCCGGGCGGGCGAAGGCGTAGAGCACCTCCACGTCGGAGGAGCGTTCCAGCCTGGCAAGCCCGGCCTGGCCGAGGAAGCGGCCGGAGGCCTTCTCCTCCACCGCCCAGACCCCGTAGCCGGCCGCCCAGGCCTTGCGGAAGGCGGCGATGCGGCTGTCGGCGATCTCCTCGGCGAAGGGGATCAGCGCCTCGCCGCCCACCAGATAGCGCACCACGTCCGGATCGGCCCGCATCGCCGCGTAGACCGGCTTGTCCTCGGGCGTGAAGCCGCGCAGCCGCAGCCGCTCGGTCTCGATCACCGGCACATCGGCCGTCGGGCGGGGGGAAGCGGCCATGTGGGCGACCTCTCTTGCATGCATGCGGATGGGGCTCGATACTCGCGAACCCTTTCCCGATCAACCGGAGCACCCTCCAGAAATGGCGATCATCAACCGCATCGCGGATTTCCATGGCGAGATGACCGAGTGGCGCCGCGACTTCCACGCCAATCCCGAGCTCGGCTTCCAGGAGAAGCGGACCAGCGAGATCGTTGCCGCCAAGCTGGCCGAATGGGGCCTCGAGGTGCACAAGGGCATCGGCAAGACCGGCGTGGTGGGCGTGCTCAAGGCGGGCAACGGCGACCGGCGCATCGGGTTGCGCGCCGACATGGACGCTCTGCCGATCACCGAGCGCACCGGCAAGGACTATGCCTCGTGCACCGCCGGCGTGATGCATGCCTGCGGCCATGACGGCCACACCACCATGCTGCTGGGGGCGGCGAAGTACCTGGCGGAGACGAAGAATTTCGACGGTACCGTCCACTTCATCTTCCAGCCCGCCGAAGAGGGTCTCGGCGGCGCCTTCGGCATGCTGGAGGACGGGCTGTTCGAGCGGTTCCCCTGCGACCGGGTCTACGGCATGCACAACATGCCGAACATCCCGGTGGGCGAGTTCGCCATCCGTCCCGGCTCGATCATGGCGGCCGGCGACACCTTCGAGATCACGATCCAGGGCCGCGGCTCCCACGCCGCCATGCCGCACCAGGGCGTCGACCCGGTGATCGTGGGCTCCAACCTGATCATCGCCCTGCAGACCCTGGTCAGCCGCACCGTCAGCGCCCAGGACGCGCTGGTGGTCTCGGTCACCGAATTCCATGCCGGCGAGGCGTTCAACGTGATCCCGGACAGCGTCGTCCTGCGCGGCACCTGCCGGACCCTGAACATGGAGATCCATGGCGCGCTCGAGGAGCGCTTCCGCCGGGTGGTCGACGGCATCTGCGCCGCCCATGGGGCCACGGCCGAGGTCGACTACAAGGCGATCTTCCCGGTGACGGTGAACGCCGAGGACGCCACCCGGCACGCGCTGGGTGCTGCCCGGGCGGTCGCCGGCGACAGCCGGGTGCGGGACGACATGACCCCGCTGATGGGGTCGGAGGATTTCGCCGCCATGATGGTGGCGGTTCCCGGCTCCTACATCCTGATGGGCAACGGGCCGGGCGCCTCGGTCCATCACCCGGAATACGACTTCAACGACGAGGCGCTCACCCACGGCGCCAGCTACTGGTCGACCCTGGTCGAGCAGCAGCTCGCCAAGGCCTGAGCGGAGGATAGACCCATGCCCATCGTCAACCGCATCGCCGAGTTCCACGACGAGATGACCGCGTGGCGGCAGGACCTCCACACCCATCCGGAACTGGGCTTCGAGGAGCACCGCACCAGCGACGTGGTCGCGGCCAAGCTGGAATCCTTCGGCATCGAGGTGCATCGCGGCCTCGCCGGCACCGGCGTGGTCGGGGTGCTGAAATCCGGCAGCTCGGGCCGCACCATCGGCCTGCGCGCCGACATGGACGCCCTGCCGATCCTGGAGCGCGGCGAGGACGACCGGCCGCACCGCTCGGTCAATGCCGGCGTGATGCATGCCTGCGGCCATGACGGCCACACCACCATGCTGCTGGGGGCGGCGAAGTACCTGGCCGAGACGAAGAATTTCGACGGCACCGTCCACTTCATCTTCCAGCCGGCCGAAGAGGGCAAGGGCGGCGGCGACAGGATGGTCCAGGAGGGCCTGTTCCAGCAGTTCCCCTGCGACACGGTCTTCGGCATGCACAACATCCCGGGCATCCCGGTCGGCAGCTTCGCCGTCTCGCCGGGCCCGATGATGGCGGCGCGCGACAATTTCGAGATCACCATCAAGGGCCGCGGCTCCCACGGCGCCATGCCGCATCACGGCATCGACCCGGTGCTGGTCGGCGCCCACATGGTCATGGCGCTGCAGTCGATCACCTCGCGCAATCTCGACGCGCAGAAGGCCCTGGTGATCTCGGTCACCCAGTTCCATGCCGGCCATGCCTTCAACGTGGTGCCGGACGACATGGTGCTGCGCGGCACCTGCCGGGTGTTCGACCCGGACGTGCAGGACAGCCTGCCGGAGCGGATCACCCGGATCATGGAGGGGGTCTGCGCCACCTTCGGGGCGACGGCCGAGCTGAACTACATGCGCGGCTATCCGGCCACCATCAACGACCCGGAGCAGGCCGAGATCGCTGCGGTGATCGCCGGCCGCGTGGCGGGGGATGAACGGGTCGACCGCGCTCCGACCCCGATGATGGGCGCGGAGGATTTCTCCTACATGCTGAACCAGCGGCCCGGGGCCTATATCTGGGCGGGCAACGGCGACACCGCCGGCGTGCACCACCCGGATTACGACTTCAACGACGCCGGCCTGCCCCACGGCGCCAGCTTCTGGGCCCAGCTCGTGGAGGACCGGCTGAAGCGGGTGTGAGCCCACTGACCGTGACGTTCGCCCCACTCGGGCGGCTGGGGTGACTGCCTGCGCGGCCATCGGCATTTCGCTTGATGGCCGCGTATTGTGTGTATATTTATACACATGAAGAGCGCGGACGTGATCACGCGACTGGAAGCGGATGGCTGGCGGCAGGTTCGCGTAAGCGGCAGCCATCACCACTTCAAGCATCCGACGAAGCCCGGCCTTGTGACCGTCCCCCACCCGAAACGCGACCTGCCGGTCGGCACGCTTCGGAGCATCGAGAAGCAGTCCGGCCTGAGGCTGAGGTGACGACGATGGTCTACTACGTTGGCATCATCCATCGGGACGACGGCACCGATTACGGCATCTCGTTCCCGGATTTTCCCGGCTGCGTCTCCGCCGGCGAGACCGTCGAGGAGCTGAAGGCCAATGCCGAGGAGGCGCTGGCCGCCCATATCGAGCTTCTGGCCGAGGACGGTACCGTCATTCCGTCCCCGTCCTCCATCGACACGGTCATGGCCGATCCGGACTTCCGCGACGGCATGCCAGTTCTGGTGCGCGCTCCCGACACCAGGGACGAGACGGTCCGGATCAACCTCACGATCCGGCGCTCGGCCCTCGCGTCGATCGACCGCAACGCGGCGATGCACGGCCTCAGCCGCTCCGCCTATCTCGCCAAGGTTGGCGCAGGCTCGTCCTAGCGGCACCCTCGGCAGCGCGCGCCGCTCAGTCGAGAAACCCCGGCAGGTCCAGGGTGCCGCGCGCGACCCAGCCGAAGGGGTGGCCGTAGCCGTAGATGTCGAGGGTCTCGTCGATGAAGCGGGGCTCCTGCCGGATCGCCGCCTCATAGGCCGCTCCCAGCGCGCGGAACCGCTCGTGCTTCGACATGTCCGGTTCCCACCGGCCGTTCAGCTTGTCGAGGAACTCCGCCGTGGCGGCGTCGATCTCGTCGGGGGTGTTCTCCACCAGTTCCACGCCCAGGGCCTCGAAATCCACGTCGCGGAAGGTGCCGGGCAGGCGGGCGTCGAGGATCTCGCGGTAGGTGAGGAACCGCCCGTCGCCGATCCGCCGGTAGCGTTTGAACAGGGACAGGTCCTCGTTATAGGGCAGGTTCAGGTGTTCGAACGGGGTGTTGGTCCGCAGCGACACGTTGCCGAAGGCGGCCGCGACCCAGATCGGCCCGGAATTCTGCGCGGTCATGAAACGGCAGGCCGCGCAGGCGTAGAGATCGACCCAGCGCTCGTCCGGAAAGGCGTCGGGCAGGCTGAGATAGCCGTCGGGTGCGGTGTCCCAGGTCTCCAGCTTCGGCTCGCCGATCCGCACCACCTGATAGCCCGCGTCCAGGATCCGCCGGATCGAGCCGTCATAGCTGCCGATGGCGGCGGTGCGGTGGCCGTGATGCACCTCCTCGGGCAGGTAGGCCATGGTGCGGGTGTGGAACAGGGCGAGCGGGGCGGACGGGTCGATCCCGTGCTCCGCCAGCCGCTTCTCTCCGCGCTCCCGCAGGCTGTCGGGCAGGGTGTAGAGGAACGGCTTCGTCCCGGACGCCATGGCGCGCCAGCATTCCACGATCAGCGTGCGCGCCGACATGGCGAGCCAGTGCAGGTGCTTCATGTCGAGCAGCCCGCCATCGACGGTGCCGAGCGACAGCACGTCGCGGAAATCGGTCTCCACCATCACGAAGCGATCGTCCAGGCACTCGGTCAGCGCCCGGTTCGAGCCGGGCATGTCGAGATTGCCGGTGACGATCACGATCCGGCGGTAGCGGTCGCCATACAGGGTGGCGAGCATCTGCGGCTCGATCACCAGATGGCCGAACCGGCGCCACTGGGCCAGCACGTAGACCAGGATCGGCTCGCCCGGCGTCAGGTGCGGGATCACCAGTGACAGAAGCCGGTTCAGCGTCTCCTGGCTGACCTGGCGCTCGGGCTGGGAACCGTTGGGCGGAGGTCCCTTCTTCTCCATGAAACGCTGCGCTCCGGTGCGACGGTGGGGCCGGCAGTACAGCAGATTCGCGGGCCCTCTGTCATATCGCGATCCCTCGTCCGGATCGCCCGGCCGGGGCCGCTGAATCCGCTACCGCACCGCCGGGACTTGGCATACCGTCGCCGGGGAGAGGCCCGCATCAGGCGGTGTCGTTCAGAGGGAATACCCATGCGCAAGTATCTGGCCGTCGCGGCCGTTCTGACCTGTGCTTTCACCGCCCCGGCAGCCGCCGAGAACCTCGAGTTTCTGCTCGTCAACAGTTCCAGCAGCGCCCTGACCGGCTTCTACGTCTCCGCGGCCAGTTCCGAGCATTGGGAGGAGAACCTGCTGGAGGGCCAGATCCTGGCCAGCAACTACGAGGTCACCGTGACCATCGCCGACGGCCTGACCACCTGCATCTACGACATCCGCGGCGTGTTCCAGGACGGCGACGTGGTCGAGGACATGGCCCTCGATCTCTGCGAGCTCGGCGAATACACCTTCACCGACTGAGGCGATCAGCCCGGATAATATCCCCGCAGCCGATCCCGCTCGACCAGGGCGGGATCGCGCTTTGCCGGATCGCCGTAGCCGCCGCCGCCGGGCGTCTGCACGGTTATGGCATCGCCCTCGGTGATGGAAATGCCCTGCTCCTTCGACAGGTGCAGCGGCGTGTAGCTCTCGCCGCCGCGCTCGACCAGCACCGTGTTCGGCGCGCCGTCGGCGCCGCCGAGCACGCCCTGCGGACCTACCCGGCCGTGGTCCATGACGAAGCTGGCCCGGGCGTTGCCGCGGCGCAGGCGCACCTTGTAGCGCACGCCGAAGCCGCCGCGATGCTCGCCGGCCCCGCCGGAGCCTTCGCGCAGGGCGTATTCCTCGTACAGGATCGGATAGCGCTGCTCGACCACCTCGATCGGCGTGGTCTTGGAGATGCCGATGGTGGAGCAGCCGTTGGAGATGCCGTCGCCGCCGGCATGCCCGCCATAGCCACCGCCGGAGATCAGGTAGCAGACATAGCCTCGGCCGGTCTTCGGGTCGGTGCCGCCGAGCGAGAAGTTGCCGCTGGTCCCCGCCGGGGCGGCGAAGAGGTGGTCGGGCACCGCCTTGGTCATGGCGGCGAAGACCGCCTCGGCGATGCGCTGGCTCACCTCCGCGGCACAGCCGGAGACCGGGCGCGGGTATTTGGCGTAAAGGAAGGTGCCGTCCGGATCGGCGATGGTCAGCGGCTCGAAGGTGCCGGCGTTGATCGCCACGTCCGGGTAGATGTGCTTCATCGCCAGATAGACCGAGGAGCGGGTCGTGGCGATCACGCTGTTCATCGGTCCCTGGCAGGGTGGCGACGAGCGGGAGAAGTCGAAATGCGCCTCCTCGCCCTTGATCGTCAGGGTGAGGGCGATGGTCAGCGGCTCGTTGACTACCCCGTCGCTGTCGACCATGGCGGTGCTCTCATAGACCCCGTCCGGCACGGCGGCGATCTTCGCCCGCATCTGCTGGGAGGCCCGGACCCGCATCTCGGCGATGGCCCGGTCGACCACGTCGGCGCCGTAGCGGTCGAGCAACAGGGTCAGCCGGCGCTCGCCCACGGTCAGGGCGGCGGCCTGGGCCTTGATGTCGCCGATGCGCTGGTCGGCGATGCGGATGTTGGAATTGATGATCGACAGGATCTCCTCGTCGATCACCCCGGCCTTGTAGAGCTTCACCGGCGGCAGGCGCAGGCCTTCCTGCTCGACCTCGGTGGCGCTGGCGGAGAAGCCGCCGGGAACGGCCCCGCCGGTATCGGGCCAGTGGCCGGTATTGGCCAGCCAGCAGAACAGCTCGCCCTTATAGAAGAACGGCTTGACGAACTTCACGTCCATCAGGTGGGTGCCGCCCAGATAGGGGTCGTTGACGATGTAGACGTCGCCCGGCTGCAGGTTGCGCGCCCGCTCGATCACCGTGGCGCAGCAATCCTGCATGGTGCCGACGAAGACCGGCAGCCCGTCCTCTCCCTGAGCGATGAGGGCGCCGTCGTCGCGGTGGTAGATGCCGTCGGAGCGGTCGTGGGTCTCGCTGATCACGGGCGAGAAGGCGGCGCGCGAGAAGGCCAGGTCCATCTCGTTGCAGACCTGCTGGAGACCGTTCTGGATGACCGTCAGCGTGATCGGGTCGATCGCGGATTGCGGATCGCGGTAGAGGGCGGCTGGTCCGGTCATCGGCACTCCATGGTCGTTACTGGGCGGCCGACGCGAGGTTGGCGTCGTAGGCCGCCAGGCCGTTGGTCACCACCGGATCGTCGCAGCCCTCGGCGTTGATGATCTCCTTGGCTTCCTCGATCAGGAACAGGCGGCGGCCCGCACCGACGGCCGCACCGGTCAGCGTGTCGATCCGCTGGCCGATGCGCTGCTGCTGCTCGTGGCTCAGCGTCACGTCGCGGCACTTGGCGACCGCCTGCAGGCCGATCTGGTAGTTCAGGTAGACCTCTTCCTGCGGGGTCTCGGCGGCGGCGCGGGCGCCGGCACTGCCGATCGCCATGCAGACCAGGGCGAAGCCGACCAGGACGGCGACCAGCAGGGTCGGGACCCGGTCGGGGACCGGCGCGTGCGCGTGGGCGCGGGCGGAAAGGGCGCTGGAGAGACGGGGCGAAGTCATGACGGCAGCCTCACATGTTGGAGATGGTCACCGCAACAACGCGACGGAGACCAGAAGGTTGCCGAAATCGTCGAGCCGAGCCGACTGGCCGGGCTCGATGACGGTGGTGGAGTCGAACTGGGCGACGATGGCCGGGCCCTTGAGCGCCGCCCCCTCGGGCAGCCGCTCGCGGCGATAGACCGGGGTCGCCTGCCAGCCGCCCTGCTCGAACCAGACCTCGCGTGTCGCCTCCCGGGCGCCGTCGAGAGTGGCGGCCCGGTCGTCGGAGGCGGCGAGCTGGGCCAGCGGCACGGCCGGGCGGTGGCCCAGCACGGCGGTGTGCAGGTTCACCAGGACCGGCCGGATCTCCGGCAACTCGACGGCGAAGCGGTCCCAGTACGCGGCGGCGAACAGCCGGGCGAGGTCGTTCAGGCTCGGCGTCGCGGTGTCGAGCGGGACCTGCAGGATATGCGACTGCCCCAGGAACTGCATGTCGACGCTGCGGCGGATCTCCACGCTTGCCAGCGCCACCCCTTCCGCCTCCAGCAGGGCGCGGCCTTCCGCCTCCTGCTCGGCGAAGAGGGAATGGACCGCGGCGATGTCGAGCGCCTCCAGCGGGGTGTTAAGCGTGTTGACGAAATCGTGGCGCAGGTCGGCGACGGCGCAGCCGATGGCGTTGGTGATCCCTGGCCGGGCTGGAACGACCACCGTCGGCACCGCCAGCTCGCGGGCCAGCGCGGTCGCGTGCAGCGGGCCCGCACCGCCGAAGGCGAAGAGCACGAAGTCGCGCGGGTCATGGCCCTTGGAGAGCGAGACCATGCGGATCGCCCCGGCCATCCGGTCGTTCGCCACCCGCAGGATCGCCGCCGCCGCCGCGTCCGCCGAGAGGCCGAGGGGGGCGCCGACCGCCTCGACGATCCGGTCGCGCACGTCGTCGAGGGAGACCGGATTGTCGACCGACAGCAGCCGCGCCGGGTCGAGCCGGCCGAGCACCAGGTTGGCGTCGGTGATCGTCGGCTCGGTGCCGCCGCGGGCATAGCAGATCGGACCCGGCATGGCCCCGGCACTCTCCGGGCCGACCTTGAGCAGGCCCGAGGCGTCGACCGAGGCGATGGAGCCGCCGCCGGCGCCGATCGTGTGGACGTCGACCATGGGGACGTGGATCGGCATGCCGTATTCCAGGTCGAGCTCGCTGTGAATGCTGGGGATGCCGTCGATGATCAGCCCGACATCGGAGCTGGTGCCCCCCATGTCGTAGGTCAGCACATTGGCGAAGCCGGCCGCCCGGGCGGTGTAGGCCGCCGCCATCACCCCGGAGGCGGGGCCCGACATCACCGTGTTCACCGCCTGGTCGGCGGCGCGCTCGGCCGAGATGGTGCCGCCATTGCCCTGCATGACCAGCAGGGTGCGTTGGTAGCCGCCGTCCTCAAGCCGGTCGGTCAGGCGCTTCAGGTAGCGGCGCAGCACCGGCTGGACCGTGGCGTTCACCGCCGCGGTGGTGCCGCGCTCGTATTCCCGGAACTCGCTCAGGATGGCGGAGCCGGCGGTGACCTCGGCCTGCGGCCAGCGGGCGCGCACGATCTCCTCGGCCCGGCGCTCGTGGGAGGGGTTCGCGTAGCTGTGCAGGAAATGGATGACCACCGCCTCGCAGCCGGCATCCTTCAGCGTGTCGGCGGCGGCCGCGACCCCGGCCTCGTCCAGCGGGGTGAGCACCTCGCCCTCGGCATCCATGCGCTCGGCCACTTCCAGGCGCAGCTCGCGCGGGATCAGCGGCTCGAAATGGCCGGTCAGGCCGTAGGAGGTGGGGCGGGTGCGGCGGCCCAGTTCCAGCACGTCGCGGAAGCCCCGGGTGGTGATCAGCCCGGTGCGGGCGACCTTGCGCTCCAGCAGGGCGTTGGTGGTGGTGGTCGTGCCGTGGACGATCTGGTCGAGGGCGCCGGTGTCGACCCCGGCCGCCTCCAGGGCCGCCATCACGCCGCCGGCCTGGTTGTCGAGGGTCGTGGGCACCTTGGCGAGCGCCAGCCCGCCGGGCAGGGCGGCGTCCAGATAGACGAGATCCGTGAAGGTGCCGCCGACATCGACGCCGACGATCCGCGCCGTGGTGGGCCGCGCCGATTGGCCTGTGCCTTTGCCGCTCACCGCGTGCGACCTCCCTTCGAGAAACTTGTTCGTATGCTAACGAATGCCTGGGAGGGCGGGAAGGGGAGAGTTGGGGTCAGACCCGGCGGGCGAACCAGACCACGCGGCCGATGATCGAGACCTCGTCCACCGTGCGCTCGTAGTCCTGATAGCGGGCATTGGCCGAGCGGATCAGCACCCTTGCCGGCTCGGTGTTCGGCACCGGTTCCAATTGCTTGGCGACCAGCCCCATGCCGTCGAACAGCACGAAGATGCCGGGCGGGGAGGGCGCCTTGCGGGAGGTGTCGACCAGGATCTTGTCCCCCGCCTCCAGGATCGGCTCCATGCTGTCGCCGTCGATGGAGATGATCCGCAGGTTGTCGGCATCGGCATGCAGCTCGTGGTGCAGCCAGGAGACCGGGAAGTACCAGTTCTCGCCGCGCTGCTCCTGATCCATCAGCGAGCCGCCGCCGGCCGAGGCGATGATGTGGACCTCGGGCACGGCGGCCACCGCCGGGTCGTTGTCGATGGTCAGCGCCCGGGCGTAGGTCACCGCCCGGCGGGTCGTCATCTCGCTCGCTTGGCGCGCACCGGAGGACACGACCCGGGGCGGGGCGCTGTCGCGCAGTTCGCTCTCGTCCACGCCGAGATGGCCGGCCAGCAGGTGGCGCACGTCCTCCGGCAGCTTCCGGGGCGTGCCCCGGTGCACGAACTGGTGCAGGTAGGCGTGGTTCTTGCCACAGGCGATCGACGCCTTCTTCAGGTCCGTGGGCGGATCGCGGTGCGCGATCAGCTCGAGGACACGGCGTCGCGTTGGGTCGAGTTTCATGAGTTGGATCATATTCCGATTACACCTGGGTGTACAGAATAAAATTCCTATTGTGCGCCGCGATGTGATGCCATAGGTTGATCTGTTCCTATTGTATGCAGATCATAGCGACTGGAGGCGTTTCCCTATGGCTCAGGCTGCATCCACCCTCCCCGGACGTCCGGCGTCGCGGGCCACGCCCGATCCGGTTCCCCTGCTGCTGCGCGAGGCGGCCGACACCCTGCGCCGGCTGCCCCGCGGGGTGGCGAAGCCGCGCCTGTCGAGCTGGCCGGCGGTGATCCGGGACAGCGCGTCGCTGCTGATGGCCGACGGGGGCGCCCGCCGGCCGACCCCGCCCTCGCCCCAGGCGATCGACCGGATGGACCGGACCCTCGCCTGGCTGCTGGCCTGCGAGGAGGAGGAGCGGCGGCTGGTCTGGGCCCGGGCCATGGGCATCTCCTGGCGCCGGCTGGAGGATATGGACGGCCGCAGCCACGTCACCCTGCGCAAGATCGTCGCCCGCGGCCACGACCGGATCCGGGCTTTTCTGGCGGCGGACGATAAGAAAAAACCGGTAATAAGAAAAAACGCTTTACACGGTTTAGAAAAGCGCCTATAACTCCGTCCATGCTTGGATCACTGCGCTGATCCGCCGGGGCATGCCCCCGCAAGGCTGACGACAGGGCCGCTCCTCGCCGGGCGGCCCTTTCGCGTTTGAGACCGGAGGCCGCCATGCCCGTTCAGAAATGGACCGCTACCCGCCGCGCCCGATTCCTGAAGAAGCTGGCCGAGACCGGCAACGTCTCGGCGGCGGCCCGCGCCGCCAGCACCTCGCGGTCGCGGGTCTATCAGCTCAAGGCGAAGAGCCCGGCTTTCGCGGCGCAGTGGGCCGACGCCCTGGAGACGGCGACCGACGCGCTCGACGCCGAGGCCCGGCGCCGGGCCATGGACGGTGTGGAAACCCCGCGTTTCCACCAGGGCCAGATCGCCGGGACGGTGAAGAAGTATTCGGACTCGCTGCTGATGTTCCTGCTGCGCGCCCATCGCCCCGACCTCTACCGCGAGCGCGCCGGTCTGACTTCCAACAGGCAGGATGCCCATGATTCCGACGAGGACTACGCCGGGGCCCGCGACGCCCTCGCCGACCGGCTTGCGCGACTTGATCCGGACGCAGGCGACAAGCCCGGCGGCGGCAAGGGCCCTGCTGACGGGGCTGAGTGACCGGGAGGCGGCCCATCTGCTGCACGACTGGCCGCTCTGGGCGCGGGACAAGCAGCTTCCGCCGCCGGGAGACTGGCGGGTCTGGCTCATTCTGGCCGGGCGCGGCTTCGGCAAGACCCGGACCGGGGCGGAGTGGGTGCGCGCCCTGGCGGAAGGTCAGCGCGCCGGCCGCATCGCCCTGGTCGGTGAGACGGCGAGCGATGCCCGCGACGTGATGGTGGAGGGGGAGAGCGGGCTGCTGGCCTGCTGCCCGCCCTGGGCCCGGCCGCATTACGAGCCGTCGAAGCGGCGGCTCACCTGGCCGAACGGGGCGATGGCTTCCTGTTTCTCGGCCGACGATCCGGACCAGCTTCGCGGCCCGCAATTCGACACGGCCTGGGCCGACGAGATCGCCAAATGGCGCTACGAGGCCGCCTGGGACAATCTGATGCTCGGCCTGCGCCTGGGGCTCGACCCGCGCTGCGTGGCGACGACGACGCCGAAGCCGCGGGCCTGGCTGTCGCGGCTGATGGCCGATCCGCGCACGGCGGTGACCCGGGGCGGCACGCGGGAGAACGCGGCCAACCTGGCCCCGGCCTTCCTGCAGCAGATCCTGGCCCGCTACGACGGCACCCGGCTCGGCCGGCAGGAGATCGAGGGTGAGTATCTGGTCGACACGCCGGGCGCGTTGTGGACCCGGGCGCTGCTGGCGGCCTCCCGCCACGACGGCGCGGTGCCGGAGCTGGCGCGCATCGTGGTCGCCGTCGATCCGGCGGTGACCAGCGGGTCGGAGTCCGACGAGACGGGCATCGTGGTCGCCGGCCGGGACGGGTCGGGCGGCTTCTGGGTGCTGGAGGACCTGACCGCAAGGCTGAGCCCGGACCTCTGGGCGCGCCGCGCGGTCGAGGCCTATGGAAGACACCGGGCCGACGCGGTGGTCTGCGAGGTCAACCAGGGCGGCGACCTGGTGGCCGCGACCCTGCGCACGGTCGACCCGGCGCTGCCGGTGCGGTCGGTGCGGGCGACAAGGGGCAAGCGCCTGCGGGCGGAGCCGGTGGCGGCCTTGTACGAGCAGGGAAAGGTCCGGCACGCGGGGGCATTCCCCGAACTGGAGGACCAGATGACGGGCTTCACCGGAGCGGCGGGCGAGGCCTCGCCGGACCGGCTCGACGCGCTGGTCTGGGCACTGACGGACCTGATGACGGGGCCGAGGGCGGCGGAGAGCCGGGAGTTTCTGTTCTGAGGGGTTCTGCCTTCCCCTTCACTCCCCGGATTTATTCCGGGGCGAGCCCATGGATCGCTCGAAAACCCGGAGATCACCGCACGGTCCCGTCACGCCGACGGGCTGGCCCCGGAATGAATCCGGGGAGTGAGGGAAAGGAGAGGGGCGAGCAACGTTGGGATTTTCCTCACCGCCTTTTCCCTCCTCAAACGCACTCCCCGGACCTGTTCCGGGGCCTACGCTTGGAGCGGCACGGGCGGAAATCGCCCTCGAATGACCGTGCCTCGGCAGGGTAGGCCCCGGAATAAATCCGGGGAGTGAGGGAAAGGAGAGGGGGGAGCGACGTTGGGGGCTTCCTCACCGCTTTTCCCACTTCGAACGCACTCCCCGGACCTGTTCCGGGGCCTACGCTTGGAGCGGCACGGGTGGAGATCGCCGTCGAATAACCGTGCCTCGGGAGGGTAGGCCCCGGAATGAATCCGGGGAGTGAGGTGGGGAGGTATTCCAAGTGGGAGAACCCGATGGCGCCGGTGAACCTCGCCACCCCCAACTCCATTCATCCACTCTCCGGAGTTATTCCGGGGCCTACGCCCGGAGCGGCACGGGCGGAGATCGCCTTCGAATGGCCGTGCCGCGGCAGGGTAGGCCCCGGACTGAATCCGGGGAGTGAGGTGGGTAGGTGTTCCAAGCGGGGGAACCTGATGGCGCCGGTGAACCTCACCACCCCCAAACTCCATTCACTCACTCCCCGGATTTATTCCGGGGCGAGCCCAAGGGTTGCTCGAAACCCGGAGATCACCGCACGGTCCGTCACGCGGACGGGCTGGCCCCGGAATGAATCCGGGGAGTGAGGGAAAGGAGAGGGGGGAGCGACGTTGGGATTTTCCTCACCGCTCCTCCCTCTTCAAACGCACTCCCCGGACCTGTTCCGGGGCCTACGCCTGGAGCGGCACGGTCGGAGATCGCTTTCGAATGACCGCGCCTCGGCAGGGTAGGCCCCGGAATGAATCCGGGGAGTGAATAGGAAAAAACATGGAGGGCCGCATGACCCAGGATGAGGCGCGGGCGGCCCTGGAGGGGCTGGTCGCATCCGGCTGGTCCGCCACGCCGGTGGCCTATGAGAACGTCGCCTTCACCCCGCCCGCCGGGCTGGCGCCCTGGATCCGCCTCGCGCTCGAAAGCGGCGAGACGGTGCAGGCCTCCTTCGGTGGGACGCCCCGGCGGTTCCGCTGCACTGGCACCCTGAAGGTCGCGATCCATGTCGCCAGGGGCACCGGCACGGCCGGAGCCTATCGCCTGGCCGACCAGATCGGCGGCCTGATCGCCGCCGCGTCCATCCCCGGCCTCGCCCTGGAGGCGGCCGGCACGGCCTCGGAGGCGGGACAGGACGACGGCCCGTACTTCCGGCTCACCGTCGCCATCCCGTTCCGGCACGACGATTTCCGCTGACCGACCCCACCCTTCGTCGGAGACCGCCATGAGACAGCGCGCCCCCACCCCTGCCGCGGCGAGCGGCGAGGCCGATGTCGCCACCCCCTGTTCCGCCTGGCACGCCATGGCGCCGGACTGGGAGCTGATCGGCGACCTGCTGGGCGGTACCCGGGCGATGCGGGGCGCCGGTGAGCGCTGGCTGCCGCGCGAGCCGCGGGAGAGCCTGGAGGCCTACCGCATCCGCCTGTCGCGCACCGTCCTGTTCAACGGCTTCGGCCGGGCGGTACAGACCCTGTCCGGCAAGCCCTTCGCCAAGCCGGCAAGCCTGGGCGACGGCGCCGATCCGCGCATCCGCGCCCTTTGCCGCGACCTCGATCTCGGCGGCCGCGACCTGACCACCTTCGCCCGCGACGTGCTCCGCGCCGCCCTGACCGACGGGGTCACCCACCTGCTGGTGGACTATCCCGAGGTGGGGGAGGGGGTGCAGACCCTGCATGACGAGCGCAGCCGGGGGGCACGGCCGTACTGCGTCCATGTGCCGGCCCGCGACCTGATCGGCTGGCGGGTCGGCGACGGCGGCAAACTGGAGCGGCTGCGCATCCGCGAGAGCGTGGTCGAGCGCGACGGCGCCTGGGGCGAGCGGGTGGTCCCGCAGGTCCGGGTGCTGGAACCGGGCCGCTGGGCCGTCTGGCGCAAGCCGCAGAGCGGCGACGACGCCCCCTGGCGCCAGGTGGCCGGTGGGGAGACCAGCCTCGACCACATCCCGTTCGTGTCGATCTATGCCGGGCGCACCGGTTTCCTCACCGCCCGGCCGCCGCTGATGGACCTTGCCTGGCTGAACCTGGCGCACTGGCAGTCGAGTTCGGACCAGCGCCACATCCTGCATGTGGCCCGCGTCCCCATCCTGTTCGCCCGCAACCTGAAGGTCGGCGAGGACGGGGTGGAGATCGGCCCCAACCGGCTGATCCTGGGCGACGGCGACGCCGCCGAGCTGCGCTATGTGGAGCATTCCGGGGCCGCCATCGCCGCCGGCCGCCAGGACCTGGTGGACCTGGAGGACCGCATGGCGGTGATGGGCCTGGACCTGATGGTCGGGCGCAGCGGCGGGGTGACCGCCACCGAAAAGGCGATCGACGCCGCCCGCGCCGACAGCGCGCTGGCCGGCCTCGCCCGCGAGGTGGAGGAGGGGCTGACCCGGGCGCTCGGCCTCGCGGCGCAATGGATGGACCTGCCGCCGGAGAGTGCCGGCCGGGTCACCCTCGACCCGGATATGGGCCTCGACGCCCGGGAGGCGCAGGAGGTCGACCTGCTACTGCGCGCCCGGATCGCAGGCGAGATCGACCGACCGACCTTCCTCGCCGAGATCCGCCGGCGCGGCATTCTCGCCGACCTCGCCTGATCCTTTGCCGAAAGACGGAGACCTGTGATGCCGCTTCCCGCTTACGTGGACGATCTGGACGCGCTGCCGGAGGCGGTGCGGGCCCATTACGTGCAGACCGAGGACGGCCGCTGGCGCCTCGACGCCGAGGGGGTGGAGGACGTCTCCGGCCTGAAATCGGCGCTGGAGAAGGAACGGGCCGAGCGCAAGGCGCTGAAGGCCGAACTGGCCGCACTGACCGGTGGGGAGGAAGTGCCGGCCGAGCCGGACCCCGCCCCGGAGCCCGAACCTGAAGTGCCGGCGCCGGTCGACCGCGCGCCGGTGCTGGAGGCCCGGCTGCTGGAGGCGGAGGCCCGCGCCGCGATCCAGGCCGCCCACGGGGTGCCGGAACTGCTGCTGCCGGTGGTGGTTTCCCGCCTTTCGGTCTCCGAGGACGGCGCCATTGCTGCGACCACCGAGGACGGCACGACCCTCTCGGTCGCCGAACTGGTGGAGCTGCTGCGCGCCGACCCGGTCTATGGCCGGGCCTTCGACGCCTCGGGCAAGGGCGGCAGCGGCGCGCCGGTGGCGGGGCGCGGCGATGCGGGACCGGTCACGGTCTCCGCCTCCGACCCCCGCGCCGTCGCCCGCCACATCGCCGACATCGCCGCCGGCCGGGTCCGGCTGGCGTAACGACACCAACGCCCCGGCCCGGGCGGCCGGAACCTGACCTTTCGCGCCTTGGCGGGATGCCGGAGCGACACCCCTTTCCCTCATGTCTCTCGACAAGGAGTTCGTCATGGCGAACAGCCTCTCCGACATCATGCCGAAGATCCTGGCGCGCGGCCTGATGGCCCTGCGCGAGCAGGCGGTCATGCCCCGCCTGGTCAATGCCGACTATTCCTCCGACGCGGCGAAGAAGGGCGACACGATCGACGTGCCGCTGCCCAGCGCCATCGCGGCGACCGACGTCACCCCGTCGAACACCCCGCCGGTGCCGACCTCGCTGGCCGCCAACGTGGTGCAGATCCAGCTCAACAACTGGAAGCGCGCCGGCTTCCACCTGACCGACCGCGAGGTCCTGGAGATCGATCACGACGAGAGCTTCGTGCCGATGCAGATGTCGGAGGCGATCCGGGCGCTGGCCAATGCGGTCAATGCCAGCGTCCATGGCGAGTATGTCGGCATCTACGGGTATGTCGGGACCGCCGGGGTCACGCCCTTCGGCAGCGACGTTAGCGACGCCACCCTGGCCCGCAAGCTGCTGAACCGCCAGCTCGCCCCGCGCAGCGACCGCCGCGGCGTGCTCGATTTCGACGCCGAGACCAATGCCCTGGCGCTGGCCCAGTTCTCCGACGCGGAGAAGGTCGGGTCGTCCTCGGTGAAGATCGACGGCGAGGTCGGGCGCAAGTTCGGCATCGACTGGTTCGCCGATGACGGGGTGCCGACCCACACGGCGGGCACCGCGTCGGACGATGGCACCTACACCATCACCACCGGGGCCGGCGGAGTGGCCGGCGACGTCTCGGTGACCCTGACCTCCGACATCGGCACCCCGACCCTGGTGGCCGGCGACGTGATCTCCTTCGCCGGTCACGACCAGACCTATGTGGTGACGGCCGGGACGGGGCTGACCACCGGCAACACGTCGGTGGCGATCGCCCCGGCGTTGAAATCGGCGGTCGCGCCCGGTGCCGAGGCGACGGTGCGCGAGAGCCACGTGGTCAACCTGGCGTTCCATCGCGACGCCTTCGCGCTGGCCATGCGGCCGCTGTCGGCCGGGCTCGCCGACCTGTCGCTCGGCAATCAGATCCTGGCGATGACCGACGCCCAGACCGGCCTGTCCCTGCGGCTGGAGGTCAGCCGCCAGTACAAGCAGACGGTCTGGGAGTTCGACGTGCTCTGGGGGGTGAAGCTGGTGCGCCCGGAACTGGCCGTGCGCATCGCCGGCTGACTGCTCATCCAAGTCCTCCCTGCCCGGCCGTTCCCCACCGGCCGGGACCCTGCCGGGGCCGGTCCGTTCGCGCGGACCGGCCCCGGCTTTTTTGTGCATACGGAGCCGAAGGAGATGCCCGTGTCCGATGTCGAGATTCTGCCGACGGTCGTGCTCGAGCATGCCCGCACCGGCCAGCCCATCGTGGTCGACCAGCGCGACTACATGGCGCGCAAGGACGGCCGCTACGCCGACTGGCGGCTGCTGGGCCAGGGCGACTTCATCGCCCCGCCGCCACTGCCGAGCGAGGAGGGGCCGCCCGCGCCGATGCCGGCACCGGCCTGTGCTGCGAAATCCCGCAAGCGCCGCCGCCGGCGCTCCCACCGCTGATCGGAGGGCCGACCATGACCGTCACCGCCGGAACCGACGTCTATGCCGACCTCGCCGAGGCCGACGCCTATTTCTCCGCCCGCACCGTAAGCAGCTGGTTCGACGCCTCGACCGCCGAGCGCGAGGCCGGCCTGCTGCGGGCCACCGCCTATCTCGATGGAAGGTACCGCTGGATCGGCACCCGTGCGGCGAGCGAGCAGCCGCTCGGCTGGCCGCGGCTCGGCGCCACCGATCCGGAGGGCCGGACCCATACAGGCATTCCCGCGTCGGTGAAGCACGCCTGCGCCGAGCTGGCCTGGGTCGCCCTGTCCTACGACCTCGCCCCCCAGGCGGAGCGCGGCGGGCGGGTGCTGTCCGAACGGGTCGGGTCGGTGGAGGTGACCTATGCCCAGGACGCGCCGATCGGCCGCGCCTTTCCCTATATCGACCTGCTGCTGACCGGCCTGGTGCGCTCCGCGGCCTCCGGCACCGTGAGCCGGGCATGACCCGCCTCGGCGAGGCGATCCGGCCGATGGTGGCCGGGCTGATCGCGCGGGCCGGCGCGCCGATGATTCTGCGACGGGCCGGGGTGCCGAGCTACGACCCGGCGACCGGCGAGGTGACCGAGACCCCCGTCGACGTGGCGCTGACCGGCGTCCTGGAAGAGGTGGAGACCGGCCATGCGGACGGCGTGATCCGCCGGGGCGACCGGCTCGTCACCGTCGCCGCGCAAAACCTGCAGATCGACCCCGGCCCCGGCGACGACCTGATCGTCGGCGGCGACACCCACCGGGTGGTGTCGGTGACCGCCACCTATGCCGGCGACCGGCCGGCGGTGTTCCGCCTGCACGTCCGGCGCTGACCCCACCCGCATTCCCTGATCCCAAACGAAGGAGACGGCACGATGGCCGACAGCAGCCGCGCACAGCTCTACAGCCTGAAGGAGTCGGTCTGGGGCACCACCCCGGCCGCCGCCATGACGCAGATGCGCTACACGGCCGAGAGCCTCGGCTACAACATCAGCAACGTGACCAGCAACGAGGTCCGCTCCGACCGCCAGATCGTCGACCTGATCCAGGTCGGCGCAGAAGCGTCGGGCAATGTGGATTTCGAGCTGAGCTACGGCGCCCAGGACGCCTTCCTGGCCGGTGCCTTGTTCTCCGACTGGGGCACGCCGGTGGCGGTCTCGGTCGCCGACGACATCGCCGCCTCCAATGCGGCCAGCGCATTCACCAGCACGGCAACCGACTTCACCGCCGCCGGGATCGTCGTCGGGCAATGGCTGCGCGTCTCCGGCTTTGCTGCCTCCTCCGGCGCCAATAACGGCTACTACCAGGTGACCAGCGTGGCGGCGAACAGCCTCGGCGTGTCGCCCGCCCCCGCGACCGACGAGGCGGCCGCCGGGCTCACCGTCGCCATGGCCGGATCGGTGCTGCGCAACGGGGTGACGGAAAGCTCCTTCACCCTGGAGAAGGCCTTCACCGATGTGGGCAAGTTCATCGCCTTCACCGGCATGGTGCCCAACACCCTCAGCCTCGACATCCAGACCGGGCAGGTGCTGCGCGGCGCGGCCGGCTTCATGGGCAAGGCGGCGAGCATCGGCGATGCCACCGTCGGCACCGGCGCGCCGGTCGCGGCCTCGACCAACGACGTGATGAACGCGGTCAACAACATCGGTGAGGTGCGCGAGGCCGGCGTTGTGCTGGCCGGCACGGTTCTGCGCTCCCTGTCGGTGCGGGTCGCCAACGGCCTGCGCGGCATCCAGGCGGTGGGCGCGCTGGGCAATGTGGATATCGGCGCCGGCCGCTGCACCGTGACCGGCAGCGTGTCGATCTACTTCTCCGACGGCGCCTGGTACCAGAAGTACCTGGCGGGCACCCAGACCTCGCTCTCCTTCCGGGTGCAGGACGGCGACGGCAACGCCTATGTGGTCGGCCTGCCCAAGGTGAAGCTGACCGGCGGCCGGGTCCAGGCGGGCGGCAACGACCGCGACGTGATGGCCGATTTCGACTTTCAGGCCCTGCGCGACCCGGACACCGGCTGCACCATCCAGATCGACCGGTTCGCCGCCTGACGCCCGCCATTCGGAGGAGACCAGCCATGGACCTGAGCCGCTTCAAGACCGACACCGCCCGCGAGGACGAGGGGGTGTGGACCACGATCGACGCGTCGTCCGACGCGCAGATCCGCCTCGCCCGGATCGGCAACCGCCGTTATCGCGAGGCCATGGCCCGGCGGCTGAAGCCGTATCGCCGCGCGCTGCGGGCCGGCACCCTGGACGAGTCCGTGACCGAGCGGATTACCGCGGAGGTCCTGGCCGAGACCGTGCTGCTCGACTGGCGCGGGCTGACCGACGGCGCCGCCCCGCTGGCCTATAGCCGGGAGACGGCGCGCGACCTGCTGCTGAACCCCGCCTATCGCGACTTCCGCGACCTGGTGGTGGAGCTGGCCGGCGAACTGGATCTCTATCGGGAGCGCGACCTGGAGGAGGCGGAAAAAAACTCCGCGACGTCGTGCGATGGCAGTTCGACTGGGGCGACCGGCTCGACTTCCTGACGACGCTGGCCGCTCAGACCGGCACGGAGCCGGCGGCGCTCTCCGACCGGCCGGAGCTGTTCGAGGACCTGTACGAGGTTGCCGAAGCCTTTGCCGTGCTGTCGGCCGGTCGGACCCTCTCCCTCGGCCTCGGTGCGGCCATCGCCAACCCGATCGCGTTGGCCGAGATCGACGCCTATTGCCGCCTCGTCGGGATCGCCGACACGGCCGAGTTCAGCCGCCTGATACGCGCTATGGACGCCGCGTATCTGGAGCGGGTCCGCGCCAAGCGGGCCGCTGACACCACCCCCGCAACCCCCTGACCTTGGAGCCGGCGATGCTGCTGGATGCCACGAACCGATCCGGTGCCTGGGTGCGCGGCGAGCACCTGGACCGGGCGAACGCCTCCCTGCGCGCGCTCGCCGAGGCGGCGGCTCGGGCCGAAGGCGCCTTCGCCCGCCTGCTGGACCAGGTTTCCGCCCCGACCGCCCTGGCGGACTCCGCGGTCGGGTTCGACGGGCTGGTGGAGGACGTCGTGCACGGAATCGACCGGGTCGGCGACCACCTGAGCGACGGCATCCTGCGCCGCCACGAGCAAGCGGCCGACCGGTCCATGGCCGTGTGGGACCGCTTCGGCGACCGCATGATCCGGATGTTCGGCACCCTGTTCGACCGGGTCGCCCGCGACGGCGAGATCAGCTTCTCCACCCTGTTCCGTTCGATCATCCCCATGGTGGCCGGGCTGTTCCGCCAGCTCGGCGTGCTCGCGGGTTCCGGGAGCGGCTTCGGCCTCTCGGGCCTGTTCGGCGGCAACGGCGGCGGCGCGGGTCTCGGCTCGCTGATCAGTGTGGGATCATCGCTCATCGGCGTCGCCACCGGCGGTGGACCGTTCGGGGGCCTCTTTGGCGGCGGCCTCGGTGCCCTCGGGGCGGCGAGCCCCTATATCGCCGGTGCGTTGACCCTGGCGCAGATCCTCGGGCCGACCCTGTTCGCCCCGCAGCCCTCGGTCGGTCCGACCACCGTGGCGCGGGTGTCCCCCGCGACCGGCGACGCGGTCTATTCCACCGACAACGGCGGCGATCCGGCCGCGCTGGTCGACACCGT
The DNA here is from genome assembly GCF_965223715.1 of Thalassobaculum sp. GTDB lineage: Bacteria > Pseudomonadota > Alphaproteobacteria > Thalassobaculales > Thalassobaculaceae > Thalassobaculum. The sequence goes on along the minus strand of NZ_OZ245012.1, from coordinate 3,250,723 downwards.
GGAGGCCATCTTCGACGGGATCGAGCGGGTGCAATCCCGCTTCGGCGGCCTGCTGAACGGAAACGGTTTCGATATCGGCTATTTTCCCAATCCGGAGGACGGGTCCGGTCAGACCGGCGGCTACAACTTCAAGGCCATCATCGGCGGCCGGGTCGAGGACGAGGACCGGTTCCGCGGGCTGAGCGAGGCGGAGCTGGTCGCCGAAGCGGTCAAGTTCATCCTTCGCGAAGGACTGGAGGGCATCGACTCGCCCGAGGTCGCCGAGGCGGCGCGGCATTCCGTGGCCGACAGCCTGGAGGCGCTGTTCGACGACCTGCTCTTCGCCGAGCGGTTCGGTGCCCTGCGCGATGCCCTGGCCGAAGCGGGCGGCGGGGTGGATGCCTATACGGTCGCCCTGCAGCGCCAGCGCCTGGAGATCGCGGAGGCCGGGCGGACGCTCGCCACCGACGGGGTGACCGCCATCCGCGACTTCCTGGACCGGGCGATGACCCTGTTCCCGGGCGATGACGGGGCGGGGGACGGTGCCGCCGGTGCCGGGACCGCAGGGATCGGCACGCCGGTCTCCGGCACGGGCACGACCCTGTTGTACCAGCAGGACGAGGGCTCGCACCGCTTCGAGCCGGGCGTTTCCGGGATCTACGGCGAGGCCCAGGGCAACCTGATCGGCCTGGAGGTCGCCGGGCGGACCCTCGGCATCTCCGGTAGCGAGGAGCGGGACGAAGGCCGTAGCGTCGGCGATCTGCCCGATTTTGACGACTGGATCGAGGTCGCGCAGGGCGCGGTCACGATCGGCGGCGATGCCCTGCGCGACCTAGCGGAGGCCGGCGCCGCTCTCGGCGCGGCCGTGGAGCGGACCACCGAGCGGAGCCAGGCCTATCTCGACAACCAGCAGCGGGTCCGCGACGCCTTCGCCATCGCGGCGGCCGATGTGGACGCGCTGGTCGAAACCATCGCCGGCGGCTTCGAGCCGGAGACGATCGGACCGTTCGAGGAGCGCCTGATCGCCGGCACCGCCGCCATCGCCCAGCTCCGGGGCGAGTTGGAGCGCATCAATTCCGACATCGCCAAGGCGACGGAGGTGTTCCCGGACCTGGGCGTCGCCGCCATCGACGTGGCCGCCAAGGTCGCCGAGGCGACCGACCTGCTGACCGCCCAGCTCCGTTCGGATTACGCCGACCAGGTCGCCCGCGACCTGCGGGAGGTGCGCGGGCTCGATGCGCTCGACGACGTGACCGCCCTGAGCGAGGAGTATCGCGACCGCCGCGCCGATGGCGAGGCGATCGGGATCACCGACTTCTCCGACCTGGAGGCCCTTTACCGGGAGCGGCTGCTCGCCCTGCTGGAGGGCAGCGACGACCTGGCCGGCGTTCTGGATCAGCTGGGCGCCTCGTTCTCCGAGCTGCAGGAAGCGGGTGCCCTGCTGCCGGAGGTTCTGGCCGACCTGGGACAGTCCTTTGCCGACGACTTGGCGCGCGATGCGCGGGCCGCGTCTGGTCTGGGGGTGGTCGACGAGATCGCCGACCGGCTCACCGAGTACGAGGACGGCAGGGCCCTCGGCGAGACGCTCGGCCTGACCGACCTGTCGGATCTCGAGACGGTTCTGCGCGATCGGTTGTCCGACCTGTTCACCGCCGACGCCCTGAGCCTGGAGGCGGTCGAGGCTGTGCGGACGGCCTTCGCGGACAACGCGTTGGTCATGGAGGCTCTGAGCGACGCCCTGTCCCAGAGCGCGGAGGCCGCCAACGACAACCTGACGGCCCAGTTCTCGGTCGCCGACGCCATGCGCCTGGCCACACGGGAACTGGCGGCGCAGATCGACGAGCAGGAGCGGCTGGCGGTCACCGCCGAGCGGGCCATCGACGGCCTCGCCGAGACACGCCGCCGGCTCGCCATCGACCCGGAATTGTCCACCCTGTCCCCCGAACAGCAGCTCGACGAGGCGCGCAGCTTCTTCGAGGGCCTGGCCGCGCGGGCGGCGGAAGGCGATCAGGAGGCCCAGCTCGATCTCGGCGGGGCGGCCCAGGACTACCTGCGGCTGGCCCGCGACTTCTATGCCAGCAACGAGGATTACGCCCGGATCTTCGCCGCCGTCGACGGCGCCCTGGGCGAGACCCAGACGGTGGCGGAGCGGCAGCTCGACGTCGCCCGGGCGCAGTTGGAGGAGCTGCGGACCATCGCCCGCGGCTTCTCGGGCGAGCTGGGCGGCCTGCCCAATCCCAATGCGAATTTCGGCCAGGCACCGACCCGCAACCGGATCATCGCCCAGCTCACCGGCTATGCCGGGGATTTCGGCTCGGGACAGTTCGGTGCCTTCCGCGCCGGGCTCTCCGCCGAAATCAACCGGATCGTCGATCTGCTGGACCAGGCCATCCCCTTCGCGTCGGGCGGCATCATGACGGCCGGGGGCGCGCTGCCGTTGACCCGATATGCCGGGGGCGGCGTGGCCGACAGACCGCAGCTCGCCCTGTTCGGCGAGGGGCGCCTGCCGGAAGCCTATGTGCCGCTGCCGGACGGCCGCTCGATCCCCGTCACCCTCGCGGCACCGGCCAATGACGGTCGGATGGAGGCGCGGGGCGACGAGGGTATCGCCGACCTGATCAGCGAGACCCGCCGCATGACCGCGGCGGTGAGCGAGATGCGGGCCGACAATGCCGCCCTGCGCCGCGGTCTGGAACGGGTGGTCGCGGCCTCGCGCGGCCCGGGGAGGGCGGCATGAGCGCCTTCGACGAACTGATCGCCGACCCGGTCGCCCGGCGGCGCTACCTGGTGATCCTGGAGCCGTACGATCCGGCGCTGGAGACCATCGTGCCCCACTATTTCAGCGATGACGGCTTCGTCACCGCCCGGACCGACACGCCGGCCGATACCTATTTCGATCCGCGGCTGCTGGCGGCCCTGAATTTCGAGCGCCAGCTCTTCGCCGGCGGCCAGCTCTCGGGCCGCTCGGTCCCGGGGGCGGGAACGCTCCTGCTGAACAATGCCGACGGCCTGCTGGATCCGATGACCGCGCTGGCTTTCGACGGGCGGCGGGTCCGGGTGCTGCTCGGCGGCGAGGGCTTCGTCTATTCGGAGTTCGCGACGATCTTCGACGGCACGGCCGACGGGGTCGAGTTCGACGATGTCAGCGTGACCGTGCGGCTGCGCGACCTGCAGTCCCTGTTCGAGGCCGGGGTCGCGCGCGGCACCTATGGCGGCACCGGCGGGCTCGACGGCCGGGCCGGCCTGAAGGACCGCGAGAAGCCGCTGGCCTTCGGTCGGGTCTACCACGTCCCGGCGGTGCTCGTGGATCCGGCGACCCTGACCTATCAGGTGCATGACGGCGCCATCGAGGAGGTGGATGCGGTCTACGACGCCGGGCTGGCGCTGACCCGGGTGGGCGGGGTGCCGGCGGCGGGGCAGTTCAGCGTCGATACCGCGACCGGCACGTTCCGGCTGGGCGCGTCGGCGGCCGGGACCGTCACCGCGGATCTGCGGGGTGACAAGGCCGGCGGGATCTATGTGGAAACGGTCGCGGGCCTGATCGCGCGGCTAGCGACCACGCGGGCCGCGACCGAGGCGCCCATCCCGATCGATGCCGCAGGGTTCGCCGCCTTCGACGCCAGCCATGGCGACCGGGTCGGCGTGTGGATACGCGACGGCAGCACCATGGGCGAGGTGCTCGACGGCCTGGCGGACAGCGTCGGGGCCCATTACGGCTTCAACCGGGCCGGCCGCATGACCATCGCCCGGGTCGAACCGCCCGCCGAGCAGGCGGTGGCGGCCTATGACGATTTCCATGTCCTGGCCCTGGAACGGCTCGCGGTCGCCCGCCCCGTCTGGCGGCAGAGCGTGGAGTATCGGCGGTACTGGCAGCCGCTGGACGCCGCCTCCGTCGCCGGTGCGGTCGGCGAGGAGGCCCGGGCGGATCTGGCGGAGCCGGTCCGCATCGAGGCGGTGGCCGATCCCGCCGTCCGGCTGCGCCATCCGCTGTCGGAGGACGCGGTGGCGACGACCCTGCTCACGGACCCCGCCTCCGCCGCGGGTGAGGCGGCCCGGCTGCTGTCGATCTTCGGCCCCGGCCGGGTTGCCTTCCGGGTGTTGCTGAAGACCCAGGCCTTCGCCCTGGAACTCGGGCAGACCGTCAGGCTCACCTACCCCCGGCACGGCCTGGAGGCCGGGCGCAACCTGGTGATCGTCGGCATGGTCGAGGAGTCGGCCGTGAACGAGATCACCCTCGACCTCTGGGGCTAGGAACGCCATGGCCAGCATCCTGATCTCCTACCGCAACCACGTCGATGGAGCGACGCTCACCGACGGGGCGTGGAGCGCGACGCTGCCGGTGTCCAACCTGGCGGACCGGCAGCCCTCCCGCATCGCCCGGTCGCTTGGAACCCATCCGGCGGGGACGGTCGTCACCGTCGATTTCGGCGAGCGCCAACTGGTCCGGTTCGTCGCATTGATCCACCACAACTTGACCCAGTCCGGCCGCTGGCGGATCCGGCTCGGCAATACGCCGGATCTGGCCGACCCGCTGCATGACAGCGGCAATTTCGACATCTGGCCGGCCGCCTTCCCCTTCGGGGTCGGCGCCTGGGGCGAGTTCAACTGGGGTGGCCGGTTCGATCCGGACGAGGTCGAGACCTATGGCGCCCAGGCCATCCATGCGATCGACCAGCCGGTCCGGGCCCGCTACCTCCGCCTCGACCTGGCCGACGAGATCAATCCTGCCGGATACCTGCAGGCCGGCCGGCTGGTGGCGGGGCCGGCCTGGCAGCCCTCGGTCAACTTCCAATACGGCTGGTCGATCGAGCAGGTCGACGAGAGCGAGATCAAGCGGTCGCGCGGTGGCCAGGTCTTCGTCAACGCGCGTCCCCGGTTCCGCCGGCTGCGCTTCGTGATCGACCACCTGGAGAAGGACGAGATGTTCGCCCATGCCTACGAGCTCGAGCGGCTCAAGGGGAAGGGGGGCGACATCATGGTGATCGCCGATCCCGACGACCGCACCCACGCCCACCGGCACACGATCTACGGCGCCCTGGCGGAATCGGCCCCGATCATCAACGGCCAGCCCGGCCGCTATTCCCGGCGCTTCGTCGTCGAGGAACTGCTGTAGGCGCCGCGCCCTTCGCAACCGAGAGAGCAGGAGCAGGTCATGGCCTGGAGCGTCACCATTGCCGGACGGACCTATACCCAGGACAATGTCGAGGGAAACGCCTATGCCGACGAGGATAACGGGCTGCCTGCCATTCTCAGGTCGGTCGCGGAATCGTCGGCCCTGATCTCCGGCATCTACGCCACCTCCTCGACCGGGCATTTCGTGGAGACCGGGAACACGACCCTGATCACCCATCAGAATGCGTCGTCGATCTTCCTGCCCGCCGGGACGATGGTGCGGGTGGCGAGTGCCAGTGACCTCTCCGTTTACCTGATCGGTCAAGTTACATCGTTTGTCGGACACAATCTCCAGCTGCAGGTCACAATGGCTTCTCAAGGCGGATATGCGGCTGACTGGGTCATTGGCCACCCATTCACTGTCGTACGCAGTCTGCTGCTGGACCCAGCACCTAGTCTGAATGCCGACTTGGATGCGCGTGACTTTGCCATCCTCAACGCCTCAAACCTCGAGAGTTATTCCGTGACCCTCGGAGCCGCCTACGCCCTTGCGCGGTAGACGCTCTCACCCCGCCCCACTTCCACCCACCGGAGGACCCAGCGATGGCCCTGACCAACACGCCTGCCTGGCCGCAGAGGCCCCGATATCAGACCGCCGGCGTGACGGTGGCCAATACCGCGACGGATGGATCCGGAACCATCACCCCGCTGTTCGCCGCCGGTATGGATGGAACCCGGGTCACCGGCCTCTATGTCGGCGCCACGGCCACCGTGACGACCACGGCGGTCCGGTTCTTCGTCTCCCATAACGGCGGGTCGAACTGGACCTACCTGCCGCATCTCGACGCCCTGATCCCGGCGCATACGCTGACTGCGACCACCGTCAATGGCGGGCGGGTGACCGTGCTGGACCAGAACGATCCGGCGGAGCTGTTCGACCTGCCGCCGGACACGGTGCTGGGCTTTGCCATCGCCGTCACGATCGCGGGCGGGCAGGTGATCGCGGTGGCGATGGGGGCGGACTACTGATGACCGTTCCCCATGTCCCCTCAACCTGCACCCCGGCGGCGAGCTGCCTGGCCCCGATCGGGGGGCATCCACCCCGCGCCCTCGGGCGCCCCTGAGGTCACCTGCGATGCCGGATTTTCACGTGATCGGACCACCGCCTGCCGCGACGGACGACCGGCGGCCGGAAGGGTCGCTGCTCCACTACCGGATGCGCGACCTGGAACGCCGCATCGGCCGGATCGAGGCCTTCCTGCTGGGCGTGCTCTGCACGATCGCCCTGTCCGTCCTCGGGGGGCTGGCGGCCCTGCTCAACCTGCCCCGACCCTGAGATCAAGGAGGTCACTGCCATGAAGAGCACCGTCACCGGCGCCGCCGTCGGCTCGGGCGTCCTGGTCGCCTGGACGTGGAACGCCGCCTATCCGCAGACGCCGATGCCGGCGGAGGTTGCGGCCGTGATCGGGGCCGTCCTCGCGCCGGTGTTCGACATCGTCGTCGCGGTGCGCGACGCGGTCATCAGCCGCATCGCTCACTCGCTCGGCGGGGCCTCCCAGCCGTAGTGTTCGCGCATGAAGGCAGCCGAGAACTTGCCGGAATCCCAGTCCTCCGCGAGCGTCTCGGCCGGCCGCTTGTCCGGCGCACCGTAGCCGCCGGACCCCGGGGTCTCGACGATGGCGCTGTCGCCCTGGCGCAGCGGGGCGTCGCCGAACTTGGTCGGCATGTCCTTGAGCGCGCCTTCCTTTGTACGCACCGAGAAGTGTCCCGAGCGGCCCGGCTTGCCGCCGAACACGCCCCAGGGCTGATGGCGGAAGCGCTCGCCGATCCCGGTGAAGACGCAGTCATGGCCGACCGGTGTGACCACGCGCTTCAGCCCAAGCCCGCCGCGCCAGGTGCCGGCTCCCCCGGAATCCTCGATCAGGCCGTAGGCCTCCACCAGCAGCGGATACTCCATCTCGATCGCTTCCACCGGTAGGTTGGAGGTGTTGGTGATGTGGACCTGCACCCCGTCCTTCCCATCGCGGTCGTTCCGGCCACCGAACCCTCCCCCGAGAGTTTCCAGATAGACATAGGGTCGGCCCGAGCGCGGGTCGGTTCCGGCGAAGATCGCCATGGAATTGGCGCCGTTTGCGGCCCCCACCGCCTTGTCCGGCAGGGCGTCCGCCAGGGCGCCGATCACCACGTCGACGATGCGCTGCGAGGTATGCGCCCGCGAGGCGACCGACGCCGGCTCCACGCAGCTCACCACCGTGCCGGACGGGGCCGTCACCGTCACCGCGTCGATCACGCCGTGGTTGTTCGGGATCTCCGGATCCAGCATCGCCTTCAGCACGTAGCACACCGCCGCCAGCGTTCCGTTCAGCGGGATGTTCACGTTGCCCGGAACCTGGGGGTCGGTGCCGGTGAAGTCGAAGACCGCGTCATCGCCCTTGATGGTGATGGTCACGGCGATCTTCACGTCGTCGATCCCCGCCCCGTCATTGTCCATGAAGTCTTCGAATTTGTAGATGCCGTCCGGAATGGCGGCGATGCTTTCCTTCATGCGGGCATGGGTGCGGCTGATGATGCCGTCGAACACCGCCTCGACCGTCTCCCGCCCGTTGCGCTCGACGATCTCCAGCAGCCGGCGATGCGCCAGGCGCAGGGCGGCGAACTGGGCGTTGTAGTCGCCCCGCCGCTCCTCCACGACGCGCACGTTCAGCAGGATCAGGTCGAACAGATCCCGGTCCAGCTCACCCTTGCGGAACAGCTTGATGACCGGGATGCGCAGCCCTTCCTGGTAGATCGACGTCATGCCGCCGGCCATGGAGCCGGGGGACATGCCGCCCACATCGGCGTGGTGAGCGATGTTGCACACGAAGCCGACGAGCCGGCCGCCGGAGAACACGGGCATGGCTAGGTTCACATCCGGCAGGTGCGTGCCGCCGCCCACGTGGGGGTCGTTGGCGCAGAACACGTCGCCCTCGTGGATCTCCGAGACCGGGTATTTCGCCAGAATCTTCTTCATCAGCCCCAGCATCGAGGCCAGGTGGATCGGGATCGAGCCCGAGGCCTGCACGACCAGCCGGCCGTCGCGGTCGACGATCGCGGTGGAATGGTCGTGCCGTTCCTTGATGTTGGTGGAATAGGCACTCTTCATCAGGGCGACGAAGCTCTCGTCAGCCACCGACTGCAGGGCGTTGAAGACGATCTCGGTGGTGATCGGATCAGGCCCGGGCGACTTAATCTCAGTGCTCATCGCGACACCTCGATGATCAGGTTGAGGGCGGCATCCACCGTGACGGTGTCGCCGGGATGGACCACGGTGGTGGCATCCAATTGGTCGACGATGGCCGGGCCCTTGAACTGCTGCCCGGGCGCCAGGGTCGCGCGGTCGTAGACCGGCGTGTCGTGCTCTTTGCCGTCGAACCAGACCGGACGGTGCGCGGTCGGCGCCGGGTGCTTGCTGCCGTCGCCGGTGACCGCCGGCGGCGGAATGCGCTCGGCCTCGCCGATGGCAGTCAGGCGCAGGTTCACCGTCTCGATCGGATCGTCGGCCGTGTAATGGCCGTAAGTTTTCTCGTGGGCGGCGAAGAACCGGCGCTTCATCTCTTCCATGTCCGGCAGGCTCGGCGCTGACCCGTCGGTCTCGTCCGTCGGCACCAGCAGCTCGAAGTTCTGGCCGATATAGCGCAGGTCGATGGCCAGCCGCAGGCGGCGGCGGGACGGGGCGATCTCCTCCGTCTCGAACCAAGCCCGGGCGGCCTCGGCCATCGGCGCGATGGCTGCATCGATATCGGCGCGGCTCGCCTCGGTGAGAGGCAGGCGGGCGGTGGCGACGAAATCCTCCTTCAGGTCGGAGACGACCAGTCCCTGGGCGCAGAGAATGCCCGGCGCCGGCGGCACCACGATCTCAGCCATGTCCAGGGCGCGCGCGACGTCGCCCGCATGCAGGGCGCCGGCACCGCCGAACGGCATCAGCGTGAAATGGCGCGGGTCATGGCCGCGCTCCACCGAGACGGTGCGGATGGCGCGGACCATGTTGGCGGTGACGATGCCGAGAATGCCTTCCGCCGTCTTTTCGATGGAGAAGCCGAGCCGGTCGGCGATCGGCTGGATCGCCTGTTTCGCCAGGTCGAGATCCAGGGTCATCGCCCCGCCGATCAGGCTGCCCGACAGGCGGCCGAGCACCAGGTTGGCGTCGGAGACGGTGGCCTCGGTGCCGCCGCGGCGGTAGCAGGCCGGGCCCGGCACCGCGCCGGCCGAGGCGGGCCCCACCTTCAGCAGCCCGTCGCGGTCGAACCAGGCGATGGAGCCGCCGCCGGCCCCGACCGTATCCACATCGACGATCGGCAGACGCACCGGGAAGCCGGCGACCTCGCGCCCGAAACCGATCTCCGCCTCGAAGTCGCGGATCAGCGCCACGTCGGCGCTGGTGCCGCCCATGTCGAGGGTGATCACGTTCGGCTTGCCCGCCAGACGGGCCACATGGGCGGCCCCTACGGCCCCTGCCGCCGGACCAGACAGGGCGGTGCGCACCGGGAAATCGGCCGCCCGCTCCACCGACATCAGCCCGCCGCTCGACTGGTTGATGCCGAGACGCGCCTTCGGCGCCCTCTTCTCGAGCTCCTTCCCCAGATGCCGCATATACCGGCCGATCAGCGGCTGCAGATAGGCGTTCAGCGTCGCCGTGGAAAACCGTTCGTACTCGCGGAATTCCGGCTGCACCGCGCTCGACAGCGACACCGCCACGTTGGGCAGCCGTTCGGCCAGCCGCTTGCCGATCTTCTGTTCGTGTTCCGGGTTCAGGAACGCGAACAGAAGGCAGACCGCGACCGCTTCCGCCCCCGACGCTTCCACCTGGTCGATGGCCGCTTCGATGGCGGCATCCTCCAGGACGATGCGCGGCGTGCCGTCGGCCATCATCCGCTCGCGCACCTCGAAGCGGTGCTTGCGCGGGACCAGCGGCGGCGGCGCGTCGGCCTTCAGGTCGTACATCTTCGGGCGGATCTGCCGGCCGATCTCCAGCAGGTCGCGGAAACCCTCCGTGGTGATCACCGCCAGTGGTGCTCCCCGGCGCTGGATCAGCGCGTTGGTGGCGACCGTCGTGCCATGGGCCAGTCGGGTGATCGCCTCGGCCGGGATGCCGTTCGCCTTGGACAGCGCGTCGAGTCCGTCCAGGATCGCCTCGGCCGGATTGTGCGGGGTCGAGGGCGTCTTGTGCACGACGACCTGGGCGCTGTCGCGGTCGACCGCGTAGAAGTCGGTGAAGGTGCCGCCGACGTCGACACCGATAAACCAGGACATGCGAACTCCGTCAGCGCTGATTGCCGAAAGTCATGTAGTAGGACGAGGCCTCCACCGCCGAGGTCGGCAGGTCGTAGGGCAGCAGCACGTCGTTGCCGAACGCCGCCTCCAGCGCCAGGGTCGCCGTCGCCGGCGTGTCGGTGTCGAGGATCACCAGCCACTCCTGCTTCATGTCGGTCGGTACCGGCTTGCCCTGGGCCTTGAGGCCCTCGGCCACAACCTCCAGGTCGTTCTCCAGCACGCAGGCGCCGAGCACGCCGGGACGCTTGATCACCTCCGGCAGGATCTGCTCGGCCAGGGCCTTGCGCAGGTCGGCCTTCTGGGCGTCGGCGGGATAGAAGCGGGCGAGGCCGGCGGCTCCGGTGAAGCCGTGGGTCAGGTCGACCGTGCATTCCACGGTCAGCCGGTCGAAATGGGTGAACAGCGCCATCACCTTCTTCGACCAGGGCGACTGGTCGCCCAGCAGCTTCATGTATTCCGGCGCGCAGAGGTCGCGCACCGTGTCGGTCTCATAGGTCGCGAAATACTTCACCTTGGCGCGGTCGTCGGCCGCCAGGTAGCGGCGCGCCCGCTTGAAGCCGGGCATGAACACCCGCTCGTCCACATGCTCGCGGTTGTACCACTCGTTGAACTCTTCCTCGTGCTCGCCGGCGACCTCGGTGAAGGTTACCAGCATGCCCTTGCCATATAACGGCATCGTTCTCTCCGTCGGTGGTCTGTATCGCGGTGCGGCGGGTGATCCCGCGGACCGGCGGTCGCGCGGGCGCAGATCTCACCGCGTATGGTGGGGTGCTGCCAAGGGGGTTTCTTAGGCCCGGCCGACACATATTTCCATGGCCGCGCCATACAGGCTTATGCCGACCGGCGCCGGTCTCAGGCGATCAGCCGCCGGGCGAAGTCCTTCAGCGCCATGCCCTCGGCCCCGCCGAGCCGCTTCGCCGTCTCGTTCACCCGGCTCAGCACGCCCTCCTCGTAGGTCGAGCGGCCGTCGCCGATCCGCGCGCTCATCGCCGCGACCGTCCCGGCGGCGATGCCCCGGTCGTCGAGCGCGGGCAGGCGGGTGAAGCCGGCGCCCTCGGTCCCGCCGCCGGCGTCGTTGTAGAAGGCGGCATAGCCATCGACCTTCAGCGCCGTCTTCGGATCGGTGCCGAGCATGCCGCCATGGCTGCCGCAGACGATCACTTGGCCGACATCCTGCGGGCCGATCAGCGAGGCCGAATCCGCCAGCACGATATGCCGTCCGCTCGGACCCGGTGGCAGCTCGGTCCGGGCCTCCTCATAGACCGGGATCTTCGCCGTCACCGTCGGCGCCAGGGTGAGGCGCTGGGCCGCCTCCATGACGGGCTGGCCCGGGACGACGCCGACGGACCGCGCCACGTTGTTGGCGGTGGAGATCACGCCGCGCGCCGCCATGTCCTCGGCATTGCCGATCCGCGCCGACATCGTGTCGATCGCCGCATAGGCGAGGCCGAGCGCGTCGCACCAGGCGGCCCCGCCGATCCCCGCGTCGTCCTTTCCCCGTCCCGCGTCGTTCAGGATCATCGCGCGCACGCCGGCCTTGGCGGCGCAGTAGGCGGCGTAGACCCCGCCATGGGAGGCGGAGACTAGCACCGCGCCGATCCAGGCCTCGGTCGGCTTGGTCACGCTGTCGGCGAGGATGACGGCGGCCGGTGGTTCGGACATCTTCGGATACCCAGCGGTTCGGTCCGGCCATGGTGGCCGCAGTCCGGCCCAGGGTCCAGGCTCCGTCATGCGACCGTCAGCCGGGCTGGAAGTCGAAGACGCAGAGAACCCGCGACACCGGCTCGCCGGCGCGGCCGAAGGGAAGGCTGAGGACGCTGAACGGCGTCCACGGCCGATGGGAGAAGGTCAGGGGGCCACGGTACCAGTAGGGCTGGCGTCCCTGCACGATCCAGTTCAGCCGCTCGGTCGCCCTCTCCGCGCCCGGCGTCTCGTCGGTGCGGCGGTCGGCGCCTTCGTATCCGACCGCATCGCGATAGGCGGTGCCGGTCAGGCGCGTGCGGAACCGGCCCGTGTCCCGTTCGAACTCCTCCAGCACCAGGAACGGCAGGGCGGGGGTCGGAAAGGCCAGGGCATCGATGTGTTCCGGCGCCGGCAGATCTTCGCCCGAATGGGCATTCCGCCAGTATTTGAAAAGCAATTTCTGGTTCTGATCGGTCAGAATCTCAATATCGCTGAACGGCCGGATCCAGATATCCGGCGCTTCTTCAAATTGAGATCGATCCTCGCTCATCAGGCCCCCACCTGAAGTCACGGCGACGCCGGATACTTCGACAATTGCGAGGTCGATGCCAGTGAAATATTCCACCGGCACCTATACTTCTCTTCATGTGTGTTGATGTCAGCGGCCCGATGGACGCGGTTCTCAGGGCCGGCCGCGATAGACCGGCACGTCCTGGCTCGGGATCCACAGGCCCTTCGGCGGCTCGCCGGTCTGGTAGAACACGTCGATCGGCATGCCGCCGCGCGGATACCAGTAGCCGCCGATGCGCAGCCATTTCGGGCCGAGCAGGTCTTCCAGCCGCTTGGCGATGTCGAGGGTGCAGCCCTCGTGGAAGGCGCCGTGGTTGCGGAAGGAGCCGAGATAGAGTTTCAGCGACTTGCTCTCCACCAGCCAATCGGTGGGGACGTAGTCGATGATGAGAAAGGCGAAATCCGGCTGGCCGGTGACCGGGCAGAGCGAGGTGAACTCGGGCTGGGTGAAGCGCACCACGTAGTCGGTGCCGCGATGGGGGTTCTCCACCCGCTCCAGCACCGCCTCCTCCGGCGACGCGGGCAGGGCGGTGGCGCCGCCGAGTTGGTTCAGGCCGCTGTAGATCGTCTGGTCGCTCATCGTCTCGCTTGCGGGTCAGGGGCGAAGTCGAAGACGCAGACCAGCCGGCACACCGGCTGACCCGTCTCCGCGAAAGGCAGCACCAGCACGCTGAACTGCTTGTAGTCCTTCGTGCCGAAGGCCATCGACCCCTGATACCAGTAAGGCTTCCGGTTGGCGACCGCCCAGCCGAAACGCTCCAGGGTGCCGGCACTCCCCTTGATGTCGTCGGTATAGAGATGGGTGCCGTCAAAGCCGGACGCGTCGCGGAACGCGGTGCCGGCGAGGCGGGTGCGGTAGCGGCCGGTGTCGGCTTCGCATTCCTTCACCAGGATGACCGGCAGGCTTCCCCGGGGCAGGGCGACCGGGTCGATATGCTCCGGTCCCGGCAGGTCCGTGTCGGCCCGCAGGGCGAGCCAGTATTCGAAGACCGCCCGCTGGTGCTGGTCGGTCAGGAGGGTCGGGTCCTCCAGGGGTCGAACCCACACGCCATCATGGGTTCTCGGCGATCGCTTGAGCATGGGAAGCGGCCCCTCGATGGTATCGACCCTTTGATTTATGCCAAAATGTTTTGAAAGCGATAAGGATTTTAAATAATTTTCTGTGACCGAGATCCGCCGGTCCATTCCGCCCGGACCTCCGGGTCGGACTCGCGCGCCGGCCGGTCGCCCGGCTCTCCCCCCAGCCGCAGATAGGCCCAGACCGCGGCCCCCCGGACCAGCGGGCTCGCGTCGTCCAGCAGCGGCGTCACCGCCGACAGGGCCTCGGCGTCTCCCGAATTTCCCAGCGCGATCAGGACGTTGCGGGTAAACCGGTCGCGTCCCGTCCGCTTGATCGGCGAGCCCGAGAACCGGGCGCGGAACGCCGCGTCGTCCAGACCGGCGAGCTCGCTCAGCTTCGGCAGAGTCAGGTCGTCGCGGGCGATGAAGGCGGCCTCGCGAGCGGTCTCGGCGAACTTGTTCCACGGACAGACGGCCAGGCAGTCGTCGCAGCCGTAGATCCGGTTCCCCATGGGCGCGCGGAACTCGTGGGGGATCGGTCCCTTGTGCTCGATGGTCAGGTAGCTGAGGCAGCGCCGCGCATCCAGGGTGTAGGCCGTCGGAAAGGCATCGGTCGGGCAGATGTCGAGGCAGCGCCGGCAGGAGCCGCAATGGTCGGTCTCGGCCGCGTCGGTCGGCAGTTCCAGGGTGGTGAAGATCTCGCCCAGGAACAGCCAGGAGCCGTGTTCCCGGCTGACCAGGTTGGAGTGCTTGCCCTGCCAGCCGACCCCGGCGCGTGCGGCCAGGGGCTTCTCCATGACCGGGGCGGTATCGACGAAGACCTTCACCTGGCAGTCCAGTTCCGCATGCATCCAGCGGGCGACCCGCTTGAGCCGCTTCTTCACCAGGTCGTGGTAGTCGCGGTTGCGGGCGTAGGCGGCGATCACGCCGCGGTCGCTGTGCTGCAGGTCGGCCATCGGATCGTGCTCCGGGCCATAATTCATGGCGCAGACGATGACGCTGCGCGCCTCGGGCCAGAGGGTCTTCGGGTCGCGCCGCCGCTCGTGGGTGTCGGCCATCCAGCCCATCTCGCCGTACTGTCCCTCCGCGACGAAGGCGTCCAGCCGCGCCTGTTCCCGCGCGCCCACCTCCGCCCGGGCGATGCCGACCGCATCGAACCCGGCCGCCCGGGCCTCGGCCTTGATTCGGTCGGTGAGGGAGGGGGTGTGGGTCATTGCCGCTCTTGAACTTATCTCGTCATCCCGGTTCGTCCCCGTCCCGGATTTAGTCCGGGATTGATCCCGGGGCGAGGCTGGGGCCTCGACGATGGTCCGACGTCGGCGGCTTGATCCTGATTTGCATCAGGATGACGTGGGGCTCGAAACCCTTCCCGTCGTCCTGACGCAAGTCAGGACCAAGCCTCCACCCCTTCCACCGAGGTCCCGGTCTCGCCCCGGGTCGGGCCCGGGGACGAACCGGGATGACGATGGAGGAGAACGGGGCCGGGCGTCAAAGTGCGGCGATATCCCCCGCCGCCTGCTGCTCGGCGAAGGCGGCGGCGAAATCGGCCAGGGTCCCCGTCTCCACCGCGCCGCGCAGGCCGGCCATCAGTTCCTGATAGTAGTGCAGGTTGTGCCAGGTCAGCAGCATGGGCCCCAGGATCTCGTCGGCCTTCTGCAGGTGATGCAGATAGGCCCGGCTGTAGCCGGTGCAGGCCGGACAGGCGCAGTCGGCGTCAAGCGGCCGCGGATCGGCGGCGTGGCGGGCGTTGCGCAGGTTGACCGGCCCGCGCCGGGTCTGTGCCTGACCGGTGCGCCCGGAGCGGCTCGGCAGCACGCAGTCGAACATGTCGATGCCGCGCATCACCGCCCCGACCAGGTCCCCCGGCTTGCCGACCCCCATCAGGTAGCGCGGGGCGTCGTCCGGCAGGTGCGGGACGGTCGCCTCCAGCACCCGGAACATCTCCTCCTGCCCCTCGCCGACCGCGAGCCCGCCGACGGCATAGCCCTCGAAGCCAATCCCGGTCAGCGCCTCCACGGATTCCCGCCGCAGGTCGTCATAGACGCTGCCCTGGACGATGCCGAACAGGGTGTGCCCCGGCCGGTCGGTGAACGCGTCCTTCGAGCGCTGCGCCCACTGCATCGACAGGCGCATCGACTCCGCGGCCTGCTGGTGCGTCGCCGGATGCGGGGTGCACTCGTCGAAGGCCATGGTGACGTCGGAGCCGAGCAGGTGCTGGATCTCGATGGACCGCTCCGGGGTCAGCCGGTGCCTGCTGCCGTCGATATGGCTCTGGAACGTGACCCCGTCCTTGTCGAGCTTGCGCCGCCCGGCCAGCGACATCACCTGGAAGCCGCCGCTGTCGGTCAGGATCGGCTTGTCCCAGTTCATGAACCTGTGCAGCCCGCCCAGCTCGGCGATGCGCTCGGCGGTGGGGCGCAGCATTAGATGGTAAGTGTTGCCCAGCAGGATCTCCGCCCCGGTCTCGGCGACGGATTCCGGCCGCATCGCCTTCACCGTCGCGGCCGTGCCGACCGGCATGAAGGCGGGGGTTTCGATGGTGCCGTGGGCGAGGGTCAGCCGGCCGCGCCGGGCGGCGCCGTCCCTGGCCCAGGTCTCGAAGCCGATACTCATGGCGCGGTCCTTTCCAGCAGGCAGGCATCCCCGTAGGAGAAGAAGCGGTAGCCCTGGGCGATCGCGTGCTCGTACGCGCTCAGGATCCGCTCCCGCCCGGCGAAGGCGCTGACCAGCATCAGCAGGGTCGATTTCGGCAGATGGAAATTGGTCAGCAGCACGTCCACCGCCTTGAACCGGTAGCCGGGGGTGATGAACAGGTCGGTGTCGCCGGACCAGGCCGGGACCGTGCCGTCCTCCCGCGCCGCCGCCTCCAGCACCCGCAGGGTCGTGGTTCCGGTGGCGACGATCCGGCCGCCGGCCGCGCGGGTCTCGGCGATCGCTTGAGCGGTCTGCGGCGAGATCTCGCCCCATTCGGTATGCATGACGTGATCGTCGGTATCCTCCGCCTTCACCGGCAGGAAGGTGCCGGCGCCCACATGCAGGGTGACCAGCGCCCGCTTCACGCCCCTGGCCTCGACCGCTTCCAGCAGCGCCGGGGTGAAGTGCAGCCCGGCGGTGGGTGCGGCGACGGCGCCGTCGCGGGCGGCGAAGACGGTCTGGTAGTCGCTTCGGTCTTCCGATCCCTCGCCGGCGGCGCGCTTGATATAGGGCGGAAGCGGCATGGTGCCGTGGGCTTCCAGCGCCGCCATCAGCGCCGGCCCGCCGCAGGAGAAGGTCAGGGTGACCTCGCCGGCCTCGCCCTTGCCGGTGACGTCGGCGGAGAGGTCGTCGGCGAAGACGATGCGGTCGCCGGGGCGCAGCTTCTTCGCCGGCCGGGCGAAGGCGCGCCAGACCGCATCGCCGTCGCGCTTGTGCAGGGTGACCTCCACCCCTGCCTCGCCGCGCCGGCCCTTCAGGCGGGCGGGGATGACGCGGGTGTCGTTCGACAGCAGCAGGTCGCCCGGGCGCAGCAGGTCGGGCAGGTCGCGCACCACACGGTCCGCCATCCCGCCGCCGGTCAGGTCGAGCAGCCGGGCGGATTCCCGCGGCCGGGCCGGGAAGCGGGCGATCCGCTCCTCCGGCAGGGTGTAGTCGAACAGGTCGACGCGCATCCTCAGGCCGTCTGGGACGGGGCCTCGCGCCACTCGGCGGGCAGCAGGCCGACCAGCACCCGGAACGGCACCAGCAGGATCGCGGCCATGGCCAGCTTCGCGGCGTAGTCGCCCATCGCCCAGGTGACCCAGGGCAGGCCGGTCATGGCGAAGGCGGCGGAGAAGAAAATCGCGGTATCGACCGCCGAGGCGACCAGCGAGGACACCAGCGGCGCCCGCCACCAGGTGCCCTGGCGCAGCTTGTTGAAGATCCACACGTCCAGGAGCTGGGCGACCAGGAAGGCGCCGCCGCTGGCCGCGGCGATGCGCGGATCGGCGAAGTACAGCGACAGCAGCACGCCGACGGCGAACCCGGCATAGACCACGCGCCGGGCGGCGGCGGCGCCGAGGATCCGGTTCGACAGGTCGGTGACCAGGAAGGCGACCGGATAGGTGAACGCGCCCCAGGTCAGCCAGTCGTTGATCGGATAGCCGACGGCGATGTTGGAGACCAGGACCACGAGGCCGATCGCCACCATGGCGGCGAGCAGGGCCGAGCGTTCGGCGGTGTGCGTGCGCATGGGCGGCACCTCAACGGCAAGAGCGCGGGAAAGCGCGGGGTTCTAACGCCGAAGCGCGCTTATGTCGAGGGTGTGTGCCGACGGCCGTCATCCCATCGATTCCTCGCCCGTCATCCCGGCGACCCCCGGGCATGACCCGGGGGTCGCCGGGACCTGGATGCGGCGGCTGGCTGTGCTGGGTCCCGGCCGCTCTCCGGATCAAGTCCGGAGCGCGCCGGGATGACGTCGTTGGGATTGTTTACGCTTCAACGCCTCCCGTCGTCCTGACGAAAGTCAGGACCAAGCCTCCACCGCCTGACCAAGAGCACAACCTTTGACCGACGCCGGCGGCTTGATCCCGGATCAAGTCCGGGATGACGGGGAGGGTGGTCACGGAGCGCGCGGCCTCCGCCTATTGCGGGAACTTGCCGTCCAGCACGCCCCAGATCTCGTGGGATTTCAGGTCGCGGACCGTCACGATGCGCTGGTCGCCGCGTTCCAGGATCTCCAGCAGGGTGCCGCAGGTCTGCTGGCCCAGCA
This sequence comes from Thalassobaculum sp., assembly GCF_965223715.1. GTDB lineage: Bacteria > Pseudomonadota > Alphaproteobacteria > Thalassobaculales > Thalassobaculaceae > Thalassobaculum. The sequence continues at coordinate 3,232,284 of NZ_OZ245012.1, read as the reverse complement.
CGATGTCGTACCACCCGGCCCGGCGGATCGCGCCTTCGACCATCAGAAGCTGCGGCGGGCCGAGCTCCTCGCGGGCCTCCTCGATGCTCCACTCCTCCACGTCGCCGTCGAGATCCTCCAGCGACACACCGCGCGAGGTCTCGCCGCAGCTCTCCCGCGGCTCGGCACCATAGGGGGCGAGCTTGGCCAGTTCCTCGCGGTCGGACCCGCAGGCCGCCAGGACGCCGCCGCTCAGCAGCAGCAATGCGGCGGCGCGGATGAGGGTGGACGCAGGTGTCGTCATGGTCGTTCTCCGAACGTGGCGGGCCCCTACCGGGGACGACTCAACCCCGTCCCGGTTCCCGGATCAAGTGCCGCGACCTCTCAGGCCTCGGCGCAGATCTCGGCGAGCATCGCCCGCAGCGCCTTGAGCGACGCGGCGGTCGCGGCCGGACCGTCATGGGGCATGTGGGTCTCGATGACGATCGGCAGCTCACCGCCAGGGGCCGCGTTCAGGATGGTCGCCAGGCTGCCGGCATGGTCGATGACGCCCTGGCCGACCGGAACATAGACCTTGTCCGGCCCGAGGTCCTTCACATGCACGGTGCCGCCGAGACGGGCCGCATGGACGAGTTCGTTCTCGCTCGGCGGCGGGTGGCCGGCGGAGATCTGGTTGGCGAGGTCGATCGCCGCCTTCAGGCGCGGATGCGGGTGGTGGTCGGCGACGGCGATGATGCCGGCCAGGGTGGCGACGTTGCAGACATGCTCGTTCTCCAGCACCAGGTCCACCCCGTGCGCCTCGGCCAGGTCCAGCAGGATCTCCAGATCGTCGTCCAGATCCGCCGGGGTGAAGCCGGGATAGGCCAGATAGGAGAAGATCCGGATCTGCCCCGCCCCCAGCACGTGGGCCACCTCGAAGGCGTGGACCATGGCGGTCTCGTGGCTCATGGCGTCGGGATCGAAGCCGTGGAAGTTGGTGCCCTCCGGCACCGGCATGCCCGGCTTCGTCCATTTCAGCAGGGGCGAGCAGTAGCACCCCACCGTCAGCCCCGCATCGGACAGCCGTTCCGCCAGAGCCCCCAACTCGGCATTGTCGAACAGGATGACGTTGCGGTCGTCCACGGCGCGGATATCGACCCGGGTGATGCCGTGCTCGGCGGTGAAGGCCAGGACCTCGTCCAGGTTCTGGCTCACCTCGTCGGTGATGAGGGCGAGGCTGGGGGTCGCGGGCATCGGCGTCAGAGTCCGAGTCGCCAGCGCAGCAGGTCGATGCGGTCCTGGCCCCAGAAGATCTCGCCGTCCGGCAGCACGTAGCTCGGCGCGCCGAACACGCCCGCATCGATCGCCTTCTGGGTGTCGGCGGTGAGCTGGTCGCTGTAGCGCGGCGCGGCGTCCACGATGGCCGCCCCGTCCAGGCCGGTCTCGTCGGCGACGGCCTTCACCACATCGGTGTCGCCGGTGTTGCGGTCGTCGCGCCACAGGGCGGTCAGCAGCGCGTCGCTCAGCGCGAGCGCGTCGGCGCCGGTCTCCCGCGCGGCGATGATGGCGAGGGAGGAGATCGGCGTGGTGATCGGGAAGGCCTTGGGCTCCAGCACCAGGGGGATGCCGAGCTTGTCGCGCCAGCGCTTCATCTCCATCCAGCGATAGGCTTGGCGCTGGGGGGCGCGCTTCGGCAGCGGCAGGCCGCCGGAGACGGCGAAGACCGCGCCGAAATCGACCGCGTGCACCCCGACGGTGGCGCCGGTCTGCTTGACGATCTCCAGGAAGCGGCCGGAGCCGAGATAGCTCCAGGGGCTGGAGGTCGAGATGTAGTAGTCGATGTGCAGGCTCACGTCCGGTCTCCCTCGGTGTCGGCATGACGCTCGCGCAGCACGCGGCGCATGATCTTGCCGGTTGTCGTCATGGGCAGGGCGTCGACGAACTCGACGATCCGCGGATATTCGTGGGCGGCGAGCCGGGTCTTCACATGGCTCTGGATCGCCCGTTTCAGGTCGTCGCTCGGCGCGTGACCCTCGGCCAGCACGATGCAGGCCTTCACCGCCTGGGTGCGCAGCGGGTCCGGCACGCCGATGGCGGCGGCCAGGGCCACCGCCGGGTGGGTCATCAGGCAGTCCTCGATCTCGCCCGGACCGATACGATAGCCGGCCGAGGTGATCACGTCGTCGTCGCGGCCGACGTAATGCAGGTAGCCGTCCGCGTCGACGCGGCCGAGATCGCCGGTCAGCATCCAGTCGCCGACGTACTTCTCCGCCGTCGCCTCCGGCTTGTTCCAGTATTTCAGGAACATCACCGGATCGCCCCGCCGCACGGCGATGGCGCCCGGCTCGCCCGGGGGCATGAAATTGCCGTCGCCGTCGATGATGGCGACCTCGTGGCCGGGGATCGGCTTGCCCATCGAGCCGGGGCGCACCTCCATGACCGAGGCGCAGTTGCCGACCACCAGGTTGCACTCGGTCTGGCCGTAGAACTCGTTGATGGTGAAACCGAAGGTGCGCCGGCCCCAGTCCAGCAGCTCGGCGCCGAGGCTCTCGCCGCCGGAGCCGATGGAGCGCATGGTCGGGCAGCGCGCGTCGGGCACCTGGCGCATCATCTTCATGGCGGTCGGCGGCAGGAAGGCGTTGCGCACCCCGTGCCGGGCAATGAAGTCGAAGGCCGCCTCCGGCTCGAACTTGGCGAAGCGGTGGGCGACGACCGGAATGCCGTGATGCAGGGACGGCAGCAGCACGTCGATCAGCCCGCCGATCCAGGCCCAGTCGGCCGGCGTCCAGAACCGGTCGCCCGGCTTGGGGAAGAACTCCTGGGGGAACTCGACGCCGGGCAGGTGGCCGAGAAGCACCCGGTGGGCGTGCAGCGCGCCCTTGGGCGGGCCGGTGGTGCCCGAGGTGTAGATGATGATGGCGGGATCGTCGGCCAGGGTGTCGACCGGCGCGAAGCGGTCGGAGGCGGCGGCCAGTGCCGGGGCGAAGGCCTCCCAGTCCGAGCCGTCGCGGCTCTCGTCGGCGACCAGCACCAGCTTGAGGTCCGGGAGCCGGTCGCGGATCGCGGCGATCTTGGGCAGGCTGTCGCGATCGGTGATCAGGGCGGCGGCCCCGCTGTCCGACAGGCGGTACTGCAGCGCGTCCTCGCCGAACAGGGTGAAGAGCGGGACGGAGACCATCCCGGCCTTGTGCGCGGCGATATGGGCGATGGCGGTCTCCGGCCGCTGGGGCAGCAGGATCGCCACCCGGTCGCCGCGGACCAGCCCGGCGCCGGTGAACACGTTGGCCAGCCGGTTCGACGCGCGCTTCAGCTCGGTGAAGGAGACCTCGCGGACCTTGCCGTCTTGCTGGACGTAGATCAGCGCGGTCCCGGCACCCGACTCCGCATGGCGGTCGCAGATGTCGACGCCGATGTTGTAGCGCTCCGGCACCCGCCATCGGAAGCGGGCACACGCCTCCTCGTAACTGGCGGCGGGCTCGAGCATGGTTCCTCCCTTTTCGAGGATCAAAGCGCGCCGACAGGGCGTGGGCAAGGGCGCTGGTGGCCAGGGTTTGAGGGTGATCGTAAAGGCGGCGGACGGAACGGTCTCTGGAAGACTGGATAAAATGCGAGGTTATTCCGCTCCTGCGCGGATGCAGGCCCTGGAGTGTGGCGCGGGGTGGGGCGGTTGGGCTACATATTTCCCATGCGCGAGCTGAGCGAAGCCGAATTCCACCGATACGCCCGCCACCTGATCCTCGACGAGGTCGGGGAGGAGGGGCAGGCGCGGCTGCTGGACGCCCGGGTCGTGGTGATCGGCGCCGGCGGTCTTGGGGCGCCCGTGTCCCTGTATCTGGCGGCGGCCGGCGTCGGGACCCTGGTGCTGGTGGACGATGACGACGTCGACCTGACGAACCTGCAGCGCCAGGTGGTGCACATGACCGACGCGGTCGGCCGGCCCAAGGTGGACTCGGCCGCCGAGACCCTCGCGCGGGTCAATCCGGGGATCGCGGTGGAGAAGGTGGCCGAGCGGCTGACGCCGGAGAATGCCGGCCGGGTCGTATCCGGCGCCGATGTGGTGGTCGACGGCTCCGACAATTTCGCCACGCGCTACGCCCTGAACGACGCGTGCCGGGCGGCGGGCGTGCCGCTGGTCGCGGGCGCCCTGTCGCGCTTTGAGGGGCAGCTCACCACGGTGATGCCGGAGGCCGACGCGCCCTGTTACCGCTGCCTGTTCCCGGAGACGCCGGACCCGGCGCTCACCCCGCGCTGCGAGGAGGCGGGCATCCTCGGCGCGGTCGCCGGGGTGATCGGGACCCTGCAGGCGACCGAGACCCTGAAGCTGATCCTCGGCCTGGGCGAGCCGATGCGCGGCCGGCTAATGCTGTGGGACGCGCTCGACATGTCGGTGCAGGAGATCCGGTACCGCAAGCGGCCGGGCTGTCCGAGCTGCGGGTGAGCAGCTCCTCACATACCCCTACCCAATCCCGTCATCCTGACGAAAGTCAGGATCTGGAACCGGCGCTGCGGACAGGCTGGCGGCTTGGTCCTGACGTGCGTCAGGACGACGGTGTGGGGTGCGCAGGATATCCCCCTACAGCCCCTGCACCGGCTCGGGGAAGGCGGCGAAATCCGTCTGCCCCTGGGTGCGGCGCCAGTGGTCGAGGGCCCAGTGCACGCTGGGGAAGGCCAGGTCGTCCCAGGGGATCTCGTCCCAGGTGAACAGGCCCACCTCCCGCGTCTCCTCCCCCGCCTTCACGTCCGGGTCGAGCAGCCGGGCGCGGTAGATCATCTGCACCTGGCTGATGCGCGGGATGTTGTAGATGCCGAGCAGAGCGTCGATCTCGATCTTCGCATAGGCCTCTTCCCAGGCCTCGCGCATCGCCCCTTCCACGGTGGTCTCGCGCTCCTCCATGAAGCCGGCCGGGATCGTCCAATAGCCGTCGCGCGGGTCGATGGCCCGGCGGCAGAGCAGGAACTTGTCGCCCAGGGTCACCACCGAGCCGACGACGATCTTCGGATTGACGTAGTTGATGAACCCGCAATCGTCGCAGACCAGCCGCTCGCGATTGTCGCCGTGGGGGACGCGGCGGGTGACGGGACCCTGAAGGCCGGTGGGGGGTGTCTCGGACATGGAGGGAGTGTGGCGACCCGGCGCCGTGGCCGCAACTGGGACACGGCGAATTGTCGGGCGGTCAGGCACAAAAAAAGCGGCCCATGGCCGCCGGTCATGCCGATCACCGCATCCGGTCAGACGAAGATGTCGATGACTTCCCCGCGGCCGCTGCCCCGGCTGAAGGCGAAAGCCGCTCGGCTGCCCTCGATCCGCTGCTCGCGATCCTGCTCGTTGTCGGCGCCGACCTCGTCGGCTTCGGAATTCTGCCGCACCGGATTGGAGGTCAGATTGCGGGTCGCCGTCGAGGCGCGTTCCTGTTGAACAGGACGCGGTACGACCAGCCCCGCATTGGGCAGCGCGTTTGTCGGCGTCGATGTCAGAACGGGCTGAAGCATGTCTGTCTCCGCCTGACAATATAAGCCTTAACGTCTCCCGATTCAAGAAATCGCGGATATCCGCGATTTTCAGGCCCCGCTCGACGCGATACTCCGGGCTCTCTTAACCAATCTGACAAGTTCCACCCGGGCCCCTTCGGCATCGGCCACCGGCTTGTCGAAGGGCAGGCGGGCGGTGCGTCCGCCGAGGCGCAGGTCCGCCCCTTCCGCATCCACCCCGGTCATCGCCCAGCCCTCGCCGTCCAGGCCCAGCAGGACCTGGGCGTACAAGGCGATGGCGTCGGCATGGTCCTCGTTCATATGCCCGACCACGTCGCCCTCCCGCTCGGACATGGCGGGCGCCGGGTCGCCGAGGACCGCGCCGCCCTCGACCCAGTGGATGCGGCCGAACCCGGCGACGATATGGGCGCGCTCCACCGCCATACGCCAGACCGCGAAATCGCCGAACCCGGCATACATCTGCGCCGACGGATGTCGGGCGAGGTAGCGCGCGCGGTGGCGCGGGTCGTCGGTCTTCTCCAGCCGCCCCATCACCGTCGCCCGCGCGCCGGTCAGCGGCTCGTCCAACCCGGCGGTCCCGTCGACCAGCAGGCTGGCGCGCGGATCGGCCAGCAGGTTGCGGGTGTGATCGGCCAGGGTGGAGATCAGCAGAATGGGGGAGGCGTCCTGGTCCACCGCCATCATCACCAGCGAGGCATAGGGCCAGCCGGCCGGTGCGTCGGAGTCCGCGCGCTGCAGGGTGGCCAGCACCGCCCGGTCGCAGGATCGCAGCAGGTCGCGCACGGATTTGGCCGGGGAAGGGGCGGAAGACTTGGCGTCTGGATCGGTCATTCCCATGCTATACACCGGGACGGGCGGCGATCGAAATGCGGCGCATTCGGGGCGCCGCCCGCATTCTTCGCCCCATTGCGGCCAAGCCCTTGCCGGAATGGGGGGACAAACCCGAACTCTGGCAACGACGTGTTGCGGGAAAGGGGCGGATCATGACGAACACCATCGCGCTGGTCGACGACGACCAGAACATCCTGACATCGGTTTCCATGGCCCTGGAGTCGGAAGGCTTCCAGGTGCGCACCTACAAGGACGGCGAGGAGGCCCTGCGCGGGCTGAACCAGCGGCCGGTCGACCTGGCGGTGCTGGACATCAAGATGCCCCGGCTCGACGGCATGGAGCTGCTGCAGCGGCTGCGCAAGTCGTCGACCCTGCCGGTGATCTTCCTGACCTCCAAGGACGACGAGGTGGATGAGGTGCTGGGCCTGCGGATGGGGGCGGACGACTACATCCGCAAGCCGTTCTCCCAGCGGCTGCTGATAGAGCGCATCCGCGCGCTGCTGCGGCGCCAGGACCTGGCCCAGGACGAGTTCAACCCGCAGTCCGAGGCGCCCCTGGTGCGCGGCGAGCTGGTGCTGGACGGGGCGCGGCACATCTGCTCCTGGGCCGGCAAGCCGGTGCCGCTGACGGTGACCGAGTTCCTCATCCTCCGCGCGCTGGCGGTGCGGCCGGGCCATGTGAAGAGCCGCGACCAGCTCATGGATGCGGCCTATGGCGACAACATCTATGTGGACGACCGCACGATCGACAGTCACATCAAGCGGATCCGCAAGAAGTTCAAGTCGGCCGACGACCAGTTCTCCAAGATCGAGACCCTCTACGGCGTCGGCTACCGGTACCGGGAGTGATCCGGGGCCGGATGGGCACGACGGGGACTGAGGGGATCTGATGGCGGCAACGGACCGAGACGATCTGCGGGCCGATCCGAGCGATCACCAGCAGACGGCGGGCGATCAGGGCAGCGAGTCGCGCCTCCGCAGGACGGCCCCCCGGCGGCGCAAGGTCTTCGCTCTGCGCTGGCCGTCGGTCTCGGGCCTGACTGCCCGCATCCTGGCGATCAACCTGGTGTCGATCGCCATACTCTTCGTCGGCGTGCTGTATCTCGACCGCTACCAGAACGCCCTGATCCGGGGCGAGCTGGACGCGCTGACCCGCCAGGCGGAGGTGATCGCCCGGGCGATCGGCGAACTCGGCATAGAGCCGAACGTGATCCAGGACGAAGGGCTCGACCCGGTCCGCGTCCAGCGCATCGTGCGCCGCCTGTCGGTCGTCACCTCGTCGCGCATCCGGGTCTATCACCCCACCGGTCTGATGCTGGCGGACAGCCGCCGCCTCGCCGGGCCGGCCGGCACCGTGCGCATCGTGCCGCTGCCGCCGCCCCGGGAGGGGGAGCCGCTGGCCCGGCTCGCCATCGACCTCTACAACGCCATGGTCAACTGGCTGCCGCGCCGCGGCCAGCTCCCCGTCTGGCGCGAGATGCCCGCCGACGGCAGCGTGCTGAAGGAGGTCACCGCGGCCCTGGCCGGCACCACCGAGCGGGCAGTGCGCAAGACCGAGCAGGGTGGGCTGATCCTGTCCACCGCCGTGCCGGTGCAACGCTACAAGCAGGTGCTGGGCGCGTTGATGCTGTCGCTGGACGGCGACGAGATCGACACCGCCGTGCGCGAGGTGCGGTTCGAGATCCTGTCGATCTTCGCCTTCACCCTGCTGGTGACGATCCTGCTGTCGCTGTACCTGGCCGGCACCATCACCCGGCCGATCCAGCGTCTCGCCCATGCCGCGGTCCTCGTGCGCAACAGCCGGCACCGGCGGATCCAGATACCTGATTTCGGCAGCCGCAAGGACGAGATCGGCGACCTGTCGCGCTCGATCCGCTCGATGACCGAAGAACTGTGGCGCCGGCTCGACGCGATCGAGGGCTTCGCCGCCGACGTGGCCCACGAGATCAAGAATCCGCTCACCTCCCTGCGCAGCGCGGTGGAGACCGCCGCGCGGATCGACGACCCGGAGCGCCAGCGGCGTCTGCTGGCGGTGATCGTCGACGACGTCGAGCGGCTGAACCGGCTGATCACCGACATCTCCTCGGCCTCCCGCATCGCCGCCGAGATCAGCCGCGAGGAGGAGGAGCGGGTCAATGTCGGCGGGCTGCTGGGCACGCTGGCGGAGGTCTATGGCGCTGCCCGCGAGGATCGCGGCGGCCCGCCGGTCCGCGCCGAGCTGACCGATCCGGAAAAGCTGTTCGTCAACGGGCACGAGGGCCGGCTGGTCCAGGTGCTGCGGAACCTGATCGAGAACGCGATCAGCTTCTCGCCGCCCGACGGCTCGGTGCGGCTGCGGGCGCACCGCGAGAACGGCGAGGTTGTGATCGTGATCGAGGATGACGGGCCGGGTCTGCCGGAAGGCAAGCTGGAGGCGGTGTTCGACCGGTTCTACTCCGAACGGCCGGAGGGCGAGAAGTTCGGCACCCATTCGGGCCTGGGCCTGTCGATCTCGCGCCAGATCATCGAGGCGCATGACGGCACCGTGCGGGCCGAGAACCGCAAGAGCCCGGACGGTCGGACCCTGGGTGCCCGCTTCCTCATCCGGCTGCCGGCGGTGGAGTCCTGAGCGTGAAGGAAAGAGGTGGGGCGGAGCGGGCCTCTCCACCCCACCTCTGCGGGCTCACCCTGCTTCCGACACCGCCCGCCTCAGGATCATCAGGAGGGTCAGAAGCTGGGCCAGGTCTGCCCGGGACCGGGGGGACAGTCTGGGCAGCCTCAGGATGACCCGGAGATCCCCGATCTGCCGCTCTATCTGATCGGCATCCAGGGACAGGGTGAGCACGGTCATGGTCTCAGGCTTCAGGCCGCCGTGGATTCGACCACGATCGGCGCGTCCTTGCTCAGCAGGCCGCGGTTGGCGTCGCGGATCGCCGCCGCCTTGGCGTCGAACAGGAACGGCAGGAAGGCGTAGCGGCGCCCGGCGGTGACCTTGCGCGCCTCGTGCAGCATCGAGCAGGAGAACACCACCGCCCCGCCGGTTGCCGGCTTGTAGAGATGCGGACCGTATTCCGGGAACCACAGCTCGCCGCCCTCGAACTCCTCGGCGTTCAGGTTGATCGACACCGCGAAGCGGCGATGGGCGGTGCCCGATCCGCCATTGTCGCGATGGGCGCTGAAGAACCCGCTGTCGCCGCTGTCGTAGCAGCCGACCATGAAGCGCTCGATGTGGGTGGCGTCGAAATTGTAGACCTTCTTGATCTCGCCGGTGAGGCGCCTGACCAGGTTGCGGCGCACCCGGGCCAGGGTGTCCGGGTTGCGGATCGGGGCGTCCCGGCGGCGCTTGACCGAATTGTCCAGGAAGCCGGTGGTCACGCCGTTCACGTCGCGCATAACGCCGCTCGGACCGCCGCCATGTTCCTCGTACTCGTCGATGAGCTGCCGGCAGAGCTCGCGCTCGAACACCTCGGGCACGTAGAGCACCGGCGCGTGGCCGCCGACCGGTGCGGCGGGCAGCGGGGCCGGGAGCTTGGCCACCGCCGCGCCCACCCTCTGGGCGAAGGTGTCGAGCGGGGCGAAGTCGATATAGTCGGTGAGCCGCAGGTTGCGGCCGACCAGGAAGCAGCCGTTGCGCAGCACGGTGTAGTCGCGGCCGGAGGAACTGCTCCTGTCCACCATGCCGTAGGCGTTGTGGATCTTCAGGTCCAGATCGAAGAACGGCATCGTCCGCTTGTCGTCGGACATCAGCGCGGTGCCCTGGCGCTCCTCGGGATGGCCGGTCACCAGATAGACCAGGATCCCGGCGGCGTGCAGGGACTTCTCGATCGCGCGCACGGCGTGCACCGCGGCGGCGGCCTTGCCCTTGGTGCCGCTGCCGACGAAGCAGAGCAGCACCGTGCGGCCGGCCACGGCGTCGAACTCGAAGCGCGGATTGACCGGCGTGTCCGCGACGAAGGTCGGCAGGAAGTCGCCGGGGCGGAAGGTCGGATGCGGATAGTGGAGCATGGGGATCAGAATCCGGCAGAAGCGACGAGCTGGCGGGCGATCTCGCCGACCCGCCGCTCGGGCAGGGCGGCGGTGACGACGAAGGCGACGGAGTCGCGCCGTCCGAAGGCGACGGCGAAGTCGTTGTAGGTGGTGACCACGGTCTCCCCGTCCGGTACGCCGACCGAGGTCAGGCTGGCGCTGTTGACCGAGATCAGCAGCGAGACCGGCCGGGCTTCCCGGTCGAAGAACAGGAACTGGACCGCCGGCCCCTGGTCGGTCGAGGCCAGGTCGACCTTGGACAGGACCAGGCCGTTGGCCTTCAGCCCGGCCGGGTTGATGCCTTCGGAGAACATCTCCGACAGCCGGGCGAAATCGACTTCGCCGACATCGGTGGCGAACATCGGGGCCAGGGCTAGGGTGCGATGCGCCTCGGTCGCCTCGTCGATGAAGGCGAGTGGCCCGTCGGTGGCGTTGCCCGGGCGCGGGCCCAGGATCTCCTGGGCCGTCCAGCCGACCACCGCGCCGACCACCAGGACGGCGGCGATGCGGGCCTGGGCGACCATGAACCGGCGGCCCTGCCGCATCCAGCCGTGCACCGTGGTCGCCCGGCTGAGCCGGGTCGCCGCGGCGCGCATGGCATCGGGGATCTCGTCGTCGACCCGCTGATTGGCCAGCCCCGACAGCAGGGTCTTGTGGCGGGTATAGGCCTCGATCTTTCGGGCCAGCTCCGGCGAGGTCTCGGCCGCCGCGGCGATCTCGCGGCGCCGCTGGGCCGACAGCTCGTCATCGACAAAGGCGCCGATCTCCCAATCCTCGATCGGGCCGGCGTTCTTCGTGCCGCCGCCGTTTGGGCCGCCGCCGGTCGTATCGTTGCCGTTCCTAGTGGACATCGCGTCCTCCAACCACCGTGAAGGGGGTGACAGATGAATCGTCGTCTTCCAGCAGCCGGCGCAGCGCCTCGCGGCCGCGCGCCAGGCGCGAGCGGACGGTGCCGACCGGAATATCCATGGCCAGGGCGATCTCGTCGGTGCTGAAGCCTTCCACCGAGACCAGCAGCAGCACCTCGCGCTGCTGCGGCGGAAGCTTCGCCATGGCGGCGAGAACCCGGTTCAGTTCGACGCTCGCCTCCTGGGTGCCCGCGACGGAGTCGGCGGCGGCTTCGGACCAGAAGGTCTCGCGGTAGAGGCGCGACCGGCTTTCGCGGATCGTCGAGCGGAAAGTGTTGTGCATGATGGAGAACAGCCAGACCCGCAGGTTCCGTCCGTCCACGAACCGGCCGGCGTGGCGCACCGCCTTTTCCAGGGTCGACTGCACCAGGTCGTCCGCATCCACCGGGCTGCCGCAGAGCAGGCGCGCGTAGCGTCGAAGCTGATGGACGTGGTCGAGGATCTCGGAACTGGTGACCATCGCGGCCTTCTCCCGGGGCTAACGATGGATATACGCCGCCCCCCTCCGAGCTTATCCCGCCGCGGCGCGAAAAACTTTTCCGCTCAGAGGGACGCGGCGAAGCTTTGCACGGCCGCGATCACCACGTCCCGGCTGTCGAGATGCGGGGCATGGCCGCTGTTCTCGATCAGCAGCGGTTCGGCGGGACCGGAGACCTGGTCGACGATGGCATGGACCTGGGCCGGGGTGCCGTATTCGTCGTCCAGCCCCTGGATCGCCAGGACCGGGCAGCGCACCTCCGGCAGACGGTGCTCCATGTTCCAGGCGGCGAAGGGCGGCGACAGCCAGGCATCGGCCCAGCGGTAGAACACCTTCTCCGCCCGCTCGGGGCCGTGGTGGCGCAGAAGGGCCGCTTTCAGCCGACTGTCCGACGCCTCGTAGGCGGCGACCGCGTCGCGGATGCCGGCCAGCGTGATCGCCTCCACGAAGACATGGGCCGCCTCGGTGACGCAGCCGGCGATCCGGTCCGGCGCCAGGGCGGCGGCGAACAGGGCGATGGTCCCGCCGTCGGAATGGCCGAACAGGAGCGGCCGGTCGATCCGCTCGCGCTCCAGCAGCTCGATCAGCGCCTCGGCCTCGCGCTCGTGATAGTCGAGCCGGTGGCCGCCGCGCACCGGATCGTCGAAGGGCGGGGCGGTGCCGTGACCCCGCCGGTCGGGCACGATGCCGCCGCGTCCCAGGGCCTCGCACAGGGCCTCGGGAAACCCCCGCCACATGGTCGCCGCACCCAGTCCTTCGTGCAGAAACACAATTTCCGGTCCGGGTCCGTCGAGGCGGACGAGAGTTGCTTGGCTCATGCTTACCATTCCTGGAGGTGCCGTCGTTGCTGCAGCGCAGCAAGGGTTGTCTAGTGCGGATTTGGCAATGGCTTGTGTCTTGCGGGGAAACAGGAATTCGCGTATCCAAATCACGACCCTGCTTCGGCGGGCCAAAAAAATAAAGCCACCGATCCGACCATCCGCGCAAAGCGGAGGACCAAAGGGCGGGGCAAGGTCAGGGATGGAACCGGGAACGCGTCCGCTTGCGGCTGCCGATGAGGGAGTCGTGCAGGCGGAGTGACAGGCCGATAGTCCCTGCGCGCGACGTGGAGGACGAAGGGCTGATGGCATACCCCGATCCGGCGGTCTACGACACGCTTCCCAAGCTGCTGCAGTACAATGTCGACCACCACGGGTCCGACATTGCCGTGCGCGAGAAGGATCTGGGCATCTGGCACGAGTCCACCTGGGCGGAGTACGGCGCCAAGGTGAAGCACATCGCGCTGGCGATCCGGGACCTGGGCGTCACCCGCGGCGACGTGGTGGCGATGATCGGCGACAACGACAGCGACTGGACGGCGTTCGAGATCGCCGCCCATGCGGCCGGTGCCATGACCATGGGCATCTACCGCGACGCGCTGGAGGAGGAGGTCGGCTACCTGGCCGAGTATGCCGAGGTGGCGCTGGTCTATGCCGAGGACCAGGAGCAGGTCGACAAGGCCCTGGCGCTGGGCGACCGGCTGCCGACCCTGAAGCACATCGTCTATGCAGACGACCGCGGCATGCGCAAACGCTCCGACCCCCGTCTCATCCATCTCAACACCCTGATCGCCGCCGGGGCCGCGGCCGACCAAAAGGCGCCGGGAGCCTTCGACGCCATGGTCGCCGCGACCAAGGCGGAGGACGTGGCGATCCTGTGCACCACGTCGGGCACCACCTCCAACCCGAAGCTGGCGATGCTGCCCCACGGCCGTTTCGTGCGGCACATCCACACCTATCTCGCCGCCGATCCCAAGGGCCCGCACGACGAATACGTCTCGGTGCTGCCGCTGCCCTGGATCATGGAGCAGGTCTATGTCTTTGGCTTCGGCCTGGTCTCGCGGATGAAGGTGAACTTCCCGGAGAGCGAGGAGACCAGCTTCGCCGACCTGCGGGAGATCGGCCCGACCTTCCTGCTGCTGGCCCCCCGGGTGCTGGAGCAGATCGCCGCCGACATGCGGGCCCGCATGATGGACGCCTCCTCCCTGAACCAGTGGCTGTTCGACAAGGGACTGAAGATCGCCGTCGACGCGGTCGAGCACGGCCGGCGCTCCACCCTGGCCGACATGATGGTCATGGGCGCCCTGCGCGACCGGCTCGGCTTCGCCAACGTGACCTCGGCGGCGACCGGCGGGGCGGCGATGGGGCCGGAGACGTTCAAGCTGTTCCTCGCCATGGGCATCCCGCTGAAGCAGCTCTACGGCCAGACCGAGACGCTCGGCGCCTATACCCTGCAGGACGGCAAGGAGCTCGACGTCGACACCGTGGGCATCCCCTTCGAGGGCTGCGAGGTGAAGATCGAGAACCCGGATCCCGAGGGTGTGGGCGAGATCGTCACGCGGCACCCGAACATGTTCACCGGCTACTACAAGAACTCCGAAGCCACCGCCGCCGACCTGCGCGACGGCTGGATGCATACCGGCGACGCCGGCTATTTCGACGCCAAGGGCCGGCTCACGGTGATCGACCGGGTCAAGGACATGGCCGAGACCTCCACCGGGGTGAAGTTCTCGCCGCAATACATCGAGAACAAGCTGAAGTTCTCCCCCTATGTGGGCGAGGCGGTGATCCTGGGGTCGGGCCATCCGTACCTGACCGCGATCATCTGCGTGCGGTTCTCCACCGTGTCCAAATGGGCCGAGAAGAACCGGGTCGGCTTCACCTCCTATACCGGCCTGTCGGCCGACGAGCGGGTCTACGAGCTGATCCGGGGCGAGGTGGAGCACGTCAATGCCGGCCTGCCGGAGCATCAGCGGATCCGCCGCTTCCTGCTGCTCTACAAGGAACTGGATGCCGATGACGGCGAGCTGACCCGCACCCGCAAGGTCCGCCGCGGCGTGGTCTACGAGCGCTACGGCCAGCTCATCGACGCGCTCTACGGCGATGCCGCCACCGCGCGGCTCGACACCGAGGTGCGGTTCGAGGACGGCCGGCGCTCCCGCGTCCAGGCCGACATGACGATCATGCCGGTCGAGGGCGGTCCGTCGTCCGGCACTCTCAGAAAGGCGGGCTGACCGTGGCTGCAGTACAAGGGTTCGAGCCGGAGACGGTCTCCCAGGAGGCGGAGATGCTGGACCGGGAGGTCGGCGAGGTCGTCCTGAAGCTGGAGAACATCGAGCTGGGCTTCGGCGGCGTGAAGGCCATCAACAACGTCAGCTTCGAGGTCCGCAAGGGCGAGATCCGGGCGATCATCGGTCCGAACGGTGCGGGCAAGTCGTCGATGCTCAACTGCATCAACGGCTTCTACAAGCCGCAGAAGGGCACGATCACCTTCAACGGCAAGACCATGTCGGCCATGGACCCGCATTTCGCGGCGTCCAACGGCATCGCCCGTACCTTCCAGAACATCGCCCTGTTCCGCGGCATGTCGACCCTGGACAACCTGATGACCGGGCGTGTGCTGAAGATGAACCGCGGGTTCTTCTGGCAGGCCCTGCGCTGGGGTCCGGCCCAGCGCGAGGAGATCGAGCACCGCGCCTTCGTGGAGACCGTCATCGACTTCCTGGAGATCCAGTCGATCCGCCGCACGCCGGTCGGCCGGCTGCCCTATGGGCTGCAGAAGCGGGTCGAGCTCGGCCGGGCCCTGGCGATGGAGCCGAAGATCCTGCTGCTGGACGAGCCGATGGCCGGCATGAACGTGGAGGAGAAGCAGGACATGTCCCGCTTCATCCTCGACGTGAACGAGGAGTTCGGCACCACCATCGTGCTGATCGAGCACGACATGGGCGTCGTCATGGACATCTCCGACCGGGTCGTCGTTCTCGACTACGGGCGCAAGATCGCCGACGGCACGCCGGATGAGGTGCGAAGCAACCAGAACGTGATCGACGCCTATCTCGGCGTCCCCCACGAAGACTGACGGGCGGAGATGGCGTAATGGAGTTCTGGTTCTTCATCGAGGTCGTGCTGAACGGAATGTTCGCCGGCACGATGTATTCGCTGATCGCCCTCGGCTTCGTGCTGATCTTCAAGGCGTCGGGCGTGTTCAACTTCGCCCAGGGATTCATGGTGCTGTTCGCGGCCCTGTGCTTCGTCGGCTTCATGGAGATGGGCGTGCCGATGATGCTGGCCCTGCTGCTGGCCGGCGCCATCATGGTCGCCTGGGCCTTCGCGGTTGAGCGCCTGGTGCTCCGCCACCTGGTCAACCAGGAGCCGATCATCCTGTTCATGGCCACGATCGGCATCGCCTTCTTCCTGGAAGGGTTCGGCGAGCTGCTGTGGGGCACGGACGTGCATCCGCTCAATGTGGGCATTCCCGACGGCGCGTGGTTCGTCGGGCCGGACGGCGCGATCATGGTGCAGCAGTTCGACGTCTCCGCCGCGATCATCGCCGGCGGCCTGGTCGCGGTGCTGGCCGTGTTCTTCACCTATACGCGGATCGGCCGGGCGCTGCGCGCGGTGGCCGACGACCACCAGGCGGCCCTCTCTGTGGGCATCCCGCTGAACCAGATCTGGATCATCGTCTGGGCGGTGGCCGGCCTGGTGGCTCTGGTCGCCGGCATCATCTGGGGCTCGCGCCTGGGCGTGCAGTTCTCGCTGTCGATCCTGGCGCTCAAGGCCCTGCCGGTGCTGATCCTCGGCGGCTTCACCTCGGTGCCCGGCGCCATCGTCGGCGGGCTGATCATCGGCGTCGGCGAGAAGGTCGCCGAGATCTATCTCGGCCCCTACATCGGCGGCGGCATCGAGGAGTGGTTCGCCTACGTCGTCGCCATGCTGTTCCTGCTGTACCGGCCCCAGGGCCTGTTCGGCGACAAGATCATCGAAAGGGTCTGACACGATGTTCTACCGCGAAGCCGGCATCTACAAGACGAGCTACGCGGCCGACCAGGCCCTGTTCCGCATCCCGCTCGACCGCATCTTCGTGATCTCCGTGGTGGCCTTCGCCGCCCTGGTGATCCCGGTCATCGGCAACGAGTACTGGCTCGGCTCCATTCTGATCCCGACCCTGATCATGGCGATCGCCACGATCGGGCTGAACATCCTGCTGGGCTATTGCGGCCAGCTCAGCCTTGGCACCGGCGCCTTCATGGCCGCCGGCGCCTTCCTCGGCTACAAGATCGCCACGGCCTTCCCGTGGATGCCGATCTGGGCGGTGGTGATCCTCGGCGGCATCGCCGCGGCGATGATCGGCGTCGCCTTCGGCCTGCCGAGCCTGCGCATCAAGGGCTTCTACCTGGCGGTCACCACGCTGGCGGCGCAGTTCTTCCTGCTCTGGCTGTTCCAGAAAGTGCCGTGGTTCGTGAACTACTCGATCGCCGGCGTGCCGACCGCGCCGCCGCGCGAGATGTTCGGCTACCTGGTCACCGGGGCGGAGGCCTCGGTCGAGGCGCGCTACCTGTTCATCCTCGGCTTCACCGTGATCCTGGCGCTGATCGCCGCCAACCTGGTGCGCGGCCGCATTGGCCGGACCTGGATGGCGATCCGCGATATGGACATCGCCGCCGAGCTGATCGGCATCAAGCCGCTGCCGACCAAGCTCTCGGCCTTCGCGGTCAGCTCGTTCTACTGCGGGGTTGCCGGGGTGCTGTGGTCGTTCTGCTACATCAACACCGTCGAGGCGACCGCCTTCGACATCTTCCGGTCGTTCTCCGTGCTGTTCATGGTGATCATCGGCGGGCTCGGCAGCATCCTGGGATGCTTCCTGGGCGCCTTCTTCATTTTCCTGCTGCCGATCTTCCTGAACAGCGCCCCCGGATGGGTCGGCCTGGAAGTGCCCACCGAACTGATCAGCCACCTCGAGTTCATGGTGTTCGGTGCGCTCATCGTCTTCTTTCTGATCGTCGAGCCGCATGGCCTGGCCCGGCTCTGGTCGATCACGAAGGAGAAACTGCGCCTGTGGCCGTTCCCGTACTAGGCCAACTGGTAGGGAAAACGCGCGGGCGTGTCGTTTCGGCGGCGGCGAAGGGCGGGAGACACCGCACCGGCCGCGGCCAACAGAAGCAAAGCACCGCTTTGCAAACAGGGAGGACATAGGAAGATGAACTTCCGTTCAGTTACCATGACCATGGCAGCCGCCGCGGTCGGCCTTCTCGGGCTGGCCGGCGCCGCGCAGGCCGAGGGCCAGTTCATCCCGAACCTGGTCTACAAGACCGGCCCCTACGCGCCCAGCGGTACGCCCACCGCCCACGGCTTCGCCGACTACCTGGCGATGGTCAACCACCGCGACGGCGGCATCAACGGCGTGCAGATCATCTACGAAGAGTGCGAGACCGGGTACAAGACCGACCGCGGCGTGGAGTGCTACGACCGCGTGAAGAACCAGTATGGCGGTGCCACCGTCATCAACCCGTGGTCCACCGGCATCACCTACGCCCTGATCGAGAAGGCGACGGCGGACAAGATTCCGCTGCTGTCCATGGGCTACGGCCGGACCTCGGCGGCCGACGGCCGGGTCTTCCCCTACGTCTTCAACTTCCCCTCGACCTACTGGAACCAGATGACGGCGGTGATCAAGTACATCGCCGAGCAGGAGGGCGGGTACGACAAGCTGAAGGGCCAGAATCTCGGCTTCATCTATCTCGACCATCCCTATGGCAAGGAGCCGATCCCGACCCTGGACATCCTGGCCGAGAAGTACGGCTTCACCTACGACAAGTACCCGGTGCCGCCGGCGGCGATGACCGAGCAGAAGTCGATCTGGCTGCAGGTCCGCCGGGCCCGTCCGGCCTATATGATCATGTGGGGCTGGGGTGCCATGAACTCGACCGCCATCAACGAGGCGGCGAACGTGAAGTATCCGATGGAGAAGTTCATCGGCAACTGGTGGGCGGCGGCCGAGCCGGACGTCATCCCGGCCGGTGACGGCGCCATCGGCTACAAGGGCGCGACGTTCAACGGCGTCGGCACCGACTTCAAGGTCTACGAGGACATCAACGCCCTCTACGACGCGGGCAAGGGGTCCTGGAACCGCGACGAGATCGGCGGCGTGCTGTACTCCCGCGGCATGGCGGCCGCGGCCTATGTGGTCGAGGCGATCCGCACCGCCCAGGCGCAGTACGGCAATCGGGTGATCACCGGCGAGGAGATGCGCTGGGGCATGGAGAACCTGAACGTCACCGCCGAGCGGATCGAGGAGCTCGGCATGACCGGCCTGATGCCGCCGGTGACCATCACCTGCGACAACCACGAGGGTCAGGATCCGGCGATCAAGATCCAGCAGTGGAACGGCAAGGAATGGGAGATCAAGACCGACTGGATCAAGGCCGATACCGCCCTGACCCGGCCGCTGATCGACCAGGACGCCGAGCAGTACGCCAAGGAGAACAACATCACGCCGCGCAGCTGCTCGTAAGCAGCGACCGGCCCGCAACCGGGGGGACGCCGGCCAGACCGGCGTCCCCCGACACGCCTCCCGCTCCCTGACGGCGCAACCCAGGACGAGAACCGATGAGCGCAGTTTCCGAAGCCCCCGGCGCGGCCCAGCCGCTGCTCAAGGTCAACAACATCGAGGTCATCTACGACCACGTGATCCTGGTGCTGCGCGGCATCTCGCTGGAGGTGCCGAAGGGCGGCATCGTCGCCATCCTGGGCGCCAACGGCGCCGGAAAGACCACGACCCTGAAGGCGATCTCCAACCTGCTCGGCACCGAGCGCGGCGAGGTCACCAAGGGCAGCATCGAGTTCGACGGCGTCGCCGTGCAGGCCTCCAGCCCGAACGACCTGGTGAAGCGCGGCTGCATCCAGGTGATGGAGGGCCGCCACTGCTTCGAGCACCTGACGGTGGAGGAGAACCTGCTGACCGGGGCCTTCACCCGGGGCAACGACCGCCAGGGCATCCAGCGCGACCTGGAGATGGTCTACAACTACTTCCCGCGCCTGCGCGAGCGGCGCAGCAGCCAGGCCGGCTACACGTCGGGCGGCGAGCAGCAGATGGTCGCCATCGGCCGCGCCCTGATGAGCCGGCCGAAGATGATCCTGCTGGACGAACCCTCCATGGGCCTCGCCCCGCAGCTCGTGGAACAGATCTTCGAGATCGTGAAGCAGATCAACGAGCAGGAGGGGGTGACCATCCTGCTGGCCGAGCAGAACACCAACATCGCCCTGCGCTACGCCAAGTTCGGCTATATCCTGGAGAGCGGCCGCGTCGTCATGGAGGGCGAGGCGGAGCAGCTTCGGAACAACGAGGACGTCAAGGAATTCTACCTCGGCCTCGGCGGCGAGGGCCGCAAGAGCTTCCGCGACGTCAAGCACTACCGCCGCCGCAAGCGCTGGATCGGCTGAGCCGGTCCCAAGCCGTCGCCATTCTCTCATTCGTCGGAGGACCCATGGCCGACCATTACGACGCGCTGGAGACCCGCAGCGCCGACGAACGGGCCGCGTCGCTGGCCCAATGCCTGCCGGCGCAGATCGCCCATGCCAAGACCAACACCGCCTATTTCGCCCGGTCGCTCGCGGATGTGGACGCCAACGCGGTGCGCAGCCGCGCCGACCTGGCCAAGCTGCCGGTGCTGCGCAAATCCGATCTGATGGAGCTGCAGGCGAAGGCGCCGCCCTTCGGCGGGCTGAACGCCACGCCGCTGTCGGACCTGGCCCGGGTGCTGATCTCGCCGGGGCCGATCTTCGAGCCGGAGGGGCATTCGGCCGACTATTACCGCTTCGCCCGCGCCCTGTTCGCCGCCGGGTTCCGGCGCGGCGACCTGGTGATCAACACCTTCGCCTATCACCTCACCCCGGGCGGCTGGATCGGCCAGTCGGCGGCCGAGGCGCTGGGCTGCCCGGTGATCCCGGCCGGGGTCGGCAATACCGAGCAGCAACTCGACGCCATCGCCGCCCTGAAGCCGGTCGCCTATGTCGGCACCCCGTCCTTTCTGAAGACCCTGCTGGAGAAGGGGGCCGAGGCCGGCAAGGACGTGTCCTCCCTGTCCAAGTCACTCGTCTCCGGCGGCGCCCTGCCGCCGAGCCTGCGGGCGGAGATCGAGGGGCTGGGGGTGAGCTGCATGCAGGCCTATGCGACGGCCGATCTCGGGCTGATCGCCTATGAGAGCCCGGCGCGCGAGGGGATGATCGCCGACGAGGGCGCGATCATCGAGATCGTGCGTCCCGGCACCGGCGATCCGGTGCCCGACGGCGAGGTCGGCGAGGTGGTGGTGACGGTGCTGAACCCGGACTATCCGCTGGTCCGGTTCGCCACCGGGGACCTGTCGGCGGTGCTGGAGGGGCAGAGCCCGTGCGGGCGCACCAACCTGCGGATCAAGGGCTGGATGGGCCGGGCCGACCAGACCACCAAGGTGAAGGGCATGTTCGTCCATCCCTCCCAGGTCGCCGCCATCGCCGCCCGGCACAAGGAGATCGTCCGCGCCCGGCTGACCGTCACGGGCGAGAAGGGCGTGGATGCGATGGCCCTGTCGGTGGAGGTCGCCGGCGGCGGCGAGGCCCTGCGCGTGGCTGTCGCCGAGAGCCTGCAGGCGGTGACCAAGATGCGCGGCGGCGTTCAGCTTGTGGCGCCGGGGACCCTGCCGAACGACGGCAAGGTGATCGACGACCAGCGGAGTTACGAGTAGCGCCGCCCTTCGACACGCCCCGGCACAAGGCCGGGGCTGCTTAGGGTGAGGTCTTTCTAAATTCTCCCTCCCCTTCGCCCCCAACCGTCATCCTGACGCACGTCAGGATCTGCGGCGCACTGACGCCGGCAGCTTGATCCTGACGTGCGTCAGGATGACGGGGATGGGTTTGATCGGACCTCGCCCTGAGCGGGAGCGGAGCGACGTGTCGACGGGCCGGCCACCCCAACCCCATGCCCGTCATCCCGGGCGGCTCCGGGCCCGATCCGGAGACGGCCCGGGACCCAGACACCTCCGCAGGGAGCACGGTCCCGGCCCAGCCCCGGATCGGGTCCGGGGCTGTCCGGGATGACGGGAAGGGGAAAGGCTAACCCTTCCGCGCCACCAGGGCGTAGTTCACCCGCGCGTCGGCCGACAGGGAGAACGTCCCGTCGACCGGGTCGAACACCAGGCCGAGCGCCGGATCCACCTCGAACCCAGCCGCCTCCAGCAGCCCGGTCAGTTCCGCCGGGGTGGGGAACTGGGTCCAGTCGTGGGTGCCGCGCGGGACCCAGCGCAGGATGTACTCCGCCGCCACGATCGCCTGGGCGCGGGAGCGGGCGGTGCGGTTGATCGTCGTCAGCACCAGCACCCCGCCCGGCTTCAGCAGCGACGCCAGCGCCGTCACGAAGGCCGGCTTGTCGGCCACATGCTCGACCACCTCGCTCGCCACCACCGCGTCGAAGCGCAGCCCGTCCGCCGCCAGGTCCTCGGCCGCACCGGCGCGGTAGTCGATCTGCAGTCCCATCTCGCCCGCATGGGCGATGGCGGCCGCGATCCCGGCGGCGTCGGCATCCACACCGGTCACCTCGGCGCCGAGTCGGGTCATCGGCTCCGACAGCAGCCCGCCGCCGCAGCCGATATCCAGCACGCTCAGCCCGGCCAGTACCTGCCGGCCCCTGGCCTTCTTCGCCAGCGGGGCGAGGGCGTCGCGGATCACTTGCATGCGCACCGGCACGAAGCGGTGCAGCGGGCCGTGCGGTCCGTCCGGGTCCCACCAGCGCTCGGCGAGCAGCGCGAAACGGTCGATATCGGCCCGGTCGACGGTGCCGCGCGCCGGGGCGTCCAGGGGGGAGCCCGGCGCCCGTTCGGCCCGCGCGTCCGCCGCCCGGCGCAACAGAGACCTCAACATGATAGACTCCTCACATCATTAAGCGGTCCTGCCGCTTGCTCCTTGGGAGTCCCCATACTATGGATAGCGCCGCCCTTGTCCGGCAAGGCTTTGCGACCGAAAGGCGCATCGGGCAGGGCACCCTGAACAAACAGGGCATCCAGAAGACTCGGAGCGGACAGACGATGGCGCGCATCGTGATGAAGTTCGGCGGGACCTCCGTCGGCAATACGGACCGGATCAAGAACGTGGCGCGCCGCGTCAAAGCCGAGGTCGATGCCGGCAACGAGGTCGCCGTGGTGGTCTCCGCCATGTCCGGCACGACCAACCAGCTCGTCGCCTGGACCAACGAGATCGCGCGCCTGCACGACGCCCGGGAATACGACGTCGTCGTGGCCTCCGGCGAGCAGGTGACCGTCGGGCTGCTGGCGCTGGCGCTGCAGGATCTCGGCGTGAACGCCCGGTCCTGGCTCGGCTGGCAGATCCCGTTCCGCACCGACGGCATCCACGGCAAGGCCCGCATCGGCGAGATCGACACCACGGTGATGCGCGAGCGCTTCGCCCAGGGGCAGGTGGCCGTCGTCGCCGGCTTCCAGGGCATCGGCCCGGACAACCGCATCACTACGCTCGGCCGGGGCGGGTCGGACACGTCGGCGGTGGCGCTGGCCGCCGCGTTGGACGCCGACCGGTGCGACATCTATACGGACGTGGATGGGGTCTACACGACCGATCCGCGTATCACCGCCAAGGCGCGCAAGATCGACCGCATCACCTATGAGGAGATGCTGGAACTGGCCTCCCAGGGGGCCAAGGTCCTCCAGACCCGGTCGGTCGCCATGGCCATGCAGCACGGCGTGCGCGTGCAGGTCCTCTCCAGCTTCGAGGACAAGCCCGGCACGATGGTCGTCGACGAGGGAGAAATCGTGGAGCAGCAAGTCGTCACCGGTATCGCCTACAGCCCCGATGAAGCGAAGGTCACGCTGGTCGGCGTGCCGGACCGTCCGGGCGTGGCGGGCGCCATCTTCGGGTCGCTGGCCGACAGCGCGGTCAATGTCGACATGATCGTCCAGAACGTCAGCCAGGACGGCAAGTCCACCGACCTGACCTTCACCGTCGGATCGACCGATCTCGACCGGGCCCATCAGGTGCTCGACGGGCTCAAGGGCGAGCTCGGGTATTCCGAGATCGTCTCCGACGCGGGGGTCTGCAAGATCTCGGTCGTCGGCGTCGGCATGCGCAGCCAGCCGGGCGTGGCCAAAACCATGTTCCAGACGCTGGCCGCCAAGGGCATCAACATCCAGGTCATCTCCACCTCGGAGATCAAGGTCAGTGTGCTGATCGCCTCCGACTACACCGAGCTGGCCGTGCGCGCGCTGCATACCGCCTACGGCCTCGACGCCGACGGTGACGGCTAAGTGTCATGAACGCACCCACCGGAGCCCGTGAAACCGGACCGGGGGGTGGTCCCCGCGAGATGTTGCGCCGTCTGCGCGACGTCATGGCGGGGGTCGGCACGCCGCAGCAGCGCCTCGACAGCACCGTCCAGGTGATCGCCCACGAGCTGGGGGCCGAGGTCTGCTCGATCTACGTCCAGCGCCCGGGCCGGGTGCTGGAACTCTGCGCCACCCAGGGTCTGAACCCGCAGGCGGTCCACCGGCTGTTCTTCCAGCCGGGCGAGGGGCTGGTCGGCCACATCGCCGAGACCCGCCTGCCGCTGACCCTGGCGGAGGCCCAGAAGCATCCGAAATTCGCCTACCGACCGGAGACCGGGGAGGAGGCGTTCCAGTCCTTCGCCGGCGTGCCGATCCGCCGCTCCGACCGGGTGCTCGGCGTGCTGGTGGTGCAGCACGTCTCCATGCGCGAGCTGGATGAGGAGGAGGTGGAGTCGCTGGAAACCCTGGCCATGGTCCTGGCCGAGGTGCTGACGACCATGAGCCTGCCCGGCGGCGACCCGAACCGGGATCGCGGGCCGCTGGTGATCCACGGCATCCGCATCCATGACGGGGTGGCGATCGGCAATGCAAGGCTGCACCAGCCCCGAGTGGTGATCGGCGGCGTGGTCGCCGAGGATCCCGCGGTCGAGCACGAACTGCTGCAGACCGCGCTCGCCGACATGCACGAATCCCTGGACCGGGTGATGGAGTCGGAAGCCCTGTCGGCGGCCGGCGAGCACCGCGACGTGCTGGAGACCTACCGGCTGATCGCCCGCGACACCGGCTGGATCGGCCGCATCCGCGACGCCATCGACAGCGGCCTGACGGCGGCAGCGGCCGTACAGAAGGTGCGCGATGACACCCGCTCGCGCATGGCGGCGGTGAAGGACGAGTACCTCCGCGAGCGGCTGGCCGATTTCGAGGACGTGGCCCTGCGCCTGCTGCGCCGGCTGGCGGCGGGCGAGGCGACGCCCGAGCCGGCGGCACCGGACGAGCCGTTCATCCTCGTCGCCCGCTCCATGGGGCCGGCGGAGCTGCTGGACTATGCCGGGGCCCAGCTCAAGGGGCTGGTGCTGGAGGAGGCCTCGGCCACCGCCCATGTGGGCATCGTCGCCCGCGCCCTCGACATCCCGGTGGTCGGCCGGCTGGCCCATCTAATCGAGGAGGTCGATCCGGGCGACCCGCTGATCGTCGACGGCGATCATGGCCAGGTGCTGGTCCGGCCCGGCGACGACGCACGCGCCCAGTTCCGCGAGAGCCTGACCGCGCGCGAGGCCACCCGCGCCCGCTACGCCGCCCTGCGCGACACCCCGGCGGTCAGCCGCGACGGCGTGCGCCTGTCGCTGCAGATGAATGCCGGGCTGCTGGTCGACGTCACCCAACTGGAGGCGGTCGGGGCCGAGGGGATTGGCCTGTACCGCACCGAGATCCCGTTCCTGGTGCGGCGCGAATATCCCGACGTGGACGCCCAGACCGAGCTTTACCGCCGCATCCTGGACAGCGCCGGGGACCGGGCGGTGACCTTCCGCACCCTGGATGCCGGTGGCGACAAGCGGCTGCATTCCTTCGTCCACGAGGTCGAGGAGAACCCGGCGCTCGGCTGGCGGGCGTTGCGCATCGGCCTCGACCAGCCGGCGATCCTGCGCCAGCAGGTCCGCGCCATGATCCAGGCGGCCGGTGAGCGGCCGGTTCGCATCATGGTGCCGATGGTGGCCACGGTGGACGAGTTCCGCGCCGCGCGGGCCATCGTCGACCTGGAGATCGCCCGGGCCGCCGACCGGCCGGGCGCCATGCCCAGCGCCATTTCCGTGGGGGCCATGGTGGAGGTGCCGTCGGCCCTGCTGGCGATCGAGGAGCTGGCGCGGGAGGCGGATTTCCTCTCCGTGGGGAGCAACGACCTGCTGCAGTTCCTGTTCGCCGCCGACCGGGGCGGCGAGCGCACGGCGAATCGATACGACCCGCTTTCGGTGTTATTTCTCGATGCCATGCGACGTATCGTGGAGGCCGGCAAGGCGGCCGGGATCGACGTCTCCGTCTGCGGCGAGATGGCGGGACGACCGCTCGAGGCGCTCGCGCTCGCAGCACTCGGCTACCGCACCCTGTCGATGTCCGCGGTCTCGATCGGTCCGGTCAAGGAAGCCATACTTTCAGCCAATATCAATCAGTTATCCGACTTTATTTTGTATTCGATGAAAAAAAAGACAGGTTCTCTGCGAAATCACTTGAAGAGTTACCTCTCGGACCGTCGCTGAAAACGGCGAATTCCAGGCCCGCTTTTCCGCCACCTTTCTAAGACGTAAAGACGGCTCTCCTGAATAGGTAATTGAATTACATCAAACATTGAAGTATCGTCGCCGCGTAATGAGAGCGGTTCGCGCGGGGGCGGAGACGCGAGCCGACAGTTGCCATACCGCTACTTGGCCGAGGCGACCATGACGCTGAAGACGGCACGGACAAAGTTGCGGCTGACCGAGATCGAGTCGCTGACGCAAACCGGGCGGGCCCGGACCCGCGAGGCCGCGAACGAGGCTGGCTCCAGGATGGGGGACGGCCACCGTCCGATGTCCGGCCTCAGGGGTGGCCGGTCCTCGGGATGGTCGTCCGCCAAGGAGGGAGACGCGATGCCCTATCGAGACTCCGGGTCGGACCCGACCATCGGGCAGGAACTGCGGCAGGCGCGCGAAGCGGCCGGTCTCGAGATCGCCGATGTCGCCGCCCAGCTTCGTATCCGCGCCGAATTCCTGGCCGCCCTGGAAGAGGGCCGGCCGGACGTTCTGCCGGGCACCACATACGCCATAGGCTATGTACGAACCTATGCGGCCTTCCTCGGCCTCGATGTCGAGCGGGCGGTCAAACACTTCAAGCAGGAGGCCGCCGGCCTCCACCAGCGCACCCAGCTCGTGTTCCCGTCGCCTGCACCCGAAGGCCGTGTGCCGGGCGTCGGGCTGATGTTCGCGTCCGTGCTGCTCGCCGGCCTCGCCTATGGCGGCTGGTACTGGCTGTCGGAGCGCGGCATGTCGGTCTACGACATGGTGCCCGACGTGCCCGAGCGGCTCGCCACACTGATCGAGGGCCAGACCCCGCCGGCCGCCGTGTCGGCCCCGGCCCCTGGCGTGCCAGTCCCGTCCTCGGCCTCCTCTGAGCCGGCCGTCACGCCGCCGCCCCAGACGGCGACGGCGCAGAGCCCGACCGCGCCGGACACTGCGCCGGACACCGCCCCGATCGTTCCCGACAACACCTATACCGCCGCCAACCCCACCAGCGTGCCGGTCACCGCCCGCTCCACCAGCGGCGAGGCGCCGGCCACAGAAACCACCCCGGCCGAGACGCGCCAGACGGCAAGCGCCCCGGCCTCCGCCATTACCCGGCCGACCACGGACGCGCCGGCGGCGGAGTCCGCCCCGGTCGCACCGGTGACGGTCACCGAGGCGCCGGCACCGGCGACCGGTCCGGCACCCGCCGACACGGCGGAGGATACGCCGGCCGCCGATCCGGAGCCGCGCTCCACCGCCCTGGCCTCCGCCGCGCCGGAGCCGACCCAGGCGCTGGCCGCGACGCAGCCTCTCGCGACCGCCGACACCGCCGGCCAGACCGCCAGCCCCGTGCCCAGCGCACCGCGCCTGAGCGGTCTGATTGGCGCCTCCGAAGCGGCCGTGCCCGGCGCCGGTGCTGCCGACCGGACCCCGGCCGCGATCGAGCGGGTCGTCGTCCGCGCTACCGGCGAGAGCTGGGTGCAGGTCCGCGCCCAGGACGGGACCACCCTGTTCACCCGGGTCCTGCGCAACGGCGACGTCTACCGCGTGCCCGATCGTCCCGGCCTGACCCTGGCGACCGGCAATGCCGGCGCGCTGGAGATCGTGGTCGACGGAGCGCCCGCGCCCAGCCTCGGTACCTTCGGTGAGGTGGTGCGCAACATCGCCCTCGATCCGGCCCGTCTGGCGGCGGGCACGGCGATCGCCGGCCGCAACTGACCTCACGTCTGTGAGACATCGGGCGGCATTCGGTCGCCCGCTGGCGGGCCCGGCTTTCGTGGCGGCCGGTCATCGTCTATAACGGGCGCTCGAAGCAGACCCCCCACTGCACCGACAGCCGAGGCCACCATGAGTGTCCGACCGTACCGCGACATCCACCGGCGTCCTTCCCGCCGCGTCAATGTGGGATCTGTCCCGGTGGGCGACGGGGCGCCGATCACCGTCCAGACCATGACCAACACCCTGACGGCCGACGTCAAGGCGACGGTCGAGCAGATTCAGCGCTGCGAGGCCGCCGGCGCCGACATCGTCCGGGTGAGCTGCCCGGACGAGGAGTCGTCGAAGGCGCTGAAGCAGATCACCGCCCAGGTCAGCGTGCCGATCGTCGCCGACATCCACTTCCACTACAAACGGGCGATCGAGGCGGCCGAGAACGGCGCCGCCTGCCTGCGGATCAATCCAGGCAATATCGGCTCGGCCGCGCGGGTGCGCGAGGTGGTGCAGGCGGCCAAGGATTACGGCTGCTCGATGCGCATCGGTGTGAATGCCGGCAGCCTGGAGAAGCACCTGCTGGAGAAATACGGCGAGCCTTGTCCCGAGGCGATGGTCGAGAGCGCGCTGGATCACGCGAAGATCCTGGAGGACAACGACTTCCGGAACTTCAAGATCAGCGTGAAAGCGTCTGACGTGTTCCTCGCCACCGCCGCCTATCAGGGCCTGGCGGAGGCCTGCGACTACCCGCTGCATCTCGGCGTGACCGAGGCCGGCGCCCAGCGCATCGGCACGGTGAAGTCGTCCATCGGCCTCGGCATGTTGCTGTGGAGCGGCATCGGCGACACCATCCGCGTCTCGCTCTCCGCCCCGCCGGAGGAGGAGGTGAAGGTCGGCTTCGACATCCTGAAGTCCCTGAACCTGCGCCACCGCGGCGTCAACGTGATCTCCTGCCCGTCCTGCGCCCGCCAGCAGTTCGACGTGATCGAGAATGTCCGCATCCTGGAGGAGCGGCTGGCCCATATCACCACGCCGATGACCGTGTCGGTGATCGGCTGCGTGGTGAACGGCCCGGGCGAGGCGCGCGAGACCGATATCGGCATCACCGGCGGCGGCAACGGGACCCATATGGTCTATATCGCCGGTCAGCCGGACCACCGCCTGAAGAGCAAGGACGTGGTCGACCACATGGTCGAGCTGATCGAGAAGAAGGCGGCGGAGATCGAGGCCGAGCAGGCGGCAGCGGATTCCGGCGTCGCGGCGGAGTAGACTGGTCCGGAAACCGGGCGGCGCGCCCGGTCGCGGTAGGAGCCTGACCTTGGCACGACGTATTCTGGAGCGCGGACTCGACAGGACCGACGGGGCGCGGACCGACGCGCTTTAGGGCCGCGCCATGTCTGCCGCTCCACCGCCGCTCCAGGTGATCGGCGTCGATCACCGATCCTGCCCCGATGGGGTGCGCGAGAAGCTGTTCGTCGACGATGCCGAGATGCCGGCCATGCTCGACGCGCTGAAGGCGCGCGGTGCCCAGGAGGCCCTCGTGCTCTCCACCTGCAACCGGGTGGAGGTGATCGGCCGCTTCCAGGACCCGCAGCGCTCGCCCGAAACCGTCGCCGCCGAGCTCGGCCGGCCGGTCGATGTCGACGGCGCGGTGCTGCGTCCTCTGCTCTACGCCCATGCCAGCGACGAGGCGGTGCGCCACGTCTTCCGGGTCGCCTGCTCCCTGGACAGCCAGGTGGTGGGCGAGCCGCAGGTGCTGGGCCAGGTCCGCGCCGCCCACCGGCTGTGCCGCGACCTGGGCGGCACCGGCCCGGTGGTGGAGGACACCATGCGGGCCGCCTATGCGGTGGCCAAGCGGGTGCGCAGCGAGACGAAGATCGGCGAGGGGCCGGTCTCCCTCGCCGCCGCCGCCATCGCCCGGGTGCGCGACCTGTTCGGCGATCTCGACGGCCGCGCCGGCCTGCTGGCCGGCACCGGCGAGCTGGGGCTGCTGATCGCCGAGCACATGGCCGCGGCGGGCATGGAGGGGATGGAGGTGCTCGACCGCTTCCCCCGGCGCGCGGCCCTGGCGGCGCGCGAGCTGGAGGCGCATCACGGCGGGCTCGACCAGCTCGGCGCCGCGCTCGACCGGGCCGATGTGGTGGTGACCACCCTGGGCGAGGGCCAGTACCTGATCACCGCCGAGATGATCGAAGCCGCGCTGCGCCGCCGGCGGCGCCGGCCGTTCTTCCTGCTCGACCTGTCGGTGCCCGGCGATGTAGAGCCTGCGGTCCACCGGTTGGATGAGGCCTTCGTCTACGACGTGGGCGACCTGGAGGCCATCACCCGGGCCGGCATGGCCGACCGGGCCGGCGAGGCGGCACGGGCCGAGCGGATGGTGGAGGAGGCGGTGGCCGCCTTCACCCGCGACCGGTCCGGCCGGGACGCCGCCCCGGACATCGCCGCCCTGCGCGCCCATGTGGAGGCGATGGTGGCGGAGGTGGCGGGCGCCGATGCGGACCTCGCCCGGCGCATCGCCGCCCGTCTGGCGCATGCGCCGTCGGTGCTGCTGCGCGACCTGGCGGAACAGGGCCGGCTCGACCGGCAGACGAAGGATCTGGTGTTCCGGCTGTTCGACATGCCGGACCCGCAGGGAGGAGACGAGACGTGAGCCTTGAGGCGACCCTCGACCGGGTGGTCGATCGCGCGAAGGAGCTGGAGGCTTTGATGTCCAGCCCGGAGAAGCTGGACTCCAGCGCGTTCCAGAAGATGTCGCGCGAGCTGTCGGAACTGGCCCCCGTGGTGGCCAAGGTCGAGGAGCTGAAGCGCACCCGGGCCGAGCTGGCGGACGCCCAGGCGCTCGCCGATGGCGGCGATGCCGACCTGCGGGAACTCGCCGAGGCCGAGGTGGAGGAGATCGAATCCCGCCTGCCGGACCTGGAGCGCGAGGTTCAGATCCTGCTGCTGCCGAAGGACGAGGCGGACGAGAAGAACGTCATCCTGGAAGTGCGCGCCGGCACCGGCGGCGACGAGGCGGCCCTGTTCGCCGCCGACCTGTTCGCCATGTACCAGCGCTATGCCCAGAACCGCGGCTGGCGTTTCGAGGTCATGGAGGTCTCCGAGAACGAGCTGGGCGGCTACAAGGAAGCCGTCGCGTCCATTACCGGCCGCGGCGTCTATGCCCGCCTGAAGTTCGAGAGCGGCGTGCACCGGGTGCAGCGCGTGCCCGTGACCGAAAGCCAGGGCCGCATCCACACCTCCGCCGCCACCGTCGCCGTGCTGCCGGAGGCCGAGGAGGTGGACATCCACATCGAGGACAAGGACCTGCGGGTCGACGTCTACCGCTCCAGCGGCGCCGGCGGCCAGCACGTCAACACAACCGACAGCGCGGTGCGCATCACCCACATCCCCACCGGCGTCGTCGTCACCCAGCAGGACGAGAAGTCCCAGCACAAGAACCGGGCCAAGGCCATGCGCATCCTGCGCGCCCGGCTCTACGACCTGCAGCGCCAGGCCGCCGACGAGGCGCGGGCGGCGGACCGCAAGAGCCAGGTCGGTTCCGGCGACCGCTCGGAGCGCATCCGCACCTACAATTTCCCCCAGGGGCGGGTGACCGACCACCGCATCAACCTGACCCTCTACAAGCTC
Organism: Thalassobaculum sp.; assembly: GCF_965223715.1. Lineage (GTDB taxonomy): Bacteria > Pseudomonadota > Alphaproteobacteria > Thalassobaculales > Thalassobaculaceae > Thalassobaculum. The sequence continues at coordinate 3,200,905 of NZ_OZ245012.1, read as the reverse complement.
GACCGGGTGATCACCGGCGAGTCCCTGGACGAGGTGCTGGACGCGCTGATCGCCGAGGACGAGGCCGAGCGTCTGGCGACGCTGACCTGACGGCCGCCCGGTGACCGGTATCCGCGACGCGTTGAAGGCGGCGGCGACCGAGCTCGCCCGTGCCGGGATCGAGGGCGGGAGGCTCGACGCCCGGCTTTTGCTCGGCCATGTGCTGGGCCGTGCGGTCTGGCCGCATGAGGAGGCGCCGCTCGACGACGAGGCGCTGGCGCGGTTCCGCTCCCTGGTGGCCCGCCGGATCGCCCGCGAGCCGGTCAGCAAGATCATCGGCCGGCGCGCCTTCTGGACCCTGGATCTGGCGGTGACGGCCGACACGCTGGACCCGCGCCCGGACAGCGAGACCCTGATCGAGGCGGCCCTGGACGCCTTTGCCGGTCGCGCGCCACCGAGGCGCGTGCTCGATCTCGGGACAGGCACCGGCTGCCTGCTGCTCGCGGCATTGTCGGAATTTCCGGACGCTACCGGCCTCGGCATCGACCGCTCGCCGGCGGCGGCCGAGGTGGCTCGGCGCAACGCCGAGACGACGGGCCTCGCCGACCGGGCGGAGATCCGCTGCCAGGACTGGGACGGGCTGCCGGATGACGGCCGGTTCGACCTGATCCTCTCCAATCCGCCCTATATCGCCGAGGCCGACGTGCCGACCCTGGCCGAGGAGGTGCGCGACCACGACCCGATCGGGGCGCTGGCGGCCGGTGCCGACGGGCTGGACGCCTATCGCGCGCTGGCGCCCGTGCTGTCCCGCACCCTCGCGAAGGAGGGCGTGGCGATTCTCGAGCTGGGGATCGGCCAGGGCGACGCGGTTGCCGCGATCATGGCCGACGCGGGACTGGCCGAAACCGGTCGGAAGGCCGATCTCGCCGGCATCGACAGAACACTGGTTCTGAAATGGAATGACACCCGTTCGGTGGCCCCCTAGCAGTCGGAAAACGGCTTGGAATTCATGGGGAAGCACGATAGTGTGCGGTTCAGGCGAGGGGCTCATTTGGCCCAGGGCCGAAGCCACATTCAAACATGGTGATCGCAGAGCGCGGTCCGCCCGGTGCCCGAGGGGCCACCGGCCGATCTGTTTCAAATGTGGCCTGCGAACCGGACACGGGGTCCGCTTCGAAACAACAGGAAATGTGGTTGGCATGAGACAAGGCCCACACCAGAAGCGTGGTCGCGGACGGGGTAATCGCCGCCCGAACACGCCGAACCGCAACCAGACCTTCGACAGCAACGGGCCCGACGTCCGCATCCGCGGCAACGCCAATCAGGTCTACGAGAAGTATCTGGCGCTTGGCCGGGACGCGACCGCGTCCGGCGACCGGGTGCTCGCGGAGAGCTACTTCCAGCACGCCGATCACTACTACCGGATCGTCAGCGCCTTCGCCGAGAACGATGCCGATCGGCAGAATCGCGGCCAGGGTCAGCAGCCGAACGGCGGCCCGCGCGACTGGAACGACGACGATGACGACGGCGACGACTACCGCGCCGGCGGCAATAGCGGCCATGGCGGCGGCAACAACGGCGGCAATCAGGGGGGCAACCGCTCCCATGACGGCAACCGGTCCAACGACGGTAACCAGGGCGGCAACCGCTCCGGCGACCAGCGCGACGACCGCCGTGGCGAGCGCCGGGCGTCCGACGACCAGCCGTCCGCGGCCGAGCGTCACGACAGCCGCAGCGACGAGGCGACTGCCGAGCCGGCCCAGGCCCAGCCCCAGGCCGAGGAGGAGGCCGCTCCGGCGCGCCGTCCGCGCGGCCGTCCGCGCCGGGCTGCCGCCAGCGCCGATGAGGGCGCCCCGGCGGTCGAGGAGGACGGCATCCGCCGCACCCTCCGCGTCGCCAGCAGCAAGGAAGCCGATGCGCCGTCCGCTCCGGCGTCCGAGGCCTCCGGGGAGGAGGAGCAGCCGCGTCCGCGCCGCCGCCGCCGCACCGCCAGCGCCGACCAGGCTGCCAATTCCGACGACGACGGCGCCGCCGCGGCGAGCTGACCGTCTCCCCTACCGAACAAGAAAGGCCCGGTCCCGCGACCGGGCCTTCTTCTTTCCGGGCCGGTGTTTGGTTTCGCCGCCCTCCCGGCCGGGACCAGGCTTCACCCGGACTCGGGGCGGGACCGCAGCTCCGTGCGCTGGGATCACCTGGGGTTTCCAGCGTTCGTGGCTTGATCCTGACTTGCGTCAGGATGACGGGGAGGGGGCATCAAGAAATATGCCGTCGTCCTGACGCAAGTCAGGACCAAGCCGCTGACGCAAGTCAGGACCAAGCCGCTGACGCCGGACCGCGCTCCCTCACCCCAGGCTCAGCGCATCCCCCGCCGCCACCCGGCCGGCCTCGGTGACGCGGACGTAGATTCCGCACTGGATATGGCCGAAGCCGCGCTGCAGGTCGTGGGGGATGGTGAGGTCGCGCTGACCGGTCGCCGGGTTGGCGTTGGTCGCGGCACAACGGCCGGTGATCTCCTCCACCAGGACGGTCGCCCCGCCGATCGTCAGGGTCTTGCCGACCCAGTCCATCTCCGCCCAGGGCTCCAGCCCGTCCACCAGCAGGTTGCCGCGGAACCGCATCGGGTCGACCGGCTTGCCCACCACCCGCTCCAGGTCGCGGACCGAGGCGAGATTGATGATCGACAGGAAGGGGGCGTCCACATCCGTGTAGCCGCGCCTTCCCAGATCGACCACCTTCGGCGCCCCGCGCAGGTCGTTCTTGGCATAGGCGGCGAAGAACTGCTCGATCACCGTGCAGCCGGTCCGCGTCGTCAGCTCGCCCCGGGCGATCTGCCGGCCGTTGCGGCGGATCTCCAGGGTGGCGGTGGCGTCGTCGAACACGGTCTCCAGGGCGGCCAGCTTCGGCACGCTCATGACCTGCAGGAAATGCGCCTTGGAATGCCATTCCGGGGCGGCCGGGTCGACCGGGGCCGAGCCATGGGCGATGGCGAAGCGGCGGTCGAACGGGATCAGCCGGTCCGCCTCCAGCTCGACGGCATCGAGCGTCTCCGGGGACAGGCCTTTCACCGGATAGCGGTGGATCGATGTGACGCGCGCGTTCATCCCTCGACAGAACGCCCGTGCGGAGCCGCTGTCAACGCGGGCGTGGGGCCGATATCGGCCGGCCGCTCCCTTGTGTTGCCGCAGTGCAACACCCATCTCTGATCCGAGGACGGGCGGTGCCTGATTGGGCCGCCTTGAAATGCCGATCGGGAGTACTCTTCTCCTGGATCGGACCAGGCCGTCGAGGTCGCCTGATGGGGCGTCGGCGGTCGTACTGGCGAAACGCGGTACTCGTGGAGATTGGGACATGAATTTCGAGAAGCTTTCCGACCGCTGCAAGGGCTTCCTGCAGGCGGCGCAGACCCTGGCGCTCGGCCGCGGTCACCAGCGGCTGATGCCCGCTCACCTGCTCAAGGTGTTCATCGAGGATTCCGAAGGGCTGGCGGCGACGCTGATTCAGCGCGCCGGCGGCGACCCCAAGGCGGCGCTCGCCCGGGCCGATGAGATCCTGAACAAGATGCCCCAGGTCGAAGGCGGCGGTGCCGGCCAGGTCTACATGTCGCCGGAACTGGCGAAGATCCTGACCCAGTCCGAGGAGGTGGCGAAGAAGGCGGGCGACCAGTACGTCACCGTCGAGCGGCTGCTGCTGTCCATCGCGCTGGCCGCCGGGACCGATGCCTCCAAGGCGCTGACCGAGACCGGCCTGTCGCCGCAGAACCTGGAGAAGGCGATCCAGGACATGCGCAAGGGCCGCACCGCCGACAGCGCCAACGCGGAAGGCAATTTCGACGCGCTCAAGAAGTACACCCGCGACCTCACCGAGGCGGCGCGCGACGGCAAGATCGACCCGGTGATCGGCCGCGACGAGGAGATCCGCCGCACCATTCAGGTCCTGTCCCGCCGCACCAAGAACAATCCGGTGCTGATCGGCGAGCCCGGCGTCGGCAAGACCGCCATCGTCGAGGGCCTGGCCCAGCGCATCGTCAACGGCGACGTGCCGGAGGGGCTGAAGAACCGCAAGCTGCTGGTCCTCGATCTGGGCGCGCTGATCGCCGGGGCGAAGTTCCGCGGCGAGTTCGAGGAGCGGCTGAAGGCGGTGCTGAACGAGCTCGGCAACACCGACGGCGAGGTCATCCTGTTCATCGACGAGCTGCACACCCTGGTGGGGGCCGGTGCGGCCGAGGGCTCGATGGACGCCTCCAACATGCTGAAGCCGGCCCTGGCGCGCGGCGAGCTGCACTGCGTCGGGGCGACGACCCTCGACGAGTACCGCAAGCATATCGAGAAGGACGCGGCCCTGGCCCGGCGGTTCCAGCCGGTCATGGTGGCCGAGCCCGGCGTGGTGGAGACCGTGTCGATCCTGCGCGGCCTGAAGGAGAAGTACGAGCTGCACCACGGGGTGCGGATCACCGACAGCGCTTTGGTGGCGGCGGCCAACCTGTCCAACCGCTACATCACCGACCGGTTCCTGCCGGACAAGGCGATCGACCTGGTGGACGAGGCGGCGAGTCGGCGGCGCATGGAGGTCGACAGCAAGCCCGAGCAGATCGACGAGCTGGACCGCAAGATCATCCAGCTCAAGATCGAGCGCGAGGCCCTGAAGAAGGAGGACGACAAGGCCAGCAAGGACCGGCTCGAGGTTCTGGAGGAGGAGCTTGTCGACCTGGAGGAGCGCTCGGCCGAGCTGACCGCGCGCTGGCAGGGCGAGAAGGAGATGCTGACCGGCGCCCAGAAGGTGAAGGAGAAGCTGGACGCGGCCCGCCAGGACCTGGAAGTGGCCAAGCGCGCCGGCGACCTGACCAAGGCCGGCGAGCTCACCTACTCGGTCATTCCGCAGCTGGAACAGACTCTGGCCCAGGCCGAGGACGCCTCCTCCAAGCGGATGCTGAAGGAGGAGGTGTCGGACAACGACATCGCCTCGGTGGTGTCGCGCTGGACCGGCATTCCGGTCGACAAGATGCTTGAGGGCGAGCGCGACAAGCTGCTGGCCATGGAAAGCAACCTGCACAAGCGGGTGGTCGGCCAGGACGAGGCCATCACGGCGGTCGCCAACGCGGTGCGCCGGGCGCGCGCCGGGCTGCAGGACCCGAACCGGCCGATCGGCTCGTTCCTGTTCCTGGGCCCGACCGGCGTCGGCAAGACCGAGCTGACCAAGGCACTGGCGGAATTCCTGTTCGACGACGAGCACGCCATGGTGCGGCTCGACATGTCGGAGTTCATGGAGAAGCACGCCGTCGCCCGTCTGATCGGCGCCCCTCCGGGCTATGTCGGCTACGAGGAGGGCGGCACCCTGACCGAGGCGGTGCGGCGCCGGCCCTATCAGGTCGTGCTGTTCGACGAGGTCGAGAAGGCGCATCCGGACGTGTTCAACGTCCTGCTGCAGGTGCTGGATGACGGCCGCCTGACCGACGGTCAGGGCCGCACGGTCGACTTCCGCAACACCATGATCATCATGACTTCCAATCTGGGTGCCGACCGTCTGGCGGCGATGCCGGACGGGGCGACGGTGGACTCGGTGCGCGAGCAGGTGATGGAGGTGGTGCGGGCGTCGTTCCGGCCGGAATTCCTGAACCGGATCGACGAGGTGCTGCTGTTCACCCGCCTGGCGCGGGAGAGCATGAAGGGCATCGTCGACATCCAGCTCGGCCGTCTGCGCAAGATGCTCGCCGACCGCGACATCAAGCTGGCCCTGGACGACTCGGCGCTCGCCTGGCTGGCGGAGACCGGCTACGACCCGGTCTACGGCGCCCGGCCGCTGAAGCGGGTGATCCAGCGCTCGCTGCAGAACCCGCTGGCGAACCGGATCCTGGAGGGCCGGATCAAGGACGGCGACGTGGTGATCGTGTCGGCCAAGGACGGCGCGCTGGTCATCGACGGCGAGACCGCGGCGAACGGCGACGTGGCGATCGAGGCGGCGGAGTAGGACGGCCGCTCGGGTCGACGGCTCGTTACGGAAGGAGGACGGTCGGAGACGGCCGTCCTCTTTTTTTGTGCCGCCGGCCCGGTCGCGCGTCCTAGCCGAACTCTTCTGGGTCCCGGTCCGAGCCCGGATCAAGTCCGGTCTCGTCCGGGATGACGGGGTGGAGTTTCTTTCAACAACTGACCCGTCATCCCGGGAGACCCCGGGCTTGAACCGGGGGCTGCCCGGGACCCAGGGCCGTCCCTCGGTCCCCTCGGATCGGCGGCGCGGCGAACCGGGACAGGTCCAACGCCCCTGCGCACAGCGGGTCGTATAGGTCCGCCCAGTCCGGATTGACCCCCTCGATCAACGCCAGCTTCCAGGCCCGTCGCCAGCGCTTCACCCGCTTCTCCCGAAGGATCGCGTCCTCCATCCGCCCGTGGAGTTCGAAATAGACCAACCGGTGCACGCCGTACTGGGCGCAGAACCCAGCGGTCGCCGCGCGATGCAAGGCGACGCGGCGAACCAAATCTGCGGTCACGCCGGTGTAGAGCGTCCCGTTGCGCCGGGAGGCGAGGATGTAGACGCAAGGCTGGATCGGATCGCGCATGCCCGGACCATGGAAGGGCCAGGGATGTGTTTCCGCCCTATGGGTCCCGGCACGGACCCGGATCAATCCCGGATTCAGTCCGGGACGGTCTGCTCCGGGGTTGACGGTCGGGGATGTCACTGGGTCCCTTCGCGCGCCTTCCACGCCGCAATGAAGGCCTCCCGCTCGTCGGGGTCGTAGATGCCGCTGGGGTTCGCGCGGGTCGGCAGGGTGGCCATGTAGGGGCGGCGCTCCGTCCAGAACAGGTCGAAGATCCGGCGCAGCTCGGCCACCGGGTCGGGGTGCTCGTCGACCCGCAGGTCGACCGCCGCATGGATCTCGCCGCCGCGCACGATCAGGGCCGCCGACTGCCGGCCACGCTTGTCGCCGCCGGCCGCCTGGCCCGCCTCCAGCGCCGCCAGCAGCCGGCCGGCGAAGGGAAGGGAGCCGCCGTCTTTCCAGGCCGCCACCGTCGCGTCCAGCACCTGCGGTCCGGCCAGCATGTTGCCGGCGATCGACACCGCCTCGCCCGTCCAGTGTCCGCACCACGCGATGCAGCTTTCCCCGGTATGGGCGAAGGGCCGGCCGGCGGCGGTCACCCCGTGGAGCTGCCGCCACATATGCCCCTCATCCCCGGACAGCGCGTGCCGGATCGCCGCATCGCCCTCGCTGCCGGTCGCCAGGGCGTCGAGCAGCCGCTCGCCGGCGACCGGGCTGGTATAGGACTGGGAGGACAGCGCCCCGACCCCGTCGCGGAACATCGGGCAGAGCGCGCCGACGGCGATCACGCGGGAGGAGATGGCGATGCCGAGCTGCCCGCTCGACGGGTCGCGGGCGACGATGGACCAGGTCATGGGCGGGTTCCTCGGTGAGACGGGCGGGCCGGGGCGGTCAGCGGTGGGCGGCAACGATGCGGCGGATCACCTCGGTCGGCAAGACACGGCCGCTGGCCGCCGCGTTCTCGTGCAGGTGCCGGATGTCGGCGGTGGCGAAGACGGCGCTGTGCACGTCCGGATGGGACAGCACGAAGCCGAGACAGGCCTGGGCGGCATTCCAGCCCTTCACCGCGGTGAGAAACCGGCAGCGCTGCGCCCGGCCGACCCGGTGACCCGCCACCAGCCGGTCGGCCAGCCGCCGTCTGGCCTGCCACCAGGTGCGGGGCAGCGACCAGTCGGAGTCCAGCGGGGCGAAGCTCATGCGGGCCAGCGTCCCGGTGGCGATCACCCCGAGCCCGTCCTGGGCGGCGCGCTCGATCACCGCCTCGCTGTCCTGCTCGGCCGGGCTGTAGGTCGGCATGATCACGTCGATCAGCCCGGTGCCGCGGGCGGCGACCAGGCCGGCGGTGATCTGCTGCGGGGTCCCCGCCACCCCGATCAGGTCGGCCGCCCCTTCGCCCTTCAGGGCGGCGAGCGTGTCCAGCAGGTCGTCGCTGAGATAGGCGCTCTCCGGGCGGTCGAGACAGACCAGGGGCAGCCGGTCCAGGCCGAGCCGGTCCAGACTGTCGGCGACCTGCTGCTCGACCGTGTCCGGCGAGAAGTCGCGGGCGACATGGCTGCGGCCGAGCCGGACGGTGCCGACATTGGTGGAGATCAGCAGGGTATCGCGCTCCGGGCCGAGGGTGCGGAGCGCCTTTGCGAGCCTGTCCTGGGCGCGGGCGGCGTCGCAGGCGGGGCCGGTATGGAAGCCGGTGATGCCGAGCTTCACCGCCTGCCGGATGAGCGCGACGGCCGAGTCCTCGTCCATCCAGCGACCGGACCAGGGCTCGGTACAGAAGAGGCCGAGTTCGGATACGGTCCAGCCGGTTCGGCCCAGCCGGCGGGTGGCGACGGACATGGCAGGCGGCGTTCCGGGTGGGCGCTCAGGCCTGGGCGCGGCGCGACTCCTGACCCTGGACCGTGAAGAAAGATGCCGATTTCGGCTGCTTCGGCAGTTCCACCTCGATCGGGATCATCCGCGCCACCGTGCTTTCCTTGCCGCGCACGATCTTGCCCTCGTTCGGGTTGGCCATCGGGTTGCGGGCGATCGGCACCGCGTCGGCGGCGGTGTAGACGCAGATGTAGAGGCCGCGCGGGCGCTTGGAGGCATTGGCGGCGGAGCCGTGGGCGAGGCGGGTGTGCATCAGGCAGACGGAGCCGGCCGGGCCGGTGACCGCCACTTGTCTGGCCTTCATCTCCGCCTCGGTCTCCGGTCGCATCTTGCCGACGAAGATCCCGTTCTCGAACAGGGTGTGCATCGGGCCCTTATGAGTGCCCGGCACCACCATCAGGCAGCCGTTCTCCTCGGTCACGTCGTCCAGCATCAGCAGGGCGGTGATCACGTCGTCATTGGTATGGGGGGTGAAGGCGAAATCCTGGTGATAGCCGACCTCGGTCTTGGTGCCGGGCAGCTTCACGTTGATCTTGCAGTGATGGAACTTCACGTCCGGGCCGATCAGGTCGGCGATCATGTCGACGGTGCGGGCGTTGGTCATGACGTCGAGATAGGCCGGCGAGATGTCCGACGGGTTGTTGACCCGGCGCAGGGCGGGGTGCTCGGCGGTATGCTCGGCCCCCATGTCGAAGCGGGCGCGGCCGTCCACTGTTTCCGGCCCGAACGGCTCGTCATGGGCCCGGCTCTCCTCGACCCAGCCGGCGAGATCGGCCTTCAGGGCGGCGAGTTGCTCCGGCGTGACCGCGTTCTCGACGACGAGAAAGCCGTCCCGGTTGAAGGCCTCGATCTGGTCGGCGGTGAGGGCGGTGGCCATGGCATCCTCCTGGTTCCGAAGTGTCCCGGCGCGGGGAGGCTTATTTGTGCACGAACTCGTGTGGCCTGCAAAGCTGGCGCTCGCCGGAGCGCGGGCCCATCTTACCGGGTGGAGGTTCCCATGCGTGTCACCCTGACCGTCATTTCGCTCGCCGGCATCCTGGTCGCCGGGCTCGCCGTGTTCCTGGTCTGGAGCTGGGAGACGTCCGGCGGGCCGGCGATGAGCGTGCACGGCTATATCGCCCTGGGCCTGGGCGCTCTGTTCACCTTCGCGCTGACCGCCGGGCTGATGGCGCTGGTGTTCTATTCCAGCCGCCACGGCTATGACGACGAGGCCGGGCACCCGGACGAGATCGACGAGCGGATCCCGTAAGGCCAGCTACGCCTTGCTGTAGGGGTCGCTGCTGCGGATACGGTAGGAGCCTTCGCCCATGGCCAGCACGTTGCCCTCGGCATCGGTGACCTCGCCCCAGGCGAAGAAGATCTTGCGTCCGCCGCCCTTGCGCACCGCCCGCGCCCGCACGGTGCCCTCGCGGCTCTGGCCCATGAAGTTGGTGGTCAGCGTCAGGGTCAGCGCCTTGGCCGGCGGCTCCCCCGCCGGGCGCCACACGCCGCAATAGCCGCAGACCGCGTCGATCAAGGTCGCCATCACCCCGCCATGCAGCACGCCGGAGCGGTTCAGGTGGTGCTCCTGTATGTCGAGCTCCATGACGGCGTGGTCGGGCGTCCATTCGATCAGCCGGAAGCCCAGCGTGGCGTTGAAGCCGACCAGCTCCTCAAGGGACTCGGGGGCGTCGGTGTCAGTCATGAGGGGATCCGTCTGTGGTCGAGAAAGGACTGCGAGGGGCGATCCTATCGATGCCGCACCTGCGAGACCAGAGGACGATCGCTCCTCACCTTTCCCTCTGGCGCCCGCTTTTGCCCCGCGCCACACTCCCGGCATGCGCGAGGTCGATTACATCATCGTTGGTGCCGGCTCGGCGGGCTGCGTGCTCGCCAACCGGCTGAGTGCGGATCCGGACGTCTCGGTGCTCCTGCTGGAAGCCGGCGGCAAGGACTGGAACCCGCTGATCCATATCCCGCTCGGCACCGGCAAGCTGGTGCGCTCCTCCATGCATAGCTGGGGCTACTGGACCGAGCCGGAGCCGCATCTGGACAACCGCCGGCTCTACTGGCCGCGCGGCAAGGTGCTGGGCGGGTCGTCCTCCATCAACTCGATGATCTATGTCCGCGGCCATCCGCGCGACTACGACACCTGGGCGCAACTCGGCAACCGGGGCTGGGCCTGGGACGACGTGCTGCCCTATTTCAAGCGCTCCGAAGGCCATGTGGACCGAAGGGCCGACGCCTTGCATGGCACCTCCGGCCCGCTCAAGGTGCAGCGCGGGCGCGGCGACAACCCGCTCTACGACGCCTTCGTCGCCGCCGGGGTGCAGGCCGGCATGACCCGAATCGATGACTGCAACGGCCCGGAGCAGGAAGGGGTCTGCCGCTACGACTTCACCATCCATAACGGCCGCCGTGCCAGTGCGGCGGTGTGCTACCTGCGCCCGGCGCTCGGCCGCTCGAACCTGACGGTGGAGACCTCGGCCCTGACCCAGCGGGTGGTGCTGGAAGGCGGGCGCGCAACCGGGGTGGAATACACCAAAGGAGGGTCGCTTGAGCGGGTGCATGCCCGGCGCGAGGTGATCCTGTCCGGCGGGGCGCTGAACTCGCCCCAGGTGCTCATGCTGTCGGGCATCGGCCCGGCCGATCACCTGAAGCAGCACGGTGTGGCCCCGCTGCACGACCTGCCCGGGGTGGGGCGCAACCTGCAGGACCACCTGGACATCCCGCTGCAGTATGCCTGCCCGGAGCCGGTGACCCTGCACAGCCTGATCCGGCTCGACCGGGCGGCGTTGGCGATGGCCCAGGCGGCGCTGTTCCGCACCGGCCCGGCGGCGACCTTCCCGGCGGAGGGCGGGGCCTTCGTGAAGACCCGGCCCGAGCTGGAGATGCCGGACATGCAGTGGCACATGCTGATCGGCCTCGGCGCCAAGCGGGTGCGGCTGCCCTGGCTCTGGCACCTGTGGAAGGACCGGATGGACCAGGACGGCTTCACCATCCGCATGTGCCAGCTCCGCCCGGAGAGCCGGGGGCATCTGGAACTGGCCTCGGCCGATCCGGCGGCGAAGATCCGGATCTTTGCCAATTACTACGCCACCGAGAACGATCGAAGGGTGTTCCGCGACGGGCTGCGGATGGCGCGGGACTGGGTGGCGCAGTCGGCCTTCGACCGCTGGCGCGGCGAGGAGCTGAACCCCGGCCCGTCGGCGACGACGGATGACCAGATCGATGCCTATGTGCGGCGGATCTCGGAGACGATCTACCACCCGGTCGGCACCTGCCGCATGGGCAGCGACCCGGACGCGGTGGTCGATGCCGAGCTGAAGGTGCACGGGGTGGACGGCCTGCGGGTGGTGGACGCGTCGATCATGCCGCGGCTGATCGGCGGGAATACGAACGCGCCGACCATGATGATCGCCGAGAAGGCCGCCGACATGATCCTCGGCCGGGCCGCCGCCGGGGAGCGGGCGGCGGCCTGAATGTCCGAGACGGTTCTTCGTTCCGCGGCCTGATCCCGGATCAAGTCCGGGATGACGAATCATTTTATTTTCAATATGTTCCGTCGTCCTGACGCAAGTCAGGACCAAGCCGCTGAACCCCGCCGCTCGGTCCCGGCCCGGGCCCGGATCGCGTCCGGGCCCGTCCGGGATGACGGGTTGGGAGCTTGAAAGACCCGGCGGACTATTCCGCCGCGTCCTGATAGGCCTCGATCGGCGGGCAGGTGCAGATGACGTTGCGGTCGCCGTACACGTTGTCGATCCGCGAGACCGGCGGCCAATACTTGGACGCCTCCATGCCCGCCAGCGGGAAGGCCGCCTGGCGCCGGCTGTAGGGCCGCTCCCACGTGTCCGCCAGCAGGTCGTCGCTGGTATGCGGCGCGTGGCGCAGGGCCGAGGCCTCCACATCCACATCGCCTTTCTCGATCGCCCGGATCTCCTCGCGGATCGCGATCATGGCGTCGCAGAACCGGTCGATCTCCGCCTGGCTCTCGCTCTCGGTCGGCTCGATCATCAGGGTGCCGGCCACCGGGAAGCTCATGGTCGGGGCGTGGAAGCCGTAATCCATCAGCCGCTTGGCCACGTCGTCGACGCTGACGCCGCAGGCGTCCTTGATCGGCCGCAGGTCGATGATGCACTCATGCGCCACCAGCCCGTCCGGTCCGGCATAGAGCACCGGGTAGTGGTCGGACAGCCGTTTGGCCAGGTAGTTGGCGTTGAGGATCGCCGCCTGGGTCGCCTTCTTTAGGCCCTCGGCCCCCATCATGCGGATATAGGCCCAGCTGATCGCCAGGATGCCCGCACTGCCGTAGGGTGCGGCCGAGACCGCGCCGATGGCGGTCTCGCCGCTGTCCAGCTCGCCATGTCCCGGCAGGAACGGGACCAGGTGCTGGGCGACGCCGATCGGGCCGACACCCGGCCCGCCGCCGCCATGGGGGATGCAGAAGGTCTTGTGCAGGTTCATGTGGCTCACGTCGGAGCCGAACTCGCACGGGCTGCACAACCCGACCAGGGCGTTCAGGTTGGCGCCGTCGGTATAGACCTGACCGCCGTTGTCATGGACGATCTGGCAGATCTCGCGGACCTTCACCTCGAACACCCCGTGGGTCGACGGGTAGGTGATCATCAGCGCCGCGAGGTTTTCCGAATGGGCCTCCGCCTTGGCCTTCAGGTCGTCCACGTCGACATTGCCTTTGTCGTCGCAGGCGACCACGACCACCTTCATGCCCGCCATCGCGGCCGAGGCCGGGTTGGTGCCGTGGGCCGAGGACGGGATCAGGCAGATGTCGCGATGGGCCTCGCCCCGGGAGCGGTGATAGGCGCGGATCACCAGCAGCCCGGCGTACTCGCCCTGGGCGCCGGAATTCGGCTGCAGGGACACCGCGGCATAGCCGGTGGCCGAGGCCAGCATCCGCTCCAGCTCGCCGATCAGCCGCAGGTAGCCCTGGGTCTGGTCGGACGGCGCGAAGGGGTGGATGTTGGCGAATTCCGGCCAGGTGACCGGCACCATCTCGGTGGTGGCGTTCAGCTTCATGGTGCAGGAGCCGAGCGGGATCATCGAGCGGTCGAGCGCGATGTCCTTGTCCGACAGGCGGCGCAGATAGCGCAGCATCTCGGTCTCCGACCGGTTCTGGTGGAACACCGGGTGGGTCAGGAAGTCCGAGCTGCGGCGCAGTTCGTCGGGCAGGCTGTCGCCGGCCGCCGCCTCGATCTCGTCGAAGGTGAACTCGGCCTTGGAGCCCTGCCAGAAGCAGGACCAGATCCGCTCCACCGTGCGCCGGTCGGAGGTCTCGTCCAGGCTGATGCCGAGGGCCCCTTCCATGAACCGCAGGTTCAGACCTTCCACACGGGCCGCTTCCCAGACGGTGGCAGCGACGTCCGGCGCCTTCACCGTGACCGTGTCGAAGAACGCGTCGCTCTCCAGCTTGTAGCCGAGCCGGCGCAGGCCCTCGGCCAGGATGACAGCCAGGCGGTTCACCCGGGTGGCGATCCGGGTCAGTCCTTCCGGTCCGTGATAGACCGCGTACATGGACGCGATCACCGCCAGCAGGACCTGGGCGGTGCAGATGTTGGAGGTCGCCTTCTCGCGGCGGATATGCTGCTCGCGGGTCTGCAGAGCCAGGCGGTAGGCGGGCCGGCCGGCCGCGTCGACCGACACCCCGACGATGCGGCCCGGCATGTTGCGCTTATGGGTGTCGCGGGTGGCGAAATAGGCGGCATGCGGGCCGCCGAAGCCCATGGGAACGCCGAAGCGCTGGGTGGTGCCGACGACGATGTCCGCCCCCCATTCGCCCGGCGGGGTGAGCAGGGTGAGGGCCAGCAGGTCGGCGGCGACCACGACGATGGCGCCGTTGCCATGGGCGCGCTCGACGATGTCCTTGTAGTGGTTCACCGAGCCGCGGGTCGCGGGATACTGCAGCAGGTAGCCGAAGGCTTCGGCCGGCAGACCGGTGAACTCATCGCCCACCTCGATCTCGATGCCGATGGGCTCTGCCCGGGTGCGCAGCACGTCGATGGTCTGCGGATGCACCCGGTCGGAAACGAAGAAGACCGCGCCCTTGTTCTTGGCCAGCTTGCGGCCCAGCGCCATGGCCTCGGCCGCCGCCGTGCCCTCGTCCAGCAGGGAGGCGTTGGCGATGTCCATGCCGGTCAGGTCGGCGACCATGGTCTGGAAGTTCAGCAGGGCTTCCAGACGACCCTGGCTGATCTCCGCCTGGTACGGGGTATAGGCGGTATACCAGGCCGGGTTCTCCAGCACGTTCCGCTTGATCACCGCCGGGGTGATCGTGTCGTAGTAGCCCATGCCGATCAGCGAGGTCGCGACCTTGTTCTGGGAGGCGATCTCGGCCAGCTCGGCCAGGGTCTCGGCCTCTCCCCTGGGGGCGTCCAGCGCGAGCGGCTGGTCCAGATGGATCGCCCGCGGCAGGGCCGCATCGCTCAGGGCGTCGAGGCTCTTGTAGCCGAGGGTCGCCAGCATGGCCGCACTCTCGTCCGGGCTCGGCCCGATATGCCGGCCGATAAAGGCGGCGTGGTCGTGCAACTGGTCGACGGTCGCTCGGGTCTGGGTCATTGGTCTCTCCCCGCGGGAACGCGCTTGGGTGTAACGGCTCAGCCGATGAGGTCGTTGTAGGCGGCCTCGTCCATCAGCCCGTCGAGTTCGCCCTTGTCGGCCAGCTTGATCTTGAAGAACCAGCCGGAGCCGGTCGGGTCGCTGTTGGCGGTGCCCGGCGCGTCGGCCAGGGCCTCGTTCACCTCGACGATCTCGCCGGCGACCGGCGCATAGATCTCGCTGGCGGCCTTCACGGATTCCACCACGCCGGCCTCGTCGCCCTTGGCGACGGTCTTGCCCACATCGGGCAGTTCGACGAACACGATGTCGCCGAGCTGTTCCTGGGCGTGGACGGTGATGCCGACGGTGCCGACATCGCCGTCGACGGAGATCCACTCGTGGTCTTCGGTATACTTAACAACCATGTGTCCCGCTCCTAAGCGATTGTTTTAGCGTTTATATCCAGGAGTAACGAAAGGCAGTTTGACGACGGTCGCCGGCAGGGGCTTGCCGCGTACCATCAGGGAGACGGTGGTGCCGACCGCCGCGTGGGCGCTGGCGACATAGCCCATGGCAACGGGTCCTTCGACGCTGGGGCCGAAGCCGCCGCTGGTGACCTTGCCGATGGGCGCGCCGTCGGAATCGACGATCTCGGTGCCCTCGCGGGCGGGGGCGCGGCCTTCCGGCTTCAGGCCGACCCGCTTGCGCGTCGTGCCCTCGGCGATCTCCTTCTGAATGCGGTCCGCCCCGGGGAAGCCGCCTTCCTCGCGCCGGCGTTTGCCGATCGACCAGAGCAGGGCCGCCTCGACCGGCGAAGTGGTGGTGTCGATGTCGTGGCCGTAGAGGCACAGCCCCGCCTCCAGACGCAGGGAATCCCGCGCGCCGAGGCCGATCGGCTCGACATCCGCGTGGTCCAGCAGCCTGCGGGCCAGCGCTTCCGCCTTGTCGGCCGGGACCGAGATCTCGTAGCCGTCCTCGCCGGTATAGCCCGAGCGGGTGACGAAGCAGGGGACGCCGCCCACCTCCATGGCCGCCCCGGTCATGAAGGTCAGGTCCGCCGCCTCCGGCGCCAGCTCGGCCAGCACATGAACGGCAGCCGGCCCCTGCAGCGCCAGCAGCGCGCGGTCCTCCAGCACGCTCAGCGCATCGCCGAATGCGGCCGTCATCAGGGCGATGTCCTGCTCCTTGCAGGCGGCGTTGACGACGACGAAGAGATGGTCGCCGGCATGGGTGACCATCAGGTCGTCCAGGATGCCGCCGTCGTTATTGGTGAACTGGGTGTAGCGCATCCGCCCGGCGGTCAGCCCGGCGATCTCGCCCGGCACCAGGGTCTCCAGGGTCGTCGCGGCGGTCTCGCCGTCGATCCGGACCTGGCCCATATGGGAGACGTCGAACAGCCCCGCCTTGGCCCGCGTGTGCTTGTGCTCGCCGAGAACGCCCAGGGGGAACTGCACCGGCATGTCGTAGCCGGCGAAGGGCACCATCTTGGCGCCGAGCGCGCGGTGGAGCGCATTGAGCGGGGTGGTCTTGAGCGTGGCGTCGGTCATCGAGACTCCGTGACAAAGGGTGCATGCGACCGGGTTTCCGGTGCACACCCCCTCTCTGTCCCGAGACCTGAAAGATTGACCGCGATCGGCTGCGGCTTTCCTCGTCGGTGGAGCGATTTCTCGCCCGCTCTCCAGAGTCACCTCACCTCGGGGTACGGGCGCCTGAGAGTTTCCGGGGGCGGTTGCTCCTTCGGCGGCGCCGCGATCCGGGGAAGTTCAAGATACGGCCGGATCCGCCGCTCTCTCCCCCGAGGGTCGTGGGTTATGACGGCGCAGAGAGTAGACGAAGAAACGGAATCTGCAACCGGTTCTTGGCCGCCCGGTCGGAACCGGACGATCGGCGGCGGGGGCCGGGCGATGGGATTGCGCACCCGGTGCCGCGGCTGCTTCTGCGCATCATTTCAAGGCGATGAAAGCGCCCTGGAACGGCTCAGCGGCCCCTGTTGCGCTGGTTGTACTGCACCTGCTCCGGCGTGATCTGGAGGCCGATCAGGATGCGGATTCCGGAGAAGTCTTTGTCGGCCGGCGTGGGAATCATGATGTCCACCTCCTCGACGATGCCGACCCGCCGGCGGTTGCCCTCGAAGGGCAGCGACACGTCGTAGATCTCCTTGGCGGTGAAATTGCCGGGGCCGTTCTCGATCGCCACGAAATACTGCAGATCGGCCTGCCGGGTGGTGTCCGCGGGGCCGCGTTCCGCGCTCAGCAGCACGTTCATCGCCACCTCGACCCCGTCATCGTCGTACTGGCATACCGATTCGACGTTGTCGACCCGGGCGGTGAAGGCCACATCGGTGAGGTCCTGGCCGCCGCCGGGGCGGAAGCTGGTCATCCGCTCGACCCCGGCCACGGCGGCCGCGGGCGGGCAGAGCCGCTCGACGGGCTTGTCGCTGGCGCAGGCGGAAAGGGCGAGCGCGGCTGTCGCCGCCAGAAGACTGTATGAACGCATCGGGGTCCGTTATGGGTTCCGTCGCAAAAGGGTCGGTCGCCGGTCCGCGATCGGCCGGGAAAACTCCGGGCCGACGATAGCCCGCCCCCCGGCCGCACGCAATTGAACCGGGCGTCGAGACCCCTGTATGCGGCGGCGATTGACGGCACCCCCGCATTCGTCGGAAAACGGAGCGTGATGACAGCACAGCAGAAACAGCCCCTGACCGTCGTGCTCGCGGCCCCCCGCGGGTTCTGCGCCGGTGTCGACCGCGCGATCCAGATCGTCGAGCAGGCCCTGCACAAATGGGGTGCTCCGGTCTATGTGCGCCACGAGATCGTGCACAACCGCCATGTGGTGGAGAGCCTGGAGGCCCAGGGCGCGGTCTTCGTGGAGGAGCTGGACGAGTGTCCGCCCGACCGGCCGGTGGTGTTCAGCGCCCATGGCGTGCCGAAATCGGTGCCGGCCGAAGCGGCGCGCCGCGAGATGGTCTATGTCGACGCCACCTGCCCGCTGGTCAGCAAGGTCCATCTGGAGGCCGAGCGGCAGTATCGCCTGGGCAACCACATCATCCTGATCGGCCATGCCGGCCATCCGGAGGTCGTCGGCACCATGGGCCAGCTTCCCGACGGCGCGATCAGCCTGGTCGAGGACGAGGGCCAGGCCGAGGCCTTCACCCCGCCGCAAGGGGCCGACGGGCTCGCCTTCGTGACCCAGACGACCCTGTCGGTGGACGATACCGCCCGCATCGTCGAGGTGCTGCGCCGACGCTTCCCCGAGGTGGCCGCCCCGAAGAAGGAAGACATCTGCTACGCCACCACCAACCGCCAGGAGGCGGTGAAGGCGATCGCGCCGAAGGTGGACGCCCTGGTGGTGATCGGGGCCCCGAACTCCTCCAATTCCAAGCGCCTGGTCGAGGTCGGCAAGGTCGCCGGCTGCGGCCAGTCCCAGCTGATCCAGAAGGCGGCGGACCTGGACATGGCCTGGCTGGCCGGGGTGAACCGGCTCGGCATCACCGCCGGCGCGTCGGCACCGGAGATCCTGGTGGAGCAGGTCATCGAGGCCTGCCGCGCGCATTTCACCGTGACCGTGGAGGAAGTGGAGGTCGCCCGCGAGGACGTCCGCTTCAAGCTGCCCCGCGCCGTCGCGCCTGCCTGACGGAAGGGCCTCACGCACATGGCGGTGTATACGCAGATCTCCGACGGGGAGTTGGAAGCCTTCCTGGGCGAATACGACCTGGGCGAACTGGTCTCCTTCTCCGGCATCGCCGAAGGGGTTGAGAACTCGAACTTCCTGGTCCGCACCACCACCGACACCTTCATCCTCACCCTCTACGAGAAGCGGGTGAACCGGGACGACCTGCCGTTCTTCATCGAGCTGATGCGCCATCTGGCGAAGAAGGGGATGAACGTGCCGAGCCCGGTGCCGGGCCGCGACGGCGCCACCCTGCGCGAGCTGAACGGCCGGCCGGCGGCCATCGTGACCTTCGTGAACGGCGTGTGGCGCCGGCGGATCCGGCCGTCCTGCTGCCGCGAGCTGGGTGTGGGCATGGCGCAGATGCATCTGGCCGGGCTCGACTACGACCGGGTGCGCGAGAACAACCTGTCCGTCGCCGGCTGGCGGCCCCTGTTCGACAGCTGCGAGCTGCCGAAGCGCGAGATCTACCACGCGCTGCACAACCATCTGAACATGGAGCTGCATTTCCTGGAGGCCCACTGGCCGAAGGACCTGCCGGTCGGCACGATCCATGCCGACCTCTTCCCGGACAACGTCTTCTTCCTGGGCGACAGCCTGTCCGGCTTCATCGACTTCTATTTCGCCTGCACCGACATCCTGGCCTATGACCTGGCGATCTGCCTGAACGCCTGGTGCTTCGAGACCGATGGCAGCTTCAACGTCACCAAGGCGCGCAACCTGGTGATGGGGTATGAGAGCGTGCGGCCGCTGAGTGCCGAGGAGCGTGCCGCCCTGCCGGTGCTGGCGCGCGGCTCGGCGATCCGGTTCCTGCTGACCCGGCTCTACGACTGGCTGAACCACCCCGAAGGCGCCCTGGTGAAACCGAAGGATCCGATGGAATACAACCAGAAGCTCCGCTTCCATCAGAGCGTGTCGGGTCCCGCCGCCTACGGGCTGACATGAGCGCGGCCGGGGGCGGCGAGAAGGTCGAGATCTTCACCGACGGCGCATGCAGCGGCAATCCGGGGCCGGGCGGCTGGGGCGCGATCCTGCGCTGGCGCGGCAACGTGAGGGAGCTGTCCGGCGGCGAGGCGGAGACCACCAACAACCGCATGGAGCTGATGGCGGCGATCTCCGCCCTGGAGGCCCTGACCCGGCGCATGGCGGTCGACCTGACCACCGACAGCACCTATGTGCGCGACGGCATCACCAAGTGGATGAAGTCCTGGAAGGCGCGCGGCTGGAAGACCGCCGACAAGAAGCCGGTGAAGAACCGCGACCTGTGGGAACGGCTCGACGCGGCGGTCCAGCGCCACGATGTCGACTGGCACTGGGTGAAGGGCCATGCCGGCCACCCGGAGAACGAACGCTGCGACGAGCTGGCCCGCGAAGCGATCAAGGCGATGCGGGAGGGGTGATCCCGCTTCCTCCTCCTTCCCCCACACACTCACCCCTTTTCACACTCCCCGGATTTAGTCCGGGGCCCACCTCTCCACGGCGGCGACGGTTCAAAGCGATCTCCGACCGTGCCGCTCCAGACGTAGGCCCCGGACTAAATCCGGGGAGTGTGAAAGGGGAAGCGCCGGGGGAGGGTGAATGGGAGAAAACCGCCCTGACCCCTCGGGGCTGACTTGTCTGCGCGATTTCGTGTAAAACCCGCGCCATGATCCACCCGACCGCACCCCTGGACCGCCGCTTCACGGTGGCGCCGATGATGGACTGGACCGACCGGCATTGCCGGGTGTTCCACCGTCTGCTGACGCGCCGCGCGGTCCTGTATACCGAGATGGTGACCGCCGACGCCGTACGTCTGGGCGACCGGACCCGACTGCTCGGCTATTCGGCCCAGGAGCATCCGCTGGCGCTGCAGCTCGGCGGGTCGGAGCCCGAGGCCATGGCCGAGGCGGCGCGGATCGCCGAGGACTGGGGCTATGCCGAGGTCAACGTGAATGTCGGTTGCCCGTCCGACCGGGTGCAGTCCGGCCGCTTCGGCGCCTGCCTGATGCGCGAGCCGGAGACGGTCGGTCGGGTGGTGGAAGCCATGGGCAAGACGGTGTCGATCCCGGTCACCGTGAAATGCCGCATCGGCGTCGACGACCAGGACCCGGAGGCCGCGCTGGACGCCCTGGTCGACCGGGTGGTGGAGGCCGGCTGCGGGACGGTGATCGTCCATGCCCGCAAGGCGTGGCTCCAGGGCCTGTCGCCCAAGGAGAACCGGGATGTCCCGCCGCTGGACTATGGCCGGGTGCGGCGCCTGAAGGCGGCCTGGCCGGAACTCGAGATCCTGCTGAATGGCGGGCTCGGCGACCTGGACATCGCCATCGCCGAGAGCGTGGGCCTGGACGGCATGATGGTCGGCCGTGCGGCCTACCAGACCCCGTGGATGCTGTCTGAGGTCGACGCCCGGGTCTATGGCGAGGTGCCCGAGGCGCTCGACCGCCACGCCGTGGTCGACGCCATGGCCGAGTATGCCGACCGGATGGCGCTTGAGTTCGGCACCCCGCTGAAATCGATCGGCCGGCACATGCTCGGGCTGTTCCAGGGGCTGCCGGGCGCGCGGGGGTGGCGCCGGCGGCTGGCCGAGACCATGTATGCCGACGACGCGACCGGCGACGTGCTGAGGCGGGCCGCCTCCCTGGTCCCGGCGGACGCCACGCGCCGCGCCGCCTGACGAAATCTGAAGGAGACTGCGATGACCCGGACCCGGGCCCTGACCGAGTACGGCCCCCTCATCCTGTTCTTCGTCTGCAACTACGTCTGGGGGATCATGCCGGCGACGGCGGTGCTGGTCGCCGCCACGGTGATCGCCACCGCCTACACCGTCTATACCGAGCGGCGCATCCCCTGGATGCCGGTGATCGGCGCGGTGCTGGTGTCGATCTTCGGCGGCCTCGCGCTCCTCTTCGACGACGCCTTCTTCCTGAAGATCAAGCCGACGGTGGCGACCCTGCTGATCGCCGCCGGGCTCGGCATCGGCCTGCTGTTCCGCAAGTATTTCCTGCGCACCATCCTGGACGGGATGCTGGAGCTGGACGAGACCGGCTGGCGCAACCTGACGGTCTACTGGATCTGCGCCTTCTGCATTATGGCGGCGGCCAACGAGATCGCCTGGCGCACGCTCTCGACCGATGGCTGGGTCACCTTCAAGGCCTTCGGGCTGACCGGCCTCTCGGTCCTGGCCGCCATCGGCGCCGCCCCTCTGATGAAGGCGGTGCGCGGCAGGGAATCCTAGGGTTTCAGGATCCGTCCGAGGATCGCCGAGAATCCCAGCCCCAGGACGCCAAGAACCCCCATGGCCAGATAGGCCGCCTGGCCGTAGGCGTCGTAGAACAACCCGGCCGCCGGCATGGCGAGCCCCATCACCACGCCGGAGACCAGGGCGTAGTAGAAGGCCTGGGCGGTGGCCTCCAGGCCCTCCGGCGCGTTGTCCTGCAGGTAGCGCATGGCGCCCAGATGGGCCGCGCCGAAGGTCAGGCCGTGCAGCAGCTGCAGGGCACCGACCGCGACAAGGTCATGGGTCACGGCCGTAAGCGGCCAGCGGATCATCGCGCCGATCGCGGCCATCGCCAGCAGGGCCGGGGCCGAGGCGAAACGGCCGAGCCTGGCGGCCAGGGCGAAGACGACGATCTCCGCCACCACGCCGAGCGACCACAGCATCCCGATGGCGGTCTCGCCGAAGCCGACCGAGCGCCAGGAGATCGTGCCGAATCCGTAGAACACCGCATGGCTCGCCTGGGCGCAGCCGGCCGCGGCGATGAAGACCAGGTAGCGGCGGTTGGCGACCAGCCGGGCGGCGGCGGACCACGACCAGGGCTTGCGCGCCTGGCCGCCCCGTCCCGGCAGCCACAGGCAGCTCGCCACCAGCACCACCATGGTGCCGAGCAGCAGCGGCAGGATCACCGGATCGCCGAACCGCTCGGTCGCACCCCCGACGGCGAAGGCGGCGACGATGAAGGAGACCGACCCCCAGATCCGGATCGGCCCGTAATCGAGGCCCCGCAGCTTGATCTCGCTCAGCGCCAGCGCCTCGCCCAGGGGCATGATGCTCTGGACCGTGAAGCCGAGCAGGAAGGCCAGGACGAGATAGCTCCAGAACGGGCCGGCGAACGAGAAGGCGGCGTAGACCGCGATGCCGCCCAGGGCGAGCAGCACCGTGGTGCGCTTCAGGGTCCCGGTGGCGTCGGCCACCGTGGCCAGCACCGGATGGGCCACCAGCTTCACCCAGAAGCCGACCGACAGCACCGCGCCGATCGCTACCGGCGACAGGCCCCGGCTCTCCAGCCAGGCCGGCCAGTACGGCAGCATGATGCCGACCACCGCGAAATAGGTGGCGTAGAACAGGGACAGGCGGACCGAGATCGGGTTGAGCGTCATGGTGGGGCTTTCGATGCGGACGATCAGCGGAAGGCTGGCGGTGCCGCTCGGTGACGCCATATAGTGTCGTCAGGAGGTCGGCAATGTCCGAACGACGCGACACGGAAATCGATGACGGCGGCCGACGGCTGACCACGGTGTTCTATCTTACCTTCGCCGTGATGCTCGCCGGCGCGCTCGCCGTTCTGCCTTTGGTTGCCGATACATACCGGCTGTCAGGTCTGTGGATGACCTTCTGCGCCGCGATCGGGATCAACTGATCCTCATCGATTAAATCCCCTTAGAAATTGTGGGATTCTCACGGTTCCGTGAGGTCGCTGGGGTGATTCACGCACCCTTGTTGACAGTGCAATTCATTCTCATTAGTCCATCGCCATGGGAAATGGGTTCGGTGTCGATACCGGGCCGAAGCGTCGTGGCGCGCCCGCGGACATGACCATTAAAAGGAGAGTGGCAATGAAGATTCTGGGAGGATCCGGACTGGTCGCGCGGATCGCGATGACGGTGGCGGTCGTGTCGATCATGGGCGGCGTCGCCGTCAAGGACGCGGCGGCCTCGGGCGAGCTCAACCTCTATTCCTCGCGGCACTACGACACCGATGAGCGCCTGTATTCCGACTTCGAGGAGAAGACCGGAATCACGATCAACCGGATCGAAGGCGATGCCGACGAGCTGATCCAGCGCATCAAGAGCGAGGGCCGCAACAGCCCGGCCGACGTGCTGCTGACCGTCGATGCCGGCCGCATCTGGCGGGCCGAGCAGATGGACATCTTCCAGCCGGTCAGCACCGAGTTCCTGGAAGCGCGCATCCCGTCCTACCTGCGTCATCCGGACGGGCTGTGGTACGGCTTCTCCCAGCGCGCCCGGATCATCTTCTACGACAAGGCGCGGGTGTCTCCGACCCAGATCCAGACCTATGACGACCTGGCCGATCCGGCGCTGAAGGGCATGGTCTGCACCCGCTCCAGTTCGAACATCTACATGCTCTCGCTGATGGCGGCGCAGATCGAGCACAAGGGCGAGCAGGCCGCCAAGGACTGGGCCGCCGGCGTCTACGAGAACCGCGCCCGCGATCCCCAGGGCGGCGACACCGACCAGCTCCGCGGCATCGCCTCGGGCGAGTGCGGCGTGGCCGTCGCCAACACCTACTATTTCGCCCGCGCCCTGCGCAGCGAAGTGAAGGGGCTGGGCGAGAACGAGGTCGCCAAGATCGGCTGGGTCTTCCCGAACCAGAACACCACCGGGGCCCATGTGAACATCTCCGGCGCCGGCGTCGTCGCCACCGCGCCGAACAAGGAGAACGCGGTAAAGTTCCTGGAGTACCTCGCCTCCGACAGCGCCCAGGCCTATTTCTCGGCCGGCAACGACGAGTACCCGGCCGTGCCGGGCGTGGAGCTCAGCTCGTCGGTCTCCCGCCTCGGCCTGTTCCGCCAGGACACCATGAACCTGGCCAAGCTCGGCGAGAACCAGCCGCTGGCCCAGAAGCTCTATGACGAGGTCGGCTATAAGTAAGCGGCTTCTCCAGCACGCGCAGTCAGGCGCCGCCCCGTCTCCCGGGGCGGCGCTTTTCGTTTGGCGGGGATCTCAGAAAACTGCGGGTCTTGACCATCCGCGAGCGGCGGGTGGACCATTCCGGCACCCTGCAGTGACCGCCGTCAAAGGAGACTCCCATGGCTCTGTCGATCACCCCGCTGACGCCTGTCCTCGGCGCTGAGGTCACGGGCATCGACATCGGGACCCTGACCGATGCCGAGTTCGCCGCGATCGAAACCGCCTTCGAGGACAATTCGGTCCTGGTGATCCGCGGCCAACACGGCATCGACGACGCGAAGCAGGCCGCCTTCTCCCGCCGGTTCGGGGATCTGGAGACGACGATCTCGTCCAATCCCGGCGGCGAGGGCACCCATATCGCCATCTTCTCCAACCTGGATCCCGAGGGGAACCTGATCCCGCCCAAGGACAAGCGGATGATCTTCAACTCGGGCAACCAGATGTGGCACACCGACAGCTCCTACAAGCCGGTGCCGGCCAAGGCCTCCATGCTGTCCGGCCGGGTGGTGCCGCCGGAGGGCGGGGAGACCGAGTTCGCCTCGGGCCGCGCCGCCTGGGACGCGCTGTCCTCCAAGGAACAGGCCGAATACGAGCCGCTGATCGCCGTGCACGATTTCCTGTACAGCCGCGGCCTGATCGACAAGTCGCTGCTCACCGACAAGGACCGCAAGGAACTGCCGGCGGTGCGCCAGAAACTGGTCCGCACCAACCCGGTGAACGGCCGCAAGGCGGTCTATGCCGGCGCCCATGCGAGCCATATCGAGGGCTGGCCGGAGGAGAAGGGCCGCGCCCTGCTGCGCCGCCTGACCGACCTCGTGACCCGGCCGGAGCATTGCTATACCCACAAGTGGCAGGACGGCGATCTGGTCATGTGGGACAACAGGGCGGTCCTGCACCGCGGCAAGCCCTGGGACGAGACCAAGTATCCCCGGGTCATGCACCGCACCACGGTCGCCGGCCGCGGCCCGAGCGTCGAGGACGGCAAGCCGCTGGCCGCTTAGTATTGCCATCGCCGGACCGGGCGCCTCGCCATGAGCCTTCCCGACGACGAAGGGGCCCATTGGGTCGAGGAGCGGCACAGCCCGCTCTCCAGCCTGCATGACTGGGTCTATCTCGCCCGCGAGTTCGACTATGCCTATCGCCGGGGATCCGCGGGCGGCAGCGGCAAGGTCCGCACGCACATGAAGCAGGTGCGCGACCGGCTGGCCAAGGTCCTGGCCGCCAAGACCTCCGTCCGCTTCCCCGACCCGGCCGCCAAGCCTGTGACCGCCCATCTGCGCCGGGCGCTGGACAACGGGCTGGACGGCTCCATGCGCTCCATGGTGCGGGCGATCGGCAATGTGGAGGCCCAGCTCGCCTGGGAATACGGCTACGAGCGGATGCCGCGCTACCTGATGGAGCGCTACGCCTATGCCGACATCATGGGACCGAAGGGGCCGATCATCTCGCCGACCCTGACCCTCGGGCTGGTTCTCTTCGCGCCGCGCACGACCTATCCTGCCCACAGCCATCACGGCATCACGGAGAGCTACCTGTCGCTCTCGGGTCACTGGAGCGAGAATGACAACGGCGTCTATGCCCCGGGATCGATCGTCCTCAACCTGCCCCAGCACATGCACACCATCACCACGGCCGACCGCGAGCCGGTGCTGCTGGCCTATGCCTGGTGCGGTGACGAGGACGTTCTGGCCGCACCCGGCATGCGATTCAGCCGGAAACCCAAGACCCCGCCGGGCTGACGAGTGTCGCCCGTGTCCGTGACCGCGCCGTCCCGCGGCCTGCAGCGCTATGACGGCGCCCTCGACCTGGCTGTCGGGGCCGGCAAGCTGTTGCGCAGCCATTTCACCCCGCCGATGCGGCTGTTCCGTCCCTATGCGGAAGCGGGCGAGCCGCGCACGCTGGTGGTCGCCAATGTGGCCGGCGGCGTGGTCGGCGGCGACCGGCTGCGTGTGTCCCTCGATGTCGGCGCGGACGAGGCGCTGCTGGCCACCACCCAGGCGGCCGAGAAGGTCTATCGCAGCGACGGCGCCGAGGCGGTGCTGTCCAATACCTATCGGGTCGGCCCCGGGGCGGTGCTGGAGATGCTGTCCTCCGGCACGATCCTGTTCGACGGCTCCCGGCTCCTCCGCAGCACGGAAGTCGACGTCGTCGGCGGCGGGTGCTTCGCCTATGCCGAGACCGTCGTGCTCGGCCGCATCGCCCGCGGCGAGGTCTTTGCCAATGGCAGCCTGAAGGATCGCATCCGCCTACGCCGCGACGGACGGCTCGTCTGGGCCGACGATTTCGGGCTCGACGGGGATATCGCAGCCTCCATGGCGGCGCGGGCCGGCCTCGACGGGGCGAAGGCGCTCGGCACCCTGCTGCTGGTCGGCCAGGGGGCGGGACAGTCGGTGGAGATCGCCCGGGCGCAGCCGCTGGACGACGGTCTGCTGATCGGCGCCAGTGCGCTGTCTGCAGATTGCGTGGTGATCCGGATCCTGGCCCGCGACCCCGCTACCGCGCGCACGGCGCTGGCCGGGATCTGGAGTGCCAGCCGGGCCGCCTGGCTCGGCCGGCCGGCACGGATGCCGGTGATCTGGTCGGTCTGACCGGGCTTTCGCAGGTGCGAAAAAGGATCGACGCCGGGGCGAACCGGCGGCAACCTATGGGGCGCAGACGAGCGGGAGGGTCTCATGCAACTCAGTCCACGTGAGAAGGACAAGCTGCTGATCGCCATGGCGGCGATGGTCGCGCGCCGGCGCCTGGAGCGCGGGGTGAAGCTCAACTATCCCGAGGCGATCGCCCTGATCACCGATTTCGTGGTCGAGGGTGCGCGCGACGGCCGCTCGGTCGCCGACCTGATGGCGGCGGGTGCCCAGGTCATCGCCAAGGACCAGGTGATGGAGGGCATCGCCGACATGCTGCACGAGGTGCAGGTGGAGGCCACCTTCCCCGACGGCACCAAGCTCGTCACCGTCCACGACCCGATCCGCTGAGCGAGGAGAGAGGCCATGATTCCGGGTGAACTCATCCCCGCCGAGGGCGAGATCGAACTCAATGCCGGCGCCGACCGCCTGACCCTCACCGTCGCCAATACCGGCGACCGGCCGGTGCAGGTCGGCTCCCACTACCATTTCGCCGAGACCAATCCGGGCCTGGAGTTCGACCGCGCGGCCGCCCTGGGCCGGCGGCTCGACATTCCGGCCGGGACGGCGGTGCGCTTCGAGCCTGGCCAGAGCCGCGAGGTCACGCTCGTGCCCTTCGGCGGCGCGCGCAGCGTCTTCGGCTTCAACGGCAAGGTCATGGGCGCGCTGCCGGAGACCCAGAAGGGCCAGGGCAATATGCCGCCGCGTACCATGCCGCGGGCGGCCTATGCCGGCATGTTCGGTCCGACCAAGGGCGACAGGTTCCGGCTCGCCGATACCGACATCATCATCGAGGTGGAGAAGGACTACACCACCTATGGCGACGAGGTGAAATTCGGCGGCGGCAAGGTGATCCGCGACGGAATGGGCCAGTCCCAGGCGACCCGGGCGCAGGGTGCCGTCGACCTGGTCATCACCAACGCCACGGTCCTCGACGTCACCGGCATCTTCAAGGCGGATATCGGCGTGCGGGACGGCCGCATCGTCGCCATCGGCAAGGCCGGTAACCCGGACGTCCAGAGCGGCGTCGACATCGTCATCGGCCCGGGTACCGAGGCGATCGCCGGTGAGGGCAAGATCCTCACCGCCGGCGGGCTGGACGTGCATATCCACTTCATCTGCCCGCAGCAGGTGGACGACGCGCTCGCCTCCGGCGTGACCACCATGATGGGCGGCGGCACCGGCCCCGCCACCGGCACCAACGCCACGACCTGTACGCCGGGCCCGTGGAACCTGATGCGGATGATGCAGGCGGCCGATGCGCTGCCGATCAATTTCGGCTTCTTCGGCAAGGGCAACGCCGCCCTGCCCCAGGCGCTGGAGGAGCAGATCCGCGCCGGGGCCTGCGGGTTGAAGCTGCACGAGGACTGGGGCACCACGCCGGCGGCGATCGACTGCTGCCTCTCGGTGGCCGACGCGATGGATATCCAAGTGATGATCCATACCGACACCCTGAACGAGTCCGGCTTCGTCGAACATTCGGTGGCGGCGTTCAAGGGCCGCACCATCCACGCCTTCCACACCGAGGGTGCGGGCGGCGGCCATGCGCCGGACATCATCAAGGTCTGCGGCGAGGCGAACGTGCTGCCGTCCTCGACCAATCCGACCCGGCCGTTCACGGTCAACACGGTGGACGAGCATCTCGACATGCTCATGGTCTGCCATCACCTCGACCCGCGCATTCCCGAGGACGTGGCCTTCGCTGAAAGCCGCATCCGCAAGGAGACCATCGCGGCCGAGGACATCCTGCACGATCTCGGCGCCTTCTCGATCATGGCGTCGGACAGCCAAGCCATGGGCCGGGTCGGCGAGGTTGTGATCCGCACCTGGCAGACCGCCGACAAGATGAAGAAGCAGTTCGGCCGGCTCGACGGGGAGACGGGCGACAACGACAACCTGCGCGCCCGGCGCTACGTCGCCAAGTACACGATCAACCCGGCGATCGCCCAGGGCGTGTCCCACGAGGTCGGCTCGATTGAGGTCGGCAAGCGAGCCGATCTGGTGCTCTGGAGCCCGGCCTTTTTCGGGGTGAAGCCGGACATGGTGCTGGTCGGCGGCCTGATCGCCAGCGCCCAGATGGGCGACCCGAACGCCTCCATCCCGACGCCGCAGCCGGTGCATTCCCGACCGATGTTCGGCGCGCTGGGCGGGGCGCGGACGGCCGGGTCGGTGACCTTCATCAGCCAGGCGGGGCTGGAGCGCGACATCCGCCACCAGTACGGCCTCGCCAAGCAGACCGTGGCGGTGGCCAACACCCGCAGCGGGATCTCCAAGCAGTCGATGCGGATGAACGACTACCTGCCGAAGGTGACGGTCGATCCGGAGACGTATGAAGTGACCGCCGACGGCCGCCTGCTCACCTGCGAACCGGCCCAGGTGGTGTCGATGGCGCAGCGGTATTTCCTGTTCTGAGGGGGGCTCCCAATCCATCCACCCTCCGTCATCCCGGACGGCCCCGTCCCGGATTTAATCCGGGATTGACCCGGGGGCGGGCCGGGACCGTGATCGGGACGGATGCGCTGGGTCCCGGCCGACCTCCGGGTCAAGCCCGGAGCTCGCCGGGATGACGGAAAAAAGGAGTGCGTAGTTAAATTCGACCACTCCCCGGATTCATTCCGGGGCCCACGCTAGGAGTGCTTCGTGCTTCAGGTAGATGATCTCGACGGGTCGGGCGCGTTGTGGGGTGGGCCCGGAATAAATCCGGGGAGTGAGTAGATGAGTAAGGGAAGGAACATGAAAACATGACCCGCGCCACCGAACACGCCCGGGCCGGGCACTGGCCCGCCGAGGAGGCGAAGGCCGCCGTCACCCTGGATTTCGACGCCCGGTTCCGGCGGCGGATGATGCTGACCACCGACGCCGGCGAGGAGGTTCTGCTCGACCTCGCCAAGCCGGTCGCGATGGCCGGCGGCGACGGGCTGCGGCTCGACGATGGCGGCTGGCTCAAGGTCGAGGCCGCTCCCGAAGAGTTGGTGGAAGTGCGCGCCTCCTCGCCCCACGCCCTGCTGCGGCTGGCCTGGCATCTGGGCAACCGCCATCTGCCGGCGGAGATCCGGGCCGACACCATTCTGATCCGCCCGGACCATGTGATCGAGGACATGCTGAAGGGCCTCGGCGCCGATATCGCCCGGGTGACCCAGCCGTTCCAGCCCGAGGGTGGGGCCTATGGCGACCCGGCGACCCCGGGCGGTCACCATCACCATGGTCATGACCACGACCACGATCATGGGCACGGCCACAGCCACGATCACGATCATGACCACGGGCACGACCATGGCCACGACCACGATCACAGCCACTACGGTCACGGGCACGGGCATCACCACCCCCATACCCATGGACACTGACGGGTTGCTGAAACTCGCGGCCTGGACCTCGCCGTCGTTTCCGGTGGGGGCCTTCGCCTATAGCCACGGGCTGGAATGGGCGGTGGAGGCGGGGCTGGTCACGGATGCCGCGAGCCTGCGGGACTGGGCCGCGCATCTGCTGGAACATGGGGCCCCGCGCCAGGACGCGATCCTCCTCGCCCGCGCCTATCGCCAGCTCGACGACGAGGCCGCCCTGCTGGAGACAGCTGAACTGGCCGCCGCGCTGAAGGGCACCGCCGAGCTGGCCCAGGAGACGGTGGTGCAGGGCGGCGCCTTCCTGCGCACCGTCCGTGCCGCCTGGCCCGACCCCCGGCTCGATGCGCTGGCCACGATGTTCTCCCGCGAAAAGCTGGACCTCGCCCTGCCGGTCGCCGTCGGGATCTGCGCCGCCGCCCACCGCATCTCCCTGGCCGACACCCTGCGCTTCTTCCTGCACGGGATGGCCGCCAACACGGTCTCCGCCGCGATCCGGCTGTCGATGATCGGCCAGACCGACGGTCAGCGGGTCACGGCCGCGCTCGAACCGGTTATTCTCTCCACCGCGTCGCAGGCGGAGGCCGCCGACCCCGACGCGCTCTGGTCGTCCGTCCCGATGGTCGACTGGTGTTCCATGCGACACGAAACCCAGCACACGAGGTTGTTCCGGTCATGAGCACGGCGTTCGATATGTCCCCCCACGGTCCCTTCCGCGTTGGCATCGGCGGGCCGGTCGGCTCCGGCAAGACCGCGCTCGTGGAGGTGCTGTGCAAGGCGATGCGCGACGAGAACGATCTGGTGGTCGTCACCAACGACATCTACACCGACGAGGACCGCCGCATACTGGTGCGCGCCCAGGCGCTGGAGGAGGAGCGGATCATGGGGGTGGAGACGGGAGGATGCCCGCACACCGCCATCCGCGAAGACGCCTCGATCAACCTCGCCGCGGTCGAACGCATGGCGGGCCTGTTCCCGTCTGCCCAGATCTGCTTCATCGAGAGCGGCGGCGACAACCTGGCCGCCACCTTCAGCCCGGAGCTGGCCGACATCACCATCTACGTCATCGACGTGGCCGCCGGCGAGAAGATCCCGCGCAAGGGCGGGCCGGGCATCACCCGCTCGGACCTGCTGATCATCAACAAGATCGACCTCGCCCCGCTGGTCGGAGCCGACCTGTCGGTGATGGAGGCGGACGCCAAGACCATGCGCGGCGACCGGCCGTTCCTGTTCACCAACCTAAAAGACGGTACCGGGGTGCCGGAAATCGTCGCATTCATCCGGCGCCATGGCGGCCTCGCCTGACCGGTCGACCCTTGATCACATCTAAGAGACCAAAGCGGCGGACTTCCGCCGCTTAACTCTTTTGTTACGACTGCTTCGTAGCATCTGCCCGTGCGCCAATAGCGGCAAAGGATCTCCGATGGAGGTCCTTTTCAGATTTCTAGGGGGCAGAAATGTTTCTTTTTACCCAGCGTGCGAACAATGAGAACAAGCCGGAGATCGCCGAGGCGATCAACCGGTCCCAGGCGCTCATCGAGTTCGACCTGGACGGCAAGATCCTCAACGCCAATGAGAATTTCCTGTCCGTCATGAAGGTTGCGCTGCCGGAGATCCGCGGCAAGCACCACAGCCTCTTCGTGCCGCAGGCCGATCGGGACACGCCCGATTACCGCGCGTTCTGGGACGCGCTGCGGCGCGGCGAGGTGCAGGCCAGGGTGTTCCGGCGGATCAAGGGCGACGGCTCCGATGTCTGGCTGCGGGCGAGCTACATCCCGACCCGCGACCGTGCCGGCAAGCCGATCGGCGTCATCAAGCTGGCGACCGATGTCAGCGAGCGCGTGCTGCGCGACGCCTTCTTCGCCGGCCAGGTCGAGGCGATCGGCAAGTCGATGGCGGTGGTCGAGTTCGAACTCGACGGCACGATCATCCAGGCCAACCGCAACTTCCTCGACACCATGGGCTACGGGCTCGACGAGATCGCGGGCAAGCATCACCGCATGTTCGTCGATCCCGCTGCGGCGAACGGTCCGGAGTATCGGGACTTCTGGTCCTCCCTCGCCCAGGGCAACTACGCTCAGGGCGAGTTCAAGCGGATCGCCAAGGGTGGGCGCGAGGTCTGGATCCAGGCGACCTACAACCCGATCCGCGATCTCGACGGCAAACCGTTCAAGGTGGTGAAGTTCGCCAGCGACATCACCGAGCAGAAGCTGAAGGCGGCCGATGCCTCCGGCCAGATCGACGCGATCCAGGCCTCCCAGGCGGTGATCGAGTTCGACCTGAACGGCGTCGTGCGGTCCGCCAACGAGAATTTCCTGAAGGCCCTCGGCTATTCCCTGTCGGAGATCCGCGGCAAGCATCACCGGATGTTCGTCGACGCGGCCTATCAGGCCAGCCCCGAATACGCCGCGTTCTGGGAGACCCTGCGCCGGGGCGAGTATTGCGCCGGCGAGTACAAGCGGATTGGCAAGGGCGGACGTGAGGTCTGGATCCAGGCTTCCTACAACCCGATCCGGGACCTCAACGGCCGGCCGTTCAAGGTGGTGAAATTCGCCGCCGACGTGACCCAGCAGGTGCTGGCCCGCAAGCGCGCGGAGCATGTGCAGCAGCTCATGGAGACCGTCGCCGCCGGAGCCGAGGAGCTGAACGCCTCGGTGAAGGAGATCGCGGCGAGCATGATCAAATCCAAGGAAACCACGGCCGGCGCCTTCGACCTGGTTGTCTCCGCCGGCGACCACACCAACCAGCTCGAGGATGCGACCACGGCCATGGGCAGCATCGTCGAGGCCATCAACGAGATCACCGGCCAGATCAGCCTGCTCGCCCTGAACGCGACGATCGAGTCCGCCCGGGCCGGCGAGGCGGGCAAGGGCTTCGCCGTGGTCGCCAGCGAGGTCAAGACCCTGGCCAGCCAGGCGAAGAACGCCACCGACCGCATCGCCGAGAATATCGGCCGCATGCAGCATGTGTCCGGCGAGGTCGTCGCCTCCCTGGCGTCGATCCGGGTGGCCATGGACGAGGTACAGGAGTATGTCGCCTCCACGGCGGCGGCGGTCGAGGAGCAGAGCACGGTCGCCAACGACATGTCGGCCAACATGCAGCGCGCCTCCGAGGAGGCGAACGCCATGGGGCGCTGACCGGACAGAACCAGGGCCGGCGAAGCCAGGTGCCGCGCCGGCCCTGGTCTGGAAATCAGGACCATTTGATATCTATTTATGATGTAAAAATCTAAAAGCGATTCAATATTCGTTAACGGGGCATCGCCCATACTCCGCATCCTAATTTTACTTCTGCGTGGGGATGCTGACGTGAAGCGCCTTTCAAACTTGAAGATCAGTGCCCGCCTCTTCGGCGGGTTTGGCATTGTCCTCGGCCTGATGGTGCTGCTCGCCGCCACCGTCAGCACCAACCTGATGGGCACCAGCCAGGACGTCGTCGACTATCGGCGCACGGCCGTGAACACCAACCAGATCGGCCGCATCCAGGCCAACGTGCTCGCCACCCGGCTGGGGGTGAAAGACTTCGTGAAGACCGGATCCGACGCCTCGATCCGGGCAGTGCAGGAACGCCATGCCGCCACGATGGCCCTGTTCGACGAAGCCGCGCAGACGATCAAGAACCCGGAGCGCCGGGAGGCCCTGGCCCAGATGCGGGCCCAGATGGAGGAGTACGGCCAGACCTTCAAGAAGGTCACCGACCTCCAAGCGAACCGCAACGAGCTCGTCGCCATCCTGAACACGGTCGGTCCGGCCGCGACGGCCTCGCTCGAGGCGACGGTCGAGACGGTCTCCGGCAACGGCAAGCCGGCGCAGATCGCGGCCCTGGCCATCGCCATGAAGGACCTTCTGGCGATGCGGCTCGATGCCAACAAGTTCCTGCTTGAGAACCGGCCCGAGGATCTGGAATCCGCCATCGCCTATGAACTGGACGGCAAGAAGAATGCCGAGCTGCTCCGCGGCGTGGTGGACGACGCGGTCGTCGACACGATGGTCCGCCAGTTGACGGCGTATGAGGATGCGTTGCGGGCCGTCGGCAAGGTGATCCAGGAGCGGAACGCCCTGATCACCGGAACGCTGGACCGTATCGGCCCGCAGATCGCCGAAGAAATCGAGGCGATGAAGCTCGACTACAAGTCGGTTCAGGACACCCTCGGCCCGCAGATGCAGGCGGATACCGAAAACTCGGTCGTCGTGTCGATCGGCGTCGCCACGGTGGCGGTGATCGTCGGGATCATCGCCGCCCTGCTGATCACCCGCAGCATCACCGCGCCGGTGAGCGGTCTCACCGCGGCCATGGGCCGGCTGTCCGATGGCGACACGGGCACGCAGATCCCGTCCACCGAGCAGAAGGACGAGATCGGCCTGATGGCCCGCGCGGTCCAGGTCTTCAAGGACAACATGATCCGGGCCCGCGAGTTGGAGGAGCAGGAGAAGAAGCAGCAGGCCGAGCGCAACCGCCGGGCGGAGGCGATGGAGGCGGCGGTCAACAGCTTCCAGTCCCAGATCGCCGAGCGCCTGGAGGCCCTGCGCGGGGTCTCCGACGAGCTCGGCCGCTCGGCCGACACGCTCACCGGCGTGGCGAACGAGACCAAGGAGCAGAGCACCGGTGCGGCGGCCGCCTCGGATCAGACCGCGGCGAATGTCCAGAGCGTCTCGGCGGCGGCCGAGGAGATGGACTCGTCCTTCGGCGAGATCGTCTCCCAGGTCAGCCGGGCCAGCACGTCGGTGGAGAACACCTCGGGTCGGGCCCGCCAGACCCTGACCTCCATCGAGGACCTGCAGGAGCAGTCGGAGGGCATCGCCCAGGTGCTGGAACTGATCACGGGCATCGCCGAACAGACCAACCTGCTCGCCCTGAACGCCACCATCGAGGCCGCCCGGGCGGGGGATGCCGGCAAGGGCTTCGCGGTCGTCGCCTCCGAAGTGAAGTCGCTGGCGACTCAGACCGGC
This sequence comes from Thalassobaculum sp., assembly GCF_965223715.1. Classification (GTDB taxonomy): domain Bacteria; phylum Pseudomonadota; class Alphaproteobacteria; order Thalassobaculales; family Thalassobaculaceae; genus Thalassobaculum. The sequence continues at coordinate 3,165,513 of NZ_OZ245012.1, read as the reverse complement.
AAGGCCACCGAGGAGATCGCCGAGAAGATCCGGCGGGTCCAGGAAGCCTGCGGCACCTCGGTGTCGGCGGTGCGCGAGATAGTCTCCAGCATCGAGGAGGTCAACGAGATCTCCGCGGCGATCTCCGCGGCGGTGGAGCAGCAGAAGGCGGCCACCTCCGAGATCACCCGCAACATGCAGGAGGCGGCGAAGGGTACCGAGCAGCTCTCCTCCAACATTGCCCGGGTGAACGAGGCCTCCGACCGGACATCCTCCACCGTCGGTGGCGTCACCACCGCGGCCCGGCGGACGGAAGCCGAGGCGGTCGCCATGAAGGACGCGATCGACGGGTTCATTCAGCGGGTCAAGGCGGCCTGAGGACAGGCCCCGTCAGCCCCGCGACGATTGCCCCCGGCGCTCACAAGGTGAGGGTCGGGGGCGGTCTTTGTGCGGTGCGAAATAAAGTGTCAAGATCTTCCATAGAAAGCGCGGAAAATATGACCCTTTTTTCCTTCAGGAAAATTTAATTTTTCTATTACAACGTAGGGCAGTGGAGGAAACGAAAAACAAATAGGGTGTTGTGAAATGTCAGCCCATTCGTACCTGTCGAACTTCAGGATCGGCACCAGGCTCGCAGCGGGCTTTGGCATCATCATCGTGCTGTTGCTCGTCCTGGCCGCCCAGGCTGGATACAGCCTGTGGCAGTCCCGCGAGGGCGTCTCCGCCTACCGCGCCATCGCCACGAACACCAACCTGATCGCCCGGATCCAGGCGACCATCCTGACCAGCCAGATCAGCGCCAAGGCGTTCGAGAGCAGCGGGTCGGCCAGTGCCGCCGCCCTGGTGGAGATGCGCCTCGCCGACGTCCAGGCCCTGCTCGACGAGGCCGAGGCCTCGATCACCGATCCGGCGCAGGTGGCCCTGCTGAACCAGCTTCAGGAGAACATTACAACCTATGGGCAGACCTTCGCCCAGGTCTCGGCCCTGCATGACGAGCGCAAGAAGGTGGTCGCCACCCTGAACGAGACCGGCCAGCGGTTCACCTCGCTGATCAAGGAGATGGTCGAGGATGCCAAAGGCTGGGGCGACGTCGCGGCGATGGGCGACCTGGCCTATGCGCTGGAGGGCGCGCTCGAGGTCCGCTTCGCCTCACAGCGCTTCCTGGTGACCAACGATCCCGAGGCCATCGGCTATGTCCGCAAGTTCCTCGGCAACGCCCTGGAGATCGTCACCGAGCTGGTCGATGCCGGCGATTTCCGGGCGATCACCGTGCAGGAGGACCTGACCGCCTTCGGCGAGACCTTTGATTCCATCGTCCAGATGACGGTGAGGCGCAATCAGATGATCTCCGACCAGCTCAACGTGCTGGGCGACCAGTCCGCGACGCTGATCGAGGACATGGAGAACAAGTACCTGGAGCTGCAGAACGACCTGGGCTCCGACATGCACTCCACCGCCGAGATCTCCCTGATCATCGCCGGTTCGGTCGCGCTCGCAGCCCTGCTGATTGGCATCCTGTCGGCCACCCTGATGGCCCGCAGCATCACCGGCCCGGTCGGCTCGCTGACCGAGAGCATGGGGCATCTGGCCGAGGGCGAGCTGCAGACGGAGGTGCCGTCGACCGAGGCCCAAGACGAGATCGGCCAGATGGCCCGGGCGGTCCAGGTCTTCAAGGACAACATGATCCGCACCAAGGAGCTGGAGGCCGAACAGGCCAAGCTCGACCAGCGCCGCCAGGAACGCGCCTCGGCCCTGGAGGAGGCGATCTCCGAGTTCCAGACCAGCATCGGCGAGCGGCTGGAGAAGCTGCGCGGCGTGTCGGAGGAGCTGGGCGGATCGGCCGAGACCCTGCGCACCGTCGCCGGCGAGACCAAGGACCGCAGCTCCGAGGTCGCGTCGATTTCCGAGCAGACCTCGACCAACGTGCAGAGCGTGTCGGCGGCGGCCGAGGAGATGGATTCCTCCTTCGGCGAGATCGTCGGCCAGGTGACCCGGTCCAGCGACACGGTCCGCAACACCTCCGACAAGGCGCGGGTGACCCTGACCTCCATGGAGGATCTGGCCGCCCAGTCCGAGGCCATCGCCCAGGTGGTGGAGCTGATCACCAGCATCTCCGAGCAGACCAACCTGCTGGCGCTGAACGCCACGATCGAGGCGGCCCGGGCGGGCGAGGCCGGCAAGGGTTTCGCCGTCGTCGCGTCGGAGGTGAAGAGCCTGGCGACCCAGACCGGCAAGGCGACCGAGGAGATCGCGGAGAAGATCCAGCGGGTGCAGCAGGCCTGCGGCACCTCGGTGGCGGCGGTGCGCGAGATCGTGTCCAGCATCGAAATGGTGGACGAGATCTCCGCGGCGATCTCCGCGGCGGTGGAGCAGCAGAAGGCGGCGACGGCCGAGATCACCCGCAACATGCAGGAGGCCGCCCGCGGCACCGAGCAGCTCTCGGCCAATATCGGCGGGGTGAACGAGGCGACGGACCGGACCGTGGCGACCGTCGGCAACGTCACCGACGCCGCCGGCCGTACGACCGTGGTGTCCGGCGAGCTGCGCGACGTGGTCGACCGCTTCGTCGGACGGGTTCAGGCCGCCTGACGCATCCGGTTGCGGTGCGGCCGGTTGCGGTGGGGCCAGTTGCGGTGGGGGATGGGCGGCGCTCCGGGCAACCGGGGCGCCGCTTTCTTTTGGCGCCTCAGTTGGCGGCGGCCCACACCCGGTCCATGGCGTCCTGGTCGAGCCCGCCCATCAGCATCGCGGTCAGCAGCAGCCGGGCCTTGAGCGGCGGCAGCCGGCCGGCCGAGCGCACGCCCCGGCGCAGCAGGTCCATCTCCGACCCCTCGCGCTCGTAGGTCTTGGCCAGCAGGTAGCCCGCCTGCATCCGCCCGGCCATCACCACCGGCAAGCGCGGGATCAGCCCGTCCAGATGCGGGGTGAGCCAGGACGGGGTGTGCCCGCCGCCCATCGCCCCCAGGACGATGCCGCCATAGCCGAAACAGTCCGGATCGGCTGCCATCGCCGCCAGCAGGGCGCCGCTCTCGCCGAGCGCCATGGTCAGCATCGCGACCGAGGGCAGGGGCGGTTCGACCGAGGTGAGCGTGAGGTCGCCGAGGGCGGCGTCGAGCGCCGCCTTGTGGTCGCGCACCGGCCGGCCGGTCAGGCGCACCCGGTCCTCCACCACCACGCCCAACGGCCCGGCCTCGGGGCTGGCGAAGGCGTCGATCCGGCTGGTGTTGGTCTTGGCGACATCGACCGCCGCGTGGATGCTGTCGAGCATCACCACCATGACGCCGAGGTCGCGGGCGTCGCGCCGAACGGTCGGGTCGGTCACCACCTGCATGGCGGCATAGACGTTGCCGGGTCCGTCATGGGAGATCGACAGCGGATTGCGCATGGCCCCGGTGACGACCACCGGCACGTCCACCCGCAGGGCCAGGTCCAGCAGGAAGGCGGATTCCTCCATCGTGTCGGTGCCCTGGGTGACGATGGCGCCCTCGACCCCGTCGGCCACCGCCGCCTCGATGGCGCGGGCGACCTCCAGCACGTTGTCCACCGACAGATCGGAGCTGCCGATGGTGCTGACCGTGCGCGCCTCGATCCGGGCCAGCGCGTCGATGCCGGGCGCCGCGGCGACGAGCTGTTCCGCCGTGAGCCCCGGTCGCACGCCGGCCTCGCCCTTGACCATCGAAATCGTCCCGCCGAGCGCGAATACCGCGATCCGAGGCTTCGCCATGTCGTCCCTCCGTGTCTGGTTGGCGCGACCATGCGCGGACGGCGGGGCGTTGTCGAGATGGGAAGACCGCCCGCTGATGCCTACCCCCCACCTCCGACCGTTCTCTGAGCAGGAGCCCGCAGGGGGAGGTGCCGAAGGTCTGGCGCCCCTCTGGGTCCCGGCCCGTCCCCGGATCAGGTCCGGGGACGCCCGGGATGACGGTGAAAGTTGGATTGCAGTGATACCGTCATCTCGGCGAGCTCCGGGCTTGACCCGGAGGTCGGCCGGGACCCAACGGAGATTGAATAGTCGGGAACTTCGGCCGGCCGTTTGGCACCTCGCCTTGCGGGCTCCTGCTCACGGCGAGATCAGAGGCCTAATTCAGGAACTCCGTCACGAAGGCCGCCATAGTCGGGAACTCCGCATCCGCGACCGCCAGCTCCGCCCCGAAGCCGGTGTCGCCGAGCGCCTTCCGGTGGCCGCTCCCAACCGGGGCGTGCGGGTGGCGGGCCTGTCGAACGATGAGCATGGGGAAATCCTGGCCCTGGCGGGGGAGGTGGCGGGCGTTCGCGCTGTGATGGCGCGTCACATCGACGGCTCGACGGCGGAGATCTTCAAGGCGCTGGGGAGCGGGAAACCGGGCTGACCCTCACTCTCCCTCTCTCCCACTCCCCGGATTTATTCCGGGGCGAGGCGTCAACCCGCGCGTCGGAGGACGCTTTCAAGCTCCGACAGATCCCCAGCCTCACCCGGAATAAATCCGGGGAGTGAGTGAACTGTGAGCGTTGAGAGAGAGCTTCCCACCGCGCTCCCCACCTTGACCCCCGCGCTCGCGCATGGGGAAATGCCGTTAATCAAGAACACCACGTAAGAACCGGGAGGATCGAATGGCGAACCGGGGGTTCGGCCCGCTCCAGGGCATGACGGTGATCGAGCTCTGCCATCACATGGCCGGGCCCACCTGCGGGCTGATGCTCGCCGATATGGGCGCCGACGTCATCAAGGTGGAGAAGATCAAGGGCGGCGACGACACGCGGCGCAACCTGCCGCCGGAGATCAACGGCGAGGCAGCCGCCTTCATGATGATGAACCGCAACAAGCGCGGCGTCGTCATCGACCTGAAGACCGAGGAGGGGGCCGAGATCCTGCGCAAGCTGGTCGCCAAGGCCGACGTGCTGACCGAGAATTTCCGTCCCGGCGTGCTGGAACGGCTCGGCCTCGGCTACGAGGACCTGAAGGCGATCAATCCGGGCCTGATCTACGCCTCCATCTCCGGCTTCGGGCGTACCGGCCCCTATGCCAAGCGCGGCGGCTTCGACTTGGTCGCCCAGGGCATGAGCGGGCTGATGAGCATCACCGGCGAGCGGCCGGACGGCCCGCCGGTCAAGGTCGGCGCCCCGGTCTGCGACATCACCGCCGGCCTGCTGCTGGCGCTCGGCGTCTGTGCAGCCTATTCGCACCGGCTGAAGACCGGGCAGGGGCAGCGGCTCGACACCTCGCTGATGGAGGCGGGGATCACCCATACCTACTGGCAGTCGGCCATCGCCTTCGCCACCGGGGTGGCGCCGCGCGCCATGGGCTCGGCCCATCCGCTGAACGCGCCCTATCAGGCGGTTAAGACCGCCGACGGCTATATCAACATCGCCGCCAATACCGGGGCGTTTTGGACCGGCATGCTGGACATGATCGGCGCCCCGCAGCTCGCCGACGACCCGCGCTTCCGCACCAACGGCGACCGCATGGCCAACCTGAAGGATCTCGAGGCCGAGCTGAACGCCCGGTTCGAGACGAAGACGAGCGACGCCTGGCTCGCCGAGTTCGAGGCGCGCGGCATCCCGGCCGGCCCGATCTTCGACGTGCTGGAGATGCACCAGGACCCGCAGACCATCGCCCGCGAGATGGTGCCGACCACCGACCACCCGGTCGCCGGCAAGGTCCAGACCATCGGCCTGCCGATCAAGTTCGAGACCACGCCGGGCAAGGTCGCCACGCCGTCGCCGCTGTTCGGCCAGCACACGGCCGGGGTGCTCGAGGAACTGGGCTATGGCGAGACCGAGATCGCCGCCCTGGCCGAGAAGGGCGCGGTCCTGCTCGGTACATTGCCCAACAAGGAGGCTGCCGAATGAGTGAAGTCAAAGGGACGAGCGAGCTGAGCGGGACCGAGGATGTGCTCGTCCATGTGGAGGACCGGATCGCCACGGTGACGATCAACCGGGCATCCAAGCACAACGCCATGAACCTCGAGGTGTTCGGCGCACTCGGCAAGGTCTTCACCGCCCTGGATGCGGATGAGGAGCTGCGCTGCGTGGTGATCCGCGGCGCCGGCGGCAAGGCGTTCTCCGCCGGCGCGGACATCTCCGAGTTCGAGAGTGTGCGCAAGGACAAGAAGGCGGCGATCGAGTACGCGAAGACCTCCAACCCCTCGGGCCATGCCGTGGTCTCCTGCCGGCACCCGACCATCGCCCTGATCGAGGGGCTCTGCGTCGGCGGCGGCTTCGGGCTGGCGGCCCTCTGCGACCTGCGGATCTGCGGTGAGAGCAGCCGGTTCGGCGTGCCGGTGAAGCGGCTCGGCCTGGTGGAATCGCCGGAGGAGCTGGAATTCCAGGTGAAGAAATACGGCGCCACCGCCATGCTGGAGATCCTGTTGGTCGGCGACCTGCTGAACGCGGAGAAGGCCTATCACTACGGCATCGTGAACAAGGTGGTGCCGGATTCCGAGGTGGAGGCCGCGGCGTATGAGTGGGCGGCGAAGATCGCCGAGGGCGCACCGCTGACCGCGCGCTGGCACAAGAAATTCGTCTACCGCCTCACCGACCCCTCCCCGCTGAGCGATGCGGAGATCGACGAGGGCTACGACGCCTTCGACACCGAGGACTTCCAGCGCGGGTACAAGGCTTTCCTGGCGAAGGAGAAGCCGAGTTTCGTGGGGCGGTAAGGCGTTTTTCCTGTCCCAATATTCACTCCCCGGCCTTGTGCCGGGGCAAGCGTGGGGACAGGGGCGGGCGTCGGAATGGACATCCCGACCGTCGGTCAGTTTGACGGGATTGCCCCGGCACAAGGCCGGGGAGTGCGCGTAATGTGGAGGCGCTACTCCCCCGCCTCCGCCTTGGGCCGGTACCATTCCGGCCACATCTTCTCCACCACCGGCCCTGTATCCGAGAACGCGTGGCAGGTGTTGAGCAGGCGCGGGGGCTTGCCGCTGGCGGCCGTCTTCTTCGGTGCCTCGCCCCGGGCCTCGGCCTCGCGCTGCATGCGGGACTTCTCGCCGAAGATCGTCTGATAGGCCACCGTCGCCAGCGGGCCGAGCAGCTCGACCAGATGGGTGCAGCCCTCCACGCCGCCGAGCCGCTCGCGCACCTGCTTGCGCCAGCCGGCACCGATGGACAGGCCTTCCAGCCGCTTGAAGTTCGGCGTGATCGACGGGCAGATCGGGAACGGGCTCGCGTCGGTCGAGGCCTCGGCCCCGTGCACCGTCATGTCCGCATCGATGGTCAGGCGCAGCCACATGTCGTGGATCGCCTGGCCCGGCTCCACGGTGCCGCGGAACTCGTTGGGGAAGGCGTAGCTCTTGGTATCGACCAAATGGCCTTCGATGTCCCACATCCCGTCGCTGCGCCGCCAGCCCTTGCAGACGATGGTGCGGTCGTGGACGGGTTCACGCTCTACGGGAGGGCTCAGCGGCATGGGTATCTCTCGTGGCAGCGGCAGGGTGGGGCAGGGTGAGGCAGGGCGGCGGCGCCGTCGGGCGCCTGGGCGCTCAGTCGCCGCCCGGCTCGGTGATCGGGGTCATGCGCAACAGGGTCATCTGGTTGCGATGGCGCCGCAGGATCCGGAAGCGGAAGCCGTGGAAGGAGAATTCCTGCCCGACCTCCGGAATCTTACGGGCTTCATATAGCACGAGCCCGGCGATGGTGGAGGCCTCTTCGTCCGGCAGGTTCCACTCGAACTCCCGGTTCAGGTCGCGCAGGGTGACCGATCCCTCCACCACATAGGAGCCGTCCGGCTGCGGCCGCACGCCGGAGACGGCCACGTCGTGCTCGTCCAGGATGTCGCCGACAATCTCCTCCAGGATGTCCTCCAGGGTCACCACGCCCATGAAGCTGCCGTACTCGTCGACCACCACGGCGAAATGCTCGCGCCGCTCGCGGAACGCCTGGAGCTGGTCGAGCAGGGTGGTGGTGTCCGGGATGAACCAGGGCTCGGCGGCGATGGCCATCACGTCGAAGGCCTCCGGCGTGATCCCCTTGGCGGCGCGGATCGCGCGCAGCAGCGCCTTGACGTGCAGCACGCCGACGATGTTGTCCTGTTCCTCGCGGTACAGCGGCAGGCGGGTGAACGGGCTCTCCAGCACCTGGCTCAGCAGCTCGTCGATCGGCGCGTCGGCGTCGATCATCCGCACCGAGCCCCGGTGGGTCATGATCTCCTCGACCTCCACATCGGCCAGGTCGAGGATGGAGCGCAGCATGGCCCGCTCGTGGTCGACCTCCTGGCCGCCATCGGCGTGCATCTCGATCAGGCCGCGCAGTTCCTCCTCGCGCTCGTCATGGCCGAGGCCGGCGGCGACCGAGACGCCGAACAGCTTGAGCGTGCCGCCGACGATCACCCGTGTCGCCCAGGTGAAGGGGGTGAGGATCCAGACCAGGGCACGCACCAGGGGGGCGACGAACAGCGCCATCTTGTCCGGGTTGTTGATGGCGTAGGTCTTCGGCAGCACCTCGGCGAAGATCACGACCAGCACGGTCATGACCACCGTGGCGATGGCAACGCCGCTCTCGCCGACCAGAGCGATCATGGCGCTGGTGGCGAGTGCCGAGGCCAGGATGTTGGCGATGTTGTTGCCGATCAGGATGGCGCCGATCAGGCTGTCGCTCTTGTCCTTCAGGTCGACCACGGTGGCCGCCCGGGTGCTGCCCTTGCGGGCGAGCTGGCTCAGCCGCGCCTTGCTGGCGGCGGTGAGCGCTGTCTCGGAGCCGGAGAAGAAACCCGACATCAGGATCAGCAGCGCGATCACCCCGAGGGTGATGGCGGTTCCCATGTCGATATCGAAAGTCGACGGCAGGTCCATGGGTCAGGCTCAGGCCGCCTTCGGCCGGGTCAGGAGGGCGCGGGCCTGCGCCGGGTCGATGTCGTCGCGCACCCGGGCCTCGCCGAGCGCGTCCAGCAGCACGAAGACGATGCGTCCGTCGCGCGCCTTCTTGTCCTTGGTCATATGGGCCAGCAGGTCGTCGGCCGTCCAGCCCCGCGTCGGATCGAGCTGGTCCAGCTCGGTGCGCAGGCCGACCGCCGAGAGATGCCGGGTCAGCCGCTCGGCATCCTGGCCGGTGCATGCGCCGATCTGAACGGAGAGACGCGCCGCCAGCACCATGCCGACGGCCACCGCCTCGCCATGCAGCAGCGAGCCGTCATAGCCGGCCATGGCTTCCAGGGCATGGCCGAAAGTGTGGCCGAGATTGAGCAGGGCGCGCCGGCCGCCGGCCTGTTCGCGCTCGTCGCCGGCCACCACCTCCGCCTTGGCCCGGCAGGAGGCGACGATGGCCCGGCGGCGGGCATCCGGGTCGCCGTCGATCACCGCCTTGCCGTGCTGCTCCAGCCATTCGAAGAAGCCGCAGTCGCCGAGCGCGCCGTATTTCGCCACCTCGGCATAGCCGGCCAGCAGTTCGCGCGGCGGCAGGGTGTCGAGCACGGTGGTGTCGATCAGCACCCGGCGCGGCTGGTGGAAGGCGCCGACCAGGTTCTTGCCGTGGCGGGTGTTGATGCCGGTCTTGCCGCCGACCGAGCTGTCCACCTGGGCCAGCAGGGTGGTCGGGATCTGGATGAAGTCGAGGCCGCGCAGCAGGCTCGCCGCCACGAAGCCGGCGAGGTCGCCGACCACGCCGCCGCCGAAGGCGACGATCAGCGTGCGCCGGTCGATGCCCAGCGCCAGGGCGCGCTCGCACAGGTCCTGATACTGGACGAAGGTCTTGCCGGACTCGCCCGCCGGGGTGGTCAGCGTGTCGACCCGCCGGGCGGCGGAGCGCTGGAGGGCGGCTTGCAGGGCGCTCAGATGCGGCCCGGTCAGGCCCTCATCGGCGATCACCACGAGTTGGCGGTCGTCGATCAGGTCGGCCAGTTCCCGGTCAGCCGCCGCGATCAGGCCGGCCCCGACCCGGATCTCGTACCGCCGGTCCGCGAGATCGACCGTGACGGTCTCGATGTCGCTCGGTGCGGTGCTGTTCATGTGTCGTCCGTCATTGCTGGGCGTCATTGAGGGGGCGCGGCCTCGCGCGCCAGGTGGTCGAGCACGGCGTGATAGACCTTATCGACCGTCTCCTCAATCGGCACCCGAAAGGTTTCCACCACGAGATCGGCCTCGGCATAGACCGGATAGCGCTTCTGCATCAGCTCGCGCAGGGTCGCCTTCGGGTCGGCGGTCTTCAGCAGCGGCCGGTTGGAGCGCTTGGACACCCGCTCGAACAGGGTCTCGAAATCGGCCTTGAGCCAGAGCGAGGTGGCCTCGGCCTTGATCAGGGCGCGGGTGTCGTCGGCCATGAAGGCACCGCCGCCGGTGGCGAGCACCCGGGGGCCGCCGCTCTCGATCAGCCGGCGGATCACCCGCCGTTCGCCGTTGCGGAACTCCTCCTCGCCGAACGCCTCGAAGATCTCCGGGATGGTCCGTCCGGCCGCCTTCTCGATCTCGGTGTCGGCATCGGCGAAGGCGACGCCGAAGCGGCTGGCCAGGCGCTTGCCGATGCTGCTCTTGCCCGCCCCCATCAGGCCGACCAGCACCAGGGGCTGGGTGAGCAGGACCGCCGGGGTGGTTTCCGAGACGGTTTCCGACTGCGATTCGGTCAATGACGCCTGTGTGGTCGGACGAGCCGCCATGATCAATGTCCCGGACATGGCCGGATCCCGTGGGTTCGTTTGCGCGTGCCGTGCGCCACCGGTTAAAGTGCCACCGTCGCGCCTTAGTTAGGACCGTAGCATATGCGTCGCGACACCCGCCAGCCGACTGACGGCGCGCCTTCCCGCGCCCGGCCGGGCGGGAGACGTTTGTATCGACTCCGGCGACCGGGCCTTGGCCATGCGTTTTACTCTGTTCGTGTTCTTCCTGCTTATTCTGATCCTCGCCGGAGGCGCGGTGTTCCTGCTGACATGGGACATCCCCGCGCCCACCGCGTCGGTCGAGAAGGTGATACCGAATGATCGGTTCCCGCGTTAGCGCGCTGTCCGCAGCTCTCGGTCGGGCCGGCTTCGCCCTGCTGGCCTGCGCCTGCCTCGGAACCCTTGCCCCGTCCGCCGCCCAGGCGCAGATCGGGGCGCCGATCCAGATCGGACCGCCGCCGCAGACGGACGCGACGACCACCGACCCGTCGCTCCGGGACAGCCAGCAGGCGCCCGTCTTCGGCCAGCCCCCCGTGTTCAGCCAGCCCCCCGCCGACACCCAGCCGGTGGTGCCGACCTTCCAGCAGGCGCCGGCCGCCCCGCAGACCCGAACGACGGTGGACGGCTCGATCACCATCGACCCGCTGGCCCGACTGACGCTGGATGCCGTGGGCACGCTGACCCCGGCCACCGGAGGCCTGCCGTCGGATTACTGGAACGGGACGCCCGGCGAGATCGCCCTGCGGCTGGTGTCGCTGCTGCCTGCCGCCCCGGATAGCCGGGTCCTGCGGGATCTGGCGCGGCGCGCGCTGCTGACCGCCGGTCCCGCCCCCCGGGACCTGACTCCGGAAGGGGCGCTCCTGCTGGTGCGGGCCGAGCGGCTGCTGGCCATGGGGGCGATCGACGATCTGGCGGCGCTGGCCGACCGGCTGCCGGGCGACCGGGTTTCACCCGAGTTGACCCGGCCGCTGACCGAGGCGGCCTTCGCGCGCGGCGAGGACGAGCGCGCTTGCCAGCTCTACGGCCAGCTCACCGAGACGGCGACGGATACGTTCTGGATCAAGGTGGCGGCGGTCTGCGATGCCCTGGCGGGACGCGACGCCAAGGTCGATTTCAGCGCCCGGCTGCTGTCGGAACTGGGTGACGAGGACGAGCTGTTCGCCGCCCTGGTCCAGGCCGCCACGACCGGGCAGACCGGCTCGCCCTTCCGCATGGGCGGGGCGGGGCCGGTGCATCTGGCGCTGGCCCGGATCTCGGGGCTGAAGATCGAGCCGGACGTCTCCGAGATCGAGTCCCTGCCGGTCCTGGTGGCCCTCGCCCGCGGCGCCGGAAACGTGTCCTTCGCGCAGCGTCTGGAGGCGGCGGAGAAGGCGGAGCGGGCGGGTGCCCTCGCCGCCCGGGAGGTCACCGATCTTTATGACGAGGTGTCGGTCTCGACCGGCTCGGTGGATGCGGTGATCGCCGCCGCCGAGGCCGATCCCGGCCCGCTGAGCCGGGCGATCCTGTGGCGGGTCACCGAGACCCAGACCGCGCCGGATGCCCGGGCCCAGGCGATCGCCAAGGCGATGGCCATGGCCGAGGACGACGAGACCTGGCGCCAGACCGTGCGGCTCTTCGCGCCGTTCCTGGTGGCGCTGGACCCGGGCGTGGATGTGGATTGGTTCGCCGAAGACGCGGTGCGTGGCCTGATGGCGGCCGACCAGTTCCGCGCCGCCCGCCCCTGGCTGGAGCGCCTGCGACGGGTGGAAGGTACCGGCACCGGCGAGGCGTCGAGCGCCTGGCTGCGGCTCTGGGCCACCGTGCGGCTGGCCGGCGGCGATCCGGCGGTGTCCTTCGACGACGCCTCCGTGGCGCGCTGGTGGGAGCATTTGCGCTCCATCGATCCGCAGCAGGCCACCCTGCGCGGCTCCGCTGCCCTGGCGCTGATGGCCGCGCTCGGCGATCCGGTGGGCAGCGATGCCTGGCGCGGGCTGGTCTCGGCGCCGAGCGTCGATATCCGCGGCGTGCCGGAGACCGCCTTCGCCTTCGCGATCCGGGCCGCCGCCGACAGCCGCCGGCTGGGCGAGACGGTGATGCTCTGCGTCGCCGCCCCGGGCGAGACGCCCCTGGGCGAGATCGCCATCCCGGCCCTGGCCGACATGGTGCGCGCCCTGGTCGCCGTCGGCCTGGAGCCGGAGGCCCGGCGTCTGGCCACCGAAGCCGCCCTGGCCCACGGGCTCTGACATGCCCGAGGCGGCGCCGGCATTGGACTTCACCGTCGAGGCGTTCCTGGAGATGCTGGTCGCCGAGCGCGGGGTGTCGCGGAACACGCTCGACGCCTATCGCCGCGACCTGGCGGATGCCGGGGGCTGGCTGAGCGGGCGCCGGCGGTCGCTCCCGACGGCGGACAGCGACGACCTGCGGGGCTATCTCGACGGGCTGGAGCGTGCCGGCATGGCGCCGCGCACCGCCGCCCGACGGCTTTCGGCCCTGCGCCAGTATTACCGGTTCCTGTACAGCGACGGCCACCGCACCGACGATCCGACCACGGTGCTGGACGCCCCGCGCCAGGGCCGCCCGCTGCCCAAGATCCTGTCGGAGACCGAGGTCGATGCCCTGCTCGACGCCGCCCGCGGTCTGGATGGGCCGGAGGGGCTGCGGCTGGTCTGCCTGCTGGAGATCCTCTACGCCACCGGCCTGCGGGTCTCGGAGCTGGTCGGACTGCCCTTCGCGGCGGTGGCGCGCGACCCCCGTGTGCTGCTGGTGCGCGGCAAGGGCGACAAGGAACGCATGGTGCCGCTGACCGATGCGGCCATGGCGGCGATCGCCGACTACAAGGCGGTGCGCGGCGTGTTCATTGCCGGGAAGTCCTCGCCCTTCCTGTTCCCCTCGCGCTCGGCCGAGGGGCACCTGACCCGCCGGCGCTTCGGCCAGTTGCTGGACGAGGTGGCCCTGGAGGCCGGGATCGACCGCAAGCGCGTCTCGCCCCACGTCCTGCGCCACGCCTTCGCCACCCATCTGCTGGATCACGGCGCCGACCTTCGTAGCGTGCAGCAGATGCTGGGCCACGCCGACATTTCCACAACGCAGATCTATACCCATGTACTGACCGAACGCCTTCGGGCCCTGGTCGAGACACATCATCCCCTTGCCCAGCGCTGACGCCCCCTCCGGCCGCGCTTGAGGGGGACGGGCGGCATCGGTATGGTGCGCCGCCGCAAACGGAGTAGATTTCCCGCATGCATCAGTTCCTCGATTTCGAAAAACCGATTGCCGACCTGGAAGGCAAGATCGAAGAGCTCCGCCACCTGTCGAGCGACGGCGACCTGAACATCGCCGAGGAGGTCTCCAAGCTGGAGGCCAAGGTCGAGCGCCAGCTCCGCGCCACCTATCAGAAGCTGTCGCCCTGGCAGAAGGTGCAGGTCGCGCGTCATCCCGGCCGCCCGCACGCCCAGGCGGCGATCGACCATCTGATCGACGAATACGTGCCGCTGGCCGGCGACCGGTCGTTCTCCGACGATCCCGCCATCGTCGGCGGCGTCGGCCGGTTCAAGGGCCGGTCGGTCGTCGTGATCGGCACCGAGAAGGGGGCGACCACCGAGGAGCGGGTGCGCCGCAATTTCGGCATGGCCCGGCCGGAAGGCTACCGCAAGGCGCGCCGGCTGATGGAATTCGCCGACCGGTTCAAGATGCCGATCCTGACCTTCGTCGACACCGCTGGTGCCTATCCCGGCGTCGATGCCGAGGCGCGCGGCCAGGCCGAGGCGATCGCCCGGGCGATCGAGACCTGCCTCGCCGTGCGGGTGCCGCTGGTGGCCACCATCCTGGGCGAGGGCGGCTCCGGCGGTGCGGTGGCCCTGGCCGCCGGCAACCGGGTGCTGATGCTGGAGCACGCGATCTATTCGGTGATCTCGCCGGAGGGCTGCGCGTCCATTCTGTGGCGCTCGGCCGAGCACGCCAAGGACGCCGCCGAGGCGCTGAAGATGACGGCGCAGGATCTGGAAAAGCTGGGGGTGATCGACGGCATCGTGAAGGAGCCGCTGGGCGGCGCCCACCGCGAGCCCGCCCCGGCTCTGGACGCGCTCGGGGCGGCGATCGACCGGAACCTGAGCGAACTGGTCGGCCGCGACGGCGGCGAGCTGCGGGCCGAACGGCGGGACAAGTTTCTGGCCATCGGGGCAGCGGAGTAGGGGCTGCCGCTTGGCGGCTGATGCTATGGAGGCTTGGTCCTGACTTTCGTCAGGACGACGGGGGAAGAGGCCACAAAATAACAGCCGTCGTCCTGACGAAAGTCAGGACCAAGCCACTGACGTCGTACCACCCACCGGTCACGGCCGACCTCCGGATCAAGTCCGGAGCCCGCCGGGATGACGTCGAAAATCTATGGGCGCTACACCGCGCCCTGGTGGGGCGGGGCGGGGTCGTATTCCATGTTGCGCTGGACCTGACGGGCGAAGGCCGGCTCCCAGATCTCGCCGATCAGCCACAGCGCCATGTCGATCCCGGCCGACACGCCGGCCGAACTCACCACATTGCCGTCGCGCACGTAGCGCACGTCGTCCAGCACCGCGCCCGCCTCGCCGCGGCCGCGCACCAGGTCGACCGCCCGCCAGTGGGTGGTGATCCGCCTGCCCCTGGCCGGCCCGGCCGCCGCCAGCAGCATCGAGCCGGTGCACACCGACGTCACCCAGGTGCAGTCCGCCGCCGTCCGGTCGATCCAGGCGAGCAGCTCCGGGTTGTTCACCTCGCGCCGGGTCCCCTGGCCGCCCGGCACCACCAGCACGTCCAGCTTGGGACAGTTGGCCATGGTGTGGTCCGGCACCACCCGCAGGCCCTTCGCGCAGCGCACCGGCGCGTCGCTCGGGCCGATGGTGACGCAGTCGATCTCCGGCTTCAGGTGTCCGGCCATGGTCCAGACCTCCCAGGGGCCGACCATGTCCAGCTCTTCCAGGTCGTCGAACATCAGGAAACCGACGCGCATCACATTCTCCTTTCCGAAACGGATCTGCTCTCCAAGGGGGCTGCCGCCCCGCCGAACTGACGCCGGTATTCGGCCGGCGAGACGCCGAAGGCGCGCTGGAAGCTGCGGCGCATGCGCTCGGCATTCATGAAGCCGGTCTGCAGCGCCACCTGCTCCACCGCCACGCCGGGCCGCTCCAGCCTGCGCCGGGCGGCGTCCAGGCGGGCGCGCTCGACGAAGGCGGCCGGGGTCTCGCCGACCGCCTCGCGGAAGCGGCGGGCGAAGGTGCGCGGGGACATGCCGACGCGGGCCGCCAGATCCTCCACCGAGAGCCGGTCGTCTAGATGATCGAACATCCAGGCCTGCAGCGCGGCGAGCCGGTCGTTGGCGGCCGACTGCAGGGCGAGTTCGCTGCTGTACTGGCGCTGGCCGCCGCTGCGCTGCATGGCCATGACCTTGGAGCGGGCGATGCGCAGGGCCTCCTCGCGGCCGAGGTCGCGGGCGATCATGGCCAGCGTCAGGTCCATACCGGCGGTCACCCCGGCCGAACTCCAGAACCGTCCGTCCTCCACGTAGATCCGGTCCGGCTCGACCCGCAGGGACGGATGGCGGGCGGCCAGCGTGTCGGCGTGCTGCCAGTGGGTGGTGACGGTCCGCCCGTCCAGCAACCCGGTGCGGGCCAGCAGGAAGGCGCCGGTGCAGACCGTGGCGACCCGGCGGGCGGCCTCGGCGGTGGCGAGGATCCAGTCGCGCAGGGGGCCGGTCACCGGCATCTGCCGCGAGCCCGGCCCGCCGGCGACGATGAGCGTGTCGATGCGGGCCGGGTCCAGGCTGGCCAGGGTCTCGTGCGCTTCCAGCACCAGCCCGGCCTCCGTCGTCACCCGCAGCCCCTCCGGTGCGACCAGCACGACCCGGTAGGCCCGGCCGGGCGAGCCCGGCGCGGTGGCCGAGGCGAACAGTTCGAACGGCCCGGTCACGTCCAGCAGCTGGCAGCCGGGCACGGCGAGGATGGCGATGCAGGGGATGGTGTCGAGTGTCATGGCGCCAGGGTGCGGGGAGGCCGTCCTGTCCGCAATGTCAAACACCCCTCGGATTCCGCCAAAACGGCGCTCGGGGAGGGAAACCGGTCCCCGCCTTCCATAGGTCCGCCGGTGATCCCTTGCGAGAGGAGGCGGGCATGACCCTGGGATGCGGCGGATGGGGAGAGGAGCGGTGGGCGCTGGCCGGGCCCGAATGGTTCGACGACCTGCGCCGCTACTGGGACGACCAGCGGGCCGGGTCTGACTTGCCCGATGCGGACGAGCTGTTCCTGGCGGACCTGTGCGAGATCATGCCGAGCCTGCTGCTGGCCTATCTCGATCCGCTGCGCGGGTCGTTCCGGATCGAGTATGCCGGCTCGATCACCCGCACGCTGCTGGGCGGCGAGCTGCTGGGGGCCTACCCGGAATGGGCCGAGCCGGGGACGGTGCTGTCCTGGATCGGAGCCGGTTATGCCGGGGCCGGGCGGCTGACCCCGCCGGGGATCGTGCAGATGCGCCACCAGGACCTGATGGCAGCCCACCTGCCCTACCGCAACGCCGGCGGCAAGGTGGGCCTGATCCTGACGGCGCTGGCCCAGCGGCCGCCAGAGGTGGCGAACCGCCAGAGCGCCACCGTGCTGCCGTTCCGGGCGCGGAGAAGCGGAAAGGGGCGGGGGACGAAATGAAGACGCCGCTTTCCTCTCTCGTCATCGTCATCCCGGCGTTCTCCGGGGCTTGACCCGGAGGACGGCCGGGACCCAGGGGCTGCTTGCTGGGTCCCGGGCCGCTCCCGGATCGGGTCCGGGATCGCCCGGGATGACGCAATGGAAGAGTGAGGACCGGTTGCGTCCCCTAAACCCGCGCCACCTCCACCCGTGCGTCGTTGAAGCACGCCCCCTCGCAGAGATCCGCCTTGTGGGTCGGCAGGAGGGCGTTGACCGTCAGGCCGGTGTCGCTGGTGCGCATCCAGGTGCCCTTGTCGGAATACACCGTCCCCGGCCGCACCGCGTCGGTGAGCACCGCCCGCAGCACCGTCTCGCCGAGGTCGTTGTGGACCCGCACCAGGTCGCCCTCCTCGATCCCGCGGGAGGCCGCGTCCGCTGGGTTGATCTCCAGCGGCTGTACCCCGTCGCTCGCCGCATGGCCGCCGAAGGTGGCGTTGGTGCGGTGCGCGGAGGAGGGGGTGATCAGGGCGAGCGGATAGGCGCTCTCCACCGGCCGATAGGCCGGCACGCGGAAGCCACGGGCCTGCGCCATCCAGTCCGACGCGAGCTCCGCCTTGCCCGATGCGGTCTTCGGGAAGACCGTGGCGAAGGGCACGATCTCCTTGGCCCCGTCCGCGGTCATGTTCAGCGCCCGGTCCAGCGGAAGCTGGCTCGGCCGCAGCCCGCCCAGGCGCGGATCGGTGCCGTCCACCGCCTCGTCCATCAGCTCGGCATCGGTGGCGGCGAAGCACGGATCGGTGTAGCCGAACCGGGCCGCCAGCCGACGGAAGATCTCCGTGTTCGGCAGCGCTTCACCCACCGGCGCGATCACCGGCTCGGCCCGCTGCAGGTAGGTCTGGCCATAGGCGGGGAAGAGATCGGCATGCTCGAAATGGCTGCAGGCCGGCAGGATCACGTCGCAGTAGCGCATGCTGTCGGTCATCTGCACCTCGCAGCCGACGACGAAGACGTCCTCGCGGCTGAAGGCGTTCATGACCAGCTTCTGGTCCGGGAACACGGCAACGGGGTTGTGGTTGTAGACGAACACCGCCGCGACCTTGGGGTCCAGGTCGTTGCGCAGCATGTTGGCCGGCACGTCCATGATGTTCATGCGCCGGGTCCCCTCGGGGATCAGGTCGGTGCGCTGGAGCTTCGCCACGGTCTTCGGCACGGCCGCGCCGACCTTGGCGATCACGCCGCCGCCGCGCACGCCCCACTTGCCGCAGAGCACCGGCAGGGCGACCACCGCCCGTACGGAATTGCCGCCGTTCTGGTTGCGCTCCATGCCGTTGCCCATGCCGATCAGCGCCGGGCTGGCCTCGGCATACCAGGAGGCCAGGGTGCGGATCTGCTCCTCGGGCACGCCGCAGACCTCGGCTGCTTTCTCGACCGTCCATTCCCGCGCGGCGGCCATGTACTCGTCCGCCCCTGAGGCCCAGCGATCGATGAACGCCTGGTCGAAGGCGCCGATCCGCTCCAGCTCGGCGGCGAGCGCGAAGGCCAGGACCACGTCGGTGCCGGGCCGGATCGCCACATGCATGTCGGCCTGCTCCGCCGCCTTGATCCGCTTGGGATCGACAACGACGATCTTGGCGCCCGACGCCTTCGCCCGGTTGATCGTGCGGATGAAGTGCAGGTTGGAGACGGTGACGTTGTTCGACCACACGATGATAAGCTCGGCGCCGATGCCTTGCTCCGGCGGGGTGCCGGGCATCGCCCCGTAGATCGACACGAAGGCCTCGCCCTTCACGCCGCCGCACATCGGCCCGCGGTCGAGCAGGGTGGCGCCCATCTTGTGGAAGAAGCGGAAATCCATCGACCCGCCGGCCAGCATCCCATGCGGCCCGGCATAGGCCAGCGGCACGACGGATTGCGGACCATGCGCTTCGATCGCCCTGGTCAGGCCGGCATGGACCAGGTCCAGCGCCTCGTCCCAGGTGATGCGCTCGAAGGCGTTCTCGCCGCGCCTGCCGACCCGCTTCATCGGATAGGTCAGCCGGCCCTCGCCATGGACGAAGTGCGGGTAGTAGCGCGAGACCTTGTTGCAGACCACGCCCTCGGTGAGCGGGTTGGCGGTAGAGCCGCGCACGCCGGTGACCCGGCCGGCCTCGACCGTGACGTCGAGGCTGCAGGTATCCGGGCAGTCGAGCGGGCAGACACTCGGTTTTGTGATCGAAGCTTGGCCGTCGGGCATGGAATGCCTCCATTGTCTTGTTGGCAGCGATCCTGCGCCCGGTTTGGCCCTGCCGGTAGCGCCATTCGGCCTGGTTTCGTGGTGCCATGGCAGCGGGGTTGGACCATGCACACGAAACGCTCACGTCCTGTTGACTGGCGCCGGCGCGGGCAGGGGGCATCTTGGCCGGCGAGGGTGCGTCCCCCATCATGGAGTCATGCCGCGCCGAGAAGGCGCGAACGGAGGTCACGTGCACCAGAGCGATGTGAGGCAGGAGCAGGGTACCAAGCGGGCCGGCTGGGCGCGAAGGATGGTGCCGGTCGGCGTGCTGCTCTGCGGCCTTGTCGCCTTCTTCGCCTTCGACCTCGACCGGTTCGTGTCGTTCCAGGCGCTGTCGGACAACCGCGATCTGCTGCAGGACTGGGTGGCGGCGAACCCGCTGCTCGCCCGGCTCGGCTATGCGGCCGCCTATGCGCTGTCTATCGCCTTCTCCCTGCCGGTCGGCCTGGTGCTGACGGTCAGCGGCGGGCTGGTCTTCGGGCTGGTGGAAGGCACAGTGATCACGGTGCTGGCCGCCACGTTCGGCGCGCTCGCCGTCTTCCTCGCCGCCCGAACGGCGATCGGCGACAGCCTGCGGGCCAAGGCGGGGCCGTTCGTGGCGCGGTTGGAGGAGGGGTTCCAGGAGAACGCGCTCAGCTACCTGCTGGTGCTGCGGCTCGTGCCGCTCTTTCCGTTCTGGCTGATCAACATCGTCCCGGCGCTGCTCGGCGTGTCCACCCGGGTGTTCCTCATCGGCACCCTGGTCGGGATCATCCCCGGAACCTTCGTCTTCGTGTCGGTGGGCAATGGCCTGGATACGGTCCTCGCCCGCGGTGAGGTGCCGGGGCCCGGCATCTTCCTGGAGCCCGGGGTGCTGATCCCGATCGCCGGCCTGGCGCTGCTCGCTCTGGTGCCGGTGCTCTACAAGCGCCTGCGCCGCGGCGAGACCTCCTCGGCGTGATCCGGTGAAGATTCCTTCTCCATTCCCCGGATTCATTCCGGGGCCTACCTCTGGACAGGCACGGGCGTCAGCCGATGTCGTTCAGGCCGCGGTGCGTTCCCCATCGTGGGCCCCGGACTAAATCCGGGGAGTGAGATGAGATGAAGGTGGGGGTGCGCTCGGAATCGGTCTTATGAGCTCCAACCTCTTACACTCCCCGGATTTATTCCGGGGCGAGCGCTTGGAGCTGGGCGGGCGGTGTGCATTGTGGTTCCTGAGCCTGGAAGCGGCCGCAGGCCTTGCCCCGGCACAAGGCCGGGGAGTGACGAAAGGGAAACTGGTTTGATCGCAGGAGCCGGCGCATGAGCGAGACCATCCAGGCGGATATCTGCGTCATCGGCGCCGGAGCGGGCGGATTGTCGGTGGCGGCCGGCGCCTCGCAGATGGGGGCGCGCGTCGTCCTGTTCGAGAAAGGTGCCATGGGCGGCGACTGCCTGAATGTCGGCTGCGTGCCGTCGAAGGCACTGCTCGCCGCCGGACACGCCGCCCATTCCGCACCCCACGCCGCCCGCTACGGCGTCGACGTGGACGTCAAGGCGGTCGACTGGGCGCGGGTGCGCGACCATGTGCAGGGGGTGATCGCCGAGATCGCGCCGATGGACTCAGTCGAGCGCTATACCGGTTTCGGCGTCCGGGTGGTCCAGGCCGAGGCGCGCTTCGCCGGCCCGCGCACCGTCGAGGGCGGCGGCCTCCGGGTCGAGGCGAAGTTCGTGGTGATCGCCACCGGCTCGACCCCGGCCGTACCGCCGATCCCCGGGCTGGACGGTGTCCCGTTCCTCACCAACGAGACGGTGTTCGACCTGGAGGAGCGCCCGCGCCGGCTGCTGATCCTGGGCGGCGGGCCGATCGGCTGCGAGCTTGCCCAGGCCCATGCCCGGCTGGGCTGCGAGGTGGTGCTCGTCGAGGCGAAATCCCTGCTGGGGAACGAGGATGCCGAGGCCTCCGAGGTGGTGCGCCTGTCCCTGCGGCGCGACGGGGTGGAGATCCACGAAGGGGCCGCCGCCGTGCATGCCGGCCCGTCCGGCGAGGCGGGCGTCGAGCTGCTGTTGAGCGGCGAGGCGGGCGAGACCGTTCTGAAGGGCAGCCACCTGCTGGTGGCGGTCGGCCGTCGGGTCGGGTTCGAGGGACTGGACCTGGGCCGGGCCGGGATCGAGACCGACGAGCGCGGGCGCCTGAAGCTGGACCGCCGCCTGCGCACCACGAACCGCCGCGTCTTCGCCGTCGGCGATGCGGCGGGCGGCGCCCAGTTCACCCATCTGGCCGGCTTCCATGCCGGCATCGTCATCCGCAACGCGCTGTTCCGGCTGCCGGCGGAATCCGACCCGGTGCTGCCGCGGGTGACCTATACCTCCCCGGAACTGGCCAGCGTCGGCGCCGATGAGGCGGCGCTGCGCGAGCGTGGCGAGGCCTTCGAGGTGCTGCGCTGGCCCTTCGCCGAGAACGACCGCGCGATCGCCGAGCGCGACGTGGCCGGCTTCACCAAACTTTACGTCTCGCCAAAGGGTCGTATTCTGGGGGCCGTCGTGGTCGGCACGGGGGCCGGAGAGATCGTCTCGCTATACACCCTGGCGATTGCCAAGAAGCTGAAGGTGGCCGACATCGCCGGCCTCGTCGTGCCGTATCCGACGCGGGCCGAGGTGGCGAAGCGGGCGGCCGGAAGCTGGTATGTCCCCAAGCTGTTCTCCGCGCGCACCCGGCGTATCGTGCGTTTCCTGATGCGCTTCGCCTGAGCTTCCGGCGGAACGGACGATGCGGTCGCTTTCCTTTCGCGTCCTGTGCCTGACCATCTTCTTCGTGATGGTCTCCGAGGTGCTGATCTACACCCCGTCGATCGCGCGGTTCCGGCTGACCTACCTGACCGAGAAGCTGGACAAGGCCCATCTGGCCGCGCTGACCATCGACGGGTCGCCCGACCGGGTCATCAGCCAGGAACTGACCTTCGAGCTGCTGGACCATGTGGGCGCCTACGAGATCGTGGTGCAGGGACCGGACGGCGACACCAAGTCGCTGAGCCGTCCGATGTTCCCGTCGGGTGAGGTCCATGTCTCGCTGACCGACCCGATGCCGATGGGCCTGGTGTTCGACGCGTTCGAGGCGCTGTTCCAGACCGGCAACCGGATCCTGCGGGTCACCGGCCCGGCACCGATGGATTCCGCGAGCGAGGTCAGCATCACCATCGACGAGTATCCGCTGCGCCGGGTGATGTACGACTACTCCTGGCGCATCCTGACCCTGTCGGTGCTGATCTCGGTCTTCACCGCCGCCCTGGTCTTCGTCAGCCTGCGCTGGCTGCTGGTGCGGCCGCTGGAGCGGATCACCGAGAGCCTGGTGGCCTTCCGCAAGCGGCCGGAGGACCGCAGCACGGACCTGGACGACCGGGGCCGGCGCGACGAGATCGGCGTGGCCCTGCGCGAACTCGGCCTGATGAAGGAGGAGATGCGCGCGGCCCTGCGCCAGCGCACCCGGCTCGCCGCCCTGGGTACGGCGGTCAGCAAGATCAGCCACGACCTGCGCAACATGCTGTCCACGGCCACCCTGATCTCCGACCGGCTGGCGCTCAGCCAGGATCCGGACGTCCAGAAGGTGACGCCCACCCTGGTGAAGGCGATCGACCGGGCGGTGGCCCTGTGCTCCACGACCCTCAACTTCACCCGCGAGACGCCGCCACTGACCCTGGCACCGGTCCGTCTCGCCGATCTCGTCGGCGAGCTGCGGGCGGAGCTGGCCGAGTTGCAGGACAAGGAGGCCAGGGTCCTGTTCAACCAGCAGGGCGACGTGGTCATTCAGGCCGACCGGGACCAGATGTACCGGGTGCTCGCCAATATCGCCTCCAACGCGGTCAATGCCGGTGCCGACACCTTGCAGGTCAGCGCCTGGGAGGAGGGCGGCCGGCTGCTGGTCGATATCGCCGATAACGGCCCCGGCATCCCGGAGGAGGGACGTGGCCGGCTGTTCCAGCCGTTCCAGTTCTCCACCCGGCGCGACGGCACCGGCCTCGGCCTCACCATTGCCCGGGACCTGGTCCAGGCCCATGGCGGCACGCTGACCCTGCAACGCACGGGCTCCGACGGATCCACGTTCCGCATGAACCTGCCCGCGCGCGGCGCTGGCTGAGCGGATCGGCCGCGTGGTGGAAGGGCGGGGCGCCGCGCGCAGATTTTGCTTTGCCGCGGTTCGTTTATGCGGTGTAGCCTTTGCCCGAATCGGGCGGATTTGGCGTGGCGTCTCGCCGACGGTCGCGGGCCGGACGGCATGGGAAAGTGCGTCGAACAGAAGTCTCCTGCCGGAGGGTGGATGGCCGTTTCCGCACTGGGACGGCACGGTCGTCGACGCCCTGCGGTCTCCGGTCGCCTGCGGTTGGGACGCGTGCGACCGGAAGATCAGGGCCATTGGTGAATGCCTATGTCGAAACGGGTTGGAAAATCGGAGAGCGACCGGGGCGGCCCCTACGATCCGGCGGTTTCCTTCAACCTGGAAGGTGACGAGGGAACGGATGTCGAGGTCACCTCCGACATCGATACCCTGATCGGCATTCTTGGCGACTGGCGGGAGGACGGCTGTTCCGTCGGCCTGGTGCCGGTCCTCGGCGAGGCCCATGTCGGCCATCTGGTGCTGCTGGCCCTGGCGGCGCGGGAATGCGACCGGGTGGTCGTCGCCGCCGGACCCCGGGCCGACGTGCTGACCGACCCGGTGGGCCGCTCGCTGCTGTCGCGCAACGGCGCCGACATCCTGTACGCCGCCCCGCGGGAGCTCGATCCGCTCCCGGTCGAGGCCCTGCCCGACTTCGCCGCCGCCATGGAGGGTCAGTACGGCCGCCGGTCGCTGACCGAGGCGGTGGGCAAGATCGAGCGGCTGATCGGGCTGATCGCCCCCGACCGGTTGTACCAGAGCGGGGCGGTGTTCCAGCGGGCCTGCGTGCTCGCGTCCCGGCTGTCCGGCCGCGACGGGGCGCCGCTGATCCGGGTGGTGGATGCCGCGCGCGGGCCCGGCGGCATCACGCCGGTCGCGGAGATCGACCGTCTGGACGAGGCGGGCCGCGAGCGGGTGGCCAATCTGAGCCGGATCCTGCAGCGTATGGCCGGGCGTCTTGCCGACGGCGTCAGCACCCCGGCCGGCGAGGTCGCCTGGGGGCTGGACGCGCTGAATGCCGCCGCCTTCGACGGCATCGACTACCTGGAGGTACGTAACCCGCGCACCCTGGAGCCGGTGGAGCGGGCCGGCGCACCGGCCCGGGTCTTCGTCGCCGTGCGTATCGGCGAGCTGCGCTTCGTCGACAGCGTGCCGGTCAGGTCGCCGGACGCAGACCGATGATCGGATCGACCGGGCGCGGCTCCAGATCCCACGGGAAATAGATCCAGGTGTCCTGGCTGACCTCGGTCACGAAGGTGTCGACCAGGGGCCGGCCGGCGGGCTTCGCGTAGATCGTGGCGAAATGCGCCTTGGGCAGCATGGCGCGCACCACCTTGGCGGTCTCGCCGGTATCGACCAGGTCGTCGACGATCAGCCAGCCGGCGCCGTCGGTGGTCATGGACGGCGGCTTCACCATCTTCAGCTCGCCACGCGGGCCGTTATAGCCGGCGTAGCTGGACACGCCGATCGTGTCGATCATGCGCAGTTCCAGCTCGCGGGCGACGATCGCGGCCGGCACCAGGCCGCCGCGGGTGATGCCGATGATGCCCTCGAACGGGCCGACATCCAGCAGCCGCCAGGCCAGCGCCCGGCCGGTCCGGTGCAGCTCTTCCCAGGACACCGGAAAGGAGCGACGCAGGTCGTCGTTCTTGCTTGCATTCATGGGGGAGTGCCTCCGCGCCGCCGTGATGCCCCGGCTATACCGGCCTCGGGAAGCGGTGGCAATGCGTGAGCTCAGGTGGTGCGGTCGGGCAGGGCCTCCAGCACGACGCCGTCGATCTTCCAGCTCCCGTCCGGCTGCTGCTCCATGAAGTAGAGCGCCCGCCGGGCGACCCCGTCCGGGCCGACCACGAAGACCGGCTGGGTCGGTCGGCCGTCGAGCATGGTGGCCTCCTCGAACTCGAAGATCTGGGGCCGGGCGACCGCCTCGTAGGCGCCGGTCACCATCGACCGGAACCGGTCGGCATCGCCGAACATCGTGCGGATACCCGGGGAGGCGTAGGAGAAGGCGGTCTCCCAGGCATCGGCGCGGAACGCCTCGACCTGGGCCGAGATCACGC
Source organism: Thalassobaculum sp. (assembly GCF_965223715.1). Classification (GTDB taxonomy): domain Bacteria; phylum Pseudomonadota; class Alphaproteobacteria; order Thalassobaculales; family Thalassobaculaceae; genus Thalassobaculum. The sequence continues at coordinate 3,139,907 of NZ_OZ245012.1, read as the reverse complement.
CGCGGAAGGCGGCGGCCTCCTCGGCCGTCTGGGCGGCGGCGGGGGCCGACAGCAGGCCGAGGGCGAGAAGCATCGCGGCGAGCGGGTGACGCAGGCGGCTAACGATCCGGGTCATGGGGCACCTCCACCGGTCTTTACGTCAGGCGGTGCGGATCCGGATCACCGGTTGCCGGAAAGAGAAGGGGCGGCCCGGATGATCTCCGGCCGCCCCTTCTGTTCCAGTCATCCGCGCTCAGCGCACGTAGATGCGGACTTCGTTGGTGCGCGCATCCGGAGCCGACTGGGCCGACAGGGCGACCCGGCCCGGCGGCAGGCCCATCTCCTGGAGGCTGCGGAACACGGTCTGGGCGTTGCGCTTGGCCTGGTTGGCATCGAGCGCATTGCGGCCCTGGTTGGCCGATTGCGGGCTGACGGCGATCACGTCGAAGATCGCTTCCGGACGGGTCTCCAGGGCGCGGCGCACGGCGCTGTACAGCGGCTGTTCGTATTCCACGCCCGGCCGGTCGAAGCGGATCACCACCAGCGGCCGGCGGCCGGCCACACCGGTGCTCGCCGGGGCCGGGAAGCTGGCGCCGCCCGGGGTGGCTGCCATGCCGGTCCCGCCGAAGGAGCGGTTGGCCAGGCTCGTGCCGAACAGCTCGCCGTTCTTGATCGCCACGGCCATGGTGTTCAGGTCGTTGCGCTCGTTCGCGGCGTAGGAGCTCTGGCGGCGGATGTCGTCGCTCAGCTCGGTCAGCAGCCGGTCGATCAGCACGACGGTCTGGTTGGTGTCATCCTCGAGGATGGAGAGCTGCTCGTGGTCGGCCTCCACCGCGCCCGACAGGCCGTAGGCGGCCCGCACGGATTCCAGGAGGTAGGTCGACAGCGCGGCGTCGGACGAGACCCGGTTGGCCAGCGCGTTCATGTTGGAAATGTCGGTGTTCACCTGCTCGAGCTGGCGCTGGGCGCTGTTCCACTGGTCCACGAGCTGGGGGTTGCCCGGGGTGGTGCCGACCTGGAGGCGGGATTCGATGCCGGCGACCGTCTGGTGGTAGTTCAGCGCGTTCTGGGCGGTGGTGGCGCGCAAGGACTGCAGCGTGCCGTTATGGCCGCGGATGCTGTCCTGCAGGCGGACCAGGTCGCCGCGCAGCTGGATGACCTTCTCGCCGACGAAGGTGCCGGTCGGCTCCATCGTGGCCGGCGGGCGGACCTCGAAGTTTGTGCTGCCGAGCGGCGGCGGGCCGCCGATCAGCGGCGAGCCCGAGCGTTCACCGGCGGACGGCTGTATGGCCACGCTCTGGGCGGCCGGCGCGTCGGCGCTGGGCGCCTCGCCGGTCAGAGACGGCCACAGCGAATCGCTGCTGAACGAGCACCCCGCAAGGGCGAGTACGCCGGCACCGACAATGGCCAGGCGGCGCATGGAGTCGAACGATTCGATCACCGCGTCATCCCTTTTAATTCCCAACCCGGACCCCCGAAGAACGCGTGCCGCTCCCCTCGCGACTGGGCGCGCCCATGATGCGATACGCGGCGTTAGGAGCCAAGGGATGTCTCTTCCGAGATTTCCATCGGCATTTATCCAGCGACCCCGCTCACAAATCACTGCTGGGATACTACTTAAACCACGGAATCCGAACAAGTTCTTTTGCCCGAAGCTTTTTCGTATCAGGGCTCTTGCCAAGCGGGAGGGGTTTGAGTAGGTTGCGCCTCCTTCGCGGGGGGCACCCCACGAAACAGCGCCCGTAGCTCAACTGGATAGAGCACCTGACTACGGATCAGGAGGTTGGGAGTTCGAATCTTCCCGGGCGCGCCATCTGCCTTCCCGAACAGCTCAAAGCCACAATGACCGCCACTGCGCGATCTGGCGCCGTCTGCGGTCGCGTTTCGCGCGAATCGGCTGCAGCCGATGCCGCCTGCCGCCGCGCTTGACCGGCTCCTGGGCACCCGCCATGCTTTCCGAAGCGGCGGATCACCGCGACCAATAAGTGGTGACCGGCCCGTTCAGAGGGAGGATGACATGACGGTTACCCGTAGGGCGGCGCTTGCCGCCACGCTCGGTCTTGCCTTGGCGGTTTCCGCCGGCGCCGAGGCCGCAGACCCCATCAAGATCGCCTTCATCGACCCGCTTTCCGGACCCTTCGCCACCACCGGCGAGTCCGGCCTGCGGTCCTTCGAGTACGCTGCGGAGGTCCTGGTCAACGAGAAGGGCGGCGTGCTCGGCGGCCGGACCTTCGAGATCGTGCCGCTGGACAACCAGATCAGCCCGAAGGAGAGCCTGATCCAGCTCAAGCGGGCGATCAGCGACGGCATCAACTACGTGGTGCAGGGCAACTCCTCGGGCGTGGCCAACGCCCTGACCGACGCTATCGAGAAGCACAACAAGCGCAACCCGGACCAGCGCGTGCTGTTCCTGAACTACTCGGCGGTCGATCCGGCGCTGACCAACGAGAAGTGCAATTTCTGGCACTTCCGCTTCGACGCGAACGCCGACATCAAGATGGACGCCCTGACCGACTCCATCGCCGAGAACCCGGACATCAAGAAGGTCTACATCATCGGCCAGGACTACAGCTTCGGTAAGGCGGTGGCCGACGCGGCGGTGAAGATGCTGGGCGAGAAGCGCTCGGACATCGAGATCGTCGGCAACGAGCTGCACCCGATCGGCAAGGTGAAGGACTTCACCCCCTACGCCACCAAGATCAAGGCGTCGGGCGCCCAGGCGGTGATCACCGGCAACTGGGGGGCGGACATGGTCGGCCTCGGCAAGGCGATCATCGAGGCCGGGGTCGACGCGCCGATCTACACCTATTACGGCGCCCATGACGGCATCACCGCCACCTTCGGCGAATTGGGCGAGGGGATCATCCGCTCGGTGCGCGAAGGCACGCTCAATCCGCCGACGCCGGAGTTCAAGGCGCTCAACGACGGGTTCAAGGCCAAGTACCCGGACAACGACATCAACCAGCCGCGCATCTTCAACACCATCGCCATGCTGGCCAAGGCGATCGAAGAGGCCGGCACCACCGACCCGGTGAAGGTCGCCTATGCCCTGGAGGGCATGGAGTACGACACGATCATGGGCGGCAAGGTGTGGATGCGTCCCTCGGACCACCAGGCGATCCAGGACGTGCATATCTCGGTGCACACCAACAAGGACATCGTGGTGGACGCCGACAATTCCGGCTACGGCCTGATGGACGAGAAGACCGTCGCCATGGCGGGCAAGGACAGCCCGACGAGCTGCCAGATGGAACGGCCGGACGCCTGATCCGGACCAACCGCGCGGTGCCGGTCCCGCCCTGTCCGGGGCGAACCGGCGCCGCCGACCGCCATGGCAGATGACGGGACGGGCGCATGGTCGAACTTGTGATTTTTTCGCTGCTGAACGGGCTGGTCACCGGCCTGCTGCTGTTCATGCTGTCGAGCGGGCTCACGCTGATCTTCAGCATGATGGGCGTGCTCAACTTCGCCCATGCCAGCTTCTATATGCTGGGGGCCTATTTCGCCTACACGATCTCCACCTATGTCGGCTTCTGGCCCGGGCTGATCATCGCGCCGCTGCTGGTCGGCGTCGCCGGCGCCTTGGTGGAGCGCTACGGCCTGCGTCATGTGCACAAGCACGGCCATGTGGCCGAGCTGATCTTCACCTTCGGCCTCGCCTTCCTGATCGAGGAGATCGTCCAGTTCTTCTGGGGCAAGGCGACCAAGGACTACTCCGCGCCGGAGATCCTGCAGTTCCCGCTGTTCACGCTCTACGGGCAGAACTTCCCGGCCTACAAGGCTTTCATGATCCTGATCTCCGTCGGCATCTTCATCGGCCTGTTCACGGTGCTGAGCCGCACCCGGGTCGGGCTGATCATCCAGGCGGCGATCACCCACCCGCACACCGTCTCCAACCTCGGCCATAACGTGCCGCTGGTGTTCATGGGCGTGTTCGGCGTCGGCTCGGCCCTGGCGGGCCTCGCCGGGGTGATCGCCGGGCCGGCGCTCGGCACCTTCCCGGGCATGGCCTTCGTGCTCGGCTCCATCGTCTTCGTGGTGATCGTGGTCGGCGGCCTCGGCTCGCTGGCCGGCGCCTTCGTCGCCTCGCTCCTGATCGGCTGGCTGCAGACCTTCGCCATCGCGCTAGACTGGTCGGTCAGCGACCTGCTCGACCTGCTGGGCATCAGCTTCGACTCCGAGCACGCCCTGCGCGATCTCTGGACCCTGTCGCTGCCCCAGGTGGCGCCGATCCTGCCCTACATCCTGCTAGTCCTGATCCTGATCTTCCGCCCGCGCGGGCTCATGGGGAAACGCGAGACATGAGCGCCACCGAGACGCGGTCGGCCGCGACCGCCGCCGTGGCCGGGCCCGAGCCGGCCTGGAAGCGGGTCGCCGACGACCAGATGCGCCGCGGCGCCTTCCGCCGCACCCTGCCGATCTGGGGCGCCGCCTTCGTGATCCTCATGATCATGCCGCTGCTGTTCCCCTCGGCGGTCGGTGTGACGATCATGAACCAGATGGGCATCTCCATCGTCTTCGCGCTCAGCTACAACATGCTGCTGGGCCAGGGCGGGATGCTGTCCTTCGGCCATGCGGTCTATTTCGGGCTGGGTGGCTTCCTGTCGGTCCATGTGATGAACTACGTGGAGTACGACGGCTGGTGGCTGCCCCTGCCGCTGCTGCCCTTCGTGGGCGGGCTGTTCGGTCTCGCCTTCGCCATCCCGATCGGCAGCTTCTCCACCCGCCGGGCGGGCACGGTCTTCGCCATGATCTCGCTCGGCGTGGGCGAGCTGGTGGCCGCCTGCTCGATCATCTTCGTCGCCTTCTTCGGCGGTGAGGAGGGGGTGAGCGGCGACCGCACCATGGGACCGCCGGTCTTCGGCACCGAGTTTCTCAGTGAGGTCGAGGTCTATTACCTGATCGCCGGGATCGTGCTGATCGCCGCGCTGTTCATGTACCTGTTCTCCCGCACCCCGGCCGGCCGAATGGCCAATGCCGTGCGCGACAACGAGGAGCGGGCCGAGTTCGTCGGCTACAGCCAGCGATATGTCCGCTTAGTCTCATTCTGCGCGTCCGGCTTCTTCGCCGGCATGGCGGGCGGCCTGTTCGCGATCAACTACGAGATCCTGACCGAGGAGAACCTGAACCTCGTGACCTCCGGTTGGGTCTTGCTGATGGCCTTCATCGGCGGGGTCGGCTTCTTCGTCGGACCGATCGTCGGCGCCATCGTGCTGACCCTTCTGCAGACGGTGCTCTCCAACCACACCGAGCTTTGGCAGCTCTATGTGGGCATCCTGTTCGTGCTGACGGTGATGTACGCGCCGCGCGGCCTGACCGGGCTGGTGGCGATGCACGCGCCGGCGCTCAGGACCGGCCGGCTCGGATCGCTGGCCTCGGCCTATGCTGTCGCCCTGGTGCCACTGCTGGCCTTCCTGGCGGGCGTCATTCTGCTGCTGGAGATGGGAAACATCGCCAATCAGAGCGTCGTCGGCGAGAGCGAGGCCCATGTCTTCGGCCTGACCCTGGACGTCTCCACGGTGCTGCCCTGGGTGGTCGCCCTGGTCCTGGCCGGCGGAGGCGGCTACGGGTTGATCCGCCTCGCACCGCGTCTGCGCGACGCCTTTGCCAGGGCCAACGGTCATATGGGAGCCGCGCCATGACCGCCGCCCTTCAGATGCAGGGCGTCCGCAAGAGCTTCGGACCCACCGAGATCATCCGGGGCATCGACCTGGAAATCCCGACTGGCGAGCGCCACGCCATTATCGGCCCGAACGGGGCTGGCAAGTCGACCCTGTTCCACCTAATCAGCGGCAAGTATTCCAAGACCGCCGGCACCATTCTTCTGAACGGCACCGAGGTCACCGAGCTCCAGCCCTATCAGATCAACCGCATGGGGCTCAGCCGGTCGTTCCAGATCACCAACATCTTCCCGCGGCTCAGCGTGTTCGAGAACGTGCGCTGCGGGCTGCTCTGGTCGATGGGGTACCAGAACAGTTTCTGGCGGCTGGTCGATACCGAGCGCGCGCTGAATGAGCGGGCCGCCCAGATCCTCGACGAGATCGGCCTGCTGGCGCGCTGCGACCTGCCGGCCGGGGTGCTCGCCTATGCGGAGCAGCGGGCGCTGGAGATCGGCATCACCATCGCCGGCGGCGCCGACGTGATCATGCTGGACGAGCCGACCGCCGGGATGAGCCACAGCGAGACCGAGGGGGTGGTCGACCTGATCCGCCGGGTCACCCAGGGCCGGACCCTGGTCATGGTCGAGCACGACATGGGCGTGGTGTTCAACCTGGCCGACCGGATCTCGGTCCTGGTCTATGGCGAGATCATCGCCACCGGCACGCCGGAAGAGGTGCGGGCCAGCAAGGCGGTGCAGGAGGCCTATCTCGGTGCCGTCGAGTCCGCCGAAGAGGAGGTGCACTGATGCTCCAGGTCACCGACCTCCATGCCTATTACGGCAAGAGCCACATCCTGCAGGGCGTCAGTTTCGAGGTGGGCGAGGGCGAGATCGTCAGCCTGCTCGGCCGCAACGGGGTGGGTCGGACGACCACCTGCAAGGCGATCATGGGGGAGGTGCCGCCGGTCGGGTCCATCCGCCTGCGCGGCCAGGAGATCGCCGGGCTGAAACCGCATCAGGTCGCCCATCTGGGCATCGGCTACGTGCCCGAGAACCGGGATATCTTTCCCACCCTCACCGTGCGCCAGAACCTGATCCTGGGCATGAAGTCGGCCAAGCCGAAGCCGGACGACCGCTGGTCGATGGACGACATGTTCGAGCTGTTCTCCAACCTGAAGGAGCGGGCCGACGTGGTGGCCGGCGCCCTGTCGGGCGGTGAGCAGCAGATGCTCACCATGTGCCGGACCCTGATGGGCGACCCGGACCTGGTCATGGTGGACGAACCGACCGAGGGGCTGAGCCCGCTGATGGTGGAGAAGGTCGCCGTCCTGCTGGAGGAGATCGCCCGGCGCGGCGTGGCCATCCTGCTGGTCGAGCAGAAGCTGACCATCGCCCTGAAGATCTCCCAGCGCCTGCTGGTGATGGGCCACGGCCATCTGGTGTTCGAGGGCACGCCGGCGGAGTTCGCCGCCAACGATCAGGTCCGCCGGGAATGGTTGGAGGTCTGACGGACCGTCAGTCGCTCTTGGTCTGGCGGATCTCGGTCACGTAGCCGGCCTGGATCGCCCGGTAGTAGGTGGCGGCGCACAGGGCGGTCACCGCCTTCTCACCCCGCTTCAGCGCGGCGCGGAGATCGGCCAGGGCGGCTTTCTGGTTGGCCGAGCCGAACATCGACCGGCTCGACGGGTCGCGGCCGATCCTGTCCGCCAGGTCGCCGCCGTAGCAGTAATGGATCACCGCCTCGTAATAGCCGGGGCCGCGATCGGCCGCCTGGGCGACGGGGCTGAGGAGAAGGGTGAGGAGGCAGAGAGCGGCAAAGGCGAAGCGAGGCATGTCGGTCGGCACGGGATCCAGGGGGCGGGCGAATCACCCCGGGAGTCTTCCATATTCGGATTAATTTTTTAATAAAATTTTGGAGATTTTTGAGAAGCCTTTGAGCGGCATTCCGCATGCCCCGCTACGAGGCGCCGCCGCGGCCGTAGACGTCGTCCATCCGCACGATATCGTCCTCCGACAGAAGGTCGCCGGACTGGACCTCCACCACCGCCGCCGGGGATGCGGTCACGTTCTCCAGGCGATGCACCCAGCCCAGCGGGATATCGATGGACTGGTGCGCCGAGAGTTCCACCACCTCGAGCCGGTCGGCCGCCGGGCCGAGAGTGACCCGCACCTCGCCCTCGATCACCACCCAGTGCTCGGCCCGGTGGGCGTGGGTCTGCAGCGACAGCCGGCCGCCCGGCTTGATGCGGATCTGCTTCACCAGGAAGCCGTCGCCCATGTCCAGGTTGCGGTACGAGCCCCAGGGGCGGTGCACCACCGCATGGCCGTCGACCTCGCCATGGCCGTCCGCCCGCAGCCGGTCGACAACGGTGCGGATCTCCTGGACCCGTGAGGCGTCGGCGACGAGTACGGCATCCTCGGTCGCCACCACGACGGTGTTGCGCAGGCCCAGGGTCGCGACCAGCGGGCCGCTGGAGAGTGCGACCGTGCCCTGGCTGTCCAGGTGCCGGACCGGCCCGGTGGCGGCATTGCCGTCGCCGTCTCTGCCCAGCACATCGGCCAGGGCGTCGAACGAACCGATATCGCTCCATCCGGGGTCGCAGGCGATCACCGAGGCCCTGTCCGTGCGCTCCATGATCGCCACGTCGATCGAGACCGTCTCCATCCGCCGATAGGCGTCGTCGGCCAGCCTCAGGAAGTCGAGGTCGGTGCGGGCGCGGGACAGGGCGGCTCGGCACCGGGCCAGGAGCTCGGGCTCGAAGCGGGCCGCCTCCCGTTCCAGGGTGGCCGCCGAGGCAAGGAAATTGCCGGAATTCCAGAGATAGCCGCCATCGGCCAGATAGCCCCGTGCCGTCGCCGCATCCGGCTTCTCCACGAACCGCGCCACCGGGCGGGCTCCGTCCGCCGCCTCCCCGCCGGCCAGGATGTAGCCGTAGGAGGTCTCGGGCCGATCCGGGGCGATGCCGAAGGTCACGATCCGGCCGTCCCGCACCGCCGGCAGGGCGGCGGCGATCGCGTCCAGGAAAGCCTTCGGCCGGGTCATGGCATGGTCGGCCGCCAGCAGCAGAAGGACCGCGTCCGGATCGTCGGCCAGCAGGTGCAGTGCGGTGCAGATGGCCGCCGGGGCCGAGCCGCGCCCGACCGGCTCCAGCAGGATCGCCGCAGGCTCGATCCCGACCGCCCGCATCTGCTCGGCGACGATGAACCGGTGCTCGGTAGTCGCGACCGCGACGGGCGGGGCGAAGATCGCCGGGTCGGAGACCCGCAGGGCGGTGGTCTGCAGCATGGTGTGCTGGCCCTGCAGGGTTAGGAACTGCTTGGGATAGGCCGTGCGCGACAGCGGCCAGAGCCGGGTGCCCGCACCGCCGCAGAGCAGGACGGGATGGATCCGCGTCATCCGCGCTCTCCGGTCCGCGCGGCGAGGATGCCGGCGACGAAGCTGTCCAGGTCGCCGGCCTCGAACAGGTAGCCGTCGATCCCGGCGGCGGCCGCCGCCGCCATGTCGCTCTGCTTGTCGCCGATCATGAAGGATCCGGCCCGGTCCACCGGCCAGGTTTCCATCAGGTCGAGCAGCATGCCCGGGGCCGGCTTGCGCCAGGAGGCCTTGTCGGCGAAGCGCACGCTCTGGTGCTCGGGATGGTACGGGCAGTAGCGCCAGTCGTCGATCCGCGCGCCCTGGCCCAGCAGCGTCTCGCCCATCCAGCGATGCAGGCCCTCCACCTCCTCGGTGCCGTACAGGCCCCGGGCGACGCCCGACTGGTTGGTGACGACGAAGACCCGGTATCCGGCCGCGTTCAGGCGCGCCACGGCCGCCGGCGCGCCGGCCACCCAGGCGATCTGATCGGGCCGGTGGGCGAAGCCGGTATCGACGTTCAGGACGCCGTCCCGGTCGAGAAACACGGCAGGACTCCGCTCGGTCTCCGGCACGGGCGGCGAGAGGCTGGGCATTGGTGGCATCCGATTCGTTTCCACCCGGCCTCTATAGGACGTCGCGGGCCGGGAGGCGACTCGCGAAGGCCCCCCGAGTCGTTTGCTGGTCTCTGAAGGAACACACGTTATTCGCGTATGACTGTTCTCTTAACTCGGGCTATCAGGGATGGGAGTCGAGCCATGAGTACCATACCATACAAGAACCGCCTGCTGGCGACCGTCGGAACCCCGGCCCTGCCGGAGCGCGACCTGTTCGCCGAGTATTTTCTTCGGCTGAACGCGCTGCTCGATCAGTACGGGCTGGAGATGGCGGTCGATGACGACATGAGCGGCTTCGACCAGGTCTGCCGGGAGACCGGCAAGTTCATGCCGAACGCGTTCAACCCGGCCGCCGTGCCGTTCCGACGCGGGGCGGCGGTCTGGATGAGCGTGCAGGACGTAAGCTCGGAGCGGATCGCCACCTTCGCCATCCGGCGGTTCGACCTGGGTCAGCGCACGCTGGGCGACTGGCTGTCGACCCTGTCGTTCTTCTACAACACGCCGGCCCGCGACATGGCGAGCGGCGAGCGTTTCGTGCTGAGCGAGGAGGCCGACGCCTATGCCAATTCAGTGCGGCGGAGCTGCACCTATATCGGCGGGCTGTGGCTGGCCCCGGCCTGGCGCGGCCGCACGGTCCTGGCCGAGGTGCTGACCACGGCGGGTTGCGCCCTGGCCCTGGCCAAGTGGGACGCCGCCCCCATGGTCTCGATCGCCGAGGACGAGGTCTATGCCAAGAACGCCTCGAAATACCGGTTCAACGAGGCCCATTCCGGCGTGCGCTGGCTGCGGCCGCACAAGCCGGAGCGTACCCGGATGTGGCTGCTGGGCCGGACCCGGGACGCGGTGGTCGCCGATGTGGCGCAGTTCGTGGAGCGGCCGGACGCGCATCCGCTGGTGGCGGCCCCGGTCGAGGTCCCGGCGCGGGCGGTGCGAGGCGGGGGCTGAACGCCCTCAGATCGGGGCTGCGTGCTCCAGCTCGCAGGTCGACAGGAGCGCGCTGACCCGCTCGCGGTTGTCGCTGGCGCTGAACAGCGGCACGGTCAGGCGCGACCACTGGACCACCTGCAGGCCGTCGCTGCCGGCGACCACGCCGTTGCAGCGGTGCAGCACCGGTTCGCGCCGGCGCTGCACCGAGCGCAGGTCGCGCTGGACGCAGAGACCGAGGCCGCGGTCGGGCACGTCGATCAGCCGCGAGCCTTCCATGGCCCGGTGCGCCCGGTCGTCCCAGACCTGGACCTGGCCGGGGGCGTAGCGAGCGATCCGCAGGTCCTCGTTCGCATCCACCACCAGGAGCTTGGTGCGGGTCTGGAACAGGCCCAGCCGCTCCAGGTCGCGCAGCATGGCCTCGCCCGTTCCCGCGCCGGCCTTTTCTTCCTGCCAGCGCGTGAGCGTGAGGGAGAAGGGATGGGTCGCAGCCCAGGCCTGGCCGGACGCGAGGATCTGGTGGATCGGCACCTCGATGCTGTCGACCAGGGTAAGCGGTTCGTCATTGGCGGCGATGCGGCAGATCGCCCGAAGGCGGTCGGCGAGCTGTACCGGCCGGCCCTTTTCGCGGACCCAGGCCATGCCGTTCCACCAGGCGAAGGTCACCTCGCCACCCATGGGCGCCCACACCTCGCACAGGGCGACGAGCTGGTTCAGCGCCTCGCGGCGGATCGCCACCGGGTCGAGGGCGACCACTTCCGGCACCGAGGAGCGGAAGGAGGTGCCGTGCAGGCTCCATCTGCGCTTGATGCCGACCCAGCCGAGCGACCGCAGCGCGAAGCTCACCATCTCCGGGGTCGGCTCGACCAGCCGGCGGTCCTTGAGGGAGTCCGCCGTGTTCACCGGCGCCAGCCATTCCGCCATGGCGAGGCTGCGGGCGAACCGCTCCTCGTCCACATGGCCGTGGCCGTCGAGATCCTGCAGCAGAGGCGAAGCCAGCGGATAGCGCAGCGTCTCGGAGAGCTCGTAGGGTAGGGGCATCGGGAACGCCTCGGCCCCCCAGACCGAGCGGTCCTCGCCGACCGCGTCCGGGCGCTGGCTCGTGACCGTGTCGAGGTAGCGGCAGGCGCTCTCCCGTTCGAGGAAGGCGATATCCACGGGTCCGGCGTCCTGGTCGATCAGGACCAGTTCGATCATCGTACCGGGGGCTTCTTCCGCCAGGTGCTGCGGCAGCGCCTGAAGCGCCTCCGCGCAGGCGGTGCTGGGGTTCAGGCGTACCACGGCCCGGTCCGGATGGATCCCCACATCCACCCAGCCGAAATGGTGCAGCATGGTGAACAGCATCGGCGCTTCCCCACCCGCACCGTCGGAGTGCCGATCCTCGCGACCCGCCTGGGTCAGCCAGAACCCCCTGCCGACGCCGTTTCCGTCGTCATCCCCCATGTCCATTTGCCCCTGGACGATTTGTAGCGTCAAAAACTGTCGCATGCCCACGTCAACGCAAACAAGCCCGATTCGCGAACCGGATTGTTGATTTGTCAATGGTTGAACAGTGGTGGGGCATACTAGAGGCGCCGTTGTATTAGTCGACGGCGGCAGTGCCCGAAAAGAGAAAGGCCGGCGCCGAATGGATACTTTCGGCGCCGACCCTATGTCAATTGTCGTCAGTTTACCGTCCTCTCGGCCACCCTTTGCGCTTTAGCTGCAATCGGCCCCGAAAGTATGAATGATCACGACGTTCAGGAAGCCTTACCGAAGATTTCGGCGACGCGCTCCCAGTTGACCAGATCGTTCACGAACGCCTTCACGTAGTCCGGACGGGCGTTGCGGTAGTCGATGTAGTAGGAGTGCTCCCACACGTCGCAGCCGAGCAGGGCCGTGCCCTCGCCGGTGGCGAGCGGGTTCACGCCGTTCGGGGTCTTGGTGATGGCGAGCTTGCCGTCCTTGCCGAGGATCAGCCAGCACCAGCCGGAACCGAACTGACCCACACCGGCCGCGATGAAGTCCTCCTTCATCTTGTCGACGCTGCCGAAGTCGGAGACGATCTTCTTCTCCAGCTCGCCCGGGATGTTGCCGCCGCCATTCGGCTTCATCCACTTCCAGAACTCGATGTGGTTCCAGTGCTGCGAGGCGTTGTTGAACAGCCCGCCGCCCTTGCCGCCGTCGTAGGAGGCCTTGACGATCTCCTCCAGCGACTTGCCTTCCAGGCCGCTGCCCTCGAGCAGCTTGTTGCCGTTCACGACATAGGCGTTGTGGTGCTTGTCGTGGTGGTACTCCAAGGTCTCCTTAGACATGACCGGCGCCAGGGCGTCGTGCGGATACGGCAGATCGGGAAGTTCAAAGGCCATTGCGGCTCTCCTCTCGTGAAACTCTTGGCCGTGGAGGGACCCCACGGGTGGCCGGTGCGCGGTGTGCAGATACGCGGTGTCTGGGCGTGCGGCTCCGCGTCGTTCCCGGCCGCACGTCACCATGTAATAGCAAGAGATTTCTTGTCTAGAGGGAAGCGGGTTTCGCCGACGCCTCCGTCACCGCCTCCAGGAACTCCTCCAGGGTCTCCGGATCGCGGCCGACGAAATGCTCGCGCAGGCCGAGATCGGCGACCCACATCTGCCGGTCCCGGGTGCCCACTGCCGTGGACGGCTCCAGGCCGAGGTCACGCAGGGTGTCGGCCACGCTCTCCATCTCGATCGCCCGGCGCCGCCCGTGCAGCGCCATGCGGCCCATGTGGAACGTCGCCACCTGGCGCCAGTCGAGGCCGGGGAAGGTGGACTGGATGGAGGCCAGCACCCGGTCGGCCACGCCGGCCCGGTCGGCCGCCACCAGGCTCTCGCATAGGATCGCCTCGATCCCCTTCATGAAGACCGAGCGGGCCATTTTGATGGTGGAGGCCTGACCGATCTCGGTGCCGACCACCTCCACTTTCATGCCAAGGCCGGTCATGGTCTGTGCCACCGCCTCGGCCGCCTCGCCCGCCAGCAGCATCGGCACGACATGGCCGCGGCCGAGCACGGTGTCCATCACCGCCACGTCGACGTAGCGGGCCGCCGAACTGCTCTCCACCGCCTTCGCCGCCTTCACCTTCTTGCCGGGCGCGCAGGAGTTCAGGTCGAGATAGAGCTGACCCTGGCGCAGATGCGGGGCGGCACTCTCCGCCGCCTCCAGCGCCCGTTCGGAGGTAACCGTCGACAGGATCAGGTCGGCCTCGGCCACGGCTTCCGCGGGCGTGTCGCAGGGGGTAGCGCCGAAGCTCTCGGCCTTGGCGCGCCAGGCGTCGCGGGTGGCCGGGTCGGCCGCCAGGATGTCGTAGGTCGCGACGGATTTGGCTCCCGCGCCGAGGAGACCCTTGGCGAGTTCCGGACCGGCCTCGCCGAAGCCGATGAAAGCCAGCTTCACACTCATCCGACCGCTCCCGCCTTGCGCAGGGCCGCGATCTGCTCGCTGCCATAGCCGAGCTCGGTCAGCAGGGAGTCAGTGTCGCCGCCGAGTTCGGGTCCGGGGTTCTTCGGCGGGGCGGAGCCGGAATTCCGGATCGGATGGGCGACCATGCGGAAGGCCTCCTCTAGCCCCGGCGCCGCCCGGTCGAGCGGCGGCGGGAAGGAATGGATGCCGTCGCGCTCGGCGACGAAGGGATTGTCCATGGCGTCGGCGATGTCGAGGATCGGCGAGGCGGGCACGGAGCCGCCGAACTCCGTCATCCATTCGGCCGTGGTCTTTGCCGACAGGGCGTCATCCAGGATCTCCTGGATCGCCGGCCGCTCGGCCAGCCGGGCCTTGAAGGTGGCGAAGCGCGGATCGGTCGCCAGCTCGGGACGCCCGATCTTCTGACACAGGGCCGGCCAGAACTTCTCCTTGTTGCACATCAGGTAGATCCAGCCGTCCTTGGTCTTATAGGTCTGGCAGGGGGTGAGGGACGGATGGGCCGAGCGCGGCAGCCGGTCCTGCACATGGCCGGCATTCAGGTACCAGGTGGACAGGTATGTCACGGTGTGCAGCGCCAGGTCGAACAGGCTGACATCGACGTCGCGGCCCTCGCCGGTCTGGCGCGCCAGCAGGATGGCGGAGGTCACGCCGAAGGCCATGGTGACGCCGGTCATCAGGTCGACCACCGACAGGCCGAAGCGGCTCGGCGGCGATCCCGGCTCGCCGGTGACCGAGAACCAGCCGGCCTCGGCCTGCATCAGGTAGTCGTAGCCCGGCCAGGTCTTGCGCGACCCGTCGCGGCCATAGGCCGACAGGTGGGCGCAGACGATCTTCGGGTTCACGTCCTTCAGGCTGGCATAGTCAATGCCGAGCTTCTCCGGCACGTCGCCGCGCAGGTTGTTGGTGACGGCGTCGGCGGTGGCGGCCAGCTCCCGGAAGATCCGGCGCCCCTCCTCGCTGCGCAGGTCGAGGGCGACGCTGCGCTTGTTCAGGTTGAACGAGTGGAAGAACTGGCTCTGGCGGCCCTCGTCGTCGAAGAAGTACGGGCCGACGGCGCGCGCCATGTCGCCGCCGTCGGCCGGGTTCTCGACCTTGATGACCTCGGCCCCCTGGTTGGCGAGATACATGGTGCCGAAGGGTCCGGCTCCATACTGCTCGACCGCCAGGATGCGGACACCCTCCAACGGCTGTCCCGCCATCGCCTTCTCCTCTCGTTCGTTTCCTCCGCCTGCCGTCCCGTCTGGCGCGGGACGTTGACCGGCCGTGTGGTTCAGGTCTTCGGACCCTTCAGCTTGATCGCGTTGGCCTTTTCCAGCACCTCGATCGTCGCTTCGTGGTTCGCGGTCGGCATGACCTGGTTGTAACCGGCCCAGATCTCGTTCAGCGACGCCAGCAGCGGCGCGAACATGTCCTGGTCGCCGGCGAGACCGGCGGCGATGCCCACATCCTTGGCCATCAGCGCGGTGGCGAAGCCCGAGTTGTAGGTCCGCGGCAGCACCGACTGGTGGTACTTGCGCTCCGTGGAGGAGTTGCGGCCGGTGGAGACGTTCAGGATGTCGACCATGGCGGACGGGTCGAGGCCGAACTTCTGGCCGATCAGCAGCGCCTCGTTCGCGGCGGTCAGGCCGACGGCGGAGAGGTAGTTGTTCAGGCACTTCATCGCGTGGCCGGCGCCGAGCGGGCCGCAGCGGAAGATGTTCTTACCCGTCGCCTCGAAGGTCGGCATGACCTTCGCCAGCGCCGCCTCGTCGGAGCAGCCGACCATGATGGACAGGGTGGCCTTGTCCGCACCCGTCACGCCGCCGGAGACCGGCGCGTCGATCAGGGTGATGCCCTTGGCGGCCAGCTCGTCGCCCAGCTCGCGGGTGCCCATCGGAGCCGACGAACTCATGTCGACCACGATCTTGCCCGGTGCGAAGCCGGCGGCGAGGTTGTCGCCGTCGCCGAAGCAGATGCGGCGGACGACCTTGCCGTCGGGAACGATGGTGACGATCACGTCGGACATCTCCGACAGGGCGGCGAGGCTGGACGCCCGCTTGGCGTCGAACTCGTCGGCGAAGCGGCCGAGCTTGTCCTGGTCCAGGTCGAAGACGGCGATGTCGACGCCGGCCTTCTTCGCGTTGCGGGCCATCGGCCAACCCATGTTGCCGATGCCGATCCACCCGACGGTGATGTCGGACATATGTCTCTCCGTGGTGTTGTCAGTGTTCCGGATGCGGGGCGGGGGCGGTGGGGATCAGTCGATCCCCATCTCCTTAAAGACCTCGCGGGCATTGCGGAAGGCGTCGATCGCCGCCGGCACGCCGCAATAGATGGCGGTCTGCAGGAAGACTTCCTTGATGTCGTCCTTCGTCAGGCCGTTGTTGATCGCGCCGCGGATGTGCAGGCGCAGCTCGTGGCTCCGGCCGAGCGCCACCAGCATGCCGAGGTTGAGCATCGAGCGCTGCTGGCGCGTCAGGCCCGGACGGCCCCAGACCTCGCCCCAGCAGTATTCGGTGACCAGCTCCTGCATCGGCATGTTGAAGTCGTCGGCCGACGCGATCGACTTGTCGACGTACTCGGCGCCGAGCACCTCACGCCGGTTCTTCAGACCGGCCTCGAACATGGCCTTGTCGCTCATGGTATTTCCTCCGATTTGTATACAAGATTGGCGCAGACCCTAGCCCTGACGGCCCTCCACGCCAAGATAGGAAGGTGAAGAGACGGGTTTCGTCCCTCCGATGGCGGGTTTGGGACGACAAAGCCCCGTCCTTGCGTCTAGGGTGCGCACCGCTCGACGACGCGCAACCCCGTAAATTCCGGGTGCGGCAACTGGCTGAGAAGACGAGACGACGATGGCGCCCGAGGGACCGATGACCTTCACGATCGACGAACCGCGCGCGGCCGATGCCACCGAGGTGGTGGACGCTCTCTACACCGTGCGGATCAACGCCCTGGTGGTGGATTTCCAGATCGGCATCCATGCCCACGAGCAGGGCGTGCGCCAACGCGTACGCGTGGACATCGCCGTGGACGTGACCCGGCCCGAGGGCGGATTCCGTGAGGATTACGCGCGGGTCTATTGCTACGAGCGCATCGTGAAGGCGGTCCGCGCGCTGGCCGGCGGCGGCCATGTGAAGCTGGTGGAGACCCTGGCCGACCGGGTGGCCGAGATCTGCCTGGCCGACGAGCGGGCCAAGCGGGCGGAGGTGACGATCTCCAAGCTCGACGTTTTCCACGACGCCGAGAGCGTCGGCGTCACGGTCGTGCGCCGCCGGGTGGGCTAGCCACCCCTCCCAATCGGGCTAGATCTGGCTTACTCTTCAAGCATCAAGAGGGGGCGGCCATGAGCACACTTCAGGAACTCGATCCCGACTGCTACGACGAGGGCCGGCTGGATGCCGTCGACCTCACCATCGTGCCGCGGGCCCGCGATATCGGCGGCTTCGAGGTGCGGCGCGCGCTGCCCTCGGCCAAGCGGCAGATGATTGGACCGTTCATCTTCTGGGACCAGATGGGGCCGGCCGCCTTCCCGATGGGCGAAGGGATCAACGTCCGTCCGCACCCGCATATCGGCCTCGCCACCCTGACCTACTTGTTCGACGGCGAGATCTACCACCGCGACAGCCTCGGCACGGCGCAGCCGATCCGGCCGGGCGAGGTCAACCTGATGACCGCCGGCAAGGGCATCGTCCATTCCGAGCGCATGGACGACGCGGTGAAGGCCCTGGGCCCGAACCTGTTCGGGATCCAGTCCTGGATCGCCCTGCCGAAATCCAGCGAGGAGGTGGCGCCCGCCTTCGAGCATCGCGACCAGACGGCCCTGCCAACCCTGGAGGCGGAGGGCAAGGCGGTGCGGGTCATCGCCGGCTCGCTCTGGGGGGCGACCTCGCCGGTGACCACCTTCTCGGAGATGATCTACGCCGACGTCGCGCTGCAGACCGGGGCCAAGCTGCCGATCCCGGCCGATCACGAGGAGCGGGCGATCTATATCTCGGAGGGCACGGTCATCGTCTCCGGCGACCGCTTCGACTGCGGCCAGCTCCTGGTGCTGCATCCGGGCGACCCGGTCACCGTCGAGGCGGCGAGCCAGGCGCGCATCCAGGTGCTGGGCGGCGAGCCGATGGACGGCCCGCGCTTCATCTGGTGGAACTTCGTCCATTCCTCGAAGGACCGGATCGAGGCGGCCAAGGCCGACTGGAAGGCCGGCAAGTTCGACATCGTCCCCGGCGATGAGGAGGAGTTCATCCCCCTGCCGGACAAGTGAGGCTCAGCTCACCCGAACCATCGCCCCGTCGACCGGGATCGCGGCACCGCTGATGTAGCGGGCCAGCGGCGAGGCGAGGAACACCATCAGGATCGCCAGATCCTCCGGTTCGCCGAAATAGCCGGCCGGGATGTACTTGTCGATGAAGGCCTGGCGGCTCTCCTCGGTCGGATGCAGGCGGTTGTCGATCTGGTCGGAATGGATCCGGCCCGGCGCGATTGTGTTCACGGTGATCCCGAATGGTGCCAGTTCCAGGGACATGGTGCGCGACCAGGACTGCAGGGCCGCCTTGGCCGGCATGGCGGCGTTCATGGTCGGGCCGACCATCGCGCCGGTCACGTTGATGATCCGGCCCCACTTGCGCTCCTTCATGCCCGGCACGATCGCCTGGGACAGCCGGCGCGCCGCTTCGAAGTTCAGCTTCAGCGAATCCGCCCAGAACGTCTCGTCCCAGGGATCCTCCATGGGACGCGAGCCGCCGGCGTTGTTGATCAGGATGTCGATGGCACCGCCGGCCGCCTCCAGCGCTGCCGCGCCGATCGCAGCACACCCCTCCACGCTGTCCAGGTCGCCGGTCACCGCCACGGGCGCCGGGCAGCCGGCGGCGACCGCCGCGTCGATCACCGCCTGCAAAGCGGCCTCTCGCCGGCCGTGGATGATCACCGTCGCCCCCTCGCGGGCCAGCAGCAGGGCGGCGGCCCGGCCGATGCCGGCCGAGGCGCCGGAAATGAGAACGGTCTTGTCGGAAAGCAGCAGGTCCATGGCATCATCCCTGGTCGGTGGAGGGCGCATGATGCCAGCGGACGCCCGCATCACAAGATGCCGCAGGGGCATGACTCCATGCACATGGCCGTCTTTTCGCCAGGCGGGTGCGGCGCTACAGTCCGGGCGTCATGGATTTTGTCATTACCCCCGATGCCGTCTCGATCTTCGGCCGCGGTCTGCGGCGGCCGGAATGTGTAGCCTGTACCAAAGCCGGAGCGATCTGGGTCAGCCATGCCCTGCCCGCGGGCGGGGGCGGTGTGGCCCGGCTCGACGCGGACGGCACGCCCCAGCTCATTGTCGCCACCTCCGGCGCGCCGGCCGATTTCATGCCGAACGGCTGGTCGATGGCGCCGGACGGCTCGTTCCTGATCGCCAATCTCGGCGACAGCGGCGGTGCCTGGCGGCTGTATCCCGACGGGTCCTGCACCCCGGTGCTGCAGCAGATCGAGGGCTATCCGGTGCCCCCGGTGAACTTCGTCCATCTGGACGAGGAAGGCCGGGTCTGGATCTCGGTCAGCACCTGGCGCATCCCGCGCGACCGGGCCTTCCATCGCGACGTGGCGGACGGCTTCGTCATCCTGATGGACGCGATCGACCGGCCGGAGACTGCGCGGATCGTCGCTGACGGGCTCGGCTATACCAACGAGGTCAAGGTCGATCCCTCCGGCCGCTGGCTCTACGCCAACGAGACCATGGCCCGGCGCCTGTCCCGCTTCGAGCTCACGAGCGACGGGCTGGGTAGCAGACAGACCGTGGTCGACTATATGGAAGGGGTGATCCCCGACGGCTTCGAGTTCGACGCCGAGGGCGGCATCTGGTGCGCCAGTGTCATGAGCAACCGGCTGGTGCGGGTCGCTCCGGATGGCAGCCAGCATGTGATCCTGGAGGATCTGGACCCGGCGGAGATCGCCCCCGCCATGGCCCGCTGGCGCGACGGCAGCTTTACCCGCGACGACATGATGATCGGCGCCAAGCGCTCGCTGCGGAACATCGCCAGCATCACCTTTGGCGGGCCGGACCTGAAGACGGTGTATTGCGGGTCGCTCGCCGGCGAGGGGCTGGCGACCTTCCGCTCCCCGGTGGCCGGCGCGGTGCCGCCCCACTGGAATTTCTGAATAATCGGAGGAAACGACATGACTCAGGTGCGCAAGGTTGAGGTGACGGAAGTCGGCCCGCGCGACGGCCTCCAGGCCGAGAAGCGGATGATCCCGGCGGCCGAGAAGATCGCGCTGATCAACCGGCTGATCGATGCCGGCGTGCCGCGCATCGAGGCGACGTCCTTCGTGTCGCCCAAGGCGGTGCCGCAGCTCGCCGACGCGGCTGAGGTGATGGCCGGGATCGACCGGTCCAAGGGTGCGATCATCGCCACCCTGGTGCCGAACGCCCGCGGCGCCATCCGTGCCGCCGAGTGTCAGGTCGACGAGATGGTGGTCTTCGTCTCCGCGTCGGAAAGCCACAACAAGAAGAACGTGAACCGCTCGGTGGAGGAGTCCCTGAAGGGCTTCGAGGAGGTCGCAAAGATCGCCGGCGACGCCAAGATCCCGGTGCATGGCGCCATCGCCACCTCCTTCGGCTGCCCGTTCGAGGGCAACGTCGCACCCGAGCGCCTGGGGATGATCGCCAAGCGGTTCCAGGACATGGGCTTCGTCGGCATGACCTTCGGCGACACCACCGGCATGGCGACCCCGCCGACCGTGCGCGCCGGCATCGCCGCCGTCCGCGAGGCCGCACCCAAGCTGACCATGGGCCTGCACTTCCACAACACCCGCGGCATCGGCCTCGCCAATGTCATGGTCGGGCTCGACGAGGGCATCGACAAGTACGAGAGCTCCTTCGGCGGCACCGGCGGCTGTCCCTTCGCGCCGGGCGCCACGGGCAACATCTGCACCGAGGATCTGGTCTATCTGCTGCACGAGATGGGCATCGAGACCGGCATCGACCTGCGCAAGCTGATGGCGATCGGCTGCGATGTGGAGACGGTGGTCGGCCACCCGCTGCCCGGGCAGGTGATGAAGGCGGGCCAGCGGCTCGACCTGCACGACATGGACGCCGTCCGCACTGCGGAAGGGTGAGCCTCCGTGACGGAGAGGGACATTGCGGGCGCCCCGGAAGGGGCGCTCGACGGCATCCGCGTTGTCGACCTGACCCGCATCCTGGCGGGACCGTTCTGCACCCTGCTGCTCGCTGATATGGGCGCCGACGTGATCAAGGTGGAGCCGCCCGCCGGCGACCCGGTGCGCGGCCAGGGGGCGATGGTCGAGGGCTATAGCTGGTACTTCGCCCAGTTCAATCGCAACAAGAAGTCCGTCGTGCTCGACCTCTATACCGAGGAGGGCAAGGCCGACCTCACCCGAATGCTGGAGACGGCGGATGTGGTGGTCGAGAACTACCGCCCCGGCGTCTTCGCCAAGATGGGCTTCTCGCCCGAGCGGCTTGCCGAGATCAATCCGCGTCTGATCTGCGCCAGCGTCAATGGCTACGGCTCCACCGGCCCCTATGTGGACCGGCCCGCCTTCGACTTCATCGCCCAGGCGATGAGCGGCTTCATGGCGGTGAACGGCGATCCCGATGGCCCGCCCCGGCGCGCCGCCCCGCCGGTCTCCGATCTGATCGCCGGTCTGTACTGCGCCTTCGGCGTGGTCTCCGCCCTGGAGGCCCGGCACCGCACCGGGCGCGGCCAGCAGGTGGAGAGCAGTCTGACCGGCGGGCTGATGTCGATGATGGCCTATCTCTCGGCCGAGTATTTCGCCACCGGCCAGAACCCGACCCGCACCGGCAACAACCATCCCATTGTCGCGCCCTACGGCCTGTTCGAGGCGGCGGACGGGGAGATCGCGGTCGCTCCCTCCAACGACACCTTCGTGGAGCGTTTCCTGCGGGTGCTCGGCCTGGAGGGCCTGCTCCAGGAGCCGGATTTCGCCACCAATGCGCAGCGGATGGCCAACCGGGACGCGCTGAACGCCCGGATCAACGCCGTCACCCGCACGCAGCCGGTGGACCACTGGATCGAGGCCATCAACAAGGCAGGCTGCCCGGCGGGCCGGGTCATGGGGCTGGATGAAGTCTTCACCGACCCGCAGGTGCTGGCCCAGGAGATGGTGATCCAGTCCGAGCGCCCGGGACGCGCGCCGATCAGGATGACCGGCTTCCCGGTGAAACTATCCCGGACACCGGCCGCCCTGCGTCAGCCGCCACCAGAATTGGGCGAACATACGCAAGAAATTCTAACCTTTGTGAGAAAAGCCACAAAGTCGCATTGACGCTAGGGAAATCTGTGCTCACGATTTCCGGCAGCTCTTCTTGCCGGGACCGCCGATGGCCCTCACCGACTCTGTTTTCGTCTATCCGGACCTCGACACCAGCTCCGTCGAGTACGCGCCGGACTTCAGCACGGCCGGGGTCCGATCGTGGCTGCGCACCGGCAAGATGCGCGACGTGCTCGATTTCTGGAACGATATCCGCCAGTTCCGGCGCTGCCCCGAGTTGTGCGATGTGGATTTGACCTCGGTGCCGGAACTGTCCAACTGGATGATCCTGCTGGAGCGGCCGGTGCCGGGGGGCGACTGCCTGTTCCGTACGGTCGGCCGCAAGATCATCGAACTGTCCCACCTGGACATCACCGGCCAGCCGCTGATGGCCCTGCCGGACCCGGAATACCGCCGGATGTTCCAGGCCAACTGCGACGCCGTCACCCGGGCCGCCATGCCGCTCGCCTCGCGGTACCGGCGCATGCTGAA
Source organism: Thalassobaculum sp. (assembly GCF_965223715.1). Classification (GTDB taxonomy): domain Bacteria; phylum Pseudomonadota; class Alphaproteobacteria; order Thalassobaculales; family Thalassobaculaceae; genus Thalassobaculum. The sequence continues at coordinate 3,117,268 of NZ_OZ245012.1, read as the reverse complement.
GGGCCAGAGCTTCGATTTCGAACGGCTCGACCTGCCGCTGACCCTCGAGTCCGGCCGGGTCGGCGGGGTTCTGGTCGGCATGCACGCGGCCGGGGTCGACTGACCGCTCTCGCCCGCGCTTGCGGTTTCGACGCCGATCTCCGACCATGAGCACCGGTTTCCGGATCGGTGGATTGTCCCATGAATTTCGGTCCCGTTCTGCGCCGCATCCGTGTCGTGCGCCGGCTCAAGCAGCAGGCCCTGGCCGATCTGGTCGGGGTGACCCAGGCCACCGTCTCGCGCTGGGAGAGCGGCGACCTGGCCCCCAGCCTCGACCAGCGCCGCCGGCTGATCCGGCTGCTGCGCAGCACCGCCACGCTGAACGCCGATCACGGCCTGCGCCGGCTGGTGGAGACCTCGCCCCTGCAGGTCCATCTGGTCTGCGACATCACCCACCGCCTGCTCGCCGCCTCGCCCTCCCGCGAGGCCGAATGGCTGTCCGACGCCCGAAGCTGGGAGGGCCGCTCGCTCTACCGCTTCGCCACCGAGGAGATCCGCCAGGCCGAAGGCAACCTCGACGCCTGCGGTTGGTTCGAGGGCAGGGTGCCGGGCGCCTTTTTCTGGACCGAGGCGGGCGACCCGGAGACGCCGATCCGCATCCAGGAGGGCTACTGCATCTGGGAGCGGCTGACCCTGAACGACGGCAGTCCTGTGCGCATGGCGACCACGCTCGCCCCGGACGCGGTCCCGGCCAGCGTGCTGCAGAGCTTCATCGACCTGCGCGGCCCGGTGCCGGCGGCCTGAGCGCGTCGCATAACTTATACGTGGAGGCCGGTCCGGCCCGGCCCTAGCCTGCTGCAGACCCGAAGCGGACGCGGAGGTCTCCCATGCAGCATCAGGCCCGAATCATCATCGACTTCCTCGCCTTCAGCGAGCGGCTGAAGCGCGAGCTGCGCCATTCCTGGCTGTCCGACGGGCGGCGGGAGAGCGTGGCCGAGCATTCCTGGCAGTTGGCGCTGATGGCGATCCTGGTGGCGCCGCATCTGCGCCGCCCGGTCGACCTGCTGCGGGTGCTGGAGATGATCGTCGTCCACGACCTCACCGAGGCGGTGATCGGCGACATCCCGGCCTTCGAGGTGAGCGACCGCCAGAACGCCAAGCGTCAGGGCGAGGCCGAGGCGGCGAAGCGGATCCGAGACAGCCTGGACGTCGATACCGGCCGGCACGTCCATGCCCTGTTCCTGGAGCTGGAGACCGGCGGCACGTCCATGCCCTGTTCCTGGAGCTGGAGACCGGCGGCACGTCCGAGGCGAAGCTGGTCCACGCGCTCGACCGGCTGGAGGTGCAGATCCAGCACAACCTGGCTCCGGACGAGACCTGGGAGCCGGTGGAGTATCCGATGGTCTTCACCCGGCTGGCGGGGCCCTGCCGCCACGACCCGTTCCTCGCTGAGCTCGCCAGTCTGGTGGAGCGCGATGGCGCGGCCAAGCTGGCTGCGGCTGGAGTGGACGTCGCGGCGGTACGGCGCGCGGCGACGGCGGCCTGACGCGGCTGCCCGGACCTGATCCAGGGTGGGCGTGTCGAAGGGTGGGAGCTTCCCCATAACCGTCATCCCGGCGAACCCCGGACTTGTTCCGGGGATCGGCCGGGACCCAGCACCAGTGTCCGAACGAAGGTCCCGGGCGGCCCCCGGATCAGGTCCGGGCGCCCCCGGGATGACGAATGAGAGAAAATAACGCGACGGCCCCACACATTTCGCCCCTTTGACATTCGTCCGGCGCCCGACAATTCTCCGACTTCAACGCGATCGGAGAGACACCCGTGGACAAGACCGGCAACACCTTCAATTCGGCGGCCTATGGCGGACCCGGCTGGCAGGGGCGCACGCGCACCCACCGCGAGGAGATCGGCGATCTGTGGGCCGCGAGCGGCATCGACAGCGAATATGCCCCCTTGCGCTCGGTGCTGCTGCACCGGCCGGGCGGCGAGCTGGCGGCGGCCCTGGAGGATCCGAACTCGGTGCAGATGCTGGAGCCGCTCGACCTGGGCCGCGCCGGCGAGCAGCACGACGCCATGGCCGAGGCCTACCGGGCGAACGGCGTCGACGTGCAGTATGTCGATCCAGCCGGACAGCCGACCCCGAACCAGATGTTCTGCGCCGACCTGTTCGTGATGTCGCCGGACGGCGCGATCCTGGCCCGCCCGGCCTCCACGGTGCGGGCCGGCGAGGAGCGCTGGGTTGCCCGCCGCCTGGCCGATGCCGGGGTGCCGATCCTGCGCACGCTGACCGGCAACGCGGTGTTCGAGGGGGCGGACCTGATGTGGCTCGACCCGGAGACGGTGATGGTTGGCCTCGGCCTGCGCACCAACGAGGACGCCGCCGCCCAGATCGCGGCCTCTATGGAGGAGATCGGGGTGGAGACCCTGGCCGTCGACATGCCGTTCGGCACCATGCATTTCATGGGCATGCTTCGGATCGTCGATAAGGATCTCACCATCTGCTGGCCGCGCCGCACGCCGTTCTCCACGGTGCGGGCGCTGGAGGAGCGGGGCTACGAGATCCTCTGGCTGCCGACCTCCGAGCCCGACAGCGTGCTGAACCGGGCGCTGAACATCGTGACCCTGGGCCCGCGCAAGATCCTGATGCTGGCGGGTTATGAGGCCGTGCAGAAGGTTTACGAGAAGGCGGGCATCGAGTGCGTGACCGTCGACGGCTCCGAGCTGGTCAAGGCGGCGGGTGCCATCGGGTGTCTCACGGGCGTGGTTCGGCGGGATTTGGTGGGGTAGGGGCAGCGCGCGCCCAGGTTCGCCGTCCCCTTCTTGCACTCCCCGGATTTATTCCGGGGGCCACGTCGGGGCCGGCATGGGCCCGTCAGACTGCACGCCGGCGGATGGGTGGCCCCGGAATAAATCCGGGGAGCACGGGACGGGGACGGTGGGGATATGCGCCCGAACCCATCACACGGTCAGGATCAGCGTGCGGTCCGGTCCCGCCGGGACGCGGCCGCGTTCGATCGTTGCCGCCATATGCTCGAAGGCGACGCCTGGCGCACCCTCAGTCACGCCGTTGGTGCGGAAGAAGTAGCTGTGCCCCTTGGGGCGGTCGTACAGGTTGTTGAAGTCGTCGCAATCGATGGCGTAGACGTTGCTCGGGACCACTGCCATGTCCTCCGGCCCGGTATGGCCGAGCCGGCGTGAGATCGTCTTGTTGCTGGGCGTGTTGGCGATCTTGCTGGCGGACATCGCCAGGTCGTCATTGGCGAAATAGACGATCACGTTGCGGGCGGTTTGGGTGATCCGGTGACCTGACCAGCCCGGCTCCAGCGATTGGTTGTCGATGTCCGCGGCGAACATGAAGATGTTCTTGAAGATCGCCGGCATCCCGCCTTCGTAGGTGGTCCAGCGGTCCAGGGTGAAGCGCAGGACCCGGTTGCCCATCGAATGGGCCAGAATATTGATCGGCCGGTAGCAGGCGTTGTCACCGCCCCGGTTCGCCCGCCATTCCAGGAACTTTCCCAGGACCCGGGCGAAGCCGAAGCCGCTCTTGTCGGCGGCGTCCTGATCGTCCCAATAATCCTTCATGATCCCGAAATCCTCGTCGCAGGGCCAGAGGAGCAGGATGACCTCAACCGATTTCGCGTTCGGGTCATTGGCGAAGCGTGCGTCCAGGAGCTTCTGCAACTCGGCGGCGCGGGCGAAGGCAGAGTCCGCGGTGGTGCTGAATCCATGAAGGTAGAGCAGGATCTCCTGCTCGATCGCGCCCTGGGTACGTCGGAAGAAGGCCTGACTGCCGATTTCATACAGAACGCCGTCGTCGTCGCGGCGCAGGAAATAGACGGAGCTGCCGGGGTCGCGATCCCTGGGATGCAGTTCGAATACGCGTTCGGGCCGGCTCGGCGTCGGCGCCCATTTGTCGGGCCCACCCTTGCGGGCATAGTTGGTGATCACAAGCATGGCGACTTCCCCCCGTCACGATGGCGGTGAGAACAGTATCACAACCAATCAGGGTTTTTTGTGGCGATCACCACGCCGCCAATATCGGAGGACTCACCCGGCTCAGGTCCTTAGCCAGGCTCGTGCTAGCGCACCACCCGCTCCATCCCCGTGAACACCCGCCAGCGTTCGATCTCGGCGTCGATCTTCGCGTCGCGGGCCTTCGAGGCCCGCACGCCCGGCTCCATCCACATGCCGCGCACTTCCAACTCGCCCCGAGCCCGGTGGGTCTTCAGCTCGATGCGGCCGACCAGACGGTCGCGCTCCAGCATCGGCAGCACGTAGTAGCCGTAGACCCGCTTGGCCGCCGGCACGAAGGCCTCGAAGCGGTAGTCGAAGCCGAAGATCCGCTGGGTGCGCTCGCGCTCGCGGATCATCGGGTCGAAGGGCGACAGGAACCGGACCCGGGTCGGGGGCTCCGGCGCTTGGGCCGCCAGTTCCAGCACGTCCGGCCGCGCCCAGACCAGCCGGGTGGAGCCGTCGGCCTGCTCGATCTCGATCCGGCGCAGGGTGTTGTCGCCGGCGCTCTCGCACCAGGCCTGGGCCTCCGCCGGGGAGATCGAGTCGAAGAACCGCGCCACCTCGCCATGGGTGGCGACCGCCAGACGCGCGATCGCCTCGCGCCCGGCCCAGTCGACGAAGGCGGCGTGATCCGGCTCCGGATCGTGGTGCTCTGGCGGGATCACCCGATGCGACAGGTCGTAGATCTTGGCGAAACCCTTGCGACCCGAGACCGCGAACTCGCCGGTGCGCCAGAGATATTCCAGCGCGGTCTTCGACGGAGTCCAGCCCCACCACGCCCCGCGCTCCTCGGTGTCGTCGGGGGTGACCTCGCGCGAGGTGACGCTTCCCTCGACCTCCACCCGGCGGCGCATTTCCGCCAGAACCTCATCCTGGCGCCCGGCGAAGCGCTCGGTCCAGTGCGATGCCCGGTCCATCCGCTCCTTGTAGCGGGCGAAGCGCGGCTTCCAGTACGGGTAGAACCGGGTCGGGATGATCGACGCGTCGTGGGTCCAGTGCTCGAACAGCGACCGGCGCTTCTCCAACAAGTGCTTCAGCAGGCTCTTCTTATAGCCGTTGGCGCGGGTGAACAGGATGTGGTGATGCGCCTGCTCCAGAGCGGAGATGGTGTCGACCTGCACGAACCCCAGCCGGTCGATCAGCGCGTCGAGCCCGTCGCGGGTCAGCGGGCCCGAGGGCGACTCGGACAGCGCATGCTGATGCAGGAACAGCCGGCGCAGCTCGGCATTGGAGAGACGGTCGGTCATGGCGTCGCGCTGGGCCCTGGGTCTATGCTGCGGAAAAAGCCGGAAGGGAGGTCACCATGCCAATCGGAAGACTCGATCATGTCAATCTCCGCACCACCGACGTCCCGCGCCTGGTGGCATTCTACGAGCGCGTGTTGGGGCTGAAGAAGGGAAAGCGGCCCGATTTCGGCTTCGGCGGCGCGTGGATGTATTCCGGCGAGGATGCCGTGGTCCATATCGTGGAGACCGGCGGAACCGCCGAGTATCGCGGCGACCAGCAGCTCGAGCACTTCGCGATGCGGGCCACCGGGCTGGAGGAATTTCTCGCCCATCTGCGATCCCTTAACATTGCATACAAGTGTGGGGTTCTGCCCGGCGACGGCTTCGGCCACACTCAGGTGAACATCTTCGATGCCGACGGGAATCATATCCATATCGACTTCCCGCCGCACGAGAGTGCCGACATCACCGAGTTCAAAGGTACCTGAAGGAGGCCAGCCGTGACCGTTACCTCGATGCCCCGCCCCAGCCGCTGGTCCGATGCGGAACGTGAGACGCGCGAGGATCTCGCCGCCGTCTACCGCGTCTTCGCCGCCAAGCAGATGGACGACCTGATCTACACCCATATCTCCGCCCGGGTGCCGGGCGAGGACGATCACTTCCTGATCAACCCGTTCGGGCTGATGTACGAGGAGGTGACCGCCTCGAACCTGGTGAAGATCGACCTGCAGGGGAACATCGTCGAGGACAGCCCGTACCCGATCAACTATGCCGGCTTCATCATCCACGGGGCGGTGCACGAGGCGGTGCCGGGGGCCCATTGCGTCATCCACCTGCATACCGACAGCGGCGTGGCGGTCTCCTGCCAGCGCGAGGGTCTGATCGACGCCTCCCAGTTCGGCATGTTCCTGCCCGGCGGCATCGCCTATCACGACTACGAGGGCCTGGCCTTCGATGATGCCGAGAAGCCGCGGCTGGTGAACGACCTGGGGGCCTGCAAGGCGATGATCCTGCGCAACCACGGCACGCTGACGGTCGGCGAGACCGTCGCCGAGGCGTTCTTCCACATGTACAACCTGGAGCGCGCCTGCCGGGTGCAGGTGCTGGCCCAGGCCGGCGGCCAGGCCGAGGTGCTGCCGATCCCGCCGGAGATCGTCGCCCATACCCGCGCGCAGAAGCCGGAAGGGGCCCGGCTCGCCGGCATCGGCAAGCTCGAACTGGCCGCCTGGAAGCGCAAGCTCGACCGCATGGGCAGCGACTTCCGCGCCTGACCTCCTCCACCTGACGGACACCTGAAGGGAATTAGAGAATGACCAACCCGATCGGCTTCATCGGTCTCGGCAATGCCGGGGCGTCGGTCTGCAAGGCGCTGCTGGACAAGGGCCAGACCGTGATCGGTTTCGACCTGAGCCCGGAGCGCCGCAAGGCCGCCGCCGAGATCGGGGTCACCCTGGCCGACAGTGCCGCCGACGTGGCGTCCAAGGCCGACCGGATCATTCTCTCCCTGCCCAAGCCGGAGGCGTCCATCGCCGTCGTCGAGGAGATCCTCGGCGCTGGCCACCGGCCGTCCATCATCATCGAGACCAGCACCGTCACCCCAGCCACCGCCATCGCCTGCCACAAACGCTGTGCGACCGAGGGTGTCGGTTTCGTCGATGCGGCGATCGCCGGCGGTGTCGCCAGCATGGCCTCGGCCAAGATCACCTTCTTCCTCGGCGGCTCGCCGGAGGAGATCAAGCTCGCCCGTCCGGTTCTCGACCTGCTGGCGGAGCGGATCTTCGAGCTCGGCCCGATCGGTGCCGGCATGGGCACCAAGGTGGTGAACAACGGCGTCATGCACGCGGTCATGGTCGTGCTGATCGAGGCCTTCGCCATGTCGACCAAGCTCGGCGTGCCGGTGCAGACCATGGTCGACATCCTGAACCGGGAGGAGGGGCTGCTGCGGCCGCTGGTCCACCGGGTGCAGGAGCGCATGGCCGACGGCAACTACAAGGGCGGCATGTCGGTGTCCAACGCGCGCAAGGATTCGGTTCTGGCGCTGGAGACGGCGCAGAATCTGGGCGTGCCGCTGTTCGCCACGCTGGCTTCGCACACGCCCTACGAGATCGCCGAGGCCAAGGGCATGGGGGACCTCGACTACGCCGCACTGGCCACCCTCTGGGAGGACTGGGCGACGGTCGACTTCCAGAAGAAATGACCTTGCTGGAACTCCACCCGGAATCGCGTTACTGAAACAATTGAAACTTCCATCGGTATGCGCGTGAAACGCTGACTGACTATCAGTCCCGCCGCTCCGAGAGGTTTGGCGGGATTCGGTCCGGGTGGGGGAGAGCCGGCGTGGCTCAGGTCGTCGCATACGAGATTGAAATCCAGTCGGACGGGAAGTGGCGCACGCTGCAGACCTACGACCCAAGCGAGCTCGGCGAGGCCCAGTCCGAGATCCAGCGTCTTCAGCGCGATCCTCCGGGCAGCGGCCTCAAGCTGATCGAGGAAACGCTGGGTGAGGACGGGATGTTCAAGCGGCGCACGCTGATGTTCAAACGGTTCGACGACGGCACGCCGCCGCCGCCGTCCCTGCGCGCGCCCGCCGCCGCCCGCGACGCCAAGGGCGACACCAGCGCCCGGGGGCGGGCCTCCACCGTCATGCGCCCCGCGAAACCGGCCAAGCCCGCCGGCCGGGGCCAGCGCATGGGCTTCGGCGGGTCGCTGGCCGATCTGCTGTCCTTCCTGTTCGTGCCGCTGCGGGCGCGCCGGGGGGACGGCGGCTCCGAACTCGCGGGCGGAGACATCGCCAAGATCGCGCCGCCGGAGATCACCGGCCCGACCCGCAAGCGCGGTCAGGTCCCGATCTTCGAGGACGAGCAGGACGCGGCGCTCGAGGACCTCATCATCGCCGACGCCACCTATCGGCAGTTTCGCAGCTTCTTCGAGACTTTGCGTCAGGGCGGCGCCCTGGAGGCGGCGAAACGGGATCTGGCCTTCGCGCGCAAGATCAGCCTGTTCGCCATCGGGGTTCTGTTCTCCATCGAACAGGACATCAACATCTTCTCCGACCGCGGCCGGTCCATCGTCGGCCAGGTGCTGAAGTTCTTCATCGAGAGTACCGACGCCATCGGCCATTTCGTGGAGACCATGGAGCGCTACCTGACCGAGAAGGACGCGCCGGCCTCCATCCGGGTCGGCTCGCGCTGCTTCCGGCTCTACCAGCAGGCCGATATCGACGCCCTGAAGCAGACCTTCGAGGAGGCGTTCGGCATCACCGACACCCTGGAGGTCGGGCTGGGCGGCAAGGTCAAGGTCGGCATCCTGTTCACCGACATCGTCGACAGCACCCGGCTGACCAGCGAGATCGGCGACGCCGCGGCCCAGTCGGTGATCGAGCACCACGAGAAGCTGGTGCTCGACATGTGCCGGCGGTTCGGCGGCCGCAAGGTCAAGCATCTGGGCGACGGGCTGATGCTTAGCTTCGCCAACAAGGAGCGGATGGTCGCCTGCGCCGTGGCCCTGGTCGACAGCATGAAGGGGATGGCCGGCCGACCGGACGCGCCGGAATACAGGATCCGTTGCGGCGGTCATTTCGGCGAGGCGATCATGAGGGAGGAGGACTTCTTCGGATCGACGGTGCAGCTCGCCGCCCGGATCTCGGCCAAGGCCGGGGAGAACGAGGCCTGCTTCTCCACCATGCTGTTCGACCGCGACCTGCCGACCTACGAGCGGTTCGAGGATCGCGGCGCGGTGGAGCTGAAGGGCTTCAGCCAACCGGTGGTGCTGGCGGTCTACGGGTGAGCGTCCAGGGCCGATCGGCACCTTCCGCCATGGGGTGGCCTCCTCTAGGGTGAGGGGATCCGGCCGTCGTCCGGCCCTCCCCCCTTCCGTCGCGAGGCCCCGTGACCGCGATCACCCGTACCCCCGCCTTCTGTACCCAGTGCCGCTCGCGATGCGGCTGCGTCGCCGTCGTGGAGGACGGCAAGCTGACCGGAATCGACCCGCTGCCGAACCATCCCAGCGGCGAGAAGCTCTGTCCCAAGGGACGGGCGGCCCCGGAGCTGGTCTATCACCCCGACCGGCTCACCCGGCCGCTGCGCCGCACCGCGCCGAAAGGGGCGGCCGATCCGGGCTGGGAGCCGATCTCCTGGGACGAGGCCCAGGACGAGATCGCTGGGCGCATGGCGAGTGTGGCGCGTGAGGGCGGGCCGGAGCAGACCGCGTTCTCGGTCACCACGCCGAGCGGCACCCATATCTCCGACTCGATCTCCTGGATCGAGCGGCTGATCCGCGCCTATGGCAGCCCGAACACCATCTACGGCACCGAGATCTGCAACTGGCACAAGGACTTTGCCAGTCGCTTCACCTACGGCACCGATATCGGCACGCCGGATTTCGCCAACACCGACTGCGTCGTGCTTTGGGGCAACAACCCGGCCGCCACCTGGCTGGCGCGCTCGGTGGAGATCCAGAAGGCGATGCGCCGCGGGGCCAAGGTGATCGTCGTCGACCCCCGGCCCATCGGTTTCGCCCGGCGCGCCGACCAGTGGCTCGCCGTGCGCCCCGGCACCGATCAGGCACTGGCCCTTGGTCTCGCCAACATCCTGATCGAGAGCGACCGGATCGACCGGGACTTCCTCACCCGCTGGAGCAACGGGCCGCTGCTGGTTCGGCAGGATACCGGCCGCTTCCTGCGAGAGGCCGACATCGAGGTCGGTGGCAGTTCGGACGTCCTCGTCGCTCTGGACGAGACGGGCGGGTTGCTGCGCTATGACTCCGGACGCGGCGTGTGGCTCGACCAGGGATCGCCGGTCCTGCGGGCCGAGTGTGACGTGGAGACATCCGAGGGGCCGGTCGCCTGCCGCAGCGCGTTCGAGATCTACGCCGCCGCTGCTGCGGAGTGGCCGGCCGAGCGGGTGGCCGAGGTCACCGGTGTGCCGGCGGAGGCGCAGCACAAGACCGCGGACCTGCTCGCCGGGGCGTCCTCGGTTGCCTACTACGCCTGGAACGGGGTCGGCCAGAGCCCGACCGCGACCCAGACCGACCGGGCGATCTCGCTGCTCTACGCGCTGACCGGCAGCTACGGCAAGGCCGGCGGCAACGTGCCGGGCGGGGCCGCGTTCTTCGCCGATATCTCCGGCGGCGACCTGCTCGCCCCGGCGCAGAAAGCCAAGGCGCTGGGCCTGCGCGAGCGGCCGATCGGGCCGGGGCTGAACGGCTGGGTCACGGCCCGCGATGTCTGGCGGGCGGTGCTACAGCGCGATCCCTACCCGGTACGCATGCTGGTCTCCTTCGGCACGAACCTGCTGGTGTCGCAGCCGGATGGCGACGTGGCCGCGCGGGCGCTGGCTGCGCTCGACTTCCACGTCCATGTGGACTTCTTCGAGAACGCGACGGCGCGTCAGGCGGATATCCTGCTGCCCGCCGCCACCTCCTGGGAACGCGAGGGCCTGCGCACCGGCTTCGATGCCAGCCTCGAAGGAATGCGGCAGGTGCAGCTCCGCCCGGCGGTGATCGAGCCGGTCGGCGAGGCGCGCTCGGATACCGACATCGTCCTGGCCCTGGCCGAGCGGCTGGGGCTGGGGGATGCGTTCTTCGGCGGCAGCGCCGATGCCGGGCACGACCATGTGCTGGCCGGGGGCGGGCTGTCGGTCGCGCAGCTTCGGGCACAGCCGGAAGGGGTAACCGTGCCCGGCAGCGTGGCGCTGGAAGCTTATGCGATGAATGGTCCGGACGGGGCGCCGCGCGGCTTCCCGACGCCGACCCGGCGACTGGAAGTCTACAGCGAGCGGCTGCACGACCACGGCCAGGCGGGCGTGCCGCACTTCGACCCGGCGGTTCTGCCGCCGGTGGAGGAGGCGTATCCCCTGCGGCTCGGCTCGGCCAAGACGGTGGCCTACTGCCACAGCCAGCACCGCAACATCCCCTCCCTGCGCCGGCTGATGCCGGACCCGATCGTTGAGATGGCGAAGCAGGATGCCGAGGCGCGAGGGCTGGCCCAGGGCGACTGGGCGGTGGTGAAGACGGCGCGGGGCCGATCGGTGGCGCGGGTGTCCATCGTCCGCGACCTGGAGCCGGGCGGCGTGTTCGGCCAGCACGGCTGGTGGGTCGACGGACCCGACGGCAGCCCCTACGACCGCGACCATCGGCTGGCGGCGAACATCAACGCCACCATCGACACCTCCCGCGCCGACCCGATCAGCGGCTCCATCCCCCTGCGCTGCTCGCGCTGCGAGGTGGAGCGGCTTTAGAGACAGCCGTCATCCCGGGAGACCCCGGACGCAGATCCGGGGGCTGCCCGGGACCGCGGCAAGGCGACTTGGTCCCGGCCGACCCCCGGGCCAAGCCCGGCCCCGGATCCAGTCCGGGGTCGCCGGGATGACGGTTGCGATTGAAAGATGGGCGCCTACGGCCCGTCTCACGCCACCTTGTCGCCCTTCAAGGTGATCCGGTGCATCTCGCGGCGGTACCCGTGGTAGTCGTTGACCGGGTAGTGCATGGCCGCCCGGTTGTCCCACATCACCAGGGTCCCCTTGCGCCAGCGCACCCGGCACTGGAACTCCTCGCGGCACTGATGGGCGTGCAGCCAGGCGAGCAGCGGTGCGCTCTCCTCCTCGGTGAAGCCGTCGAACCGCACCGTGTGGCCGACATTCAGGTACAGCGCCTTCTTGCCGGTCTCCGGATGGGTGCGCACCACCGGGTGGCAGGAGGTGAACTCCTTCTTGGCGTCGTCGTCCTTCACCCGGTCCTCGCGGGTCTTGGTGGCGTTCGCCTTGGCCGAGCTGTTGATCGCCTTGAGCGGCGCCAGCATCGCCTTCATCCCGTCCGACAGCGCCTCGTAGGCCGCAACCTGGGAGGCGAAGAGCGTGTCGCCGCCGACCGGCGGGATCTCGCGGGCCAGCAGCATGGTCGCCATCGGCGGCGCCTCCATGTAGGTCGTGTCGCTGTGCCAGAGCCCGCCGAAATTGTTGCGCTCCTCCGGCTCCTTGATGATCGGCGTGATCATCGGGAAGCCGTCGATGCCGCCCAGCAGCGGGTAGATGTCCGGCTCGCCGATCCGCTCGGCGAAGCGGACCTGCTGCTCCGGCGTCATGTCCTGGTCGCGGATCACCAGCACGTGGCGATCGTTGAAGGCCTGGCGCAGGGCGGCGGTGGTGTCGGCATCCAGCGTGTTGAGGTCCAGCCCGGTGATCTCCAGCCCGATATGCGGCGAGATAGGCTCGTTCTCGAAAGGCAGGTTGCTCATGTCAGGAACGCTCCTCCGTTCACGTGAATGGTCTGGCCGGTGATGAACCGGCCATGGGGTCCGACCAGATGGCGGACCATGGCGGCGATCTCCTGCATCGTGCCCTTGCGGCCGGCCGGCACCCCGGCGGCCCGCATGGTGCTGGGCATCTGTCCGGCGGCGGCCGCGCGCACGGTGTCGATGGCACCCGGGGCGACGCAGTTGGCGGTGATGCCGTGCGGCCCGAGCTCGACCGCGAGGGCGCGCATCAGCCCCTCCAGCCCCGACTTGGAGGCGGAGACGTGGCACCGCTCGGGCGTGCCCACATGGGTGGAGACACCGGACAGGCCGACGATGGCACCGCCTTCGCGACCGATCATATGCGGCACGCAGGCGCGGGTGAGGATGAAGGCCCCGTCCAACGCCACCGACAGGATCTCCCGCCACTCCACCAGGCCCATCTCCAGGAACGGCGTCTGGCGGCGCAGGCCGGCATTGCTGACGACGATGTCGATGCCGCCGAACTCGGCCACCGCGCGCTCGACCATGGCGGTGACCGCGGTCTCGTCGGAGACGTCGGCCAGGTGTCCGAAGGCCCGGCCGCCCAGCGCCCGGATCTCCTCTGCCACGCGATCCACCGCTGCCTGATCGCCGCGGCCGTTGACCACCACGGCGGCGCCGTCGCGGGCCAGGGTCAGCGCGATCTCGCGGCCGATATTCTTGCCCGCCCCGGTGACGACGGCGATCTTCCCGTCCAGCGGTCCCATGCGTTCCTCCTGTACCGATCCGTTTCAGGACCCTTTGCGATCAAAGGGTAAGCCCCCGGCTGCCCGGCGCCCAGGGTGAAAGCGGCCCGGCTGGGTCTCTTGGCCGCATTCGCCGGCGGCGCGCGGGCCGAAAATCTGCTATCGGACGGGATCATGACCGCGCTGATGCAGATCCTCTCGCCCCTCGACATCCTCGCCCTGGTGGTCTTCGTCGCCGCCTGGCTCGGCTACGAGATTTTCGGCGAGCGGGCGGCGGAGCGGGGCGAGAACCTGTCCGGGCTGATGCAGGGCTGGCGCGGCGACTGGACCGCCTCGGCGGTGCATCGCGACAACCGGATCATCGACATCCAGATCCTGCGCTCGCTCGCCGGCAACTCGGCCTTTCTGGCCTCGACCTCGATCTTCGTGATCGGCGGTCTGGCGGCGATGATCGGCGGCAGCGAGCACGCGGTCGCCGTGCTGAACGGCTTCGACTATCTGCTGGAGACGACCCGCGACCGGTTCGGCCTGATGGTCGGCACGCTGATCGTGGTGTTCATCAACGCGTTCTTCCGGCTGGCGTGGTCGCTGCGGCTGCACAACAACGCCGCGGTGGTGCTGGGCTCGATCCCGCAGCCGGGAGCGGCCGACGATCCGACGGTCGCCCAGACCCGGGCGAAGGTGGTGGCGCGGGTCGCGACACTGGCCGCCCGTCACTATAACGGCGGCATGCACGCCTACTATTTCGGGCTGGCCGCCTGCGCCTGGTTCCTGCATCCGGTGGCGCTGATCGCGGCGTCGCTCTGGGTGGTGGCGATCCTTTACCGCCGGGAGTTCCGGTCCCGGGCCCATGAAGCGCTGACGCGGACGTGACGCGCCAGCGCCTCGTCGGATCGGTTAATCGAGACTCTTGATGAGAAGCTGCCAGTGCGTGCCGGGATTTTCCCAGCCGCTCTTCCCCATCGGCCGGTCCGCCCGGAACTCGAAGCCGAAACGCTCGTAGGCCCGCCTGGCGCCGGCATTGGCGCTGGAGACGATGATCGACAGCCGCGCGCAGCCGCTGTCTCGTGCCTGACGTTCCGCCTCGAACAGCAGGCGTGTGCCGATGCCCCGGCTGCGCCAGGAAGGCATGACCGCGAGCACGTTCACGTACCAGCTTCCGGCGGCCAGGTTCTCGAGCTCCTGCAGGGGGGCGAACATGGCAGGCATGTCCGGGCCGATCGGCTGCGCCCCGCCGAGGGGATAGCCGATCAGCCCGCCCTGGACCGTGCCGCCGAGCGTCGCAAGGGTGGCGTTGACGTGGGAGAAGGAACCCTCGCCCCGCCGGGCCCGGCGCAGGCCGACATCGCGCGGGGTCTCCCCCGGTTCCGCCATGCCCTTCCAGACATGGGTCACCATGCCCTCGCTCGCCATCTCGACGATCTGGACGAGGGCGGGGGCGTCGTCCGGCCCGGCCGGGCGAAGGATGAGGTCGTGATAGCCCATCACCGCCTCCTCAGGCCGCTCGGGCGTGGCCGGCGCAGTGTCCGGAGATCTGCTCGACATGGCGGTGGTCGGTGCCGCAGCAGCCGCCGAACACGTTGGCTGACGGCAGCAGCTTGCGCAGCCGGGCGTAGTCGCGGCCGAGCTGTTGAGGATCGCCGGCATCCAGGTCGGTCGAGTTGTCCAACTCCGCATGGCTGCGGGTCGAGGCATTGGCCCGCACGCCGCGGATCCGGTTGATCCAGTCGCCGCCTTTGGCCAGCTCCGCCTCGAAATGGGTGGGGTGGGCGCAGTTGATCATGAAGTAGGCGGCGGCGCCGTCGGTCGCGGCGTCGGTGTCCTCGATGGCCTCGCGCAGGGACTGGCCGGTCGGCAGGCGGCCGTCGGTCTCCAGGGTGAAGGAGATCACGCACGGCATTGACCGCTTGGCGGCGGCCCGCACGATGCCGATCGCCTCGGGCACGTTGGTGAGGGTCATGGCGGTGACCAGGTCGGCCTCGGTGTCGCTGAACAGGGCGATCTGGCAGGCGTGATAGGCCTCGGCCTCCTGCTCGGTCATCACCTCGCCCGGGTCGTAGCCGTCGCCGCGCGGGCCGATATTGCCGGACACCACGACCGGGGTCGCCGGGGTCTCCCAGTGGTCGCGCAGGGCGGCCAGGTCCTCGATGGCGATCTGGTTCAGGCGCAGATGCTCGGCCTCGGAATAGCCGAGCTTGCGGGTCCAGTCCCGGCTGGCCCGCCAGGTGACGCTCTCCAGGACGAAGCCGCAGCCCTTGTCCCGGGCGATCTGGAGGTACTGCTCCGAGTAGCGCTTCAGCCGCTCGCGGCCGCCGTCGCGGCGCAGCAGGTCGATGGCGGCGAAATGCGGCAGATCGATGCCGTCGATGAACACCAGGGTGGTTTCGAGACCGCCGTCGGTCAGGAACGGCCCGCCGTCGAGCTGCGGCAGGCGTGTGCGATAGCGTGCCATGTGTGGCCTCCTCTCAATCAGGATGGCCGGAAAATCAGGGGACGCGATGGTTAATGCTAGTAAACCTGCGGTACGGAAATCGAACTGAAACAAACGCCCTCTAAGTCGTCGGCGATATCGGCCGAGGAGGAGGAGTTCGGAATGCGCAGAGGAGAACAGACGCGGGAGAAGATCCTGGACATCGCCGAGGACGCGGTACTGGCGAAGGGCTTCGGCGCGACCTCGATCGAGGAGGTCATCGCCGCCGTCGGCATAACCAAGAGCGGCTTCTTCTATCACTTCAGGGACAAGAACGAGCTGGCACGCGCCATGCTGATCCGGTTCCTGAAGCGCGACGACGCGGTTTTGGACGACCTGTTCGCGGTCGGCGAGGGCGAGGATCCGCTGGCGGCCTTCCTGAGCGGGCTCGACCGCTTCGCCGCGATCATGGGCGAGATGGAGCAGGGCCATCCAGGCTGCCTGGTGGCGACCTACTGCTACAACGAGGTGCTGTTCGACCGCGAGGTGCGCGAGCTGAACCGGCTGGGCGTGCTTGCCTGGCGCGAACGGTTCCGGCGGATCTTCGATGCCATCGATGCCCGGTATCCGGCCAATGACGTGGTCGATATCGACGCCCTGGCCGACATGGTCTCCTCGGTGACCGAGGGCGGCATCGTCATGGCCAAGGCCCTGAAGGAACCGGGCGTCCTGGCCGAGCAGATCCGGCTGCTGCGCTCCTACGTGAAGCTGCTCTACACGCCGTTGCTCGCGGCGTGAGGGGCGGGCGTGGTAGCGTGGGGTCATGACCGACGCTTCCAATGCAAGCCCCGACCGTCCCCCGCTCGCACCGCCCTTCGCGCGGGTCAGCGAGGACGACATCTCGCTGGTGGTCGAGACCTTCTACAGCCGCGCGCGGGAGGATGAGGTGCTGGGCCCCGTCTTCATGCGCAACGTGGAGGACTGGCCCGCCCATTTCGAGCGGCTGAAGGCGTTCTGGTCGTCGGTGCTAAACCTGACCGGACGGTATGACGGCATGCCGATGCGGGTCCATGCCGGGATCGGCGAGCTGACCCCGGCGCATTTTGACCGCTGGATGGCGCTGTTTGCGGAGACGCTGGCCGACACGGTCGATGCTCGCGCCGCTCAGGAGTTCCTGCTCCGCGCCCGCAACATGGCCGACGCCCATAAGCGGTTCCTGTTCCGTTAGGGAAATAACCTCCTCTACCAACTCGTCTTGCCGGCCTCGCGCCGGGACCCAGGGTGCCACTCGCCCGAGCGGTTGGCGATCGGGTAACGCGTTCCGGCACGCGCTTTCCCTGGGCCCCGGCGCAAGGCCGGGGAAACGGGAAAGGTGAGGGTTCATCACCCTGCCCCCTGCCGGCGCTGCCAGAAGGGGGCATCGGGGAAGCGGCGTTCCTGCGCATACATGCCCCGGCGCTGGGCGAGGAACCCGGCCACCCCGTCCATCACCGACCGGGCATAGGCTTCCAAGGCGGTGTCGTCGCCCTGCAGCGACGCCGACATGACGCCGCCGGCCCGGGCCCCGGCCCAGAGGGCCGTCGTCATCCCGTGGGAGGAGAGCGGGTCGAAGGCCGCCGCGCAGTCGCCCACCGCCATCCAGGGCGCGCCCTCGGCCCGGCCCGCCGGCGGGACCAGCCAGGTGGTGCCGGCACTGGACAGGCGTGGCGGTGCCTCCACCGCGAAGCCGGCATCCTCGATCCAGCGGCCGATATGGCGTGTGCCGGCGATCAGGCCGGTCCAGGCGTCGAGGTCCCGGCTCGGCGTGTCGCCCAGCAGGTCGGGGTCGGTGAAATAGGCGACCGACAGCGAGCCGTCCGGCCGCAGGGCGGCATACCACCAGCCGGATTCCACCGCCTCGATCAGGACCGCCCGGGTCGGCTCCACGCTGTCATCCCGGTGCGGCAGGAAGGCGTGGGCCGCCATGAGTTGGTCGGCCCGCTCCCGCGCGGCGAACGATCGGGCGACGACCGCGCTACGGCCCGAGGCATCGACCAGGGCGTCGGCGGTCAGGGCCTCGCCATTCTCGAGGCTCAGGTGCCAGACGCCGTCGGCCGCATGGGCCGCACTCAGCCGGGTCTCCACCATGCGCCCGGCCGAAGCCGCGGCATGGCTGCGCAGGTCCGCCTCGAACCGGGCACGGTCGAGCACAAGGCCCGGCCCCTCCAGATGCAGGATGGCGTTGCGGTCGGCCAGCCGGTCGCTGCCCCAGGCGGAGAGGGTGGTGTGGGACGGCCGGTGGCCGGCGGCCGCCATGGCGCCGGACAGGCCGAGCCCGGCGAGGATCGGATTGGCCGCCGGCGCCAGGGTCTCCCCCACCGGGTCGTGATCCGGCTCCGGCTTGGGCGCCACCCAGAGCGCCTCCAGGCCGGCCCGGGCGAGGGCCAGCACGGCGGCCGGCCCGGCGATCCCGGCCCCGATGACGGCGACGGTCCTTCCCATGGCGGCCTCAGTTCGGGAGCTGGCCGTCCGTCGGGGTCCACTTGAAGCGGAACTCCATGGTGTCGCCGCGCTGGACTTCCGCATAGACCTCGCGCGGGATGCCGAGCTCGCGGGCGACCTCCTCGGGCACCTGGCGCTTCACCACGAAGCCCATGCGCTCCCACAGGGTGATCATGTCGGTGATGCCGTCCCAGTAGCTGGCATTGGCGTGGTAGCCGATGCCGGCGACCCCGCGTTTCCAGTCTGCGCGCTGGTTGAAGAACTTGATCCGCTCGTCCCGGTCGAGCTTCTGGCCGTCCCGGGTTTCGCCCTTGATCACCTGGGTTTCCAGGAACGCCTCCGGCAGCACGTCGATCGGCAGCAGGGCGGGCCACCACACCGCGGTCGGGAAGTCGCTCTGCATCAGCACCTGCTGGCAACTGAAGGCGTCGCACTGCCAGGGCAGGCCCATCCAGCGGGTCAGGTCGCCGGGCATGCAGGGGCCGACCGCCGGGGCGATCCCCTTGTCCGGATCGCCCACCAGGGTGAGGTCCGGGGTCAGGAGCAGGCCGACATCCTGCAGCAGGGACGGCCGGTCGCCGAGCGCCAGGCGGAACGGCTCCGGCTGTGGCCCGTCCGCCGGCGCATGGGCGCGGGCATACATGTTCTTGTGTCGCAGGTAATAGGTCAGTTCGACCCCCGGATGGAACGCGCCGCCGCTGAGCGGCATCAGGGCCGCTTGCGTCAGGGCGAAGGGCTGCTGGTCCAGCGGGATCTCGTCGAAATCGGTGATGCCGGTCTGGTCCGGCGTCCAGTCGTCGATGTAGTTGCCGTCCTTCCAGTCGATCAGGAACTGGTACTGGAGGTGGACCATCTGGAACCACTGGTACGGGCTGCCGTCGTAGTTGATGCCGTCGCCCAGCATGTACGGCACCTTGAGCTGCTGCTCGGTGAAGTAATCGGCCGCCGTGTTGCCGGAGAACTGGAAGGGCGGGCGGATCTGGGCGAAGGCCTGGGCGCGCAGCTCGCCGTTGGCCTGCTTCGCCAGCCGGTCGATCAGGGCCGGATCGGCGAAGTCGAAATACTGACCCATCCAGGCCTCGCGCAGGT
This sequence comes from Thalassobaculum sp., assembly GCF_965223715.1. Taxonomy (GTDB): domain Bacteria; phylum Pseudomonadota; class Alphaproteobacteria; order Thalassobaculales; family Thalassobaculaceae; genus Thalassobaculum. Next base: position 3,098,113 of record NZ_OZ245012.1, on the reverse strand, counting down.
TGGCCGCGTCGGTCAGCCACTGCATCTGCCCCAGGCGCTGCAGGGTCGGGTAGATGTCCTTGGTGAAGGACGGCTTCTCGGGCCGCTGCTGCCAGTCCAGCCGCACGTTCATGTCGTAGATCACATCGTACATGGTCGAGACCGGCTCGATCTGCGGCGCGAAGTTCGGCCCGACACAGGCGACCCAGGCGGGATCGGCGGCGGTGTCCAGGTCCGGCTCCACCGGCAGGGCGTCGTTCAGGGTCACCGTCGCGGAGACCGGCCCGTCGCACCAGTCGTCGTGCCAGCCGTCATTGTCGGCGAAGCTGGTGATGCCGGCGCCGGTCGGGCTTTTCGACACGCCATCCGGCGGCACCACGAGCAGGTGGCCGGCGCTGTCGGTCTGCAGATGGCCGAGACCGACCGCCTCGCTGCCCCAGAAGGTCCCGCCCATGGCGAAGGCCGCGTCGTCGCCGGCGGGATTGGTGTCGGTGCCGGAGATCGTCGTGGCTTCGCCGTCGATCACGAGATTCTCGAGGCGCTGGTCCGGGCGGGTGAAATACTGATTGCGCCGCTTGCCGGGGATGCCGGGGGCGAGTTCGCCATTGTCCATCGGGTTGTTGAAGCCGTACCAGGCGGCCTTGGTGTTGGCGACATGCACCGTCCACTGAATTGAGCCGTCGGCGGCGGTGATCTCCTTGATCACCCGGCCTTCCCTGTCGAAGGCGTAGATGCGGAATCGCTGGACCTGCTTCTTGATCCTCTCGGTGCCGTCCTTGAACTGGCCGTCCGCCGGCTGCGGCGGCAGGCCGGGCACCTCCGGCGCGTGGAACCAGAGCTTGCTGCCGCCGACCCGGCAGATGCCGATGGCCGGATAGATGCCGAGCCGGGCGATCTTCGCGCCCGCCGGGGCGAGGCCGGGACCGGTACCCTGGGCGATCGCTGCCCGCGCCATCAGCGGACCGGTCAGCGCCATCGCGCCGGCACCTGCCAGGAAGTCGCGCCGTTTCATGCCGGTCTTCGGTGTCTTTGTGTTGCCCATGGCCGTTCCTCCCGCGCTTGAAGGATCAGCGTATCAGCTTACCGAGTCACACTCAAAAATTGATTTTCGTTAATTTTCGATGGGGTCTCTACAAAGTGGCGGCAACGGCCCGAATTTCCGCCGCAAGGGCGTCGGGATTTTCCAGGGCGGCGAAATGCCCTCCTTTTTCTAAGGATTCCCAGCGTCGGATATCCGTATAGACGCGGGCGGCGGCACTCCGGGGTGGGCGAAGAATTTCCCGCGGTGATTGCAGATAGCCCATCGGCACCGTGATCCTCCCACCGAGCGGGATCGGCCAGGGATTATGGGCCCGGGCGTAGTACGGCCAGAAGGACGAGCCCACCGCCCCGGTGAACCAGTAGAGCGAGATATCCGCCAGCATCCGGTCCCGGCTCACCGCGTTCTCGATCCGGCCGTCATTGTCGGTCCAGACATGGAACTTCTCCACGATCCAGGCGGCGAGCCCGGCCGGGCTGTCCACCAGGGCAGAGGCCAGGGTCTGCGGCCGGGTGCCCTGGATCGCCTGATAGCCGGTCTCCTCGCGCAGGAACTCGGCCAGTTCCTCAAGATACTTCTGCTCCTCCGGGCTCGGGTTCTCGGCCACGGCGGCGTCCCGGCGCAGGGGCAGGAAGTTGAGATGCAGGGCGCGCACCCGGTCCGGATGGTCGAACGCGATGCGCGAGCCGACGAAGGCGCCCCAGTCGCCGCCCTGGACCATGTAGCGCTCGATGCCGAGCACGTCGGTCATCAGTTTCGCGAGCGTATCGGCCATCTCCTCGCAGGAGAACCGCTTCTGGTCCGGCCGAAAGGACAGGGTGAAGCCGGGCAGGGACGGGGCGATCACCGTGAAGCAGGGTGCGTCCGGGGCGTCGTGGGCCGCCGGGTCGGTCAGCAGCGGGATCAGCTCCAGGAACTCCAGCACCGAGCCGGGCCAGCCATGCAGCAGCAGCAGCGGGATCGGATCCGGGCCCTTGCCCTCCACCTTCAGGTAATGCAGCGGGATGCCGTCCAGCTCGACCCGGAACTGCGGGAAGGCGTTGAGGGCGGCCTCCTCGCGGCGCCAGTCGAAGCCCTCGCGCCAATAGGTCACCAATTCGCGCAGGTAGTCCGGATCGGTGCCATAGGCCCAGGCCTCCCCCGGCGTGCGGTCGGGAAAGCGGGTGCGGGCCAGCCGGTCCTTCAGGTCGTCGAGATCGGCCTGGGGGACGGCGAGGGTGAAGGGGGTGGGGGTCATCGGAACCTCCGTCAACGCTTGAACCGTTCGGCGATGGCGATGCCGCCGAGCACCAGGGCGAGGGCCAGCGCGTGATACAGGTGGAAGGCCTCGCCCAGGATGGCGACGCTGAGCACGGCGGCGAAGATTGGCACCAGGTTGACGAACACCCCGGCGCGGCCCGGCCCGACCTGGTCGACGGCGAGTAGGAAGGAGATCTGGGCCAGGAAGGACGGGAAGATCACCACGAAGGCGACGATCCACCAGCCCTTGACCGTCGGCACTTGCAGGTCACCGACCAGATACTCGTATCCGGCGACCGGAATGGACGTCACGAAGGCCGCGGTGGCCAGCCCGGCGAACATGGTCATGCCGGAGAGGGGCGGGCGCTTGCGCAGGGACACGGTGTAGCCGGCATAGAGCACGCAGGCGATGACGATCAGCACGTCGCCATGGTTCAGCTCCAGCGCCGCCAGCCGTCCGAAATCTCCCTTCGAGGCCACCAGGGCGACGCCGATCATGGTGATCGCCACGCCGAGGATCTGCACCCCGCGCACCGGCGTTCTGTAAGCCGCGAAGGCGCCGAGCAGCACGAAGATCGGGATGGCACCCTGCAGAATGCCGATATTGACCGCCTGGGTGTGCTTGGCGGCGACGTACATCAGGGTGTTGAACACGCAGAAGCCCAGCGCGCCCATGACGAAGATCTTGCCCCAATGCGCCCGCAGCACCGGCCATTCGGCCGCCACCTTCTTGCGGGCGAAGATCGTCAGAAGCAGGAAGACGCCGAGCCAGCGCAGCAGGGTCAGCAGCATGGGCGACAGCTCGCCCACCGACATCTTGGCGGCGACGGCGTTGGCACCCCAGGACAGGGTGGTCAGGACCAGCAGCAGATAGGCGTTGGCGGCCGGTTTGGAGGGGAGGTCGGACACAAGGGCTCCGCGAATTTGGTGGGGTGACGCCGGGCGCCGGCCCGTGGTGAGATTGTGTACAAAGGCCGCCGGGACGAGACGGTCGACATGGGAGGTAAGGCGATGCAGCAGTACGAGACCATAACCGTAAAGCCCATCGGCGGCACCATGGGCGCTGAGATCTCCGGTGTCGACCTGTCCAAGGAACTGGGGAACGAGATCTTCTCTGAGATCCACCAGGCGTTCCTGGAGAATCAACTGCTGGTCTTCCACGACCAGGACCTGACCATCGAGCAGAACAAGGCCTTCGCCCGGCGCTTCGGGCCGCTGGTGCCCTATCCCTTCGTGAAGGGGCTGGAGGAGCACCCGGAGGTGTTCGAGATCCGCAAGGAGCCGGACGAGGAGAAGAATTTCGGCGGCGCCTGGCACACCGACATGTCGTTCGACGAGCGCCCGCCGATCGCGACCATGCTCTACGCCCACGAGGTGCCCTCGCGCGGCGGCGACACGGTGCTGACCAACCTGTACCGCGCCTACGAGACGCTCAGCCCCACCATGCGGGCCTTCGTCGATGGGCTGACCGGAATCTATAGTGGCGACCTGAAGGGACGGCGCGGCGGCCGGGCGGCGCTCATGAGCAGCACCCGCTTCGACGCCACCAATGTGGAGAACGCGCCGAAGATGGAGAGCGAGCACCCGCTCGTCCGCACCCACGCGGAGACCGGCCGCAAGGCGCTCTACATTTCCGGCAGCCACCTCTATCGGATCAAGGAACTGGCGGATAAGGAGAGCGACGCCCTGGTCGCCTTCCTGAAGGACCATGCCGCCACCCTCGACTTCACCGCCCGGGCCTCCTACCGCAAGGGCACGCTGGTGATCTGGGACAACCGCTGCACCCAGCACATGGCGCTGAACGACTATCCGGGCGAGCGCCGGGTGATGCACCGCCTGACCATCGGCGGCGGCGACCGGCCGCACTGATAACCAAGACAAGGAAGACCAAGAGATGAGCGAGCGCATCGCGATCGTCGGGGCCGGCGCCGTGGGTGCCTATGTCGGCGGCTATTTCTCCCGCGCCGGCGAGGACGTCACCCTGATCGATCCCTGGCCGGAGAACGTCAACGCGATCAACGAGGGCGGGCTGAACCTCTACGGCCTGACCGAGGCCGAGTGCTTCAACGCGCCGGCCAAGGCGATCCACCTGACCGACGTGCAGGCGCTGAAGAAGACCGGGCCGATCGATATCGCCTTCGTGTGCACCAAGTCGTTCGACACCGCCTGGGCCACCATGATGATCCAGGACTACCTGTCGCCGAACGGCTACGTGGTCTCGCTGCAGAACTGCATCAACGAGGAGACCATCGCCAAGGTGGTCGGCTGGGGCCGGGTGATCGGCACCATCGCCGCCAAGATCGCGGTCGAGATGACCGGACCGGCGGAAGTCAGGCGCGGCGTGCCGCTGGGCGGCAACAGCCACACCGTGTTCCGCGTCGGCGAGATCCATGGCCGCATCACGCCGCGGGTCGAGCGGGTCTGCGGCATGCTGGCCGGCATCGACAGCGCGAAGACCACGACCAACCTGTGGGGCGAGCGCTGGTCGAAGCTCTGCGCCAACGCCCACCAGAACGGGGTGAGTGCGGCCAGCGGTCTCGGCAATAACGGCTGTGCGCGGGACGCCGATGTGCGGTGGCTGCAGATCCGCATCTGCGGCGAGGCGGCGGCCATCGGCAAGGCGCTCGGCTACGACCTGGAGAAGATCGGCAAGTTCACCGGCGAGGAGTGGATCGCCGCCTGGAAGGGCGACGCCAAGCAGCGCCAGAAGATCGAGGACGAGATGCTGGCGGCCTGCGAGGGCCGCAGCGAGGAGAGCCGCCCGTCGATGGCCCAGGACATCGCCAAGGGCCGGCGCACGGAGATCGACTACATCAACGGCTTCATCGCCGAGAAAGGGGCCGAGATCGGTATCGACGCCCCGGCGAACCGGGGGCTGGTGAAGGCGGTCCACGCGGTCGAACGCGGCGAGTTGCCGCCGGCGCCGGAGCGGGTGACGGTGATCTGAGGAGGCGTTCGCGCCCTATTCCAGACGACGTCACCCCGGCGACCTCCGGGCTCGACCCGGAGGTCGGCCGGGACCCCGCCGTACCGGCCCGGTCCCGGGCAGCCCCCGGATCAGGTCCGGGGTCTCCCAGGATGACGGGATCCTAGAGTGTCCACCCCGTCCAGCACTCCCCGACCTTGTGCCGGGGCCTACCCGTCAATTGCCTGGACCTTTGGGGTTTCGCGTCGACCCATGTGCTTGCCCCGGAATAAATCCGGGGAGCGGGGTGGGGTGAAGGGGGATCGAGCTTCGCCCCCCTACTCCCGCACGAACACGTACCGCGTCAGCGACAGGATGATATCGACCTCGCGACCGTCGGAGGCCAGGGGGAGGTGGACGCGCTGGGATTGGCGGGGGCGGTCGCCGACGAGCTGCTTGGCGGTTCTGAACACCGGTACGCCCTGGTCGGCGCAGCGGACCATATCGCGGTATCCCGCGCTTTCCTCGAAGTTCGGAAACTGCTCGGAGCACCATTTTCCGGTGGAGTCCCGGCCGGCATGTTTGACGATGGCCGTGCCGACCAGCCGGAGCCGGAAGCGCCAGGGGTCGCGGAACACGTCGGTCATCCACAGATGCGGCAAGAGCTCCGGGATGTCCGCCGGATCGACATGCTGGCGCCCCGGCAGGCCCTCGGCCGGTCTGATGCGGGTCCAGTACTCGACGATCGCGGCGATTTCCGGGGCGTAGCCGTCGGGGATCGCGATTTCCGTTCCGGGGCCGGCTCCCGGAGAGGCCCCTTGCCCGTGGCCGTCCGTCATCGTTCCCACCCCAGCAACACGTGGTGTCGATGCCCCCATCCTAGCCCAGCCGGAACCCCTCATAGCCAGCCGCCGCGATCTCCCGGCACTTTTTCACGTAGGCCGGGAAGCCCGGATAGGGCATGAACACCCGCGGCTTGCCGGGTACGTTCGCACCGAGATACCAGGAATTGCAGCTCGGATAGAGGGTGCCGCCGGCGATGTCGTTCACGTGGTCGACCCAGGCATCCTCGGCGTCCTGCTCCGGCTCGATGGTGCTCTGCCCGTGGGCGCGCAGGTGCTCGATGATGTCGCTGACATAGTCCACATGCTGCTCGATCGTCGGCAGCATGTTGGTCAGCACCGAGGGGCTGCCCGGCCCGGTGATGAGGAACAGGTTGGGGAAGCCGACCGTCGTCAGGCCGAGATAGGTGCGCGGCCCGGCCTCCCACTTCTGCGTCAGCGCCAGGCCGTCGCGGCCGCGGATGTCGATCCGGTTCAGCGAGCCGGTCATGGCGTCGAAGCCGGTGGCGAAGACGATGGCGTCGAAGTCGTACTCCGTCCCGCCGGTGATCAGCCCCTTCGCCGTCAGCCGCTCGATCGGATCCTTGGAGATGTCGACCAGGGCGACGTTGTCCCGGTTGTAGGTCTCGAAATAGCCGATATCGACGCAGAGCCGCTTGCAGCCGATCACGCTGGTCGGGCAGAGGAGTTCGGCGGTCTTCGGGTCGTTGACGGTCTCGCGGATCTTGTCGCGCACGAATTCGGCGGCGACATCGTTGCCCTCCTTGTTCACCAGCAGGTCGATATAGGCGCCGAGATAGGAGAACCCGCCGAGCTCCCAGCGTCGGGCGAACTCCGCCTTGGCGGTCTCCGGCGGCTCGCTGCCCCATTTCAGGGCGCGCACCGAATAGAGCTGACCCGAGCGGCCCTGCTTCGCCTTCTCGCGCAGTTCCTTGTAGTTCGCCTTGAACCAGGCCTCGCGCTCCGGATCGACCGGGTGGTTGTGGGCCGGCACCGCGTAGTTCGGGGTGCGCTGGAACACGGTGAGGTGCTTGGCTTGCCGCGCGATCACCGGAATCGACTGGATGGCCGAGGAGCCGGTGCCGATCACCGCCACCCGCTTGCCGGTGAAATCCACGCCCTCCTTCGGCCAGCGCCCGGTGTGGTACCAGTCGCCCGTGAAGTCCTCCATCCCCTCGAAATGGGGCACGTTGGCCGAGGAAAGGCAGCCGGTCGCCATCACCAGATGGGTGGCGGCCACCGTGTCGCCCTTATCGGTCTCGACCCGCCACAGCCCTGCCGTGTCGTCGTAGTGGGCGGCGGTGACCTTGGTCTCGAACCGGATGTCGCGCTTCAGGTCGAAGCGGTCGGCCACGTGGTTGGCGTAGCGCAGGATCTCCGGCTGGGCGGCGAAGCGCTCGGACCAGGACCAGTCCTGCTGCAGGGCGTCGTCGAACTGGTAGGAATACTCCATGCTCTCGACGTCGCAGCGGGCCCCCGGATAGCGGTTCCAGTACCAGGTGCCGCCGACCCCGTCGCCGGTCTCGAACACCACTGCGCTCAGTCCCATGCCGCGCGCCCGGTGCAGCATGTACATGCCGGCGAACCCGGCGCCGACGATGGCGATATCGACGGCGGCGATATCGACCTGTTCCGCAGCCATGCACTCCTCCCGACTGTCGTGCTTTTTATTCCTTCAAGCGGAGCGCAATCGCGGCGTGGCTGTCAAACACGGTTTTGGCCCCGGCGGCGGTCAACCGCGCTGCCAGGTCCGGATCGGCGTGGCCGGCCCCGGTGAACCCCCAGGGAGTCATGCCGGCCTGCACGGCGGCGCGGATGCCGTTGACGCTGTCCTCCAGCACCACGCAGTCCCTGGCGGGGACGCCCAGCTTGTCGGCGGCGTAGAGGAAGATGTCGGGTGCCGGCTTGCCGTTCGCCACCAGCTTGGTCGAGTAGATATGCGGGGCGAAGCGGCCGTACAGCCCGGTCTTGCGCAGCTTCATGACCAGCGAGTCCGGGAAGGAAGAGGAGGCGACCGCCGTCGGCACCGTGACGACCGCCACCAAATCGGCGATGCCCGGCACGGCCTCCAGCTCGCGCTCCATGGCGGCGACGCTGTCGTCCTTGATCCGTTCGTAGAGAGCCCGCTCCAGCGGCTGGCCGAAACGGGTGCGGTGTTCGGCATCCAGGGCGGCGAAGAAATCGTCGTAGGACAGGCCGGTGAACTTGGTGGCGTAGTCCTGCGGCGAATAGCTGAGCCCGGCCTCGGCGATCGCCGCCTGCTCGATGCGCATGACGATGGCCTCGGAATCGACGAGCACCCCGTCGCAGTCGAAGATGAGGGCGGCGGGCTGGGGCATGGGCGGGTCTCTGCGGCGTGGCGGCGGGGCGCCACTGTGGCACCGCGCAGGGGATGAAGCGAGGGGGGCGTGGGTAGAGGCTGGGTCGGGTAGGCTCTGGTTTTAGTGGCTTGGTCCTGATTGGCATCAGGACGACGGCTTCCTTTCATCCGTCGTCCTGACGAAAGTCAGGACCAAGCCACAGGCGCCCCAACCCCCTTTCCACTCCCCGGCCTTGTGCCGGGGCCAGGCCTGCCGCTCGCCAGGACCCCAACCGCTTCGCGTCGGCTCCCCCAGGAACAGGTCCGGGGAATGATGAAGGGGTAAACCTTCTTCGCACTCGCAAAAAACCTCTTCGCACATGCACAAACATTCGTGCCGATCCGGCAAAGAGAAAATCGCCCGCTTCACTCTCCCGCCGCCCCCATCGTCTGTGATAGGACTGACCCAGCCCCGCGTTCGTGGGACCGCCTCAAGACTCGGATCGAGATCCAATGGACAGCTTCGACTACGTCATCGTCGGTGCCGGCTCTGCCGGTTCGGTGCTCGCCAACCGGCTGAGCGAGGATCCGAACACCTCGGTCTGCGTGCTGGAGGCGGGGCCGAGCGACTGGCATCCGTTCATCCACATCCCTGCCGGCTTCATGAAGACGATCCTCGATCCGGCGGTGAACTGGCTGTACGAGCAGGAGCCGAGCCACTGGACCGCCGGCCGCCGCATCAAGGCGCCGCGCGGCAAGACCCTGGGCGGGTCGAGTTCGATCAACGGGCACATCTACAACCGCGGCCAGCGGCTCGACTTCAACACCTGGTCGCAGATGGGCAACCGGGGCTGGGGCTATGCCGACGTGCTGCCCTACTTCAAGCGCTGCGAGAGCCGGCAGGGCCAGGCGGACGAGACCTTCCGCGGCCGCGACGGCGCCATGACCGTCACCGATATCGACTGGTCGCACCCGCTGACGGAAGCCTTCATCCAGAGCTGCGTGGAGACCGGCATCCCGCGCAATCCGGACTATAACGGCGAGAAGCAGGAGGGCGTGAACTACGCCCAGCGCACGATCCGCGGCGGGCGCCGCCTCAGTGCCGCGCGCGGCTACCTGCACCCGGCCATGAAGCGGCCGAACCTGACCGTCATCACCCATGCCCACGCCACCGAGCTGGCGCTGGAGGGCAAGCGGGTGACCGGCGTGCGCTACAACAAGGGCGGACGCCACGGCATCCCGAGCGAGGTGAAGGCGAACCGCGAGGTCATTCTCTCCGGCGGCACCTACAACTCGCCGCAGCTCCTGCAGCTCTCGGGCATCGGCGCGCCGGACCAGCTCAGCCAGCACGGCATCGCGGTCAAGCACGCCCTGCCGGGCGTGGGCGAGAACCTGCGCGACCACTACGCCCCGCGCTTCGCCTACCGGGTGAAGAACACCGACAGCATCAACGAGCGCGCCCGCGGCCTGAAGCTGGCCGGCGAGGTGATGAAATACGTGACCACCCGCAAGGGCATCCTGGCGATCAGCCCGACCCTGGTCTACGGCTTCTGGCGCTCCGACCCCGCACTCCAGTTCGGCGACATCCAGTTCACCTTCACCCCGGCCTCTTACGCCGAAGGGGTGCAGTCTGCGCTGGAGCGTGAGCCGGGCATGACCGTTGCGTCCTGGCAGCAGCGCCCGGAGAGCCTCGGCTATGTCCGCCTGCGCAACGCCGATCCGTTCGAGGCACCGGTGATCCAGCCGAACTACCTCGCCCATGAGGAGGACCGCCGGGTCCTGCTGGCGGCGATGAAGCTGGCCCGCAGCATCATGTCGGCCCAGGCGATGGCGCCGTACAATGCCGGCGAGACCTATCCGGGACCGTCCGTGGCGAGTGACGACGAACTGCTGGAGTCGGCCCGCCATCGCGGCACCACCACCTTCCACCCGATGGGCACCTGCCGCATGGGGCCGAGCAGCGACAAGCTGACGGTGGTGGACGACAGCCTGCGGGTGCACGGGCTTGAGGGGCTGCGCGTGGTCGACGCCTCGATCATGCCGACCATGCCGTCGGCCAACCTGAACGCGTCCACCATGATGATCGCCGAAAAGGCGTCCGACATCATCCGCGGCAAGGCGGCGCTCGAAGCCGTCCGCCTGCCCGACGAAGCCGGGAGTTCCGCGGCATGAAGACCATCGACTACTACTATTCGACCCGCTCGAACTTCACCTATATCGGTGCCGCCCGGCTGAACGCGCTGGCGGAGAAGTATGGCCGGACCATCGTGCACCGGCCGATCCTGCTGTCGAAGACCATGCCCCCGATCGGCGGGATGCAGTTCGGCGAGCGGCCGACCATGCTGCGCCACTACGCCATGGTGGACGCGCTGCGCTGTGCGGCGGCCCATGGCGTGGAGATCCTGCGCGAGCCGATCCACCACATGGGCCCGGTCGAACTGCCGAGCGGGATCGTCATCGCCGGACAGCGCGCCGTGCTGCGCGGCGAGGCGGGCGACGTCAACCGGCTCAGCCTGCTGGTGCTGGAGGCGCTGTGGCGCTTCGACCGGGACATCGCCGATGCCGATGTGATCGCCGACCTGGTCGGCCAGGCAGGCTATGCCGATCCGCGCGCCCTGATCGAGGAGGCGATGACCGCGTCGGCCCAGGCGGAGCTGGAGCGCAACTGCGGTGAGGCGGTGATCCGCGGGGTGATCGGCGCGCCGACCTATTTCGTGGACGACGAGAACTTCTACGGCCAGGACCGGCTGGACTATGTCGAACGGGCGCTCGCCCGGGCCGCAGGATAAAGGCCGCAGAATGAGCCAGACCACATCGCCGGCCTACGATTCCGACGCCCCGGGGGATATCGACGGGCCCTATGCCTGGGCCCGTCTCGCCATGTGCCTGCTGATCAGCATGATCGGCGGTGCGGGCCTGTGGTCGGTGGTCGTGGTGCTGCCCGCCGTCGAGGCGGATTTCGGGATCAGCCGGGCCGATGCCTCGCTGCCCTACACCTTCACCCTGATCGGGGTGGCCATCGGTACCGTGCTGATGGGCAAGCTGGCGGACAAGGTCGGCATCGTGCCGGCGCTGATCCTGGGCGGCGTCTCGCTCGGCGCCGGCTATGGCGCCACCAGCTTCGCGCCCACCATCTGGGTGTTCTCCGCCGAGCACGCGCTGCTGATCGGCATGCTGGGCGGGGCGGTGACCTTCGGGCCGCTGCTCGCCGACATCTCCCACTGGTTCGTGCGCCGGCGCGGCATCGCCGTGGCCATCGCGGCCAGCGGCAACTATCTCGCCGGCACGGTCTGGCCGCCGATCATCGACTATCTCGTCCATGACGTGGGCTGGCGCGAGACCCACCAGATCATCGGTATCTTCTGCGTCGTCACGGTGGTGCCGATGGCGCTCGCCCTGCGCCGGAAGTCGCCGATCGGCCATGCGCCGGCGCCGGTCGTCGCCCGGGGCCGCAACGGCAAGCCGCCGCTGCCGAGCTCGGTGCTGCAGACCCTTCTCATCATCGCCGGACTGGCCTGCTGCATCGCCATGGCGATGCCCCAGGTGCATATCGTCGCCTATTGCCTGGAGCTCGGCTATGACAGCCAGCGCGGGGCGGAGATGCTGTCGCTCATGCTGGGGACCGGCATCGTCAGCCGGCTGGTCTGCGGTGCGCTGGCCGACCGGATCGGCGCGTTGTGGACCCTGTTGCTCAGCTCGACGCTGCAGACCCTGGCCCTGCTGCTGTTCCTGCCCTTCGACGGTTTGGTGCCGCTCTACGTGGTCTCGGCCCTGTTCGGCCTGTCCCAGGGCGGGATCGTGCCGACCTATGCCCTGATCGTGCGCCAGTTCTTCCCGGCCTCCCAGGCGGGGGTGCGGGTCGGCGTGGTGCTGTCGGCGACCCTCGTGGGTATGGGGCTCGGCGGCTGGATGTCCGGCGCGATCTACGACTTCACGCTCAGCTACACGGCGGCCTTCCTGAACGGCATCGGCTGGAACATCCTGCACATCGCCATCGCCGCTTTCCTGCTGTTCGCGCTCGGGCGTCAGGGGGGCGGCAGCGCGTCGCAGGAGCCGGGGCCGCGCGGGCCTGCCATGCAATTCCGCACGGCGTGACGGGTTGGTGCAGCGCAGCATTTGCGTTATGACGCGGGCTCGCTCCTGAAACCAATACGGACCCAGCCAGATGGCAAAGGGACTGTCCCGCCCGAAGAACCAGATCCGCATCCTGCTGCTGGAGGGGATCTCGCCGACCGCCCGCGACGTTCTGCTGAACGCCGGCTACACCAACCTGCAGGAAGTCTCCGGCGCGCTCGACCAGGCGGCGCTGATCGAGGCCCTGCAGGGCGTGCACATGCTCGGCATCCGATCGCGCACCCAGCTCACCGACGAGGTTCTGAAGGCCGCCGGGACGCTGGTCGCGGTGGGCTGCTTCTCCGTCGGGACCAACCAGGTCGACCTGCCGGCGGCGGCCGAGCTCGGCATCCCGGTGTTCAACGCGCCGTTCTCCAACACCCGCTCCGTCGCCGAGTTGACCATCGCCGAGATCGTCATGCTGATGCGCGGCGCCTTCCAGAAATCCATGGCCGCCCATGACGGCCGCTGGGCCAAGACGGCACTCGGCTCGCGCGAGGTGCGCGGCAAGACGCTGGGCATCGTCGGCTACGGCAATATCGGGACCCAGCTCGCGGCCCTGGGCGAATCCATGGGGATGCGGGTGATCTATTTCGACCGCACCGACAAGCTCAGTCACGGCAATGTGGAGCCGACCGAGACCCTCGACGCCCTGCTGGCCCAGTCCGACGTGGTGTCCCTGCACCTGCCGGAGACGCCGGAGACCAAGGGCCTGTTCGGTGCCGAGCAGATCCGCGCCATGAAGCAGGGCGCCTTCCTGATCAACAATGCCCGCGGCACCCTGGTCGATATCGACGCGCTGGCGGCCGCCCTGAAGGACGGTCACCTGGGCGGGGCGGCGGTGGACGTGTTCCCGACCGAGCCGAAATCGAACAAGGACACCTTCGAGAGCCCGCTGCGCGGCCTCGACAACGTGATCCTCACCCCGCATGTGGGCGGCTCGACCGAGGAGGCGCAGGAGCGCATCGGCGACGAAGTGGCCCGCAAGTTCGTGGAGTATTCCGACGTCGGCTCGACCATGGGGGCGGTGAACTTCCCCGAGGTGCAGCTGCCGAAGGGCACGCTGGTCACCCGCTTCATCCAGGTCCAGCGCAACGAGCCGGGCGAGCTCGGCCGCCTGAACGACCTGTTCGCCCGCCACGGGTTGAACATCGTCGCGCAGCATTATCAGACCGACGGCCAGATCGGCTATGTGGTGCTGGACGTGCAGGGCGAAGTGGAGAACGCGGTGCAGATCCTGGAGCAGATTCGCGAGTTGCCGGGAACGATCCGGGCGCGGCTGCTGAACCGGGTTTAGGGCACCGACGCCACCACCTAACTAACACTCCCCGGATTCTTTCCGGGGCCTACGCCAGACGGGAGCCCGCGCGTCTCAATCATTCTGAAACGCTCGATCGTGCCCCACCGTGGGCCCCGGAATGAATCCGGGGAGAGTTCTTTTTGCATTCACTTCCCGTCTCCCCGGCCTCGCGCCGGGGCCCAGGGTGATGGTTGCCGGAGCGGTCGGAGTCAGACGTGAAAGGCTCCAACTGTTCCTCCTCTCGGTCCCGGCGCAAGGCCGGGAAGACGGGGGAGCGGGAACGGCCCCCTACCGGCCCTCCGGCCCTGAATACGCCCGCTCCACCTTCGCCACCCGAAGCTCGTAGTGCGAATACCACCGCTCCTTGCCGAGCTTCTGGGCCACCAGATGGCGGGCGTGCTGTTTCCACGCCCGAAGCGCTTCCTCGTCGCGGAAGTACGACACCGTGATGCCGAGCCCGTCCTCGCCCCGCGCGTTCTCCGCCCCCAGGCAGCCGGGCTGCTCATGGGCCAGGGCCATCATTGCCTCGGCCATGGCTTCATAGCCGCGGTGATCGTCGGTCTGGGTGGAGGTGAAGATCACCGCGTAATAGGGCGGCTCGGGCGTGGCGGCGAAGCCTGCGGGCATGGCGGGTCTATCTCTCGATCAGGTGGGCCAGATGAGTGTCCAGGGCGGCCGACGCGCGGGCGGCGTCGCCGGCGCGGAAGGCGTCGAGCAGGGCGCGGTGCTGTTCGCTCCAAACCGCCCGGATCGCCGTGTCCGGCTGTTGCTTGTGATAGGACCGGCGGTCCTCCCGCCTGAGCTCGTCGACCAGCGCCAGCAGCCGTGGATTGCCGCCGGCCCGGTACAGCACCGCGTGGAAGGCCGCGTCCAGTTCCTCCAGCGCCTGTGGGTCCGTCTCGATCTCGATCCGCTCCTGCAGGTGGGCCGCCTCCAGCACGTCGCGGTCGGTCCGATGCGGCATCGCCAGGGTCAGGGCCTCACCCTCCACCAGCCGCCGCACGGCGACAAGGTTGCGCAGGGCCTCGGGCGACATCTCCACGACCTTGAGGCTGCGGCCCCGTCCGGGTACCAGCCACCCCGCCGCGCGCAGGCTCTCCAGGGCAAGCCGCACCGGCTGTCGGCTGACCCCGAACCGGCCGGCCAGGTCCTCCTGCTGCAGGGTGGCGCCGGCGGGGATGCGGCCGCTCCGGATCTCGGCACGCAGGTGGTCGACGATCTCGAGGGGTAAGTTTGGATCCATGGATCCAAACTAGACGCACGTCGGCCCGGCAGCAAGACGATTTCGGCGCCTTCACCGCTCCGCCCCGCCATGGCACGCTCCTCCCAAAGGACGGGTCGCATAAGGCACGCCGAAAAAGACCGAGGGGAGGAGCATGGAGTTTCAGCACGCATCCGCCGTGCACGATCTGCGCGCGCGGATCGAAGCCTTCATGGCCGAGCACGTCTATCCGAACGAGGAGCGCTACTACGCCGAGACCGCGGCGCTGGGCCCCTGGAAGGTCCAGCCGGTGGTGGAGGAGCTGAAGCCGAAGGCCAAGGCCGCCGGGCTCTGGAACCTGTTCCTGCCGGACAGCGATCTCGGCGCCGGGCTGTCCAACCTGGACTACGCCCCGCTCTGCGAGGTCATGGGCCGGTCGCCCCTGGCACCCGAGGTGTTCAACTGCGCCGCCCCCGACACCGGCAACATGGAAGTCCTGGTCCGCTACGGCACCGAGGAACAGAAGAAGCGCTGGCTCGAGCCGCTGTTGGCCGGTGAGATCCGCTCCTCGTTCGCCATGACGGAACCTGCGGTCGCGTCTTCCGACGCGACCAACATCGAGAGCTCGATCCGGCGCGACGGCGACGAGTACGTGATCAACGGCCGCAAGTGGTACACCACCGGCGCCACCGATCCGCGCTGCAAGATCATGATTTTCATGGGCAAGTCGGACCCGGACAATCCGGACCGGCACAAGCAGCAGTCGATGATCCTGGTGCCCAAGGACACGCCCGGCGTCACTGTGATCCGGCCCATCCCGGTCTTCGGCTTCTACGCCGTGCCCGACCGGGCGTCGGAGGTCGACTTCAGGGACGTGCGGGTGCCGGCCTCCAACATGCTGCTGGGCGAAGGGCGCGGCTTCGAGATCGCCCAGGGACGGCTCGGCCCCGGGCGCATCCATCACTGCATGCGGTTGATCGGACTGGCGGAGCGGACGCTGGAAAAGATGTGCCGCCGGGCCGAACAGCGGGTGACCTTCGGCACGCCGGTCGCCCAGCAGACGGTGACCCTGGAGCGCATCGCCGAGGCGCGGATTCTGATCGAGCAGTCGCGGCTGCTGACCCTGAAGGCCGCCTGGATGATGGACACGGTCGGCAACAAGGAGGCGCGGGCCGAGATCGCCATGATCAAGGTTGCCGTGCCCAACATGGCCTGCCAGGTGATCGACTGGGCGATCCAGGCCTTCGGAGGCGCCGGGACCAGCAACGACTACGGTCTCGCCTCGGCCTATGCGACGGCGCGGCTGCTGCGGCTGGCCGACGGGCCGGACGAGGTCCACCGCAACCAGATCGGCCGGCTGGAGCTGCGCAAGTACCGGGAGCCCGGGAACATCGATACCGGCGCCCGCGATGTCGGTCCGCGCCTGGCGCAACCCGGAGAGGGGCCATGGCCGGCACCCTGACGCCGGACCGGACGGCCTTGCCGCAGGATCGGTTCTGGCGGGGGCTGACCGGCGAGACGGCGCTGGAGACCCATTACGACGGCCGGCTTGTCCGCTGCTATGCCGAGCGGCCGTCGGATCTGGCGGCGATGTTCCGCGATCTGGCGGCGCGGAATCCGGAGCGCGACGCGGTGGTGGCGGGGGACGCCCGGCTGTCCTTTGTCGAACTTGAGGACCGGGTCGCTCGGATCGCCGGCGGTCTTGCGGCACACAGCGTGGGTGTCGGCGACCGGATTGCGCTACTCCTCGACAACGGCTGGGAATTCGTCGTCGCCCTGCTGGCCTGCAATCGGATCGGCGCGATCTGCGTGCCGATCGGCATCCGCCAGCGCCGGGCTGAGCTGGAGTTCCTGCTGACGGATTGCGGGGCTGTCGTTCTGGTCCACGAGGCCGCCCTGGCGGAGAACGTGCCCGACGCGGCGACCGTGCCGGAGCTTCGGCACCGGTTCTCGGTTGCGGGTGAGAGCGAGGGCGCACGGCCGTTCGAGACCCTGCTCGCCGCCGACCCCCAGAACGCGCCGGCAGCGATCGATCCGGAAGCGGTGGCGGTCATCCTCTACACCTCAGGTACGACCGGCCGGCCCAAGGGCGCGATGCTGACCCATTTCGGCATCATCCAGTCCTCGCTCGCCTTCTCGCGCTGCCTCTCCTTCACCCAGGCCGAGCGCGCCCTGGCGGCGATCCCGCTCAGCCATGTCAGCGGGTTGGTCGGCATCTTCTACTCGACGCTGATCGCCGGCGGCGCGCTGGTCGCCCTGCGCGCGGGCTACAAGATCCCGGAGCTGCTGGCCCTCGCCGCGCGGGAGCGGGTCACCTACACGATCCTGGTGCCGGCCCTGTACACGCTGGCGGTGATGCAGTCGGACCTCGCCGACCACGACCTCTCGGCCTGGCGGATCGGCTGCTTCGGCGGCGCGCCGATGCCGGAGGCGACCATCGCCAGGCTCGCCCGCCTGCTACCCAACCTCGTCCTGGTCAACGCCTATGGCGCTACGGAGACGACCTCGCCGACCACGATCATGCCGCCCGGCTTCAATCCCGATCACCCGGACAGCGTCGGCCAGGTCGTGCCCTGCGGCCGGGTGGAGATCCGAGGTGAGGATGGATCGGTCCTGCCGCCCGGCGAGACGGGCGAGCTGTGGATCTCCGGCCCGATGGTGGTGCCCGGCTACTGGAACCGGCCGGACGCCACCCAAGAGGCCTTCGTCGACGGCGCCTGGCGCTCCGGCGATATCGGCACAGTCGATGCCGACGGGTTCGTGAAGGTGTTCGACCGGCTGAAGGACATGATCAACCGCGCCGGCTACAAGGTGTTCAGCGCCGAGGTCGAGAACGTTCTCAACCACCACCCGGAGATCGTCGAGGCGGCGGTGGTCGGCCGCCCGGATCCCGTGCTGGGCGAGCGGGTGCATGCCTTCGTCCGGCCGGTGGAGGGATCGGCCCTGGACGAGGATGCGGTGCGGGCGTTCTGCGCCGAGCGGCTGTCCGACTACAAGGTGCCGGAGACCGTGACCCTCACTGCCGACCCGCTGCCGCGCAACGCCAACGGCAAGCTGCAGAAGCCCGCCCTGCGCACTCACCTCACGGAGGCCGCCCGATGACCGACTCTCCCGCCGCCCGCCTGCGCGGCCTGCTCGCCTCCGGTGAGATCGTCATGGCACCCGGCGCGCCGGACAGCATCACCGCCCGGCTGGTCGAGCAGGCCGGGTTTCCCGCGATCTACATGACCGGTCTCGGTGCCACCGCGAGCCGGCTCGGCACCCCGGATATCGGCCTGCTGACCCAGACCGAGATGACGGAACACGCCCGCAACATGGCCCGGGCGGTCTCGATCCCGATCATCGCCGACGCCGATACCGGCTATGGCGGCCCGTCCAACATCCACCGCACCGTGCGCGAGCATGTGCAGGCCGGGGTGGCGGCGATCCATCTGGAGGACCAGATGGCGCCGAAGCGCTGCGGCCAGCTCGCCGGCATCCGGCTGATCGACGCCGAGGAGAACGCCCGGCGGCTGGCCTGCGCGGTGGAGGCCCGGGGGGACGACGACCTGCTGATCATCGGCCGCACCGACGCCATCGGTGCGCTCGGGCCGGCGGAGGCGATCCGGCGCGCGAAGCTGTACCAGCAGACGGGCGTCGACCTGGTCTTCGTCGACGGCATCAAGACCGTCGCCGAGGTGGAGGCGGTGGCGAAGGGGGTGGAGGGTCCGAAGGTCGTCTCCATCGTCGATGGCAACGAAACGGTCCGGCTGACCGCGTCGGATCTGCAGGCCATGGGCTTCTCGGTCGTGCTTTATGCGGTGACCGCCCTGTTCACCGCGACCAAGGCGGTCGCCGACGCCATGGCCGCGCTCAGGCGGGACGGCACGCCGGCCAAGGCGGGAGCCGGTCTGTCCTATGCGGAGTACTGCGCGCTGGTGGACCTCCCCTTCCACCAAGGGCTGGACGACCGGTTCGGCGCCTAGGGCGGGTCATTGTGAAATATTGCATACAATCCTGAAATTCACCGTGCTAGCGTGCCCCCACAAAAGAACGATCGCACGGGAAACGCACGGAAATGTCGGACCAATCGGTTTGGGGCGCTGAGCTCTACGACACGCTGGTGGACGGCGGCGTGTCCATATTCGCCTATGTCCCGGACGGTGGGCACAAGGTGATGATCCAGAAGTCGCTGGAGGATCACCGCGTCCACTCCATCCCGCTCACCACCGAGGAAGAAGGTGTGGCGCTGACCGCCGGGGCCGATCTCGGCGGTAAGAAGGCGGTGCTGCTGATGCAGTCCAGCGGCACCGGCAACTGCATCAACATGCTGTCGCTGCAGGCGAACGGCCGCTTCCCGTTTCTCGGGATCATCACCATGCGCGGCACCTTCGGCGAACAGAACCCCTGGCAAGTCCCCATGGGCAAGGCCGTGCGGCCCTGCCTGGAGGCGATCGGCGTCCATTTGCTGGAGGTCGAGCGTCCCGACGAGCTGAAGGAGACCACCCAGGCGGCGATGAACCTCGCCTTCCGCTCCCAATGCGCGGTGGCGCTTCTGCTGACGCAGAAGTTCATCGGCGCCAAGGCGTTCTGAGGGGAGGGACCGAGATGAGCGACGAGATCAAGATCACCGGTTCCAACCAGCGCATGGACCGCGCCCAGGCGGTGCCGGCCATCGTCGGCAATCACCGCGACTTCCTGGTCGTCACCGGCCTCGCCGGGACGGCCCAGGACATGTACGCGATGGAGCCGGACGCCGAGAACTGCTTCCTGCTCGGCGGGGCGATGGGGGCGTCGGTCTCCATGGGGCTCGGCCTCGCCCTGGCGCAGCCCGACAAGCACGTGCTGGTGATGTGCGGCGACGGCGAACTGCTGATGAATGTGGGCGCCCTGGCCACCGTCATGGCCGCCGGGGTCACCAACCTGTCCATCCTCTGCGTCGACAACGAGCGCTACGGCGAGACCGGCAACCAGATCACCCATACCTCCATGGGCACCGACCTGGCGCTGACCGCAAAGGGGCTGGGCATCAAGAACGTGATGACCGTCACCGCCCCCGACGAGATCGAAGCCGGCCGCAAGGAACTGCGCCGCACCGACGGGCCGACCTTCGTCTACCTGAAGATCAGCGACGCCAAGCCGCCGAAGCTGCAGTCGCGCAACTTCGACGCCGCCGACCGCCGCATCGCCTTCCGCCGTGCACTGCTGGGACACCTATGACCGAGACTAGAACCGTTGCCGTCACCGGAGCCTCCAGGGGCCTCGGGGCGGAGATCGCCTTGGAACTGGCCCGCCGCGGCCTGACCGTCGGCTGCCTGTCGCGCAAGGGGATCGGCCCGGAGGAGGAGCCGGTCCCGGCCGAGCTCGCCGGGCGGATGATCAACCTGGCCAGCGACGTGAACGACCCGGAATCCGGGGCGGCCGCGCTGACGGCCCTGGCGGAGAAGACCGGCGGCCTGCATGCCCTGGTCAACAATGCCGGCATCCACAAGGAAGGCCGCAGCGAGAGCTTCTCGCCGGCCGAGTTCGCCGAGGTGCTGAACACCAATGCGGTCGGCCTGTTCGCCATGTGCCAGTCGGCCTACCCGCACATGATCGCCAGCGGCGGCGGGGTGATCGTCAATATCGGCTCGCACTACGACAAGATCGGGGTGAAGTACACGGCCGCCTATTGCGCGTCGAAGGCGGCGGTGGGTGCCATCACCCGGTGCCTGGGCGTGGAATGGGCGCGCAAGGGGATCCGCGTGGTCGACGTGGCGCCGGGCTTCACGCTGACCAATCTGAACCGCAGCCACATGGACAACGAGCGGTTCCGGTCCTTTATCGAGAAGGCGATCCCGCGCGGCACCCCGGGCGAGGCCTGGGAGGTGGCACGGTTCATCGGCTCGATCGTGGCCGACGACATCCCGTTTCTGAACGGCGAGACCTTCTACATCGACGGCGGCCAGGCGGTGGCGAACTGACGGGCGCGGAGTGGCCGTCATTCTGACGGCAATCAGAGTTGAGCCCGCATCCTCCCCGCCACTCTCTCGTCATCCTGATGCAAATCAGGATCAAGCCGCTCCCGCCCGCCGGATGCAGGATCCTGATTTGCATCAGGATGACGGTAATGGGGGATGAGCGGCGGCTTCTTACAGCGCCGACACCAGGGCCTGCGACAGGTAGGCGGACAGCATCATCGCCGCCGCGAATGTGAGGAGGCCGAGGACGGTCACGCCGGCGCCGACGCCGACAGACAGCGCGGTGCCGCCGTTTCTGCGGGCGAGGCTGCGGGATCGGTTCATGGCGTCCTCCCTTATCATGCGCACATCGTGCGCCAGTAGGGTTGAGGAGCCGTTACACCCCTGATCGATCGAAACGGTCGCGCGTAACCCTCTCGCCCGCCGTCGCCCCTTGCGCTACCTTCCCGGCCATGATGCTGAGCAACAGACGCATTCTCCTGATCGTCGGGGGCGGGATCGCCGCCTACAAGGCGCTCGACCTGACCCGCCGTCTGCGTGAGCGCGGGGCGGCGGTGCGCGCGGTGCTGACCAAGGCGGGCGAACACTTCGTTACCCCGCTGTCGCTCTCGGCCCTGACCGAGGACAAGGTCTATACCGAGCTGTTCGACCTGACCGACGAGGCGGAGATGGGGCATATCCAGCTCTCCCGCTCGGCCGATCTGATCGTCGTGGCGCCGGCCACGGCCGACCTGATGGCGAAGATGGCCAACGGGCTGTGCGGCGACCTCGCCTCCACCCTGCTGCTGGCGACCGATACCGACGTGCTGATTGCGCCTGCGATGAACGTGCGCATGTGGGAGCACCCGGCGACCAAGGCCAACCTGGCGACCCTGACCTCCCGCGGCGTCCGCGTTGTCGGCCCGAACGAAGGGTCGATGGCCTGCGGCGAGTACGGCTACGGCCGCATGGCCGAGCCGCTGGAGATCGTCGCGGCGGCGGAGGCCTATTTCGCCGAGCGCAGCGGCCCGCTCGCTGGCAAGAAGGCGATCGTCACCAGCGGGCCGACCCATGAGCCGATCGACCCGGTGCGCTATATCGCGAACCGCTCGTCGGGCAAGCAGGGACACGCCATCGCCCGCGCTTTGGCGGCACTCGGCGCCGAGGTCACCCTGGTCAGCGGTCCGACCCGCGAGCCCGACCCGGCCGGGGTGAAGACCGTGCCGATCGAAAGCGCGCGCGACATGCTGGCTGCCTGCGAGGCGGCCCTGCCGGCCGATATCGTGGTCTGCGCCGCCGCCGTCGCCGACTGGCGGGTGGCGAGCGAAGCCGGCCAGAAGATGAAGAAGGAGGCGGGCGGCATCCCGACCCTTCAGCTCGCCGAGAACCCGGACATCCTGAAGACCCTGTCGCAGAAGACCGACGGTCGTCCGGCCCTGGTGGTCGGCTTCGCGGCGGAGACCGAGAAGGTGGTCGAGTACGCGACGGCGAAGCGGGCGCGCAAGGGCTGCGACTGGATTCTGGCCAACGATGTCTCTCCCGCCACCGGCACCTTCGGCGGCGACAGCAACACCATCCACCTGGTCACCGCCGACGGGTCCGAGGACTGGCCGGCCATGACCAAGACCGAGGTCGGCAAGCGCCTCGCCGCCCGCATCGCAGAGCATTTCCAGACTGGACCTTCCGCATGAGCATCCCCGTCCGCATCGCCCGGCTGGCCCATGGCGCCGACCTGCCGCTGCCCGCCTATGAGACCGAAGGCTCGGCCGGCATGGACCTGCGCGCCGCCATCGATGCGCCGGTGACCCTGGCGCCGATGGAGCGCACCGCGGTTCCCACCGGTCTGTCGATCGCCCTGCCCCAGGGCTACGAGGCGCAGGTGCGGGCGCGCTCCGGCCTGGCGTTCCGCTCGGGCATCGCCTGCGTCAATGCGCCGGGGACGGTGGACAGCGACTATCGCGGCGAGATCAAGGTCATCCTGGTCAACCTGGGCCAGGAGCCGGTGACCTTCGAGCGCGGTGACCGCATCGCCCAGCTCGTGGTGGCGCCGGTGAGTCGGGTGGCCTGGGAAGAGGCCGAGACCCTGGACGAAACCGCCCGCGGCGCCGGCGGATTCGGGTCCACCGGGCGGGGGTAGGCGCGCTCTTCCTATCCTTATTTTTTCACCGTCATCCCGGTGGCGCCCGGACCTGATCCTGGGGCCGGCCGGGACCTAACAAGCGCCGCATCTAGGTCCCGGCGCGAGGCCGGGGAGACGCATTTGTTAAAGAGAAATCTCTTTCTTAAAAAAGAGCACTCCCCGGATTTATTCCGGGGTGAGGCCTAGGCGCGCTTCGACGCCAGGAACAGTTCAAGGACGTTACGCCTTGCCCCACCCTTGCCCCGGAATATATCCGGGGAGTGTTAGAGAATGGTGCAGGTATGCAGGTAGAGTTCACCCCACCCAGCGCGAGAACGCCAGGCAGATCGGCACCATCCGCGCGATGACGTGGCGGGTGAATTCCTGCACCGCGGCCACCGCCTCGGCCGGGGCTGGTCCCGCGTCGGCGCGCAGATGGGCGAGCCGGGCGCTCTCCGCCAGTGCCATGCTCCGGGTGGTGGCCGTGGCGGCCCGCAGGCGCCCATCGGCCTCCAGGGGTGCGAATCCCGCATGCATCAGAGCCAGCAGCCCGGGCCAATAGGCCAGGTGCCGGTACATGGTCGCCAGGATCGGCTCCTCCGGTCGCGACCCGAACCGGTTGAGCGCCAGCACCAGATCCCAGACATGCGGCTCCACATCGCCCTGGGACAGCACCTTCGGGATTGGCGCTGAGGCCTTCTCCGTCGCTGAGGCGCCGGTGGGTAACGGCCCCGCCGGCGGCACCACCAGCGCGCCCAGGGCCAGCAGGTTCAGCCCGTTGCCCCGGTTGTAGCCGGCGGCGATCGCCCGCACGGTCGCCAGATCCTCCTCGGTCACCCCGACCGCCTGCAGCGCGCCCGGCGCCAGCGGCTGCGGCATCGCCACGGGCAGCCGGCCGAACAGCGCCTCGGCAGACCGGGCCGCCTGGCCGCTCGCATAGATCGGCTTGGCCGCACCCCAGGCCCACTCCAGCCCGCCGTCGATGGTCGCCAGATGCCGCCAGATCAGGTTGACGACCGGCACGCCCAGGGTCGCCCTGATGTCGTCGAAGACCGCCGCGACCGCCCCCGTCGCCTCGTGTTCGGCGATCGCCGGAACCGGGTCACCCATCGCATCCTCCCAGATCGTCGCTTGTCGGTTTTGCCGCGATTGCAGCGTGGCCGGCACGGTGCGGTCAATCCGCGATCTGTGCATTGCAGGGGTTGGGGGCCACGCGACAATCGGCTATGCCGGAAGCAAGAACCATAAAGGGAGGAACCGCGATGACCGAACCTGTGAAGGTCGGCTTTGCCGGTGTGGGCCTGATGGGGCGCGGCATGGCCGGGAACATCCTGGCCAAGGGCTTTCCGCTGACCGTGCTCGGCCATCGCAACCGTAAGCCGGTGGAGGAGCTGACGGCGCTGGGGGCGGCCGAGGCGGCGACGCCGAAGGAGCTTGCCGCCGCATCGGACGTGGTCATCCTGTGCATGCCCAACAGCCGGGTGGTGGAGCAGGTCTGCCTCGGCGCCGACGGCATCATCGAGGGCGCGAAGCCGGGAACGCTGGTCCTCGACAGCTCCACCGCCGAGCCGGCTTCAACTAAGCGGGTGGCGGCGGCGCTGGCGGAGAAGGGCATCGACTTCATCGACGCGCCGATGACCATGACGCCGAAGGAGGCGATGGAGGGCACCCTCAACGTGCTGGTCGGCGGCCCGGACGCCCTGGTGGAGAAGGCCCGCCCGGTGCTGGCGTGCTATGCCCGGAACATCTTCCATATCGGCCCGCTGGGCGCCGCCCATTCGCTCAAGCTGATCAACAACTTCATGAGCATGTCCATGTCCGCCCTGGTGGCCGAGGCGGCGACGACGGCGCGGGCGGCCGGGGTCGATCTTGGGAAGCTGCGCGAGGTGGTGTCGGCCGGGGCGGTCAATTCCGGCATGTTCCAGAAGATCATGGCCTATGCGGTGGACGGCGACGCCTCGGGCCTGCAATTCGCCATGGCCAATGCCCGCAAGGATGTGGGCTACTACAACGACATTGCCGCCGAGGCGGGGCTCCCCGCCCCGTTCGGGTCGGCGGCGCTGCAGCTGTACACGCTGGCCTGTGCGACCGGTCACGGCGAGGAGCATGTGCCGTTGCTGGTCGACGTGATGGCGGAACTCGGTGGTCTGAACGGAGCGGGTAGATGAGTGCGGAACAGGTCGATGCGATCGTCATCGGCGCAGGCGTGGTCGGCCTTGCGGTGGCCCGTGTCCTGGCGCTGGCCGGGCGCGAGGTGCTGATCCTGGAGGCGGCGGAAGCCATCGGCACCGAGACCAGCTCCCGCCATTCCGAGGTGATCCACGCCGGCATCTACTACCCGCCGGGATCCTTGAAGGCGAAGTTCTGCGTGGAGGGCAAGCACAAGCTCTACCGCTATCTCGACGAGCATGGGGTGCCGTACAAGCCGCTGGGCAAGCTGATCGTGGCGACCTCGGAGGACCAGATCCCGGCGTTGCAGCAGATCCAGGACCGGGCGGTCCAGGCGGGCGTGACCGACCTGGTATTCAAGTCGCATAACGAAGTCGTGGCGATGGAGCCGGAGCTGCGCTGCGTGACGGCCCTGTGGTCACCGTCCACCGGCGTGCTCGACAGCCACTCCTACATGCTGGCCCTGCAGGGCGATGCGGAGGAGCGCGGCGGCATGATCGCCTTCCACGCCCCGGTCGCCGGCGGCAAGGTGGCCGAGGACGGGATCGAGATCGCCGTCGGCGGGGCCGAGCCGATGCTGCTGAAGGCGAAGACGGTGGTGAACTCCGCCGGCCTGCACGCCCAGCCGCTGGCCGCCAGCCTGATGGGCTTCCCGGCCGACAAGGTGCCGCCGCATTTCTACTGCAAGGGCAACTATTACTCCCTGTCCGGTGTGCGGGCGCCGTTCACCCATCTGATCTACCCCGCCCCGGAGCAGGCGGGACTGGGCATCCACCTGACCCTGGACCTGGGCGGCCAGGCCCGGTTCGGTCCCGACGTGGAGTGGATCGATGCGATCAACTACGACGTCGACCCGCGCCGCTCGGACAGTTTCTACGAGGCGATCCGCAAGTACTGGCCGGGACTGCCCGATGGGGCGCTGCAGCCGGGCTATGCCGGCATCCGCCCGAAGATCCAGGCGCCCGGCACGCCGGCGGTCGACTTCATGGTCCAGGGCCCGGCCGAGCACGGGGTGCCGGGGCTGGTGAACCTGTTCGGCATCGAAAGCCCGGGCGTGACGTCGAGCTTGGCGATCGCCGACCACGTGGCAGCGATGATCGCGTAGCGGCGCACCCCGCCCTCCTCGCCCGTCTCCCCGGCCTTGCGCCGGAGCCCAGCCGCCCACGTGATGGACCGATTGCGAAGCTGGTCCTGCGTTCCGGCTGCTCGTCTCCTGGACCCCGGCGCACGGCCGGGGAGACGGGAGAGGACGGGTTGGAGATCCGCTGGAGGTCGAAGGCGAGTGCGATCGGCAGAGGAGGGTTCGCTTCATTCCTCAGCCATCCCTCCACACTCCCCGGATTTATTCCGGGGCAAGCGGTTCAGCCTGCGCGATGTTCTCGGCATTTGAGCGAGCGGACGGGCTCGCCCCGGAATAAATCCGGGGAGTGAGTAGGGGAGGTGGCGGAGGTGTTTGAGCGCGCGCCCTACCGGAACGCCGACTGCACGCCCTGGAAGTAGCGGTCGATCGCCCGGGTGAGGCCGGCGGCGACCTTGCGGCGGAAGGCCGGGTCGTTGAGGCGGCGGTTGTCCTCCCGGTTCGACAGGAAGCCCAACTCGACCAGCACCGACGGCACGTCCGGCGCCTTTAGCACGGCGAAGCCGGCGAAACGGTGCGGGCGGCCGAGCAGCTTGGTCTCGCGCTCCATCTCCTTCACCACATAGCCGGCGAGGCGCGCGGAGTAGTTCATGGTCCGGCGCTGGGCCAGGTCGATCAGGATGTTGGTGACCTCCTGCTCCTGCTGCGAGAGGTCGATGCCGGCGACGATGTCGGCCTTGTTCTCGCTGGCGGCCAGGGCTTCCGCCTCCTTATCCGAGGCGTTCTCCGACAGGGTGTAGACCGACAGGCCGCGCAGGGAGGCGTCCTTGATGGAATCCGCGTGCAGCGAGACGAACAGGTCGGCATCGACCCGCCGGGCGATGGCGATACGCTCGCGCAGCCGGATGAAGCTGTCATTCTCGCGGGTCAGCACCGCCTTGTAGCGGCCGGTCTCCTCCAGCGCGGCCTTGAGGTCCTTGGCGGCGGCCAGCACGATGTTCTTCTCGTAGACCCCGTTCTCGCCGATCGCGCCCGGATCGACGCCGCCATGGCCGGCATCGATGACGATGGTCATGCGGTCGTCGGATTTCGGCAGCGGGGCCGGGGCGGCCGGCGGCGGCGAGACGCGCGGCGCGCCGAGTGCCACATGGCGCTGAATCGACGCGTCGGACTCCTCCAGGAAAACCTCCCGGCTGGCCGCGGCCAGGTCGATGACCAGGCGATACTGCTGGTCGCCGGAGGGCGGCAGGACGAAGGCGGACTTCACCTGGACCGGGCTGCCGGCATCGATCACCACGCGGGACGTGCCGGGCCGGAACTGGCCGTAGCGCCAGCCGGAGATCGGGCCGACGGCGCGGGAGCCGGCGCTTTCGGGCAGGCGGAACGACACCTCCGGGACGTCGAGCACGACCCGGTAGGGATCCGGCAGCAGGAAGATCGAGAAATCCACCCGCTGGTCCACGTCGAGGACGATGCGGACCTTGTCCGGGTGGTTGCCGATGCGCAGGTTGGAGACGACGGGAACCCCGGCGGCCTCGGCCGGCAGCGCGGTCACCAGGGCGGCCAGCGCCAGCAGACACAGGCAAAGCGCTGCCCTCACCCGCCGGACCAGGGGCGGGATGCCGGAAACCCATGAGTCGAGCGGCATGGCTGAACGGACCGCGCGTCGCGTCATTCCCTGTCCCCGAGCCGGTTGCAAGATACCGCACTTTAGACCGTACAGAAGGCGAAGGCAATATTTGCGATTGATATCATGTGGCTATGAGGTGCAATTGCAGTTCGGCCTCAATTGTTCCCGGTCTGTTGCCCTGCGATGACCCTGCCGTGAATCCTTCTGAAGTTTTGGATTGTTAGTATGCGCCCGGAACAGTATGGTGCATTCGTCCTCGAAGACCGTGTGCGGGTACGTGCGCGCCTTTATCGGCCAAAGGGTTACGGGGATACGCGAGACTTTTACCGATTTCGAGCCGGGGCGAATCGTAGTTCCCGGCTCCGCGCAGGACCGACCGACGTGAGACCTGCAAACTGGAACAGTTCGGCGACGGCGACCTCCCGGTCGCCCGCGACAACCGGAGTCCTTCCGGCCCACGGGGCACGGGGGAAGACCGGCGTCGTGTCCGATTCCGCTTCGCTTCGTTCCATCGACTGCATCCGGCGTGCCGAGGGTACGCCGACGCCACAATCCGCGCCGCCACTTTCCGCGCCTGGGCCGACGCTTCACCGCGTCGCCGACAGCGCGGGGCCGCAGCCATGCTTGCGGTCGTCGCGGCGCGACACGGAGTTACCAACACATGACCAAGCGCATGCTCATCGATGCCACCCACCCGGAAGAGACCCGGGTCGTGGTGGTCGACGGGAACAAGCTCGACGACTTCGACTTCGAAACCGCAGCCAAAAAGCAGCTTAAGGGGAACATCTACCTCGCCCGGGTCACCCGGGTAGAGCCGTCCCTGCAGGCCGCCTTCGTCGAATACGGCGGCAACCGCCACGGTTTCCTGGCCTTCTCGGAAGTCCATCCCGACTACTACCGGATCCCGATCGAGGATCGCGAGGCGCTGCTCCGTGAGGAGCAGGCCGAGGCGATGGCCGATGAGGACGACGAAGAGGTCGAGACCGAGGAGGAGGCCGCCGGCGAGGACGAGACGTCCGCCGCCGAGGAGGAGACCGCCGAGGGCGAGGACGAGGAGTCCGGCGACGAGGACGGCGGCGACGAAGCCCCGGCCCGGGCCGCCGAACTCAGCGTCCAGACCAAGAAGAGTGCGAAGCCGGAGACCGTCGGCGGCGACGCGATGGAAGAGGTGCGCCGCAGGCGCAAGCCTTCCAACCGCCGCTACAAGATCCAGGAGGTCGTCGCCCGGCGCCAGATCATGCTGGTGCAGGTCGTCAAGGAGGAGCGCGGCAACAAGGGTGCGGCGCTGACCACCTACCTGTCGCTCGCCGGCCGCTACTGCGTGCTGATGCCGAACACCGCCCGCGGCGGCGGCGTCAGCCGCAAGATCACCCATGTGGGCGACCGCAAGCGGCTGAAGCAGATCGTCGAGGGCCTGGACGTGCCGGAAGGCATGGCGGTCATCGTCCGCACCGCCGGCTCCCAGCGCACCAAGGCCGAGATCAAGCGCGACTACGAATACCTGCTGCGCCTGTGGGACGAGATCCGTCAGACCACGCTCGACAGCACGGCACCCTGCCTGATCTACGAGGAAGCCAACCTCATCAAGCGTTCCATTCGCGACCTGTACACCCGCGATCTGGACGAGGTGCTGGTCGACGGCGATGACGGCTACCGCATCGCCAAGGACTTCATGAAGACGCTGATCCCGAGCCATGCCAAGCGGGTCAAGCGCTACAAGGACACCCATGTGCCGCTGCTCCACCGCTTCCAGGTGGAAAGCCAGCTCGACGCCATCCACAGCCCGGTGGTGGAGCTGAAGTCCGGCGGCTACATCGTGATGAACCAGACCGAGGCGCTGGTCGCGATCGACGTGAACTCCGGCCGCTCCACCTCGGAGCGGAACATTGAGGAGACAGCGCTCAAGACCAACCTGGAGGCCGCCGACGAGGTGGCCCGCCAGCTCCGCCTGCGCGACCTCGCCGGCCTGGTGGTGATCGACTTCATCGATATGGAGGAGTCGCGCAACCAGCATGCGGTCGAGCGCCGCATGAAGGAGGCGATGAAATCCGACCGGGCGCGCATACAGATCGGCCGCATCAGCCATTTCGGGCTGATGGAGCTGTCCCGCCAGCGGCTGCGGCCGTCCCTGGTGGAAGCCAGCACCCAGGTCTGCCCGCATTGTAAGGGCTCCGGCTATATCCGCTCGATCGACAGCACCGCGCTGCACATCCTTCGGGTCATCGAGGAGGAGGGGCTGCGCAACCGCGCGGCCGAGATCGCCGTCCACGTGCCGGCCCAAGTCGCCCTCTATATCCTCAACCAGAAGCGCGACCGTCTCGCCGAGATCGAGCTGCGCTACGGCACCCGGGTGATCCTGGAGCAGGATGACAGCCTTGTGCCGCCGGATCACCGGATGGAGCGCCTGCGACCGAAGACCGCCGAGGAACGGGCGGCCTTCCAGACCGCCATCGCGGCGAGCTCCGCCGGGGCCGCCGAGCCGGACGAGGACGACAGCGACCTCATCGAGGACGATGAGGACGAGATCGAGGAGGCCGAGGCCCGCGAGGAGCAGGACGACCGCCGTGGGCGCGGCCGCTCCCGCCGCCGTCGCCGGGGCGGACGCCGCCGGCCGGAGGATCGGGCCGAGGACGATCAGGAGGCCAAGGACAAGAGCGGTGACGACGCCGAGGCGGATGCCGATGGCGAGGACACCGCGGCCGATGGCGAGGAGCGGGGCGACGGCGACGACGATGAGGACGGCCGCAAGCGCCGCCGCCGGGGCCGTCGCGGCGGCCGCCGCCGGTCCCGCCGCCGTCGCGACGGCGAGGAGGGCTCGGAGACCGAGAACGCCGAGGGCTCCGACTCCGGCGATGACGAGTCCGGTGACGACGAGTCCGGCGACGATGCGTCGAACGAGGCTGACCGGGATCAGGCCGAGGAGCCGGTTCCGGCGGTTGCCGCCGAGGCGGCTCAAGCCGACGAGGTCGTGTCCGAGGCTGTGACGGCCGAGGAACCGGTCGCGGCCAACGACCAGGCGGCTGTCGAGGAGACTCCGACAGAGGTGCCGGCCGAAGAGGCGGCTGCTCCGGAGGAGAAGGCCGAGGAAGAGAAACCGGCGAAGAAGCCTGCCGCCAAGCGTCCGCGCCGTCGGCGCAAGAAGGACGACGAGGCTGAGGAAGCGGTCGCGGAGAAGCCGGTCGCGGCCGAGGCCGCGGCTGAGCCGGTGGCGGTCGAGGCCATCCCGCCGGAGGCGCCGACCCCTGTCGAGGAGACGGTGGCCGCGCCCGAGGGGGCGATCAGCGGCGAGTTGGGCGAAGACCTGACGACGTCGGCCGAACCGGTTGAGGAGGCCGCCTCGGTGCCGCAGAATCTGAGCTCGACGCCGATCGAGGTCCGGACCCTGGACAAGCCGGTCGAGAAGCCCCGCAAGGGCTGGTGGCGCCGCTGAGGCTCCTGAGGCTGCAGATCAGCAGACAGACAACAGGCGGCGCTCCCCAGCGCCGCCTGTTTCGCTTTCCGGCCTTGCCCGCCGCATGCCGTAATCTCGGGAGACCCCGTCCCGAATTTAATCCGGAATTGAGCCGGGGCTGCCCAGGACCGGGCGGACCGGCCGGCGGCTTGATCCTGATTTGCATCAGGATGACGGGGAGGGGGATTGGGGTGACTGAAGAAAATCACCGTCGTCCTGATGCAAATCAGGACCAAGCCGCTCACCCGTCCGCCGTCATCCCGGCGAGCTCCGGACCCGATCCGGAGATCGGCGGGGACCCAGTCCGCGTGACCATCCGGGCCGTGTTACCACCCGGGCCGCGTGACCAGGGTCCCGGGCAGCCCCCGGAACAGGTCCGGGGCCTCCCGGGATGACGGCGGCACATTTGATGAGGAGCGACGGACCCCTGCCGACCCCCTAGAGCCAGGCCTTCAGCCGCTTGCAGGCCTCCGCCATGTCGTCGCTCGAGCCGGCGAAGGAGAACCGGATGCTGGCATGGCCGCGGGACGGGTCGAAGTCGATGCCCGGCGTGCAGGCGATCCCGGTCTCGGCTAGGATGCGCCGGCAGAAATCGACGCTGTCATTCGTGTACCTGGCGACATTGGCGTAGATGTAGAACGCCCCGTCCGCCGGGGCCAGATCGTCCAGCCCCGCCGCCGGCAGGTCGTTCAGCAGGATCTCCCGGTTGCGGGCGTAGCGCGCAACATTCTCCTGCGCCTCGTCGATGCAGTCGAAAGCGGCGATGGCGGCGAACTGGGACAGGGTCGGGGCGGAGATGAAGAAGTTGGAGGCCAGCCGCTCCACCGGCCCGATCAGGTCCGGCGGCGCGATCATCCAGCCGATGCGCCAGCCCGTCATCGAGAAGTATTTCGAGAAGCTGTTGATCACCAGCGCGTCCGGATCGCTCTCCAGGGCGGAGACCGAACGCTGGCCGAAAGTGATGCCATGGTAGATCTCGTCGGAGATCAGCCGCACGTCGTTGGCCCGGCACCAGCCGGTGATCGCCTTCATGCTGTCCTCGCCCAGCATGGTGCCTGTCGGGTTTGACGGGCTGGCGACGATCACCCCGTCCAGCGGGCCGGCCTTGTCGAGCCGCGCCACGGTCGGCTGGAACCGGTCGGCCAGTTCGGTCTGCAGGTCGACCACCTCCACGCCCAGCGCCGTCAGGATGTTGCGGTAGGCCGGATAGCCGGGAGACGCCAGCGCGACCCGGGCGCCGTGCTCGAAGGCCGACAGGAAGGCGAGGGTGAAGCCGCTGGACGAGCCGGTGGTCACCGCGATCCGCTCGATCGGGACGTCGACGCCGTACCAGTCGCGGTAATGGGCGGAGATCCGCTCCCGCAGGGCCGGCATGCCGAGCGCCAGGGTGTAGCCGATCTTGTCGGTGTCCAGGGCCCGGCGGGCCGCCTCCAGCACGCCTTTCGGCGCCGGGGTGGACGGCTGGCCGACCTCCAGGTGCAGCACGTCGCCGCCGGCCGCCTCGCGCTCGGCGGCGGCCGACATGACCTGCATCACGATGAAGGGGTCGACGTCTCCACGGGTGGCTGGGCGGGGCATTGCTACCCTCCGAATTCGAAGAACATCAGGCCGGTGCTGCGGGGATCCTTGGCGACGCCGCAGATGATCTCGCGCCGGGGCAGGCCTTCCACGCAGCGGAAGGCGCTGCCGGTGGCGATCGTCTGGGCCGGGGCGACCTGATAGCCGCGCTGGCGCAGGGCACCGACGGTCGAGGCCTCCGTCTCCGGCTCGACGAAGACGGTGTTGATGCCGCCGGCATAGTGGCTGCGGGGCCGGGCGGGCACGTCGTCGATCTTGATCCGGCCGACCCAGTGGTCGAGCACGGTCTGCAGCATGGAGGAGACGGCGCGGCGCCCGCCGGCGCCCGAGGCGGCCATATGGAACTGGCCCGTGTTCTCGTTGCCGACGATCAGCGAGAAGGCACCCGGCCCGTTGACTGCCTCGGCCCGCACGGGGGCGAGGAACACGCCGAGGGTCGGGATCATCCGGCCCGTGCCGAACGGGGCGCCGAGGCCGACCGCGCAGCCGACCCCGAGGCCCCTGCGGTCCACGGCGAAGAACGAGGTGGCGCCGGCGCGGTGCCCGGCGCTGGTGCCCAGCATCGCGGCGAGCTGCGGCTGCTGCGCCGTGTTAGGCG
This sequence comes from Thalassobaculum sp., assembly GCF_965223715.1. GTDB lineage: Bacteria > Pseudomonadota > Alphaproteobacteria > Thalassobaculales > Thalassobaculaceae > Thalassobaculum. The sequence continues at coordinate 3,064,655 of NZ_OZ245012.1, read as the reverse complement.
TGCGGCCGGCCGAGAGTCGATCCGCCGCCTGCTCCAGCGTCTGCGGCGTGATCGCGGTTTTCGAGCCGGCCATCAGGGTCGCCTCGCCGAGGGCGGCGGCCAGCAGATGGGCGCGGGTGGCGGCGTCCTCATTGGCCCAGTCGCCGCTCTCCAGGATCATGCCGAGGGCGGCCTGGGCGAGGCGCAGGTCGTTCTGGGTCGGGGCGGCGACGCCCCAGACATGGTTGTCGTGCTCGATCTCGGTGACGCGGATCCAGGTGGGCAGCGCGTCGCGCAGCCGGTCCGGGTCGACCGCGTAGCCGGCTGCCGCGGCCCCCTCCACGAAGGTCCGGCCGAGCCCGCCGGAATACAGCGTGCCCACCCCTTCGGAGCGCAGGCGGGCAAGGGTGGCCGCCAGGGCGACCTGGGACACTTCCGCGCCCTGGGGCAGCGGGTGGCCGTTCGGACGGTACAGGGCGGCGGCGCTCGGGTCGCCCGCCAGTGCGGCACCGTCCTCGCTCAGCTCCTGGGCGAAGGCGCGGCTCAGGGGCGTTCCGAACCGGGCGATCCGCTCGGCCTGGATGATCAACTCGCCCAGCGGCTTGGTGCCATGGCGGGCGTGCAGGGCGAACATGGCGCGCGGCGCCAGGGGCAGGGTCGTCGCGTTCGGCGAGTCGCTGGCCGGGCGCGGCAGGAACTCCAGCCGCTGGACGGTCTGGCTCTCCGGATCGTGAACCACGCAGGAACCGCTCGCAGTCACGCCGACGGAGCTGGGCAGCGTGGCCGACAGGGCGAAGAACATAGTGACCGCGGCGTCGGCCGCCGATCCGCCGGCGACCAGCGCGTCGCGGGCCAGCAGCGCCGCCCGCGGCTCCTCGGCGACGACGGTGCCGTAGAAGCCTTCGGTCAGGTCCACCGTGTCCGATCCGCAGCCGGCCAGAAGCCCGGCGGCGAGGATCAGGCCGAGCCCGACGCGGCCCCGGGAGTGCTGACGGTTTTGCGTTCGCCTTTCCCGATCCCCATCTGATCGGTAGTGTGTGTTCGGGCGGACATCATCGGGATTGGGCGCTGGCGTGAAGCGAATCATCTTTGGACCGGGGCGGTGGTTACTCGCGGCAGCGACCGCCGCACTCGTGGTTCTGTCTCTGGCCTCGGGCGCGCATGCGCAGAAGCGCAGCCTCATCCGGGACGCGGAAATCGAAGCTACCATCCGTGATCTGGCCACGCCACTTTTCCAAGCCGCCGGCGTGAACCCGGAGGCGGTGTCGATCTATCTGATCAATGACGACCAGCTGAATGCCTTCGTGGCCGGCGGCCAGAACCTGTTCCTCAATACCGGGCTGATCATGGCCATGCGGTCGCCGCTGGAGCTGATCGGGGTGGTCGCCCACGAAACCGGCCACATCGCCGGCGGCCATCTCGCGCGGACCTCCGACGCCATCGCTTCAGCCTCCAACGCCGCCCTGCTGTCGGCGATCGTCGGCATCGCGACGGCGGTGGCGACGGGGCGCGGCGACGCGGGGGCCGCCATCGCCATCGGCGGCCAGTCCGCGGCGGTCGGCTCGTTCCTGCAGTACAGCCGGGCCCAGGAATCCGCGGCCGACCAGGCGGCGCTCACCTATCTCGACGCGACCCAGCAGTCCGCCCGCGGCCTTGCCCGGTTCTTCGAGGAGCTGGCGGCCCAGGAACTGCTGTCGGCCTCGCGCCAGTCGCCCTACATGTCGACCCACCCCTTCACCCGTGACCGTCTGAACACGGTGGAAGCCCATGTGGCCCGGTCGAAATACTCCGACCAGGAGGCGTCGCCGGATCAGGTGGCCCGTTTCAACCGGGTCGTGGCCAAGCTGCACGGCTTCATCCGCTCGCCGTCCCAGACCTTCCGCAAATATCCGGAGACGGACACCAGCATGCCGGCGAAGCTGGCCCGAGCCATCGCCTATCGCGAGGTGCCGGACTATCCCAAGGCGATCGCGCTGACCCGGGAAATGATCGCGGAGGATCCCAACGACCCCTACTTGCACGAGCTGGAGGGACAGCTCCTGTTCGAGAGCGGTCAGATCGATGCCGCGGTTGCGCCGATGGAGAAGGCCCAGCGGCTCGCTCCCCAGGCCGGCCTGATCGAGGTCTCCCTGGCCCAGGTGCTGCTCGCCCGCAACGACCCGGCTTCCGACCAGAAGGCGCTGGAGCATCTGCAGACCGCCAAGCGGTCCGAGGGCGACTGGCCGTTCCTGTGGCGCCAGCTTGCCACGGCCCAGGGCCGCCTCGGCGATATCGGCCAGGCGGCGCTGTCGCTCGCCGAGGAAGCGGTGCGCCAGAGCAAGTGGGAGAATGCGGAGACCCAGTCCAAGCGCGCCCAGACCATGCTGCAGGCCGGCACGCCGGCGATGCTGCGGGCGCTGGACATCGAGGAGCTCGCCAAGCGCGAGCGGGCCGCCCAGCGCAAGAAATGACGTCACCGTGATGCGTCGCGAGCGCCCGGGGCGGTGGACGTTCCGGAGCGGCTGGGACAGGATGGCGCCGCTGTCATTCTCCGGAGTTCCCGATGTTTCGGTCTAGCCTCGCCGCCGTCCTGATGTCCGCCGCCCTGGTCGCGGTGCCGGCCCATGCCCAGGACGGCCCTCTCTCGCCGGAGCGCAAGGCGGAGATCGAGGCGCTGGTGCGCGACTACATCCTCCAGCATCCCGAGATCATCCTGGAGAGCCTGGCGATCATGCAGGCCCGCGAGGACGCGGAGAAGAACGCCGCCGCCAAACAGGCGCTGATCGACCGCCGCGATGCCCTGGAGCGCGATCCGGCCGATCCGGTGCTGGGCAATCCCGACGGCGACGTCACCCTCGTCGAGTTCTTCGATTACCAGTGCGGCTACTGCAAGACGATGATGAAGCCGCTGATGGAGCTGCTGGAGGAGGACGGCAATATCCGTCTGGTGCTCAAGGAATTCCCGATCCTTGGCCCGGCGTCAGAGACCGCCGCCCTGGCCTCGCTCGCCGCCGACCGGCAGGGCAAGTACGAGGCCTTCCACACCGCCCTGCTGAGCCTGCGCGGCCGGCTGACGTCTGAGGCGATCTTCCAGGTGGCGCTGGAGACCGGTCTCGACGTCGACAAGCTCAAGGCCGACCTGCACGACCCGGCCCTGCAGGCCCAGGTGCGCAAGTCGTTCGAGCTGGCCCAGGCCCTGTCGATCCAGGGAACGCCCGCCTTCACCATCGGGACCCATGTGGTGCCCGGGGCGGTTTCCAAGGAGCAGCTGGCCGAACTGGTGGCCGAGGCGCGCAAGAGCAACTGATCGTCAGCCCCGCTCCTCTATGTCCTCCCGTCAGTCGCCGGCCGGCTTCTCCGGCTGCCCGGCATAGGCGAGGGCCGACAGGGCGAGGGCGGCGATCACCAGGACAAACACGATCCGGTGGCCGGTCTCCGCCGCGCCGCCGGTCGCCTGCACCCAGTCGATGGCGCCGCCCGTGGCGGTCTGCAGCACGAACACCCCGGTCAGCCCGGCCAGGTTGATCGTGGTGATCGCCCGGCCGGCCCGGTGCGGCGGCACGAAGCCGCGGGCATGGCTCGCCAGCACCACGAAGAACGGGGCCACGCAGCCGAAGACGAAGAGGATCGGCCCGGCCACATAGATCGGTGCCGAGGGCCAGACCGCCAGCACGCCCAGGCAGGCGATCTCCAGGGCGACGGCGCTGAGGATCAGGCGCTTGCGCGACGTGGCGAAGCGCTCCAGCGGGCCGTAGAGGAAGGTCCCCACGTGCAGGGCTACCACCATGATCAGCAGGGCGATCGAGGCCTGCTCGTGGCTGAGGCCCTGGACGTCAGTGAAGTACGGGCCGGCCCAGAGCCCGCCGATGGTCATGAAGGGGGCGGTGAAGCAGAAGCCCATGACGTATATCCGCCGCAGCTCCGGCATGCGGATGACCTCCAGCAAGCCGGCCAGCGACTGGGCGAAGGTCTCCGGGTCGCGCTTCACCCCGCCCGACGCGGGGCCGTCGCGCACGGTGAACTGGATGACGATGGTGAAGGCGAGGGTCAGGGCCGCGACCACCAGGAAGGTCGTCGTCAGTCCGACCTCCGACAGCAGCAGCTCGAGCGGGGCCGTGGCCATCACCCCGCCGATGCCGCCGGCGATGCCGACCAGACTGGCGGTCGCCTGGGCCACCCGGTCGGGCGGCGCCCAGCCCATGGCGATCAGGTAGACCGCGGTGATCACCCCGCCATGGCCGAGGCCGATCATGAAGCGGCCGGTCACCAGGGCCCAGGTCTCCTCGGCTACCGCGAACAGCACGATGCCGCAGACCGCCACCAGCCCCATCGCCACCAGGGTGCGCTTGGCCCCGATCCGGTCGAACAGCAGCCCGGTCGGGAGTTGGACGACGGCGGAGGCGAAGAACATCGCCCCCATCACCGTGCCGATATCGGTCGGCGACAGGCCGCGATGGCTGCCCAGATAGTTCGCCAGCACGCCGCCGGCGGACCGGTTGATCTGCACGATGACGAAGAACGATCCGAGCAGGATCAGGATGTTGCGCAGGGCGCGGCGGTCGTCCGGATGCCACTCGCTCATCGCGGGGCATACCGGACCGTCTCAGCGCAGCGGCGCCGAAGCGGGAAGAGGGGGGAGTGCATCCGGAGGCGTTTCCAGGGCTGTTTTTCGCCACCCTACTCCGAGCCGGTGTCGATGTCCCCACTCCAGCCGCGCATCACACTGTGTCCGATGCGCCGAAAGTCGGGCTCCGGTCGTCAGCGCACCACGTAGACCGAGATCGGTGCGTGGTTGGCGATGTAGCCGGCATGGGTTCCGAACACATGCTCCTGCAGGCCCGGCACATGGGACGCCATGACGATCAGGTCGGCGCCGGCTTCCTTGGCGCCGCCGAGAATGGCCTTGGCCAGCTCGGCGGGCGTGTCGTGCACGACGACGGCGTTCGCCTTCGCCGCGATCCCGCGGGTCTTCGCCTGATCCTCGGCAAAGGCCGTCAGCTTGGTCGCATAGGCCTCAGGCGTCGCGGCCACGGTGCTGGGCTCAGAGTCGGTGACACCGAGAAAGCAGACCTCGGCGTCGTCCGCCTTGGCGATCGTCGCAGCCACATTGAGGGCCTTGGTGAGCTTCTCGGCGTGTTCCAGGTCGACGGGAACAAGAATCTTGTCGGTCATGGTCGATCCTCCTCATGTCTCTACATGAGGATGCATATCGGGAGTTGAAGATGCGTGCGTTGACCTGAGTCAACCGGCGGCATCAGGTGGTGACCCGCGCGATCACCTCAAAGCCCAGGTCAATCGTGCGGTCCCCGGGTTCGATGCCGGCATTGACGTCGAGGATGAGCTGGGCCGCCGTCTCGCCGATCTGCAGACCGGGAACGCGCACGGTGGTCAGGCCCAGGCCGAACTCGCCGGCGAACTCGAAATCGCCGAAGCCGGCGACGGCGAGGTCGTCGGGAACCCGCAGGCCCCGGCGCCGCGCCTCGCTCAGCGCCCCGAGCGCGAGGCTGTCGCTGGAACAGAACACCGCGTCGGTGTCCGGCCAGCGGTCCAATACGGCGGCGAGGCCGCGCGCGCCCCGCGCCGTCTGGGTGCCGGCGGCGGCCGCCGTGGCCCGCACCTCGGCGGAACCGCTCTGCTCCAGCACCTCCGCGAATCCCTCGTAGCGCAGCCTTCCGCGCCGGTCGCCTTCGCCGGCGGTGCCGATGAAGGCCATGCGCCGGCGTCCGGTCGCCAGAAGGTGCTGGGCCATGGCCGCACCGGCATCGCGGTTGGAGAAGCCGACCGCATAGCCGATCGGATCGGCCGGCAGCTCCCAGATCTCCACCACCGGGACGCGGCCCGCCTCCAGGGTCCGTCGGGTCTCCTCACGGTGCGTCGTGCTGGTCAGCACCAACCCGTCGGGGCGGCGGCCCAGCATGGTGGCGACGGCGTCGGCCTCCTTGGCGGAGGAATAGTCGGTCCCGGCCAGCAGGAGCTGGTGGTCGTTCTGCCGCAGACGGGCTCCCAGGCCGTCGACGGTGGAGGCGAAGGTCGAGCCGGCCAGGGTGGAGATCGCCGCGCCGACGATCCGGCTGCGCCGCGACGACAGGCCTCCGGCCGCCTCGTCCGGGACATAGCCGAGCTCGGCGATCGCGGCGCGCACCCGCTCGCGGGTCTCCGGCTTCACCTTGTCGGGGGAGCGCAGGACGCGGGACACGGTGATCTTGGAGACGCCAGCCTTCTCGGCCACGTCGCCCATGGTCGCCCAGCCGCTGCTCTCGATCGCCATCCGCATCCCTCCACGCTCGGAATCGATCATAAATGATATCGATACCATTGACGAGTTTTCCAACGTCATGTTACCGATAACATCAACAGCCAGGGAGGCATGCCATGCTGTCGCGCGAACAGATCGACTTCTATAACGAGAACGGCTACCTGATGGTCGAGAACGCGGTCACGCCGGAGCAGCTCAAGGCGCTCCAGGAGACCACCTACCGGCTGATCGACGCCTCGCGGCCGGTGACGGAGACCAATGACGTCTACGACCTGGACGACGGCCATTCGCCGGACAATCCGCGCCTGACCCGCATCAAGCTGCCGCACAAGCAGGACCCGCTGTACTGGGACGTGTTGAAGAACTCGGCGATCACCGAGGTGCTGACCGACCTGCTCGGCCCGGACACGCTGATCCAGACCAGCAAGCTGAACACCAAGGCCCCCGGCGGCGGCCAGGCGGTGGAGTGGCACCAGGACTGGGCGTTCTATCCGCATACCAACGACAGCATGCTCGCCTTCGGCCTGATGCTGGAGGATGTGAATGAGAGCAACGGCCCGCTGAAGGTCATCCCGGGCAGTCACAGGGGTCCGGTGCTGGCCCATACCAACGCCGACGGCGTGTTCTGTGGTGCCGTCGATCCGTCCGATCCGGACTTCCACCTCGACCAGGCGGTGACCCTGACCGGCAAGGCCGGCTCGATGACCGTGCACCATGCCCGCACCCTGCACGGCTCGGCGCCGAACACCAGCGACCGCAACCGGCTGATCCTGTTCTATGAATGCCACGCGGCCGATGCCTGGCCGATCCTGGGGGCCGGGTCCTACATCCACAGCCTCGGCCAGCGGGCCTTCTATGCCGACCTGCAGGACCGGATCGTCACCGGCAAGCTCACCATGACGCCGCGCATGGAGGCTTTGCCGATCCGCCTCCCGCTGCCGCCCGCCCCGCAGTCGGGCTCGATCTTCAAGACCCAGAAGAGCGGCGGCGCCCGCAGCGCATTCGCGGCCTGACCCTTCGAGGCGTCCCCCGGCTGTCCGCCGGGGTCCTGCTCAGGATGAGGTTGTCTGGTTCCTATCTGACCTGATCCTGAGCAGCCCGCGCATCAGCGCGGGCGTGTCGACGGGCCGCTTTTCAGGCTCGCCACGAGCAGCGCCCCCAGAGCGAAGGCGGCACCCCCGACCCCGAACACGGCGAGATACGATCCGGTCGCGTTGAACAACGCCACCAGCGCATAGCCGCCGACGAGCTGTGCCGCCCCCACCGACAGCACCATCCAGCGCCACAGGCCGAGCATGGATCCGGGGCCCATCAGCCGCTGGGCCTGGCCGGCGATGATCGCGGTCAGACCGGGCTGGGCGCCGACCAGCAGGCTGGAGAGCACGATCGCCGGCGGGGCCGTGACCAGCACGGGCAGCACCGCCCCAAGTGCCAGACTCAGATAGACCGCGATCAGGGCCGGCCGGAAGCCGATCCGGTCGCCGATCCGACCCCAGACCAGCGTCCCGGCGATGGCCGCCGCACCGAACAGCACCCACTGCCCGCCCGCCGCGCCGGTGCTCCAGCCCAGCGACCGGACCAGATAGTCGACCCAGTAGATCGAGTGGGGGACCAGCCCGACCGCGAACAGACCCTGGGCCAGAACCAGGCGCAGCCCGTCGCCGCGTGCCTCACCGAGGGTGGAGGGGGGAGGGGGAATGGCCCGTGCCCGCTCCGCTGCCGGTCCGGCCCAGGCCCAGAGGGCGATGGCGAGCGCGATGAGGCCGATCGCCGCCGCCCCGCCCCAGGCCCAGACCTCCCCGATCGACAGCAGCCAGGGCAGGCCGGCGGCGGCCAGCAGGATGCCGAGCCCGACGCCGGTATAGGCCACCGCATTGGCAAGCCCGGTCCGCCCTGCCGGCGCGGTCGCCGTGACGCTGGAAATGCCGAGGATCATGATCACCGCGACGGCGATCCCGACCAGCCCGCGCCAGACGGCGAGCCACAGGAACCCGCCCGGCACGATGCTGGCGAACAGGCAGAGCACCGAGAGGCAGATCGCGACCCGAAGCCAGACCACCCGGTCGGCCCGGCGCAGCAGCCAGGGCACCGCGAGCCCGCCGAGCAGATAACCGCCGAGGTTGATGGCCCCGACATAGCCGGCCTCCGCCTCGCTGAGACTGCCCGAGGCGATCAGGGCGGGGACCATGGGGGTGTAGGAGAACCGGCCCAGCCCCATGCCGATCAGCAGCCCGCACTGGGCGCCGATGGCGACGCGCAGCCAGGGCGGGATCGTCGGCAGGACACTCATGGGGTGACGGTAGACGGGGCGCCGGGCCCGGGGAAGCGCTATGGTTCGGTCGGCGCCGAACCGTTGCGGCCGGGCCAGCGCCTAGCCTTGAGCGTCGCCACCGGCCGAGACACCCGCCATGACCACCCGCCCGACCCTTCCCGTCCTCGACTTCGCCCTGCTGGGCTGCCTGGCCCTGCTCTGGGGCGGATCCTATCCGCTGCTCAAGGTCGCGGTGGCCGAGATCCCGCCGGTCACGCTGATCGCTGTGCGGGTAAGCGTGGCGGCGGTCCTGCTACTCGCCATCGCCCTGGTCCAGGGCGAGCGGATGCCCGCCGGCCGGCAGGTCTGGGCCCGGCTGTTCCTGCAGGCGTTCCTGAACAGCTACGGCGCCTGGACCCTGCTGGCCTGGGGACAGCGGCAGATCGAGAGCGCGCTGGGAGCGGTGCTGAACTCGACCTCGCCGCTTTTCGTCTTCCTGTTCACCCTTCTGGTCACGCGGCACGAGGCGACGGGCGGGTTGCGCCTGTTCGGCGCCTGCCTGGGCCTGGGCGGGGTGGTGCTGATCGTCGGGACAGACGCCCTGAACGGGCTGGGCGGTCAGGTGATCGCCCAGCTCGCCGTCCTGGTGAGCGCGGCCCTCTATGCCGGTGCTGCCTTGCACGGCCGCCGCTTCTCCGATCTGCCGCCGGTGGTGACGGCGGCCGGAACCATGCTCTGCGCCTCGGCCGTGCTGGTGCCGGCGAGCGTGCTGCTCGACCGACCCTGGGACCTGGCGCCGTCGGGTAAGGCGGTCGCGGCGTCGCTGGTCCTCGGCGTGGCCTGCACGGGGATCGCCCTGCTGCTGTATTTCCGGCTGGTGCGCACCCTCGGTTCCCTCGGCGTGGCGAGCCAGAGCTACCTGCGGGCCGGCGTGGGTGTCCTCCTGGGTGTGCTGGTGCTGGGGGAGACCCTGACCCCCACCGTCATCGCCGGGGTCGTCGCCGCGATCGCCGGCGTGGTGGCGATCAACTGGCGACGCTAGGTCGTACGGCCGCACCAATGGTCGATTCCCGCCGGTCGGACCCCCATGTAGAATGAGGCGCGGCTCAACGCGCCAGATAAGGTCCATCTGCAAGGCCAGTCGGGAGGAGTGCGATGCCCAGCTATCCGGTCGATATGTCGGTTCACCCCGAGGTCACCAGTTTCTTCGACCCCGATACCAACACCATCAGCCATGTGGCGGTCGATCCCTCAACGCGGGCCTGCGTGATCTACGATTCCGTGCTCGACATCGACTACGCCGCCGGCCGGTTGTCCCACTCCCATGCGGATGAACTGATCGCCTTCATCCGCGAGCAGAAGCTGACCGTCGAGTGGCTGATCGAGACCCATGTCCATGCCGACCACCTGTCGGCGGCGCCCTATCTTCAGGAGAAGCTGGGCGGGAAGATCGGCATCGGCGCCAAGATCGTCGAGGTCCAGGAGACCTTCGGCAAGGTGTTCAACGAGGGCACCGCCTTCCAGCGCGATGGCAGCCAGTTCGACCGCCTGTTCGAGGACGGCGACACCTATACGGTCGGATCGATGACCGGCTTCGCGATCCACACGCCCGGCCATACCCCCGCCTGCATGACCCATGTGCTGGGCGACGCCGCCTTCGTCGGCGACACCCTGTTCATGCCCGATGGCGGCACCGCCCGGGCCGATTTCCCGGGCGGCGACGCGGGCGTGCTGTACGACTCGATCCAGAAGGTCCTGTCCCTGCCGGACGAGATGCGGCTGTTCATGTGCCACGACTACGGTCCCAACGGCCGCGACATCCGCTGGGAGACCACGGTGAGCGAGGAGAAGGCCCGCAACATCCATGTGGGCAGCGAGGCGCAGGGCCATGACAAGGCCGGCTTCGTGAAGCTGCGCACCGAGCGGGACCGCACCCTGTCCATGCCGCGGCTGATCATCCCCTCCATCCAGGTGAACATGCGCGGCGGCCACATGCCGACCGGCGAGGACGGCAAGCCGGTCCTGAAGGTCCCGATCGATACGTTGTGACCCGGGTGCAGAAATTTATTGCATCGGTTGTAAACGGATTGTTTACCTGTTGGCGCGATACTGTTAGCAGACCTACGACCTTTATCCGCCGACCATGGATACTGAAATGAACAGCCAGGTGATGCCGGCCTACGAGGCGGAAAGCCCCGTTGGCATACTGGATGGCATCGAGGACCCGGTCTCCGGCCTCATCGGACGCATCGGTTTCGAAGAGCGTGCCCGCGGACGGCTGGGCATGCACCTGCATGCCGCTTCGGCCCTGACCCTGATCGAGATCGACCATCTCGACGCCGCCCGCGCGCTCTACGGCGGGAACTGCGCCGACATGATGATCCGCGGCGTGGCGCAGCTTCTGCTGAACGAGGTCCGCGGCCACGACGTGGTCGGACGGATCGACGACTGTTCCTTCGCCATCCTGCATACCGATATCGACCTCGGCGCCGTGCGCGCCGTCGGCCAGCGCCTGCGCCTCGCCGTCCAGTCGATGCGGTTCTTCGCCGAGGACGGCAGCTCGATCCCGGTCACGGTCAGCATCGGCATCGACGGAATTCTGCGTGGCGGCCGGCAGGCGCCCGACCTGCAGGCCGTGCTGGCCCGCGCCGCCGACCGTCTGGCCGAAGCGCGCAAGGCGGGCCGCAACCGGGTGGTCGCCCCCGACATCTGCTAGAGCAGATCACGATCAGGACGGCCGACGGATCTGACGCCGACGGATCTCACGCCGACGGATCTGACCGCGCCGCGCGTTAGCGACAGGGACACCATCCTGCCGGAGGTCCCATGGCCGATCCAACCATCACCGTGACCGTCACCACCGACGAGCTGACGGGCTCGCTCGGCGCTGACACGCTGTACGGGTCATCCGAGGACGAGATCCTCTACGGCTTCGACGGGCGCGACATCCTCGACGCGCTTGGCGGCGACGACGTGGTCTACGGCAATGCCGGGCGTGACAGCCTCAGCGGCGGCGCCGGCGAGGACACCCTGTTCGGCGGCCAGGACGACGACGCGGTCTGGGGCGGCGACGATGACGACGTGATCCATGGCGGCCGCAACGGCGAGGCCGGCGCGGCGATCGTCGACGGCGAGCTGGTCTATCTGACGGGACAGGACAGCCTCGACGGCGGCGCCGGCGACGACATCGTCTATGGCAACCAGGGCGATGACATCCTGCGCGGCGGCACCGGCGACGACACCCTGTATGGCGGACAGGACGGCGACAGCCTGTCCGGCGGGGAAGGGGACGACCTGCTGGTCGGCGGGGCGGGCGCCGACGTCTTCGTCTACGGTGCCGCGGATGCGGATCGCGACACCATCGCCGACTTCACCGTGGGCGAGGACCAGCTCCTGATCCAGAACGGGGTGGAGGTCGGCACGCGGCTCGATTTCGGGGACTATGCGGTCATCCGGCTGTCCAATGGCACGCGGATCGAACTAATCGGCGTCGACGACCCGGACGCGGTCGCGGTTGCCTACTTCTAGCCCTTAGCCCACCAGCCTCCCAGCTCGCGGGTCACCAGCGCCTCCAGCATGTCGATGGCGGCGTCGCTGTCGTTGAGACAGGGGATGGCGGAGAAATGGGTGCCGCCCGCCTCCTCGAAGGTCTCGCGCCCCTGCAGGGCGATCTCCTCCAGCGTCTCCACGCAGTCGGCGACGAAGCCGGGCATGACCACGGCAAGCCGCTTCACCCCTTCCTTCTCGGCCAGGGCGGCGATGGTCTCGTCCGTATAGGGCTGCAGCCACTCCTCGCGGCCGAACCGGGACTGGAAGGTCAACCGGAACGCGCTCTCGCTCAGGCCCAGGCGCTCGCGCACCAGCCGCGCGGTCTTGGCGCAGTGGCAGTGATACGGGTCGCCTGCCAGGAGGTAGCGTTTCGGAAGACCGTGGAACGAGGCGAGGATCACCTCCGGCTCCCAGTCCAGGGTCGCCAGATGCTGCTCGATGCCGCGGGCCACGGCCTCGATATAGGCCGGGTCGTCATGGAAGGCGGGCTGGGTCCGCATCGCCGGCTGCCAGCGTAGTTTCAGCAGCTCGCGCGCCACCTCGTCGATCACCGTGCCGGTGGTGGAGGCGGAATACTGCGGATAGAGCGGCACGATCAGGATCCGGTCGCAGCCCTGCTCCTGGAGGGCGCGCATCCGCTCGCCCACCGACGGGTTGCCGTAGCGCATCGCCCAGTCGACCGCCAGCGTTTCGCCGGTCGGGTCCATGCGCTGGGCCAGCCGCGCCGCCTCCTCGCGGGTGTAGTGGCGCAGCGGCGACTCGTTGCTCTCGGTCATCCAGATCGCGCGATAAGCCTCCGCCGTCTTCGGCGGGCGGGTGCGCAGGATGATGCCGTGCAGGATCGCCTTCCACAGGATCGGGTTGAGCTCGATCACCCGGCGGTCCGACAGGAACTGGGCGAGATAGCGCCGGACGTCGGGGATGTCGGTGGAATCCGGCGTGCCGAGATTGACCAGCAGGACGCCGACCCGGCCCAGCCTCACGGCGGGATGATCGGGGACACCGGCGACGGGGGAGGTGATGCGCGGGCTCATTCTTCTTGTTCCCGAGTGCGACTTCGGTTGCGGCCCGGCCTGCGAGCGTTCCTGCGAAATGGCATGGATCGGGCTCGGGGCAAGGTCTCGACGGCTATCGATCCCATCGGCCGAGCCGATCGGTCACGGCGCGGCCAGGAAGATCAGCAGGACGTAGCGCGTCCCGCTCTCCACCGCCACTGCCTCGTGCATCAGCGAGCAGGAGAAGGCAAGCCCGCCCCCGGGCGGGGCGCGCCAGCGGTCGTCGCTGTATTCCGGGAAGATCAGCCCGCCGCCGGAATAGTCGTCGTTCAGTTCGATGCTGACGGCGATCCGGCGCGCGGCGGTCTGGGGCAGGGTATTGTCCCGGTGGGCGGTGAAGAAGTCGCCGCGCTCGGCGGTGTAGCTGGCGACATAGAACGCCTCGGTGCGCAGATGGGTGACCCACCAGGCCTTGTACAGTTCCGGCATCAGCCGCTTGCTGATCGCCTTGGTCACCGCGGCGTAGAGCGGTTCCTTGCGGTCGAGGGTCAGGTCGCGGCGCCGCTTGAAGTTTGGGGCGACGCGGGAGGCGTCCTTGCCGTCGATGGTCAGGCTGACCGTGCCCTCCTCGTTATGGACATGGAAGGCGTCCAGCAGGTCGTCGCGCAGGGCCGTGTCGATGATGTTCGGCAGCACCAGCACCGGTGCGGTGGCCCGCCGCATCGCCGGCGCCGGGCGCTTGAGCGGCTCCAGCGCCACCTCCAGGCGGACCTTCAGATAATCGTCGACGAAGAAGGCGGCGACGCCGCGCTGGTCCTGGTCGGTGACCAGCACGGCGGTCAGATCGTCCCGGTTGGTGAACAGCGCCCGCCGCAGCGCGCCGCCCGCGTCCGGCAGGACGGCCTTCGGCGCGGCGACATCGGCCGGGATCTCCACATCGCCCAGGACGATGACATTGGTCTCCCGGATCACCGCCTGGACGATCTCGATCACCTCCCGCACCATCTCTGCGGTCGGGTTGGCGAGGATCACCACGGGTCCGCGGGTGATGTCGCGATAGAACTCGAACCGGCCGCCCTCTCGGGTTCGGTCGGAGAAGTTCGGCAGGCGCTGTCCCCAGAAGAGCGGCGGATTGGGCCGCGTCTTCTTGCGGTCGGCCTGCGCAGGTTCCTGTTCGGTCGTGCTCATGCCCCCAACCTGCCGTCTCTTGTCATTGCCGTCTACAGAACGATCGTCTATCGGTGCGCCGAAAGCTGGGGCAGCGTGCCCGGATCGGGTGCCGACGGAACGGGACGGGCGATGTCGACGCGGTATTTCTTTTTCGGAACCCTGATGGACCGGGACGTGCTCGAACTGGTGCTGGCGCGGCCGGTCGCCGACGACCTGTTCGAGCCGGCGGTCCTGGACGGCTACCGACGGGTGCGGGTTTGGAAGGACAGCTTCCCGATGCTGGTCGACGATCCGAACAGCGCGGTGGAGGGCATCGTCTACACCACCCGCAACGCCGACGAGGACGCCCGAATCCTGTTCTTCGAGGATTTCGACTACGGCCTGCTGCCGTGCCGTCCCCGGACCGCGTCGGGCATGGTGGACGCCATGTTCTGCGGCATCGACACCAGCGTGGAGCCGTCGGATGAGGTCTGGACCCTGGACGCCTGGGCGCAGCGGCACAAGCCGGGCTTCCTGAAGCTGTCGCAGATCTACATGGACTGCTTCGGCCGGATGACGACCGAGGAGGCGGAACCGATCTGGGAGCGGGGGCGCCGGGAACTGGTGGCCCAGGGCCTCATTCAGCTCCCGCCGGAGCGGAATCCCGATGACCAGGGCACCGGCGCCGGATAGGCTCCCGGCGTTCGCATCCGCCGAGGCTTCCGATGACCGTTCTCACCCCCATTCCGCTGACCGCCGACGCCTTCGCCCCGTACGGCCATGTCCTCACCCGTCCGTCCGGCCCGGGCCGGGTGGACTACTCCGCCTACAGCCAGAACCTGCGCGGCGCGGCGGCCGAGCTGTGCTTCCGCACCAGCATGACCATGCCGAGCCCGCTGCCCCTGGTGACCCGGACGATGGAGCGGCACGAGTTCTCCAGCCAGTCGTTCCTGCCGGTCGACGTGGCGCGCTATCTGGTGCTGGTTGCGGATTCCGGCGCCGACGGACGCCCGGACCCGGAGAGCCTGACCCTGTTCCTGGCCAAGGGTGACCAGGGCATCAGCTACAACGCCAATGTCTGGCACCACCCGATGACGGTGCTGGACCGGCCCGCGATCTTCGCGACGGTGATGTTCCTGGACGGCGGCGACAAGGACGAGGAATTCGTCGACCTGCCCCATGACGTCACCATGACGCTCGGCCGCGGCCGCATGCCCCGGGTCATGCTCAAGCCGGAACCGCTCTACTAGCGCGGTCGGTCCCCGTCCCGGTCGGCCGAGCAGTTCCGGGCGGCCTCGCAGGCCGCCTCGGCGACGTTTCCGAGCCATCGCACCGGGTCGATGCCCGCATCCCTCCAACTGCATCCCCAGAGCAGGGAAGAGGTCAGCAGCAGCACGCTCGCGATCCGCATGGTCGATCCAAAAAATCATCGTTAGACATTAATTTTTTATCCTAATAGGATGATCTTGTCGAGGGTGTCCGGAGCGGTGTCATGAACGAGATCGGATCTGTCGAGCGTCGCCGGGCGCGGCTGCGGCGGCTCGCCGGTGCCATGCGCTGGGTCAGTCTCGGGCTGGCCGCCCTGGGGCCGCTGGCGCTGATCGGGGTCTGGGCCCGGTTCGAGGTCTTTGCCCCGTCGGTCATGCCGGGACTTGGAGCGGACAGCTTCTCTACCCTCGACCGGATCGGCGGCTACGCCCTCTCGATGCTGCCGGCGGCGATCGGGATCTGGGGCTTTGTCAACCTGGCGCGGCTGTTCGGCCGGTTCGCGGCCGGCGATCTGTTCGATGCGGAGAATGCGGTGCGGCTGCGGCGCTTCGCGATCTCCCTGCTGGCCGTGGTGCCGGCGAAGGTGGTCGCCCATGCGCTGCTGTCGGTCTGGCTGACCCGGGCCCTGCCGCCGGGCAGCCGTCAGCTCCAGATCTCGGTCTCCAGCGACGATATCGTGCTGTGTGCCGTAGGTCTGCTTATGGTGGCGCTCGCCACCGTGCTGCGGGAAGCGGCGGAGATCGCCGACGAGAACCGCCAGTTCGTCTAACGGAAAGCCGCCCGCCCACCGTGCCGATCGTTGTCACCCTGGATGTCATGCTCGCCCGCCGGAAGATGCGCGGCAAGGAACTGGCAGAGCGCATCGGCATGACCGAGCAGAACCTGTCGCTGCTGCGCTCGGGCAAGGTGAAGGGGGTGCGGTTCGAGACCCTGGCGCGGATCTGCGCCGAACTCGACTGCCAGCCGGCCGATATCCTGACCTACGAGGACTAGCTCACCCCCGCAAGGCGCGGTCCAGTGCCTCCAGGAACCGCGAGCGGTCCTGCTTGGTGAAGGCGGGCCCGCCGCCCTTGGACTCGCCCATCGCCCGCAGGTCGCTCATCAGCTCGCGCATGCTCAGCGCCATGCCGATATTGGCGGTGGTGAAGGGCTTGCCCTTGTGGTCGATCACCCGCGCCCCGGCCTCCAGGCAGCGCGAGGCGAGCGGGATGTCGCCGGTGACCACCACGTCCTGGGCGGCGACCCGGTCGACGATCCAGTCGTCGGCGGCGTCCAGGTCCTGGCTGACGACGATGTTGTGCACCTTCGGCCGGTCGGTGACCCGGAAGCCGCGGTTGCTGACCAGGAAGACCTCGCAGCCGAGCCGGTCGGAGACGGTCAGCACCTCGTCGCGCACCGGACAGGCGTCGGCGTCCACAAAGATCCGGGCATCGGTCACGTCTTCTTCACCTCGGCGCGCTTGGCGGCATAGTAGGTCTGCAGGGCCTGGCGCTTGTAGCGTTCGGGGGAGAAGAACCGTGCGGCGATGCCGGGCCCGCCGACCCGTTTGATCACGACCGCCAGCTCCAGGTCCAGCGTCCCGGTGCGGTCGTGGTAGTCGCGCACCACGATCCGGGCAACGGCCTTCTGTCCGGCGATCAGCCCGCCCGAATAGGGGCCGGCCAGGAATCCCTCCTCCGACCAGTTGATCAGCGGCACGTCGCGCCCCTCGAGCCGCACATAGCTGTCGCCGCGGGTGCGCAGCCTGACCTGGCGCCGCCGCTCCACCACCGGGGTTTTCGGGCGGGAGAGGAATGGAATTTTCATAAAATGCTGTTTAGCACACCCGGCGGCGGAAGTTCACGCCGCAGGTTGGGCGTAGGGTGCCATTTCCGGCAGCGTCAGTTCCACGGTCGTGCCCTGTCCCAG
The DNA here is from genome assembly GCF_965223715.1 of Thalassobaculum sp. Classification (GTDB taxonomy): domain Bacteria; phylum Pseudomonadota; class Alphaproteobacteria; order Thalassobaculales; family Thalassobaculaceae; genus Thalassobaculum. Next base: position 3,047,320 of record NZ_OZ245012.1, on the reverse strand, counting down.
CTTGCTGCGCAGGGTGATGTTGCCGCCCAGCGCATCGACGAGCTGCTTCACCAGGGTGAGGCCGAGCCCGGTGCCGCCGACGCTCGGCAGGTCGTGCTCGTGACAGCGGAAGAACGGTTCGAACACCTCGGCGATCTTGTCCTCGGGGATGCCGACCCCCTGGTCGCAGACCGCGATTGACAGACCGTCGGCCACCGGCCGGGCGACCACGGTTACCGTGCCGCCGCGGCGCGAGTACTTGATGGCGTTCGACATCAGGTTGGTGATCACCATCCGCAGCGCCCGCTCGTCGGTGCACAGGCTGATGGACGGATGGAGCTGCGGCCGCAGGCTGACTCCCTGGCTCTGGGCCGTGGTGGACAGCATCTGGCAGATATCGGCGATGGTGCAGTCCACCGCGACCGGCTCCGGCGTGAAGCTCGGCCCGTGCTCGATCAGGCGTTCCAGGTCGAGGATGTCGTTGATCTGCTGCAGGAGCTGGTCGGACGCCGTGCGCACACTGGTCAGGTAGTCCTGCTGGGTATCGTTCACCGGCCCGGCGATCTGCAGGGTCAGCAGCTCGGTGAAGCCGATCACCGCGTTCAGCGGCGTGCGCAGCTCATGGCTGACACGGGCAAGGAACTGGGTCTTCACCCGCTCGGCCTCCCGCGCGTCGGAGGCGGCCACCTCCAGGCGCTCATTGGCGATGCGGAGCTGGCGGGTGCGGGCTTCCACACGAGCCTCCAGCTCGGCATTCGCCCGGGCCAGCTTGTCGTTCGCCTCGCGCAGGGCCTGCTGCGTCGGGACCGCGAGGATCGTGCTCAGCATCTGCCAGACGAGCACCGCCGTGGCCATCGAGACCACGGCCGTCATCACCTTGGCGACCGCCTCCATGCTGTAGACCGGGTACCAGAGGGTCACTAGGCCGAACAGGTGGGTGACCGCGCACAGGATGATGAAGGCGGCGAAGAAATAGAGGATGCCGTTCGGATTCAGGTCGGGCCGCCGCCGCGCGATGATCGCCAGCGCGGCCGGGATCGACAGATAGGCGACGGCGATCGCGATGTCTGACAGTAGGTGGCTCCAGATCA